>NZ_JBBDHF010000002.1:0-973902 GCF_037285405.1 Microbacterium sp. KHB019 | reverse complement strand
GGCGATCTGTGCCGGGCCGAGCCTGCGTCGCCACCGTGCTTTCACGATCCGTTTGACCAGCTCAGGAGGCGTCTTGGTAGGCATCGAACGCGGCCGGCTGGACCTGTCGATCATCCCCGCAGCCCCCCTCGGCGCGAAACCTCGCCGCCCACTTGCGTGCCGTAAGCGGCGAGGTCATGAACATCTTCGCCGCGACAGTGGCAGACCAATGCTCTTCGACGATGAGCTTTGCCAGCCGCAAACGAGCGCGCGGGGTCAGAGCAGCGTTAGCGTGGGACACGAAGGCCTCCTGTGTTGTGTGAGCGGTTTCTAGACAGCTCCACTCTCGCAACCGGAGGCCTTCACCCCTCAGCAATCACGAGCGATTCACACAACAACGTCCCTGGACATCACACCTAGCGACCCGCACCCTGGTTAAGCCGGGGCAAGCCCCGTCCTGACGCCGAGCCCCCGTCTTAGCACCGAGCCCCCGTCTTATCGACGCGTCCAAGACGGGGTGTCGGCGACAAGACGGGGGCTCGGCGAAGGGAGGGGGGATGCTTACGCGTTCACCAGCTCTGCGGAGTGCTGCACGCGCGAGATGAGGCCGTTGAACGCCTCGAGGTAACCCATCAGGAAGCCGGCGGTGCTCTCGTCGGTGACCTGGCCGTCCTCGGTGAACAGGCCGGGGCGGTCCTGGATGAAGCCCTCGGGCTGGCCCATGGTGATCGCGCTGAAGTGACCGAGGATGGCGCGCAGGTGCTGCTGGGCGGCAGCCGTTGCGACGCCGGAGCCCGAGGTGCCGATGACGGCGACCGGCTTGCCGAAGAAGGACATCTCGCCGTACGGGCGGGTCGACCAGTCCAGAGCGTTCTTCAGGACGCCGGGGATGGAGCGGCTGTACTCGGGGGTGACGATGATGACGCCGTCGACGTCGGCGATGGCCTTCTTGAAGTCGAGGGCGACCTGCGGGAAGTCACCGTCGAAGTCGGGCGAGTAGAAGGGCAGGTCCTTGATCGAGATCTCGACGAGCTCGGTGCCCTCAGGTGCGAGGTTCGCCAGCACGCGCGCCAGGCGGCGGTTGATGGAGGTGCTGGAGATGCTGCCGACGATGTATCCGATGGTGCGGGTCACAGGGAGTTCCTTCTGTTCGGGCTCGGGGCGAGCCGGGTACGTTCTGCAGGGTCAACGACGCCTCAGCGAACTATATTCCAATGAATGTAAGAGAACGCTGTGTCCGCCCGATGACGGACGGTCGATATCCGCCCCAGGGGGGATGCCGCGACACCGGCCGCTCCGTAGCGTGAAAGCATGCCCTCAGGAACCCTGCAGCTGAACAGCGTCACCAAGAGCTACGGCTCTCGGCGCGTACTCGACGACATCTCATTCCCTGTGCACTCCGGCCAGCTCACCGGCTTCGTCGGCGGCAACGGCGCCGGCAAGACCACGACCATGCGCATCATCCTCGGACTGCTCGCCTCGGACGGCGGCACCGTCACCCTCGGCGGCGAGCAGCTCACCGGCGACATCCGTCGACAGTTCGGTTACATGCCCGAAGAACGCGGCCTGTACCCGAAGATGAAAGTGCTCGAGCAGGTCGTGTACTTCGCGCGGCTGCACGGGTTCTCCAAAGCGGATGCGACGGCCAAGGCCACAGCGCTCCTCACCGAGCTCGGACTCGAGGAGCGGCTGAACGACAACATCGAATCACTCTCGCTCGGCAATCAGCAGCGGGCGCAGATCGCGGCATCCCTCGTCCACGAACCGGAGGTGCTCATCCTCGACGAGCCGTTCTCCGGCCTGGATCCGATCGCGGTCGAGACCGTCGCCGGCGTGCTGCAGGAGCGCGCTTCGCGCGGAGTCTCGGTTCTCTTCTCATCGCATCAGCTCGATGTCGTCGAGCGCCTCTGCGACGATCTCGTCATCATCGCCGGCGGCACGATCCGCGCCGCCGGCCCTCGCGATCAGCTGCGTGAGCAGTACTCCGCACCGCGGTGGGAGCTCAGCGGAAGCGGCGACGTCGGATGGCTGCGCGACGAGGCGGGCGTGACGGTCGTCGACTTCGAGGGCGGCAGCGCCGTGTTCGACGTCGACGACCCCGCCACGGCACAGCGGGTCCTCCGGCGGGCGCTGCAGGACGGCGACGTCAGCAAGTTCGGTCCGCAGCATCCCACCCTCGCCCAGATCTTCAAGGAGGTCATCCAGTGAACGCCTCTCCCGTTCCCACCGCCGTCTCCACAGGGCAGGGCGTCTGGCTCGTCGCCGAGCGCGAGCTGAGCACCAAGCTGCGCAGCAAGGCGTATCTGATCTCCACGGCGATCCTGCTGCTCATCGCGCTGGGCGGCGTGATCTGGGCCGGCATCTCGTCGGCGAACCCCAGCTCGACGCCGATCGCGGCGACGGCGGCCACGGCATCCGCCCTCGAGGACATGGGCGGATACGACGTGACCGAGGTCGAAGGCCGCGACGAGGCCACGGCGCTCGTCGAGTCCGGCGATATCGATGCGGCGGTCATCGATGACCCGTCCTCGGCCACGGGGCTCGTGATCATCGCCGACAAGGAGGCTCCGCAGAGTCTGCTGATGGCGCTGTCGGCTTCGCCGGAGGTCGAGCTGCTCAACCCGGATTCCGCGAGCGGACCGTTCCGCTACATCCTGGGCATCGCGTTCGGACTCGTGTTCATGATGGCCGCGATGATGTTCGGAACCCCGATCGCGACCAGCGTCGTCGAGGAGAAGCAGACGCGCGTCATCGAGATCCTGCTCTCGAGCATCCCGGCGCGCGTGCTGCTGGCCGGCAAGGTCCTCGGCAACACGATCCTCGCCATCTCGCAGATCCTGCTGCTCGTGGCGGTGGGAACGGTGGGACTGATCGTCACAGGTCAGACCGAGATCCTCGCCGGTCTCGGCGGACCGGTGATCTGGTTCGCGGTGTTCTTCCTGTTCGGGTTCATCCTGCTCGCGGCGATGTTCGCCGCCGCAGGGTCGATGGTCTCGCGGCAGGAGGACGTCGGCGCGACCATGACCCCGGTGATGTACCTGACGATGATCCCGTACTTCCTGGTCATCTTCTTCGGCGACAACCCCGTCGTGATGACCGTGCTCTCGTACGTGCCCTTCTCAGCACCGGTCGGGATGCCGATCCGGCTGTTCTTCAACGAGGCCGAGTGGTGGGAGCCGCTGGCGTCGCTGGCGATCATGCTCGTCGCGTGCGTCGTCGTGATCCTGCTCGGCGCGAAGATCTACGAGAACTCGCTGCTGAAGATGGGCGCGCGGGTGAAGTTCCGGGAGGCGCTGCGCGGCTGAGGCCGCGCATCCTGTCACGGAGCGACACGGGAATATGCGCATGCATGCGACCGTTCTATCCTGAGTCACGCGGACGACGGGGTCTGAGCAGAGATCAGACCCCGAAAGGCCCCCATGAGCACTCCGACCCTCGAGCGTGCGGCTTCGACCTCCGTTCCGCTTCTCGACGTCCTCTCCACGCGCTGGAGTCCGCGCGCCTTCGACCCGTCGACTCCGATCGACGAGGACAAGCTCGCCGCGGCTCTCGAGGCAGCACGATGGGCGCCGTCCGCCAGCAACACCCAGCCGTGGCGCTTCATCGTCGCCCGACGGGGCACCGACCTGCACGCCGCGATCGATGCCGCCCTGATGGGCTTCAACCGCGAGTGGGCGGGCGACGCGCAGGTGCTGATCGCCGCATTCGCCGAGGAATCGGATGCCGACGGCAACCCGCGCCCGTGGGCGCAGTACGACCTGGGTCAGGCTGTGGCACACCTGTCGGTCCAGGCCCATGCGGACGGTCTGTTCGTGCACCAGATGGGTGGGATCGAGCGCGACGCGCTGCGCGCGCTGCCCGGTGTTTCAGACCGGTTCGCCCCGATCTCCGTGATCGCACTCGGCGAGATCGGCGACGCGTCTGCGCTTTCGGAGAAGCTGCAGCAGCGCGAGGTCGCTCCCCGCGTCCGCCGCCCGCTGGCCGAGACCGTCATCGCCTCGGCGTAGGCGTCAGTGCTTGGCGAGCCCGTTCAGGGCGACGGCCAGCACGTCGCGCGCGAGCTCCTGCGCTCCTTCACCGCCGCTCGGCCGGTACCACTCGACGATCGAGTTGACCATGCCGAACAGCAGGCGCGTGGCGACCGACGGATCAATGTCGCTGCGCACGGTCCCTTCGGCCTGAGCGGCCCTGACCAGCGCCGTCACCGTGCGGTCGAACGCGCGTCGGCGCTCGAGGGCAGCCCGTTCTACGTCGCTGTTGCCCCGCACTCGCAGCAGAAGGGTGACGTAGGCGAGCTTGTCGACGAGCACGAGCACCGCGCCGCGCAGCACGTGCTCCAACCGATCGCGCGCCGAGCCGTCGCCGACACCGCTCAGGACTCCTTCGAGCCCGCCGAGCGCCTCGTCCAGCGCGACCTCGAGCACCTCCTCCTTGGAGGCGAAGTGGTGGTACAGGGCCGACTTCGACAGCCCGAGGCGCGATGCGAGCGATGCCACAGAGGTCGCGTCGTACCCCTGCTCGATGAACACCTGCGCGGCGATCTCGAGGATCTGCTCGCGGTCGTAGCCTGGGCGTCCTCGCCGGGCGGGCGTCTGGTCGGGGTCTGACATCGGTTCCAGTCTGGCAGGTTCGCGTGTGCGAGTTCCGGTGATTGCCGGGTTGCGGCATCCTTGCGATAATCTATTACTGAACGAGCGTTCAGAAAATATCACGATCCGACGATGCTGTCAGGAGGAACGATGGACGATGCGCTACTCCTCGTCGATCGCCATCCCGATCGCGTCATCGCGCAGCTGAATCGCCCCGACAAGCGCAACGCGATCGATCGCGAGATGATCGACGCCCTGCATCTGCTGTGCGCCGAGCTCGAAGTCGAGCCGCGCACCCTGATCCTCACCGGCAGCGGCGACGACTTCGCCGCAGGCGCCGACATCGCGCAGCTGCGTGCCCGCAGGGCGGAGGACGCGCATCGCGGCATCAACGCGATGGCCTTCATCCGAATTCACGAACTGCCCATGCCGGTGATCGCGGCGCTCGACGGTTACGCCCTCGGCGGCGGAGCCGAGCTCGCGTACGCCGCCGACATCCGCATCGCGACGCCTCGCCTGAAGATCGGCAATCCGGAGCCGAATCTCGGCATCATGGCCGCGGCCGGTGCGACCTGGCGGCTGCGCGAGATCGTCGGTGACGGTCTCGCGTCGGAGATGCTGTTGACCGGGCGGACGGTCACCGCCGATGATGCGCTGGCCGTCGGGCTGGTGTCGGGCATCCATGCCCCTGGCGACCTTCTCTCTGCGGCGCACGCCATCGCCGATCGCATCGCGGCGGCGGATCCGCTCGCGATCCGGCACACGAAGACGGCGCTGCGCGCACCGCGGGACGCGCACCCGGCCATCGACGGGGATCTGCAGGCCGAGCTGTTCGAGAGCCCGGAGAAGATGCGCCGCATGACGGAGTTCCTCGAGCGGAAGGGGCGCCGGTGAAGGTCGGGGTTCTCGGAGGCGGCCGGATGGGCGCCGGCATCGCACACGCGTTCCTGCTCGCCGGCTGCGAGGTCGTGGTCGTCGAACGCGACGACGAGGCTGCGGATGCCGCGGGTCAGCGCATCCGCGACAGCATCAGGCGGTCGGTGGAGCGCGGGGCGACGGGGCTCGGCGCCGACGAGCTGGCCTCCGCCGTGCACGTCGGCTGTGACATCGCGGACTTCGCAGGCAGCGAGCTGGTCGTCGAGGCTGTTCCGGAGGACCGGAGGCTCAAGGTCGATGCTCTCCTGCGAATCGAGGGCGCCGCCCCGGATGCCGCGATCGCGACGAACACGTCATCGATCTCGATCGACTCGCTTGCGTCAGCGGTGGCCCGACCATCGCAGGTGCTGGGTCTGCACTTCTTCAATCCCGTCCCGGCATCCGCCCTGGTGGAGATCGTCGAGGGCGCCGCGACCGCCCCCGCACTCGTCGAGCGTGCGCGCGGCTGGGTGGAACTCATCGGCAAGACCCCGATCGTCGTGCGCGATTCCCCGGGTCTCGCGTCGAGCAGACTCGGCGTCGCGCTCGCGCTGGAGGCGATCCGGATGCTCGAATCCGGCGTCGCGTCGGCGGAGGACATCGACCGCGCGATGGAGCTCGGGTACCGGCATCCGGTCGGCCCGCTGCGCACCACTGACATCGTCGGACTCGACGTGCGCCTCGGCATCGCCGAGGAACTGCAGACGACCCTCGGCGAACGCTTCGCCCCTCCAGCGCTGCTGCGGCAGCTCGTCTCGGAGGGAAAGCTCGGCCGCAAGAGCGGCGAAGGCTTCTACACCTGGCCGAACTCGACTCTGGAGAACTCATGACGTCAGTGACCACGACGGAGATGCCCGGCTCGACCGACGCCGGAACCACGATCCTGCCGAGCTATCTGCAGGATGCCTGGTGGACCCCCGACTCCCCCGCCGGCGACGCGACCGCCGTGCGCGATGCGTCGACCGGTCAGGTGGTCGCCCGCGTCAGCACGGAGGGGCTGGATCTCGCCGGCGCCCTCGAGCATGCCCGCACGGTGGGGCAGGCGTCGCTCGGCGAGCTGACATTCCACCAGCGCGCGCTGCTGCTGAAGCAGTTCGCCCTCGCCCTGACGGAGCGCAAGGATGAGCTGTACGCGCTCTCCGCGCTCACGGGCGCAACGAAAGCCGACTCGTGGGTCGATGTCGACGGCGGGATCGGCGTTCTGTTCGCGTACTCGGGCAAGGGACGCCGTGAGCTGCCGAACGCGCACGTGTACGTCGACGGCGCTGTCGAGCCGCTGTCGAAGGACGGCAGCTTCCTCGGTCGGCACATCTACACGCGCCTCCCGGGAGTCGCGGTGCAGATCAACGCGTTCAATTTCCCCGCGTGGGGGCCGTTGGAGAAGTTCGCGCCGGCGTTCCTGGCGGGCATGCCGTCGCTGATCAAGCCGGCCACCCCGACCGGGTACGTCACCGAGGCGATGGTGCGGATCCTCGTCGAGTCGGGCCTGCTGCCCGCCGGGTCGCTGCAGCTCGTGAGCGGCAGCGTGCCGACGCTGTTCGACGAACTGCGTCTGGGCGACGTCGTGGGTTTCACCGGCAGTGCATCCACGGCAGCATCGCTGCGCAACCGCACACCGTCCGGGGTGCGGTTCACGGCCGAGACCGATTCGATCAACGCTTCGGTGCTCGGACCCGACGCCGTCGCCGGCACACCGGAGTTCGACGCGTACGTCCGCCAGCTCGTCGTCGAGATGACGACGAAGGCCGGCCAGAAGTGCACCGCGATCCGTCGCGCGATCGTTCCGACCGGTCAGGCGGATGCTGTGGTCGACGCCGTGCGCACCCGCATCGAAGCCAAGACGGTCGTCGGGGATCCGCGTGACGAGGGCACCACGATGGGGCCGCTCGTCTCGCTCGAGCAGCGCGACGAAGTGCTGCGGCAGGTGCAGGCACTCGTCGAGGGCGGCGGGCGGATCGTGGTCGGATCGGTCGACGCGCCGGCGCGCGACGGCGCGTTCTTCGACCCCGTACTGCTGCGGTTCGACGACGCGGGCGCCGACGCCGTCCACACGGTGGAGGCGTTCGGCCCGGTGTCGTCGCTGATCACCTACGACACAGTGGCAGAGGCATCCGACATCGTCGCCCGCGGCGGCGGGTCGCTGGTGACGAGCATTGCGACGCACGACTCTGCTTTCGCGGCCGCCATCATGGCTGGGGTCGCCGCGTGGAACGGCCGCGTGCTCTTCCTGGATCGTGACGACGCCCGCTCCTCCACCGGTCACGGATCGCCGATGCCGGGGCTCGTGCACGGCGGGCCCGGCCGCGCCGGCGGCGGCGAGGAACTGGGCGGCATCCGTGCGGTGCTCCATCACATGCAGCGGACGGCCGTGCAGGGGTCGCCGGAGATGCTCACCGCGATCACCGGCGTGTGGCACGCGGGCGCGGCTGCGATCGACGACGGCACCCACCCGTTCCGGAAGTCGCTCGCACAGTTGCGCATCGGCGACCGGATCGCCTCGGCATCCCGCGAGGTCACGCTCGACGACATCGAGACGTTCGCCCATTTCACCGGCGACACGTTCTACGCGCACATGGACGAGGAGGCGGCAGCCGCGAACCCGTTCTTCCCCGGGCGCGTCGCGCACGGCTACCTGCTCGTCTCGTGGGCCGCTGGCCTGTTCGTCGACCCGGAGCCTGGACCCGTGCTCGCCAACTATGGTCTGGAGAACCTGCGCTTCATCACTCCGGTGTCGCCGGGTGACAGCATCCGCGTCGAGCTGACCGCCAAGCAGATCACGCCCCGTGAGACCGACGAGTACGGCGAGGTGCGGTGGGATGCCGTGATCCGCAATCAGAACGACGAGACCGTTGCGACCTACGACGTGCTGACGCTGGTTGCGAAGGAGTAGCCGGCGATTTCAGTCGGGTCGGTGCAGAGCTGCGGAGAGGAGTCGCGCCAGTTGCGCTCTGGTATCGGCGTCAGACGGCATCCCCGGCTCGAAGGGCAACTCCATTCGGTCCTTGCTCTTGTCCCGATAGCGTGGAATCACGTGCAGGTGGAAGTGGAAGACGGTCTGCCACCCGACGTCTCCGCTGCAGTTGAGCAGGTTCACGCCTTCAGCACCGAATCGGGTGTACATGGCCTTCGCAATGCGTTGTGCGGCGAGTGTGGTCGCGATCAGATCCTCGGGGGAAACGCTGAGAAGGTCGGCACTGTGGCGTTTCGGGATGATGAGCAGGTGGCCATCCGATCCCGGGTCGATGTCCATGAACGCCAGGGTCGTAGCATCCTCGGCGACCTTGTCGCACGGCACGCGTCCGGCGACGATCTCACAGAACACGCATGAATCACCTGATGCCTCCTGAGGCGCGTTGAGGTCCATGGCCTCATGATGCCTTGATCGCGAAAACGCTGTCGAGAACAGTAGCGTCTGCGAGTTTCTGCAGCGCGACCAATATTCTTCAGAAAAGTCCTCTGATCGGCCGATTCTGCGGGTCGGAATGTCGGTGGCCCCGTGTTGAATGGAGGTATGAACAGCATCGTCGCTCACCTCGAAGACCTGGACAGGTCTCTCGACGAGGCGAGCAGTGATGCGTTCGGACGCGAAGAGGTTCCCGGCCTCTCGGATGCTGAGATCGCCGTCCTCCTCGAAGCCAGCGGTCGCATCCAGAAGCGGATCGAAGGACTGCAGGTCGAGGCGACCGTGCAGGTGCTCGAGCGCTCGGCACCGATGCGCGACGACAAGATCACCCTGAAGTACGGGTGGACGCGGCCGGTCGACCTGGTGCGAGTCCTGACCCGTTCGGAAACCCGCGACGCGAACCGCATCGTGAAGACCGCCCGCCTCCTGACCCGCAACCGGGGAATGTCGAGCGGCGAGTTCGTGCCCGCCCGCTACCCGGAGTTGCGCCAGGCGATGGTGTCGGGAACGGTCGGCGTCGCCGGGCTTCTAGCGGCGATCGAGCCGTTGGAGCAATCCCGCGACCGCATCTTCGACGACGACAGGATTGAAGCGGACCGTCAACTCGCCGACCTCGCCTGCGGAATCATCCGCGACCACGACGACAGGCAGACAGGCACGGCACCGTTGCCATTGCCGGAGGATCTGCGGATGCTGTCGCGCGTGCTGGTCGCGTATCTCGATCCGGACGGGGCGGAGCCGGCGGACAAGGCCGCGGCGCGGGGACGCAGCTTCTTCATCGGGCGTGAGCGAAATGGTCGCGTTCCGATTCGGGGTGACATCATGCCCGAGGTGGCAGGGCAACTGCAGCTGGTGCAGGACAGCATCCTCAACCCCCGCGTCGCCGGGCCAGACGACGCGACCAGGGGCGGCCTGCCGGGCGGCGTGCACTTCGAAGTGAGTCCTGACGACGAGTTCACCCCGAACGGCGAATCGTATGGTGAAGCACGGGTCGATGAGCGCACGCGCACACAGAAGATGCACGACGCGTTCGCGATGATCGTGAACGCCGCCGCACGCGCGGGGCAGTTCCCCGACATCGGCGGCGCCGCACCCACCCTCGTCGTCACCGTCACCGCCGAGGACTACGCCACCGGCAGCGGGTGGGCGACCGTGATGAACACCGGCGATCGCATCCCTTCCCGCGTCGCGGCGCAGACGGGCTGTGCAGGTGGCATCCAACGCGTCCTGTTCGACGACAACGGCCGCATCGCAGCCCTCGGCACCACTGCTCGCATCTTCAACGCCCTCCAACGGCGCGCGATCACCCTCCGCGACGGCGGATGCATCATCCCCGGCTGCACCGTCCCGGCATCCTGGTGCGAGATCCATCACGTCACCGAACATGCCGACGGCGGCCCGACCCACACCGACAACGGCGTCCTGCTGTGCTGGTGGCACCACCGCAACCTCCACCTCTCCGAATGGCGCATCCGCATGAACCACGGCGCGCCCGAGGTCAGGGGGCCGAGGTGGTGGGACCGCGACCAGCTGTGGCACACCGCCGGCGTTCCGCGCCCCCGGATTCGAACCGGGTAGCCGCGAGGCGCCTCCCTGATGATGCGCGATTCCCGCGTATGTGCGAGAATTACTGAACGCACGGTCAGTAAAGACGAGGGAGTCGCCGTGACCGAGGAAACCACCGAGACGGCCAGCGCCGAAAAGATCAGTGCCGACGAGACGAGCGCCGAGCAGCGACGCTTCGACGAGCTCATCGCCGCAGACTCGCGCATCGAACCGCGCGACTGGATGCCGGATGCCTACCGCAAGACGCTCATCCGGCAGATCAGCCAGCATGCGCACTCCGAGATCATCGGCATGCAGCCGGAGGGCAACTGGATCACCCGCGCGCCGAGCCTGAAGCGCAAGGCGATTCTCATGGCGAAGGTTCAGGACGAAGCAGGGCACGGCCTCTACCTGTACTCGGCCGCGCAGACCCTCGGCATCACTCGCGACGAGATGACCGACCAGCTGATCACCGGCCGCGCGCGCTACTCCTCGATCTTCAACTACCCCACCCCCACCTGGGCCGACATGGGCGCGATCGGCTGGCTCGTCGACGGCGCGGCGATCGTGAATCAGGTGCCGCTCTGCCGTTGCTCGTACGGCCCCTACGGTCGCGCGATGATCCGCGTCTGCAAAGAGGAGTCGTTCCACCAGCGACAGGGTTTCGAGATCCTGCTGACTCTGATGCAGGGCACGCCGGCGCAGCGCGAGATGGCACAGGATGCCGTGAACCGCTGGTACTGGCCGAGCCTGATGATGTTCGGGCCGCCGGACGGCGACTCCCCGAACTCCGCGCAGTCGATGGCGTGGAACATCAAACGCTTCTCGAACGACGAGCTGCGCCAGCGCTTCATCGGCATGCTGGTTCCGCAGGCCGAGATCCTCGGCATCACCCTTCCCGACCCCGAGCTGCACTTCGACGAGGAGAAGCAGGAGTACGTCGGCGGCGAGATCGACTGGACCGAGTTCTTCGAGGTGCTGGCCGGGCGCGGACCGATGAACGCCGAACGCGTGCGCGCACGCCGCGAGGCGCACGAAGAAGGCGCATGGGTCCGTGAGGCCGCGGCCGAGTACGCGCGCAAGCAGGCGGCGCGTGATGAGGTGGCGGCATGAGTGCTGAGATTTCAGGCGCAGAGACCTGGCCGCTCTGGGAGGTGTTCGTCCGCGCGAACCGCGGCATGAGCCACGTGCACGCCGGCTCCCTGCACGCTCCGGATGCCGAGCTCGCGGTGCGCAACGCCCGCGACCTGTACACCCGCCGAGGCGAGGGCACGTCGATCTGGGTCGTGCCGTCGGATGCCATCACCGCGAGCGACCCTGACGCGAAGGGCTCATTTTTCGAGAGTCCGGCGGGCAAGAACTACCGCCATGCGGTGTACTACACCGCATCCGAGGGGGTGCCGCACCTGTGACGCACGCTGATTCGCACGACGACCCGCACGGCGCCGTCACGGTCGACGAACTCGAACTCAGCGCCGAGCTCGCAGGCGACACCGACGCGGTTGCGACGAAAGAGGTCGCCGAGTACGCGCTCTGGCTCGGCGACGACGCACTCATCCTGTCGCAGCAGCTCGGCGCCTGGATCGCCCGAGCCCCCGAACTCGAAGAGGACGTCGCGCTGGGCAACATCGCCCTCGACCTGCTCGGCCACGCGCGCTCCCTGCTCCGCTACGCCGGCACCGCCGACGGGCGCACCGAGGACGACCTGGCCTACTTCCGCGATGAGCCGGAGTTCCGCAGCGCCTGGCTCTTCGAGCAGCCGAACGGCGACTTCGCACAGACGATCGCGCGGCAGCTCGCGGCATCCGCGTATCTCTTCGAGCTGTACTCCGCACTGCGCCTCTCGAACGACGTGACCCTGGCGGCGATCGCTGAGAAGTCGCTCAAGGAGGTCGACTATCACCGCGACCACGCCGTGCAGTGGACGCTCCGCCTCGCCGGCGGCACCGACGAGTCGCGCCGCCGTATGATCGCCGGGGTCGCCGCGGTGTGGCCGTACGTCGACGAGCTGTTCCGCGACGAGCCGCTCATCGACGAGCTCGAAGGCATCGCCGTGCGTCCGTCGACGCTTCGAGCCGGATTCGACGCTGCGATCGACACGGTCTTCACCGAGGCCGAACTCGACGTTCCTGACGGCCAGCCGTCGTCCGCCGGCGGGCGGCGCGGCAGCCACTTCCCCGCCCTCTCGCGCATCCTCGCCGAGATGCAGGTGCTCGCCAGGCAGCATCCGGGGGCGACATGGTGACGACGACGACACGACGGGAAGAGGCGTGGCGCGTCGCCGCGACCGTCACCGACCCCGAGGTTCCCGTCCTGACGATCGAAGACCTCGGCGTCCTGCGAGACGTGACGGTGGACGGCGAGCGCGTGACCGTCACGCTCACGCCTACATACAGCGGATGCCCCGCGCTCGACACCATGCGCGACGACGTGATCCTCGCGCTCACCGCCGCCGGCTTCGGGGCGGTCGACGTGCGAACGACGCTGTCGCCGGCGTGGACGACCGACTGGATGACGGATGCCGGCAAGCGCAAGCTCACCGAGTTCGGCATCGCTCCCCCGAACGGCCGCGCGGCGGTGCGGCAGGGACCGATCAGGCTCCGCCTCGCCGTGAAGTGCCCGCGCTGCGGATCGATCGACACCCGCGAGGTCTCCCGCTTCGGGTCCACCTCGTGCAAGGCGCTCCACGAATGCCGCGCCTGCCTCGAACCCTTCGACCACTTCAAAGTCCTATGAACACGACAGCACCCACCCGTCGCCGCGGACGCTTCCATGAGCTCGAAGTCGCAGACGTCCGGCCGCTGACCGCCGAGAGCATCGAGGTGACCTTCGCGGTTCCGTCCGAACTGCACGACGACTATCAGTACCTGCCCGGCCAGTACGTGGCGCTGCGCGTCCACGTCGAGGGGCACGAGGTGCGTCGCAGCTACTCGATCTGCCGCCCGCCGACGGATGGCAGCATCTCGGTCGGCATCAAGCGCGACCTCGGCGGGCTGTTCTCGGTGTGGGCGCACGAGAACCTCAAGCCGGGTGACCGCATCGAAGTCATGAGCCCCGAGGGCAGATTCACGACGAACCTCCCCGACCTCGACCACGCGCACATCGCCGGCATCGCCGCCGGCTCCGGCGTGACGCCGATGATGGCGCTGGCCGCTCACGTGCTGGCATCCTCACCGACAGCGCAGTTCAGCCTCGTCTACACGAACCGCGCCACGCAGGACGTCATGTTCCTCGACGACCTCGCCGACCTCAAGGACCGCTACCCGTCGCGGCTCGCCCTGCACCACGTGCTCTCGCGCGAGCAGCGCACGGCTCCCCTCCTCTCCGGACGCATCGACGCCGAGAAGCTCGGCGCGATCCTGGACGGGCTGATTCCTCCCGAAAGCGTGACCGAATGGTTCCTGTGCGGGCCGTTCGACCTCGTCGCCCTGTGCCGCGACACGCTCGAACGTCGGGGCGTTCCGGCCGGCAGCGTCCGCTTCGAACTCTTCACGAGCGACGCCGACGGACCGCGCGTCGATCGCGGCCGCCCCGTCGTGATCGACAAGGGCGACGAGGTGCGGACGATCGAGTTCACGCTCGACGGCCTGTCGTCGACGGCCCTGTCACCGGTCCCGGCGAACGAGGCGATCCTGGATGCCGCGCTCCGCGTCCGCGGCGACGTGCCGTTCGCGTGCGCCGGAGGCGTGTGCGGAACCTGTCGCGCGCGCCTGACTTCCGGCGAGGTTCGCATGACCCAGAACTTCGCGCTCGAGCCGGACGAGATCGAGAACGGCTATGTGCTGACCTGCCAGTCCCACCCGACCACTGAGAGAGTCGTCGTCGACTACGACGCCTGAGGAGTCACCGTGATCGACCTGACCATCACCGGCGACGTCGCGCACGTCGTGTTGAACGCACCCGAGAAGCGCAACGCGCTGGATGCCCGAGCACTCGACGATCTCGGAACGGCGTACGACGACGCCGAGACGGCCGGCGTGCGCGCCCTGGTTCTGCGCGGCGAAGGGCCAGGGTTCTGCGCCGGCCGCGATATCGCGGGCGTCGACCCCGCGACCGACGATGTGGTCGGATTCCTCGGCGACCGCGTCACCCCGCTGCTGCAGAAGATGTCGGCGTTCCCCGCTCCGACCTTCGCCGCCGCGCACGGCGCATGCCTCGGCATCGGGCTCGGTCTGCTGATCGCCACGGACGTCGTCTACGTCGCCGACACCGCGAAGATCGGCTCGCCGTTCGCCGCGCTCGGCGCGACGCTCGACTCCGGCGGCCATGCGCTGTTCTTCGAGCGCCTCGGTGCCCACAAGACCCTCGACCTCATCTACGCGGGCCGGCTCATGAGCGGTTCCGAGGCCGTGCAATCAGGACTGTTCTCGCAGGTGCTGCCGGCTTCTGAAGTTCAGCAAGCGACGGAGGATGCGGCATCCCGAGCCGCCGTCGGCGCGACGCAATCGTTCCTCGCGAGCAAGAGGCTCGTCGCCCGACTGCGCGACGAGCGCCTCGCACTGTGGGATGCCGTCGCCGTCGAGAACAAGAACCAGGCGGCCCTGCGCGACACCGCCGATTACCGCGAGGGGTTCGCGGCCTTCCAGCAGAAGCGGAAGCCGGAGTTCACCGGGCGGTAGGGGCCATCCGCGAGACATCATCATCCGCTCGAGAAACCACTGCAGGAGTGATGTCTCGCGCAGGAAGTGATGTCTCGCGCGCAGGGCGCCGTGACTACGCGGTCCGCGACTGCACGACGCCGGCGACGGCCGCCGCGAGCGTGGCGAGCCAGCCGACGAACGCGACCACGACCGCGGACGCGAACACGACAGACGACGCCTCGCTGCTCATCCAGCCCCACGTAGAGACCACGGACCCGAAGGGTGGTGCGTCCCCGCCGTCTTCGAGCGTGAACATCATCACCAGCAGCGCCGCCCAGGTGACCCAGCTCGCGATGTCGTAGAACAGCCGCGTGCTGCGACCTGCCCTCGCGTCGCGGTCGAAGACGACGATGATCGGCGGAACGTACATCGCGATGACGACCAGTGGGCCGATGAAGATGCCGATCGCCGTCATCCACCCCAGCGGGGCGCCGAAGAATCCTCGGCCGAAGACGATGAGGAAGACCGACAGCACCGGCGCGATCCAGTGGAACACGCGAACGAACCGCCAGCCGGAGAGTCTCATGGCCCCGAGCGTACCTGGACGCCCGCGGCCGGACGACTACAGCGCCCGCAGGATGTCGTCCACCCGCTCCTTCGCGTCGCCGAACAGCATCTGCGCATTCTCGCGGAAGAACAGCGGGTTCTGCACTCCGGCGTACCCCGAGGCCATCGAGCGCTTGAAGACGACGACGTTCTCGGCCTCCCAGACGCGCAGTACCGGCATCCCCGCGATGGGACTCGACGGGTCCTCCGCGGCGGCCGGGTTGACGGTGTCGTTCGCGCCGATCACGAGGACGACGGCGGTGGATGCCAGGTCATCGTTGATCTCGTCCATCTCGAGCACGATGTCGTACGGCACCTTCGCCTCGGCGAGCAGCACGTTCATGTGTCCGGGCAGGCGACCGGCGACAGGATGGATGCCGAACTTCACGTCCACGCCGCGATCCCGCAGCTTCTGCGTCAGCTCGGCGACCGGATACTGCGCCTGCGCGACCGCCATGCCGTAGCCCGGGGTGATGACGACCGAAGAGGCGTTCGCGAGCATGTCGGCGACGGTCTCGGCATCCACCTCGCGGTGCTCGCCGTGGTCGACGTCGTCCGATGTCGGAGCGGCGATCCCGAATCCGCCGGCGATCACCGAGATGAACGACCGGTTCATCGCCTTGCACATGATGTACGACAGATACGCACCGGAAGATCCGACCAGCGCACCGGTCACGATCAGCAGGTCGTTGTTCAGCAGGAATCCGGCAGCGGCCGCCGCCCAACCCGAGTAACTGTTGAGCATCGAGACGACCACGGGCATGTCGCCACCGCCGATGGATGCCACGAGGTGCCAACCCAGCGCGAGCGCGAGCAGCGTGACGACGATCAGCAGCACGAGCGACGGCATCACCACGTACCAGACGGTGAGTGCGATGAACACGACGATCGCGCCGAGGTTCAGCACGTTCTTGCCCGGCAGCATCAGCGGCTTCGACGAGATCCGGCCGGACAGCTTGAGGAACGCGACGATCGACCCGGTGAAGGTCACGCCACCGATGAAGATGCCGATGAAGACCTCGGCGTGGTGGATATCGGCGAGAGCGCCGGTGAGACCGGGAGCGTGCAGATGCCCGTTCCAGCCGACGAGGACGGCGGCGAGACCGACGAAGCTGTGCAGCAGGGCGATGAGCTCCGGCATCCCGGTCATCTCGACGCTGCGAGCGCGCCACAGCCCGATCACGGCGCCGACGAGCATCGCGACGAGCAGCAGCACGAGACCGACGATCGCCTGTGGCTGACCCCAGGCTCCCTGCAGGGTGACCCAGATGGTCGCGACGAGAGCGATGGCCATGCCGACCATGCCGTAGGTGACGCCGGCGCGCGAGGACTCGTGACGGCTGAGTCCGGCCAGGCTCATGATGAACAGCAGCGCGGCGACGATGTAGGCGGCGCCGGCGACGGACGCGGAGATCTCCAGGGCGCTCAACGCTCTGCTCCCTTCGAGAACATCTTCAGCATTCGGCGGGTGACCGCGAACCCTCCGAAGATGTTGATGGATGCCACGAGCACGGCGACTGCGGAGAGGATCTGCACCAGCAGGTTGGGCGTCGTTATCTGGACGATCGCGCCGACGATGATGATGCCCGAGATGGCGTTGGTGACGCTCATGAGCGGCGTGTGCAGCGCGTGGGAGACCTTGCCGATGACGTAGAAGCCGACCACGACCGACAGCATCAGCACCGTGAAGTGCTGCGGCAGCGGCGCCGGGGCGAACGCGTTCACCAGGAAGAGGGCGACGATGCCGGCCGCGATCAGGCCGACCTTCGCCCCGGCGGAGAGGGGCTTCTTCTTCGCCTCCACGGGCTCGGCGGTCGAAGAGGCAGCCTTCGCGACCGGCGCGGCCGACACCTGCACCGGTGGTGGTGGCCAGGTCTCCTCGCCGTCGCGAACGACCGTCACGGACCGCTGGACGACGTCATCGAAATCGAGGACGAGTCGTCCGTCCTTGCCCGGTGTCAGCAGCTTCAGCAGGTTGACGAGGTTGGTGCCGTACAGCTGCGACGCCTGCGTGGGCAGGCGGCCAGCGAGGTCGGTGTAGCCGAGGATGATCACGCCGTTCGCCGTGACGACCCGCTGCCCCGCCACCGAACCCTCGACGTTGCCGCCCTGGGCCGCGGCCATGTCGACGATGACGCTTCCCGGTTTCATGCTCGCGACATCCGCCGCCGTGATGAGGCGGGGAGCGGCGCGGCCCGGGATCAGCGCGGTGGTGATGATGATGTCGACGTCGGCCGCCTGCTCGGAGTACAGCTCGGCGGCGCGGCGGTCGTAGGCCTCGCTGGTCGCCTTGGCGTAGCCGTCGCTCGAGACCTCTTTCTGCTCTTCTGGCACGATGACGTCGAGGTAGGTGCCGCCGATGGACTTCACCTGGTCGGCGACCTCGGGCCGAGGGTCGGTCGCCCGCACGATCGCGCCGAGGCTCGATGCCGCGCCGATCGCCGCGAGACCGGCGACGCCGGCACCCGCGACGAGCACCTTGGCCGGCGGAACTTTGCCCGCCGCCGTGACCTGGCCGGTGAAGAATCGGCCGAACTCGTTGGCCGCCTCGACGACCGCGCGGTAGCCGGAGATGTTCGACATCGAGCTGAGCACGTCCATCGACTGCGCGCGCGAGATGCGCGGCACCGCATCGAGCGCGAGCGCCGTGATGCCGCGCGTTGCGAGCGCCTGCCGCAGTTCAGGGCGCAGGTTCGGGCTCAGCTGCGCGATGAGCGTGGCGCCATCAGCGATCCTGGTGATCTCGGCATCCGTGGGGGCGTTCACCTTCAGCAGGATCGGCGACGCCCAGGCATCCTCAGCTGCGACGATCTGCGCGCCGGCCTCGGCGTACGCGGCATCCGGATAAGCGGATGCGACGCCCGCCCCCGCTTCGACCACGATGTCGTAGCCGATCTTGCGCAGCGCGCCCACGGTCTGCGGCGTCGCGGCGACCCGCGTCTCACCGTCCTGCTCACGCACGATGCCGATCTGCGTCATCACAGCTCCCTGTCTCTCATCGGCGACAGAACGGTCCGTCGCCGACACACATGAGACGAGACTCTATCGACGGGCGCGTCGGCGCAAGGCCGTGTTTCACGGACTCAGGCGCGAAAGAACGGCTGTTCTTTACAGAACCCGAAGGCGCGACGATCAGTCGACCAGATGCACCCGACACTTGTCAGCACGGATCACACTTGTCAGACCCGAACCGCAACTGCGCGCATGCATCCGTGATCCGCACTGACATATGTGCAGGATGCCGGCGTCAGCCGGCGGTCAGCACCAGCCCCGTGCCGTCGGCCGCGACATCGACGCGCACGGTGTCGCCGTCGCGCACTCCGCCCGAGAGCAGCGCCGTCGCGAGCTTGTTCTGCACCTCGTTGGTGATGAGCCGGCGCAGCGGGCGGGCACCGTACACGGGGTCGTAGCCGCGCTGGGCGAGCCACGAGCGGGCATCGGGCGTGACGGCGAGGGTGAGCCGGCGATCGTGCAGCCGCTGTTGCAACTGGTCGACGGAGAGCTCGACGATCTGCGCCAGGTCGTCCTCCGACAGGGCCTGGAACATCACGACATCGTCGAGCCTGTTCAGGAACTCCGGCCGGAACGCCTGCCGCACGAGCGCCATGACCGCGTCGCGCTTGTCGTCGTCGGACATCACCGGGTCGATGAGGATCGGCGAGCCGATGTTCGAGGTGAGGATGAGGATGACGTTCGAGAAGTCGACCGTTCGGCCCTGTCCGTCGGTGAGACGGCCATCGTCGAGCACTTGCAGCAGCACGTCGAACACCTCGGCGTGCGCCTTCTCGACCTCGTCGAGCAGCACGACGCTGTACGGCCTGCGCCGCACGGCCTCCGTGAGCTGACCGCCCTGCTCGTATCCGACGTACCCGGGAGGGGCGCCGACGAGCCGCGAGACGGTGTGCTTCTCGCCGTACTCCGACATGTCGATGCGCACCATGGCGTGCTCGTCGTCGAAGAGGAACTCGGCGAGCGCCTTGGCGAGCTCGGTCTTGCCGACGCCGGTCGGGCCGAGGAACAGGAACGAACCCGTCGGGCGACCGGGGTCGCTGATGCCCGCGCGCGATCGGCGCACGGCATCCGACACGGCCTTCACGGCATCCTTCTGCCCGATCAGGCGCCGACCCAGCTCGCTCTCGAGGTGCAGCAGCTTCTCGCTCTCGCCCTGCAGGAGGCGCCCGACGGGGATGCCGGTCCACGCGGCGATGACGGCAGCGATGTCCTCGTCGGTCACCTGCTCGTTGACCATGCGACCCTCGCCCGACTCGGCGCGGGCGACCTCGGCCTGCTCCGCTTCGGCGATGTCGCGCTCGAGCCGCTTGATCGTCTCGTACTCGAGCTTGGATGCCTTGGTGTAGTCGCCCTCGCGGATGGCGAGGTCGCGCTGCGTGGCTGCGTCATCGAGCTGCTTCTTCAACTCGCCCACGCGGTTCAGGCCCGACCGCTCGCGCGCCCAGCGCTCCTCGAGACCGGCGAGTTCGCGCTCCAGCTCACTGAGTTGCTCGCGCAGCGCGACCAGGCGCTCCTTGGACGCGGCATCCTTCTCGCGCTTCAGGGCGAGCTCTTCGAGCTTCATCCGGTCGACCTGGCGCTTGAGCTGGTCGATCTCGACCGGCGACGAGTCGATCTCCATCTTCAGACGCGACATGGCCTCGTCGATCAGGTCGATGGCCTTGTCGGGCAACTGTCGCGCCGGCAGATAGCGATTGGACAGCGCGGCGGCAGCGACGAGCGCGCTGTCGGAGATGATCACGCCGTGGTGCGCTTCGTAGCGTCCCTTCAGCCCGCGGAGGATCGCGATGGTGTCCTCGACGGACGGCTCGCCGACGTACACCTGCTGGAAGCGCCGCTCGAGTGCGGCATCCTTCTCGATGTACTCGCGGTACTCGTTGAGCGTCGTCGCGCCGATCAGATGCAGCTCGCCGCGGGCGAGCATGGGCTTGAGCATGTTGGATGCCGCGACCGAACCCTCACCACCGCCGGCGCCCATGAGCGTGTGCAGCTCGTCGATGAAGGTGATGACCTTGCCGTCGGACTCGGTGATCTCCTTCAGCACGCTCTTCAGACGCTCCTCGAACTGCCCGCGGTACATCGCGCCGGCGACCAGGGCGGAGATGTCGAGCGAGACGAGCTCCTTGTCCTTGAGGGACTCGGCGACGTCGCCCGCGACGATGCGCTGTGCGAGGCCTTCGACGACGGCGGTCTTGCCGACGCCCGGTTCACCGATCAGTACGGGATTGTTCTTCGTGCGGCGGGTGAGCACCTGGCTGACGCGGCGGATCTCGCTGTCGCGTCCGATCACCGGGTCGAGCTTTCCCTGACGGGCGCGGTCGGTCAGGTTGATGCCGAACTGCTCGAGGGCGGACTGCTGGTCGTCTTGTGCGGGCGTGGTCATCTGCTTCCTCCTGGAGGACTCCTTACAAAGTTGAGCGTTATTGACTCAAGTTTACCACTGCGTCCCAGATCGCGCGAGCGACTTCCGGCTTCGAGCCGGCGGCGGACGCGACGACCACGCCGCGATCGCCGATCACCTCGACCGCGTTGTCCGCGTTCTCGAACCCGTGCTCGGCGTCGGCACGGTTCACCGCGAGCAGGTCGACGCCCTTGCGCTCCCTCTTGCGCGCGGCTCGCTCGCGGCGGGCCGCCGGGTCGGTCAGCGTCTCGGCCGCGAAGGCGACGATCACCTGCCCGTCGGGCCGAGATGCTGCGAGCCCGGCGACGATGTCGTCGTTCTCGACGAGATCGATGCGATCGAGGACGCCCTCCTCCTTAGTGAGCTTCTGATCCGATGCGCGCGCTGGCCGGTAGTCGGCGACCGCGGCGGCCATGACGACGACGGCGGCGGATGCCGCCGCATCCCTCATCGCATCGCCGAGCTCGGCGGCCGTGCCGACGAGGCGGACGTCGATCTGCGGATGCTTCGCCGCGGCGAGCACATCGCCCGAGATGTTCGCGGCGACCAAAATGACGCGAGCGCCGCGGGCTGCGGCTTCTGCAGCGAGTGCGACCCCCTGCCGCCCGCTCGAACGGTTGCCGAGGAAGCGCACCGGGTCGATGGGCTCGCGCGTGCCGCCGGCGGACACGGCGACAGTGCGGCCGGCGAGGTCCTGCGGCGCGAGCAGGGCGAGTGCTTCGTCGAAGAGCTCCTCGGGTTCCAGCATCCGCCCTGGTCCCGAATCGCCGCCGGTCAGCTCGCCATCACCGGGGCCGAGGATGTGCACGCCGCGTTCTCGGAGGATTTCGATGTTCGCCTGCGTGGACGGATGCCGCCACATCTCGGTATGCATCGCCGGGGCGATCGCCACAGGGGCGGTCGTTGCGAGCAGCGTGGTGCCGAGCAGGTCGTCGGCGAGACCGGCGGTCATCCTCGCGATCGTGTTCGCGGTGGCCGGGGCGACGATGACGAGATCGGCAGCCTGGCCCAGGGCGACGTGCCGAACGCGGGCGACGTCGTCGTGCACGCTGGTCGTGACGGTGTTGCGGCTGATGGCCTCCCAGGTCGGGAGCCCGACGAAGCGGAGCGCATCCTCCGTGGGGATGACCGTCACCTCGTGGCCGGCCTTGATCAGCAGCCGCACCAGCTGCACCGTCTTGTACGCGGCGATGCCGCCTGTGACTCCGACGACGATGTTCATGGTTCGATTCTGCCCCAGCGCCGTACGGACCGGGCTGGCGGGACCCCGATCCGCCGAACAGTTCACGATCAGCGGAGGAATGCGGCCGATCAGCCCGCGTATCGGGCAGGGATCCGCAGATCGTACGCCGACATAGACTCGAAGCGTGTGCACGGTCGTGATCGATGTCGCAGAGCAGGCGACCAATGGAACCATCGGCTCCCGGCTGCTCGCCGTGCGGGACGAAGACCCCGAACGCGCGTGGGATTCGCTCGGCCCATGGTGGCCAGAGCAGTACCCGGGCGTGATCGGCATCCGTGATCGCCGAGCCGGAGGCGCATGGCTCGCCGTCGACCGGACGACGCACCGCCTCGCTGTGCTGCTGAACCGCGCCGACGTGCTCGGTCTGCCGGAGGACCAGGTGCGCAGTCGCGGCAGCCTCGCCCTGGAATCGGTCGCCGGTCGCTCCCCCGCAGGCCCGCTGCCGATGCACGGCTTCAACCTGCTCGAGGTCAGCCCGGATGCCGCGCGCGTGCTGTCCTGGGACGGGCAGGAGCTCACCGAGACGCCGGTGCCGCACGGGGTGCACATGATCGCGCATGACGGGTTGGATGACCCGGCGACCGCTCGCATCGCCCGCTGGCTGCCGGAGTTTCGAGCACGCGCTGCGCGGGCGGACGACTGGGAGCAGCGGTGGATCGACCTGCTCGCGGCATCCGCAGAGCTGGATCCGACCGATGACGCCGCGATCATCCGCGACAACCGACCGCACGGGTATCCGACGCAGTCGCTGCTGTACTGCGTCGCCGACATCGGAGACCACGGCGTCGAGATCACCGAGTCCAACCTCACCGCGCCCGGCCACTGGGGCTGAGCACACTGGGCTGAGCGCACTGGGCTGAGCGCACTGGGCTGAGCGCACTGGGCTGGGACCGCGCGGTCAGGCCACCGCGCCCGCCGTCACGCACGAGAACGTCGCACGGTACGCCGTCGGTGTCGTGCCGAGCACGCGCGCGAAGTTCTGCCGCAGCACCGCCGCTGAGCCGAACCCGCACTCGACCGCGATCTCGTCCAGCGCGAGGTCGGTGCGCTCGAGCATCCGCTGCGCCTGGATGATCCGTTGGCGAGCGAGCCAGGCGGCCGGAGTCGCACCGTGCTCGGCCTTGAATCTGCGCGCGAACGTGCGCGGCGACATCAGCGCGCGCGATGCGAGGTGTTCGACGGTCAGGTCGTCGCGCAGGTTCTCCAGCGCCCAGGTGGTGACATCGGCGAGCGCATCGCCGTGGTCGATCGGGAGAGGACGGTCGATGAACTGCGCCTGACCGCCGTCGCGCTGCGGCGGGACGACCATGCGCCGTGCGATCCGGTTGGTGAGCTCGGCGCCGAGCTCCTGCCGCAGCAGATGCAGGCAGGCGTCGAGGCCCGCGGCGGTGCCGGCGCTCGTGATGATGCGCCCGTCCTGCACGTACAGCACGTCGGGGTCGATGGCGACCTGCGGGAACATCGCCGCCATGGCATCCGCGTACATCCAGTGCGTCGTCGCACGGCGTCCGTCGAGCACCCCGGCCTCGCCGAGGACGAAGGATCCGCTGCAGACGCTCAGCAACCACGCATCCCGGTCGGCGGCATCCCGCACGGCATCGAGCACGCGCGGATCGGTACTGCCCCACCACTCCCGCGGAATCGGGCACACGACGACGAGGTCGGCTTCGTACGCGAACGAGAGGTCGTGCTCGACATTGACGGAGAAGCCGCCGATCTTCGAGACGACGGGTCCGATCTCGGCCGCGACGACCCGGAAGTCGAAGTTCGGGACCCCGTCATCCGACCGGTCGAGACCGAACGCCTCGCAGGCGACGCCGAACTCGAACGGCGCGAATCCGTTCTGGATGATGCAGGCGACGGTCTTCATGGATGCTCCCTCGCAGTGCGGGAAATCGGATTGGCAGTTTTCCGCTCGTCATTGTCCATCCTGCCACTCGTGGCATGAATCAGACAAGCGTAGCTTTTCTGCCATGATCCTCATCATCCTTCTCGCAGCACTCGCCCTCATCGGACTCATCGCCACGTTCATCGAGGTTCACCGCGACGGCTTCCGTCCGGTCGCGACGGACTGGACCCGGGTCGCCGAGCACGACGTCGTAGGCGTCTCCGCCCAGCCGGGCTCTTACCGCTGAGCCCGCCTCTAGTGCGCTCAGCGCTGCCAGATCCAGCGGCGCCGTCGGCGCGGACGCACGAGCACCGGCTCCGGCTCCGGCGGCGGAGGAACAGCCGTCCGATCGCCGCTGACCCAGCGCAACCACAGCGCATCGGGGTTGCCCTCGAGGATCAGGGCTCGGGCCAGCAGGGTCAGCGGGATCGACAGGATCGCCCCGAGCGGCCCGATCACGAAGGTCCAGAAGATCACCGAGAAGAAGCTCAGCGTGAGGCTGAGATCCACGGCATCGCTCACGAACTTCGGCTGCACGAGCACCTGCAGCACGACGTTGACGACGCAGTAGACCGCGATCACGCCGAGCAGCAGCGGCCAGCCGCCGACGGCGTAGGCGAGGATCGCCGGCGGCACCAACCCCAGGATGAAGCCGATGTTCGGGATGAAATTCGTCACGAACGCGAGAATCGCCCAGACGATCGGCGCCGGAACACCCATCCACCACAGGGCGAGTCCGTCGATGATCGCCACGATCGCGCCGAAGGCTGCGTTGACGACGTAGTACCGGCGGATGCCGCGGTTGAGGAACGCGATGCGGCCGATGACGTGGCTGCGGGTCGCACCGAACACAGCGGGCGCGTGGCGGTAGCGGGCAGCATCCACCGTCATGAAGATGATGTATGCGAAGACGAAGAACAGTGCCGTGGCGACGGCGACGACCGTGCCGCCGACGTTCTGCACGAGCCGCATCAGGTTGGCGGGGGCGAGCAGGGCCGTGACGGCATCCGTCGCCTCCTGGCCGAACCCGACATCGTTCAGCCACGCGACGAACAGGTCGAGCTGGCGGGTCACCTGGCCGTCCGAGGTGAGACCGACGACGAGATGCGCGAACTGATTGCCGGCGAACCACAGCAGGGCGCCCATCGCCAGCAGGATCACGTAGGCCAGCGCGATCACGATCGTCGAGCCCAGCCACGACGGCAGCCCGCGGCGCATCAGCGGCATCCGCACCGGCTCGCAGATGATGACGATCACCATCGCCAGGGCGATGGGTCCGACCACTTCGCGGGCGAACGAGAGACCGGCGATCACGACCACGGTCGCTGCGAGCGCCAGCAGCACGCGCAGGCTCGGGGAGAGCATCCGGTCGGTGGAGGGCGCAGGGCTGCTCATCGGCCCAGCGTATCCTCCGAGCCTCAGCCGGCCGCGAGAACGCGCTCGTATATCTCGACCATCGCTGCGGTACGAGACGACTGGCGGAAGGCCTCGGCGACCTCGGGGTCGGGCGTCGGCGCTTCTCCGTTTCGGATCTCGGATGCCGCCGCCCTCAGCGTCGCGGCGAGCGCGCTGACGGAACCGTCCGGGACGGCCCACAGTCCACTTCGAAGCTCGGCGGCGATGTCGGGGTCGCTGACGATGGTCGGCGTGCCGAGGGCGGCCGCCTCGAATGGCGTCATGCCCTGCGTCTCGAATCCGATCGAGGTCTGCACGACGGCATCCGCTGCCGCGATCCGCGTAAGCGTCTCGGCATAGGGAAGGCGTCCGACGAATCGGATGCCGGCGTGCCCCTTGGCGATCCTCTCCGCCGCGCGCAGCTGCCCTCCACCGCCGATGACCTCGATGTCGGCATCCACCTGCGACATGACGACCGCCTCGAGGAACGTCAGGAGTCGCTTCTCGGGGCTCATGCGCCCGAGCCAGATGAATCGGGGGCGGCGCGCCGGCGAGACATCGCTTCCTGCACGAGACCCCATGTCTGGCGTGGTGTCTCGCTTCGATGATGGTTTCTCGGCGAGCACCGAAGCGAGGAGTTCGTCGTCGATGCCGTTCCAGACGACGTCGACGTTCGGGAACACGTCGTGCTGCTCGAGCCGACGAGCGAAGTGCCCTGACGGCGCCGTGACGGCGCTGGAGCCCTGAGCGATGCCGCGCAGGAACGCCCAGCCGTCGCTGCCCGAGACGGGTCGGCCGATGCCGCGCATCGACTGCCGCCGCCACAGATTGAGCACGGCGAGCACCTGCCGGTGCAGCGGTGTGACAGCGGCCATGCCGACGTCGACCCGGTTGTGCATCGTGTGGACGACGGGGATGCCGTGGCGGTGGGCGAACCGGTGGCCGATGAACGCCCCCCAGAAATCGGCCTGCACGTGCACGAGATCGACCGGCGGATGCAGCGCGAACGTCCGGTCGAGGAACCGGTCGGTGCGACGACCCGGCCACGACATCGAGTACTCGCGGTCGAGGGTTATCGGGATGGAGGGGAGGTCGAAGGGGTTCGGCCATCCGAAGACGCTGCCGTTGTGCATCTTCGGCGCGACCACCGTCACCGTGTGCCCTGCGCGCTCGAGGTACTGCTTCTGCAGCCGCATCGACACCTGCGCCCCGCCCAGGGACGCGAGGTGCTGATCGCCGAAGAAGACGATGTGCATCGGACCGCTCCGCTACTTCGGCAGCGGCTGGTCGCGGTACAGCGCCTCGAACGTGTCGAGCGTGCGGTTGATGTCGTGCACGATGACGCCGTCCAGGGATGCCTGCTGCATCCGCTCGTACTCCGTTGGCTCAGCCGTGAAGACGTCGGTCAGGCGCGCGGCGAGCTCGTTCGCGTTGCCCGGCTCGAAGAGGTACCCGTTCTCGCCGTCGTGCACGAGGTGCGGAAGGGCGACGGCATCGGCGGCGACGACCGGCAGGGCGGATGCCATCGCCTCCATCGTCGCGATGGACTGCAGTTCGGCGATCGAGGCGATGACGAACAGGCTCGCGCGCGACAGCACGGCGCGAAGCTCCTCATCGGTCGTTCGGCCGTGGAACGTGACGCGATCGGACAGGCCGAGCTCGCCGGTGAGTCGTTCGAGGCTCTTGCGCTGATCTCCGCCGCCCACGATGTCGAAGCTGACATCGAGCGCGGGGTCGAGCTTCGTCATGGCCTCGAGGATGACCTCGACCTGCTTCTCAGCGGTCAGGCGGCCGACGAAGACCATCCGGTTCTTCTCGCGCTGCCCCATCGTCGGGGTGTACTGCGTGCGGTCGATGCCGCAGCTCACCGGAATCACGCCGCTGACCTCGACCGTGCGCTCGAGGAAGTCGGCTGCGCGGCGGGTCGGGGTGGTGATCGCGCGGGTGAGGTCGAACGTGCGCTTGGCATCCGCCCACGCGAACTTCAGCACGATGTCGTCGACGAACTTCGGCATCGTGGTGTGGTCGAGGATGTTCTCGGCCATTACGTGGTTGGTCGCGATCACAGGGATTCCGCGTTGATGCGCGATGCGCGAGAGACCACGGCCGATCACGATGTGCGACTGGATGTGCACGACATCCGGCTTGACCCGGTCGAGCACCTTGCGCGCATAGTGCTTGGATCGCCACGGCCACACGAAGCGCAGCCAGTCGTGCGGCGCCCAGCGGACGGACGGCAGACGGTGCAGCGTCATCGGCTCGCCCTCGATGACCTCGGTGGCCGGGGCCGCTCTGCGGTACTTCCGGTTCGGGGCGACGACGTGCACGTCGTGCCCGCGCTGCACGAGCCCTGCGGCCAGGCGCTCAGCGAACCGTGCGGCCCCGTTGATGTCAGGGGCGAAGGTGTCGCAGCCGATGAGGATCTTCAGCGGAGCGTCAGGGGAGGTCACGAATATGCAGCCTTCGGGGTACGGAGGGACCGGGATCGGGCGCTGGCCACTCTACCTGAGCGACCTCCACGCGCCGGGCTCCCTCGCCGTGGCAGCACCCGGCGCTGAGCCGCCTCCGAGGAGCATCCTCTACCGTGTGATCATGCGCATCACCAGCTCCGCAGACCCGCAGCTCTGGATCCCTGTCACCGACTCGTTCGGCTGGAAGGGACGCCGGCATCGCAAAGCGGCGATCAGGATGCTGATGGGCCAGGCTCTGCAGCGAGGGCAGAACCCGCTCCCCCGAGCGGCGGGCGCCGGCGCGTGGATCGTCAGCCAGTTCGCCCCGGCGATGATGAAGCGTGCGGACGGCCGCGTGCTGGTGTGGACGTGGAAGGCCGACCCCGAGCTCGTCGTCGCGATGGCGAACACACAGGAACTGACCAACGACGTGCGCCGCGCTCGCGCGATGATGCCGATCGAGTACGACGACACCGAGACGTTCACCACGGTGCTCGGCGCCGGCGAGAAGCTCGTGATGTCCTTCCCCTCGCAGCCCGCTCAGCCGCCGTTCGCGACGTACACGTGGGACACCGGCTCACACCTGATCACGCTCACGGCGGTCGGGGGCGACCGAGAGCGGTTCGGCACCCTGATTCCCGCGCTCGACGACCTGGCCCGAAGCATCCGCATCGCCGACGACCTCACCGGCGGCGAATCGCCGGACGTGCTCCGCCTGCCGCCCGCCTGATCGGTCTGAAATCGATGCTGCAGCGCTACGGTCCATCGACCCACGTGCGCCGCACTCCGCACCCGACCGATCGCCGCGCGGTGCTCGTCGAGCTCACGGACTCCGCTCGCGAGACCATGGCGACAATGCAGCGCGAGCACGTCGAGCTCAACGAGACCCTGCTCTCGGCGATCACGCCGGACGACCGCCGGTGGCGCCGTTCGCACGCGCTCAGGCCCACTCCGTAGACTCGCCGGATGACGTTCCCGCGCGTCGGAGAGGAGCCCACGAGACGGTGAGGTCACGGATCACGTTCGGCGTGCTTCGCCTGGCCACGGCCGCCATCTGTCTGATCGCGCTCGTTCATCGCCTGTTCTGGGGGCTCAGCTCGCAGACGATCGCCGGGAACAACTTCTTCGCGTACCTCACGGTGGAGTCGAACATCGGGCTCGTCGTCGTGCTCGTGTTCGGTGGCATCCTGGCGCTCCGCCGAGCGACCGATCCTCGGTGGTTCAGCGTCGCCCTCGCACTCGTCCTCACCTGGACCATCACCGCCGGGCTCGCGTTCGCTCTGATCGTCTGGCAAGCGGGGCTCCGCGGCATCCGCGTCGATGTGCCGTGGTCGGATCAGGTCCTGCACTTCTGGTTGCCGGCTTTCACGGCGATCGCGTGGACCCTCACCCCCGGTCACCGTTCGGTGCCATGGTGGATCGTGCCCGGCTGCCTGGCGTTCCCTCTCGCATGGGGTGGCGTGACCATGTGGCGCGGCCCGCTGATCGGCTGGTACCCGTACTACTTCCTCGACCCGCGCCAAGTGACCGGATTCGGGGAGTTCGCACTCACGAGCGGCGTCGCACTGGCGATCTTCGCGCTCGTCGCGGCTGTTCTCGCGCTGATCAGCCGGATCAGTCCGGCGAAGGCGGATCGACCGAAGGTCCGCCGCGACCGGAAGAAGGTCAGTCGGTCTCCGGAGGCAGGAACGGCGCCAGCGACGTGAGAGCGGCGACGAGCGCCGCCTGCTCGTCGAGCTCCGCGAACTCCTCGGCCGCCGCACCGCCGACGACGCCGACCAGGATGCCGGCGCCGGTGCTGGGCTGGAGATTGATCCAGGTCCGCACCAGCTGGTCGGCTTCGCCGCCGATGGAGTGCCAGATCGTGGCATCCGTGTCCCAGAACGGCTCGTCGTAGCGCAGCCAGATCATCTCGATGTGGCCCATGCCGAGCGCGTTGATGGCGCCACGATGCGTGAAGGGCAGCGGTGGGGAGAAGTCGATCCGCTCGCTCTGGAGAACACCGAGCGGGACGGTGATGACGACGCGATCGAACGACGTGGACTCGCCGGTGCCGAGCCGCAGACTGACTCCGGCGTCGTCGTAGGCGACTCGGGTCACCGGCGTCGATAGCGTGAGCTGTGCGTTCGACAGCAGCTCTCTGATGTGCGCGTCGAAGTCGCCGACCACCGCCCTGAGCGCGGCTGAGGGCAGCGCAGGCGGGAACCAGGACGACAGGGACTCCGCATCGGCGCCGGCCGTGGTGGTGAGGTAGGCGAGCAGCCCGGCGAGGCTCGGATCTTCGAGGTCGGCGCCCGCGTCGGTGAGAGCCTCGGCGAGGGAGACATCGGTGGGGAGCTTGCCCGCAGCCGTGATCGCCGTGGCGAGCGGGGTCGTGGCGACCGCTTCGATGTCGCCGTCCGGCGCACGCCAGAGAGCGGATGCCAGCTCCACCGTCTCCGGCAGACCGAGCTCCTCGCGGCCGGCCTCCTCGCCTTCGGCGAGCGCAGGAAGCAGCCAGCCTCCGAGCTGGATCGGCGTCGCCCATTCGTCGTCGACGCGCGACGGCGTGCGTCCGCCGACGGTCTCCCTCGCTTCGAGCACGGTGACCTGGAGGTCGGCGTCCCTGAGGCTCGCGGCGACGGCGGCACCGGCCAGGCCGGCACCGATCACGGCGATCCGCTCGCCGGCCAGGGCCGACGCCCGCAGGCGCATCGCGGCGCTCTCGCCGGAGTGGATCGCCCCGCGGATCGTGCCGGGGTTGTCGGCATCCGTCGCCTCGCCCGCGAAGAACACCCGTCCTTCGACGGGCTCCGCAAGCCGCTCGCGCGCATCGCCCTGCACGCCGACCCGCGTGAAGCTCACTGCCCCGCGCGAGTAAGGGTCGCTTCCCCAGGTGCTGCGAACGCTGGATGCTGGGGCCGGAACGGCCGTCGTCGGCAGCGGTGAAGGGGTACCCGTGTTCGTCGCAGTAGGGGTGGGCTTCGGCTCCGGGGTGCACGAAACCAGCAGAACGCCGAGCGCGCCGGCTCCGGCGCCGATCAGCAGCTGGCGACGCGTCATCCTCACCCGCGCCAGACTACCCGCTCTCGCCGAACGCGCGTCCTATGCAGCATCCGCCGCGAGACGAGGCCTGCTGCCGGGGTAGCCCGCGAATGGGCGAGAAACCATTTCCGGCGCGAGAAACCACGTACCTGATGGTTTCTCGCGCCGGAAGTGATGTTTCAGTGCGTCAGACGTTCACGTCGCCGATCAGATTGACCTTGATGCCCATGCCGTCGAACATCGCGGCCTTGGCGATCAGGGCCTTGTCTGCGGTCTCGGCATCCGGAGCGTAGACGAGCTGCGCGTGGTTCGCCTTGTGGCGGGCCATGAACTGGTCGCGCGAGACGCCGTGCAGCACGACGTGCGCGATCGGCCACTCCGGGTTGGTCGCCTCGTGCCGACGAGCGGTCTCCGCCTCCGGCAGCTCGACGACCGACGCGCGGAAGATGTCGGCCTGCAGGATGCCGTCGGCGATGAACACCCGCGACAGCACGATCTCACCGGGCTTGGAGACGCCGTTGATCGTCGCGCCGCCGGCGGGGAAGAACACGTGCCCCTGGCGCCAGCCCTCTGCCTTGTCCCAGCCACCGAGGTGCGAGGCGGGCACGGAGCCCGAGATCTCGTACGCCCAGACGAACTGACCGTCGTAGTCCTCGCCCCAGCGCACGTCGTGCAGCGTGTTGTCCGGCACCAGACCCATGGCGCGCCAGACGCGGTCGGTGACGAGCGCATCAACGGCGACCCCCTCGTCCGCCTCGTTGAAGTGCGGGAACGCGCGACCCTCGTGCAGCACGCGCGAGCCGTCGCGCGAGGTCACCGGAGGACGCTCGGTCGAGTTCAGGATGCCTTCGGCGAGGTCGGATGCCGGGACGAGATCCTTCAGCCCCTGCTGGTACTGGATGCCCACGGCATCCAGACCGAAGTCATCGGCGATGCGGAGCGCCGCGATGTACATCTTCATCTGCCACTGCACCTGCTCGCGGGTGAGCTCGGTGGTGCCGTCCTCGCCGTACTTGAACGTCATGCCGTGATCGATCAGCCAGTCGTAGGCGGCGTCGGCCTCGTCCTCGGTGACGTTCAGCATCTCGGCGTACAGCGCCGACTGCGACAGGCGCTCCTTGTAGATGCCGGTGTGGTTGAGCAGCTCGTCGTCGAAGATCGCGTTGTACATGCCCATGCAGCCCTCGTCGAAGACGCCGATGATGGCCTTCTCGTCGCGCAGCTGGGCGGCAAGAGCCTCGCCGAGCTCCTTCTCGGGGCTGTCCGGCAGGGCGGGGAGTGCGCGGACGTGCGAGTAGTCGTGCGTGATGGTGCCGGTCTCCGTCCACTCCTTCAGCCCCTCGGTGAACCAGTCGTCCGTGAAGTCGACCGACCAGGTCGTCGAGTACGGCTTGTCCATCTTCGTGAGCCCGGCGTTCAAGCCGAGAAGGCCGACGAGGCCCGGCCAGTCGCCGGCGAAGTTCGCGACGGTGAGGATCGGGCCTTCGTGCGTGCGGAGACCCGCGAGCACGTGGTGCGAGTACTGCCAGTTCGCGATCGCGACGATGAGCGGAGCGTCCGCCGGAATGCTCTTGAAGACCTCGAGCCCCATGCGCTGGCTCGAGATGAAGCCGTGTCCGGTCTCGGGGTCGACGTCGAACGCTCGGACGACCGTCCAGCCGAGCCCTTCGAAGACCCTGGTGACACCGGCTTCGAGCGCCTGCTGGGTGGGCCAGCCGCCGATGTTCGCCGACTCGCGGAGGTCACCGGAGGTGATCAGATACGCGGTCTTCGGTGCGGATGCCGGGCGCGACGCCAGGGTGGGAAGGGTGTAGCTCATGATTCCTCCGGTGTTGAGTGGTTGTCTGTGAGCCGCGCGGCGTGTGATTCGCCGGCGCGGAGTCGGATGCCGCGAGCGATGACCGCTCCGCGGAAGTGCAGTTCGTCCAGTTCGAGCTCGCCGCCATCGAGGTGGAGCGTGAGCGTCTCGTCGTCGATCTCGACGCGCCCCCACCCTGCCCCGGCGGTGAACAGCGAACGGAGCCCTTCGACAGGCTCAGGGACCGCAGTGCTCGCCGGCGTGAACGCGAGAGTGCGCGACGGGGCATCCCACTGGGCGCCGCTCGCCGCAATCAGCAGTGCCCACGATGCGAGCGAGCGGGCGTAGTGGTTTCCGCACTCGATCTCGTTCCACGGGTTCCGGTGCGTGCCGTCATAGCGGGCACGCAGGGTGCGCTCGATGAGCAGGGCGTCGTCTGTACGGCCGGCGAAAAGCAGCGATGCGGCGACCTGGTGCTCGATGCCCGTCCACACCTCGTCGGAATACACGAACGGGATCGCCGGGCGCCCCCCACGCGGCCAGGATGCCAGCAGCAATCCGCCCTCGTCGTTCAACGCGTACACACGCTGGGTGCTCTCGTGGCGCGACAGGTCGGTGCGATGATTGTGCTCGACGATCGCCCCCAGCGCGGACTCTACGCGCTCGCGCGGCAGCAGCTCACCGAGCCCGCCGAGGAAGGCGTGGAACTGTCCGAGCAGTTGGTCCGAGAGCACGCCGTTGCCGTACTGGTAGCGGTGCTGGTCGGCGTCGTCGATCACCTGCCGGTAGTACTCGCCGTTCCAGAGGACGGCATCCATCGCCGCGGCCGCACGGGCGGCGTGCGCCGACCACTCACGCGCCCTGTCGGCCTCGCCGAGGTGCTCGGCCATCCTGGCGCCGGCGCGGAGCGCGGCGAGGAAGATGCCGTTCGCGAGCGGCTCCGTTCCGTGGAACTCGATGTCATAGGTGTTGTGCAGCTCGCCGTCGAGCAGCCCGTCGCCATCGCGGTCCCACTCCCGGATCGCATAGTCAAGAGAGCGGGATGCCGCCGGCCACAGTTCGGCGAGGAAAGCGTCGTCGCCACTGAATCGCCACTCGCGGTGCAGCCGGATCAGGGTGCCGAGTTGACCGTCGATGGCGGGGCCCATGAACCAGCTCGGTCCGCCGAAGATGCGGTTGCCGCGGAACTTCTGCGCGCCGTCGGCATCCGTCTCGAGCAGGAACTCGGCTCGACGGGCGCTGCGTTCGAGCGACGGGAAGAGCCATGCCGCCGTCTGGGCGTACGACCAGACGTGCGTGCAGGTGCCCTCGCAGGATCCGCCGTGATCGAACGATCCCTCCCACGCCGCGAAAACGGGTCCGTCGCCGAGCTCGGGATTCGGCGACTCGAGGACGAAGCATGTCGTCGAGCGGAGGGCTGCGACGTTCGCACCGGCGGCGTCGCTGATGACCGGGTCGAGGCTGCCCCCGTAGAGCGCGTCGACGAAAGCGTTCGTCGACGACTCGAGCTCCGGCAGATTGGCGTGCAGGTGCGCCGCCGCCGACCAGGCGTCAGGCCAGAGGGCCGCGTAGTGGTTGCGCACGACGCCACCCCCCGCATCTGAAGGATCAGGGTCGGCGAACACGATGTGCCCGTGCCATCCGCGACGGCGGTTGGGGAAGCTCCACGCGAGCACGAACTCGAAGTCGCGGCTCTCCCCCGGCTCGAGAGCGTGCACGATCCCGAGCGAACCGGTGCGGATGCGCGGCAGCTTCGCCATCATCTGCTCTTCGGTCAGCGCGGAATCCGCACCCTTCGACGGGCTCAGGGATCGGTCGGCATCCAACTCGGCGAACAGCCCGCGTGGGCGATCCTCCAGGGTGAGCCTGGGCTCCGGACCCAGCAGCCCGTCGTCCGTGAGATCGTTCCAGAACAGACGCGCACCGTCGGGCCAGTAACTCGTCACCCACTGCGGCTTCACCGTCGTGGCGGCATCCGTCGTGGTGAGACTCAGTGTGCCGAACCCCGGATCGTCCGCCGGCAGGTCGATGCCGAAGTCGAGGCCCCGCACGTCGCCGTCGTCGCGCCAGCGCACGGTCTGCGTCGCGCGCATGCCCCAGGGTGCGTCCGGTCCTGGCGTCCCGCGACCGGCGGTGTGCGAGACGCTGCCGACGACGGTGACGGCGACAGATGCCGCGCCCGGATTGGTGACCCGGTAGCGGAGCACGGCGGCGGGGATGCCGGATGCATCGGGGTCGAGCGGTACGAGCGGCGTGAACGCACGGAGGGAGACGTCGACGGGAAGGTCGTCGTCGGTGAAGTCGATGTCGACGACGGGGTATTCGCCGTGCAGGGTCGCTCCGGCAAGTCGCGGCAGCCCGGCGAGCTCGTCAAAGGGGTAACCCGCATCGCGATCGTGACGACCTGTGAGGCGCGCTTCGAGCACGCGGGTGACCGCTTCGCCATCCTCGGGCGCCGCGTGGATCGCGAAGAAGGAGTGCGGATTGCGGCGCCCTTTGTCAGGAAGGTTCTCCAGCTCCCAGTCGCGCAGTTCGCCGCGCGCGCCGAGTGAGACGTTGCCCGTGCCGATTCCGCCGAGCGGGAACGCGGTGGCCTGGGAGGTGTGCGGGATGCCGCGAGCGCGACGTTTCGTGCTCATGAAGCGCCGCCCCGTCCGCGCTGGTCGGCCGCCAACTCGTGCACGACGGCCTTCGACCCCTCGTACAGTCGCACGTACCGGTCGAACAGGGTGTCGTAGAAGCCGCGCAGGTCGTCGTTCGGGGTGATCGTCTGTGTGATCGGGTTCCAGTCGGTGATGACGGGCGCTGTTCCGGCGTCGGCGACGGCGGAGGCCGCGAGGAACGCCGCACCGTAGCTCGCCCCGATCGTCGTCTCCGGTACCTCCTGCACGAGCCCGGTGACGTCCGAGACGACCTGCAGCCACAGCTGCCCCTGCGTGCCCCCGCCGACGGCGACGATGCGGCGGATGTCTGCACCCGCAGCGCGCATGGTCTCGACGTTGTGTCGCACGCCGAGCGCCGTGGCCTCGAGCGCTGCCCGATACAGGTCGCCGCGGCTGTGCTCGAGTGTGAGGCCTGCGATGACGCCACGGGCGTCGGGGTCCTGGATCGGCGTCCGCTCCCCCGCGAAGTACGGCAGAACGAGGAGCCCGTTCGCGCCGGGGCCGGAAGTCTCGGCATCCGCCAACAGCGCCGGGTAATCGGATCCGGTGAGCTCCTTCAACCAAGCGGTGAGGGCACCGGATGTCGACAGGCCGCCGGCCAGGTTGCGCGTGCCGGGGAAGGCTCCGGCCGTCGTCCACATCGACGGGGTGCGCAGCGTCTGCTCGCCGGTCGCCACCAGGAACATCGTCGTCCCGTACATCAGCATGAGGTCGCCGACCTCGTGGGCGCCGACGCTCACCGCTTCGGTCCACGCGTCGATCGTGCCGGTGATCACGGGCGTGCCGGCCGGGATGCCGGTGAGCGCTGCGGCCGCGTCGGTCACCGCTCCCGCGATCTCGCCCGCCCAGGTGAGCTGCGGCCGTTCGATCCGGCCGGCGTAGCGATCCCACCACGGCTCATACCAGGTCTCGTTCTCGATGTCGTAGAGCGGCGAGGTCTGGCTGGCCGACTGGTGATCGAGTACGTAGGCGCCGGTGAGATGGCGGGCGAGCCAAGATGCCGGCATGAAGAAGCGCTCGGCCTTGGCGAAGGCATCCGGTTCCTCGTCGGCGACCCAGGCGATCTTCGCGCCGCCGGCCTGCGAGGTGAGGGTCGATCCACCGACACGGGCGATTTCGTCCTCGCCGAGTTCGTCGTTCATGCGGGATATCTGTGCGCCCGAGCGCGTGTCGACGCCGTACAGGATGGCCGGGCGCACCGGCTCGTCATCGGCATCGGCGAGGAGCACGCACGGGCCCATGCCGCTGACGCCGACAGCGACGATCTCGGCATCCGGCGTCGCCGAGATGAGTTCGTGCGCGATGGAGACGAACTCGTCCCACCAGACGCGAGCGTCCATCTCGACCCAACCGGTCTGCGGCCGGTCGACATCGTGAGCGCGAGTGGCGGATGCCGCGATCCGTCCGTCCGCAGACACCAGGACGCCCTTCGTGCTCGACGTACCGACGTCGACACCGAGAGTGCAGCGCATGCGGTCCTCCTTGGTCGCGGTGCTCTGTGCAACTGTACGCGAAATCGATTTCATGCCGCAAGCCGGGACTGACGCGTCGCGGAGGGGTCGCGAAACGTCGCCTGGCCGCGCCCGTGGCGACACGATGCGACCGCTGCCCAGCGGGGCGGGACGAGCGGCGAGAGGACGAGCGGCGACGCGGCCGCGGCAGATCAGCGCGGGATGCTGGCGGACTGCAGTTCGTTGCGCAGTACGACGGTGCGAGACGGCTGCACGTCGCCGCGGATGCGCTCGAGCAGCATGTTGGCCGCCGTGACACCCATGTGACGCGCCGGCAGACGCACCACCGTCACCGCGGCCGGCGAGAGCGTGGTGAACGGCAGCGAGCCGATGACGGCGACGCCGACCGCTGGAGGGGTGAGGCCGTGCTCGGTGAGCACCTGGATCGCGCCGACGCCGATGAGGTTGTTGCCGGCGACGACGGCATCCGGAGGCTCGGGGAGTGCCAGCAGCTCCTCCATGGCTGCGCGTCCGCCGTCGACGCGGAACGTCGAGAACCGCAGCAGATCCGCATCGATCTCGCGTCCGTCCGCGGCGACGGCCTGCTGCCACCCCGCCGCGCGCTCGGCGGCGGTGTCGATGTGCGACGGCCCGCCGATGTAGGCGATCCGCCGGTATCCGGAGCGGATGAGATCCTGCGTCGCCGATGTTCCCGCGGCACGGTTCGCCATGACGACGCCATCGACGTCATAGGCGGTGGTGCGGTCGACGGCGACGATCGGGCGTCCGGTGGCGAGGATCGGGTCGAGGTCGGAGTGCTCGGACGCCGTCGCGATGATGATGCCGGACATGTGCTCGGAGATCGCGATCTGCAGGTACGTCGACTCCTTCTCGACCTGCGCGTCGGTGTTGCACAGCACGACGGAATAGCCGGCCTCGGATGCCACGTCCTCGACGCCGCGCGCCATCTCGGTGAAGTACGGATTCTCGATGTCCGGGATGATGAGGCCGATGACCTCTGAGCTCTGTCGCCGCAGCGTGCGCGCCGCGCGGTTGGGTGTGAAGCTCAGCTGCTTGGCGGCACTGCGCACTGCCGCGACCTTCTCGTCGGAGACGCTGGTGCCGTTGAACACGCGGGAGACGGTCGCCGGAGAGACCCCCGCCAACTCCGCCACGTCGTAGATCGTTGCCATGCGCACCTCACTGAAACTTCCGGTCACCCGGCCGTGATGAAACAGTACCGCGCCGCGGTGCGCTCTGGTCTTCCGATCTGAAATCGATTACATTTGCGGCATGACTTCTGGAATCTCTGATCTCTCATCGATCGCGGCGCTGCGATCCGTGCAGACCCGCTCGATCTCGCCGGAGAACTTCGACGGCTCCGTCGGAGGCGGTGGCCGTGCCACGGAGGGAACCGGCGCCGCCTCCGCACGCGATCTCGGCCCGGGATGGAAGATCTCTCCCAGCGTCGATATCAAGGCGGGCGAGACGTTCGAGCTGGCATCCATCGAGGGTGCAGGCAAGATCACGCACATCTGGATCACCACTCACACCGATAACTGGCGCACCCTGCTGCTGCGCGCCTACTGGGACGGCTCGGACGAGCCCGCCGTCGAGGTGCCGTACGGCGACTTCTTCTGCAACGGCTGGGGGGTGTTCGCGCAGGTCGACTCGCAGGCGATCGCTGCGAACCCGCACGGCGGGTTCAATTCCTACTGGCCGATGCCGTTCCGTGACGGAGCACGGTTGACGATCGAGAACACGTCGGTCGTCGATGTGCGCGTCTACTACCAGGTCACGTACGAGATCGGTGGGGACTACTCGAACGACGCCTACTTCCACGCGCAGTGGCGCCGCTCGAACCCGCTGGAAGAGCTCACCCCTCATGTGATCCTCGAAGGCATCGAGGGCCAGGGACAGTACGTCGGCACCTACATCGCCTGGGGTGTGAACTCCAACGGCTGGTGGGGCGAGGGCGAGATCAAGTTCTACCTCGACGACGACACCGACTACCCGACGATCGCCGGCACCGGCACCGAGGACTACTTCGGCGGCGCGTGGAACTTCGACATCCCCGGTCGCGGGTACACGGAGTTCTCGACGCCGTACCTCGGCATGCCGCAGGTCATCAAGCCGGACGGTCTCTACGTCAGTCAGCAGCGGTTCGGTATGTACCGCTGGCACCTGCTCGACCCGATCCACTTCAGCTCCGGCATCCCGAAGGTCGACATCCAGGCCCTCGGCTGGCGGAGCGGATGGCGCTACCTGCCGCTGCGCGACGACATCGCCTCGACCGCGATCTTCTACCTCGATCGACCGACGGCGCGGCGACCGAAGACGCCCAGCGCCGACGACATGGAGGTGCACTTGGGAACCGCTCCGGTTCCTGACATCGGTGCGACCCCGGCTCGGGCCCCGCAGGACTGACGATGGCGAACGCAGCGTATCCGGATCTGCGAGGCAAACTCGTCGTGGTCACGGGAGGCGGGCGCGGCATAGGTCTCGCGACCGTGCGCCGCTTCCTCGAGCAGGGCTCACGAGTGGTCGTGCTCGATCTCGCGAGCGATGAGCTCGACGCCGAGACGGAGTTCGTCGAGGTGGACGTGACGGATGCCGCGGCCGTGGCATCCACGGCGGACGAGCTGACGGCCCGCCTCGGCGCACCCGATGTCGTGCTGAACGCCGCCGGCATCGTGCGCTCGGCGAGCGCCGAGGACATGTCGGCGGACGATTGGTCGCGCGTGATCGACGTGAATCTGTCCGGCACGTTCCACGTGTGTCAGGCGTTCGGGCGGCACATGCTCTCCGCCGGGCGCGGGGCGATCGTCAACATCGCGTCGATGAGCGGATCGGTGAGCAACTTCCCGCAGAAGCAGGTGAGCTACAACGCTTCCAAGGCCGGGGTCATGCATCTGACGAAGACGCTCGCCGGCGAGTGGGCCGACCGCGGCGTGCGCGTGAACTCGGTCTCACCCGGCTACATCGCCACGGATCTGACGGCCGCGCTTCTCGAGCGGGAGCCCGAGCTCGGCTCCGTGTGGCGTGACCGGACACCCACCGGACGCCTGGGCACGCCGGATGAAGTCGCGTCGATCATCCTCTTCCTCGCCTCCGAGGCGTCGAGTCTGATGACCGGGTCGGACGTCATCGCCGACGGCGGCTACACCGTCTGGTGATCGCACAGGTGCCCCGTACGATCGAGGCATGACCGACTCTGCGCTCGTCCTGGTCGCCAACGCGGGCGACGGCTCCATCAGCACCTTCCGACTCTCCGGCGGACGCCTCGAACGGCTGGCGGTCAACGAGGGAATCACCGGATCCTCGACATTCGCCATCGACGCCGACCGCGACCTCGTCTATGCCGGCGTCAAGGGTGACCCGGCCGGCATCCTGACACTCGCCCTCGACCGCACGAGCGGGCGGCTCGCTCCGCAGTCGCGCCTCGACCTCCCGCGCGGCGGCATGAACTATCTCGCCCTGGCGCACGGCGGCACCGTCTTGCTCGGTGCGTCGTACGGCGGCGGCTACGGCATCAGCTGCACGGTCTCGGACGGCATCGTGAGCGCGCCGGTGTCGACGATCGAGTTCCCGAACCTGCACTCCGTGCTGCCGAGCGCGGACTCGCGCTTCGCCTACTTCGTCTCGCTGCGTGCCGATCTCATCGCCCAGTACGCCCTCGGTCAAGATGCGTTGCTCGCGCCCCTCACACCGGAGACGGTCGCGGCTCCGGCGGGCAGCGGGCCCCGGCATCTCGTGCTGAACGAAGCGCAGGATGCCGTCTACGTGCTCACCGAGTTCTCCGGCGAGGTGGTGCACTACGGCCGCGACGCCCGGACCGGCGAACTCGAACCGCGGGGCGCGACCACCGCCTACGACACCGCCAAGGGCCTCGCACCCAGCGAGTTCGGCGCCGACCCATTGGCGAACCATTTCATCTGGGGCGCCGACCTGCACTTCGGCGCCGGTGGCCGCACCCTGTGGGCGTCGGAACGCACCGAGAGCACACTCGGCGCCGTGGCGGTCGGCGCGGACGGCTCACTGTCGGCCCCGGAACGCTTCACCGTCACCGAGACGCAGCCGCGCGGCTTCGCGCTCAGCCCCGACGGCGCCCACCTCATCGCGGCCGGCGAGAAGTCGACGACCGTGTCGCTGTACGCCGTCCACGGTGATGAGCTCGAGCTCCTGCAGCAGGTCGAGACCGGCCGCGGCGCGAACTGGGTCCGCTTCGTCTGACTGACCTGGCTGACCGCCGCGGTCAGACGAAGCATCGCTACTTGAGCCCGGCCATCTTGATGTTGCCGATGATCTGACGCTGGAAGATGAGGAACAGGATGATCACGGGCGCCGCGGCGAGCACGGAACCCGCCATGAGCAGCCCCAGCTCGGTCGAGCGCTCCGAGCGGAATGTCGCAAGGTACTGCTGCACTACGAAACGCTCCGGGCTGGTGATTGTCAGGATCGGCCACACGTAGGAGTTCCAGTACGCGAGGAACGCGGTGATGCCCATCACGACGAACGGCGGCTTCGACAGCGGCAGGAAGATGCGGATGAAGATCGCGAAGCGCCCGCAGCCGTCCAGCATCGCCGCCTCTTCGAGACTTGCGGGGATGTTCAGGTAGAACTGCCGGATGAAGAACACCGTCGCGGCACTCGCAGCGCCAGGCAGAACCAGCACGGCGAGGGTGTCGAGCATGCTGAGCTTCGTGACGACGATGAAGCTGGTGAGCAGAATCGTCATGGCCGGGATGAACATCGTGGTGATCACGATCGTCCAGATCGTCCTCTTGAATCGGAACTCCAACCGCGCGAACGCGTAGGCGGCCAGCGAGTTGACCGTGAGGCTGAGGAGCGTGAAGAGGACGGCACCCATGAACGTCCACCCCATGGTGAGCGTGAACGTGGGATCCGACAGGATCTGAACGTAGTTCTCCCACTTCCACACCTCTGGGAAGAACTGGAACGGAGTCTGAATGACCTCGGTCTTCGCCTTGAAGCCGGCGATCACCATCCACGCCAGCGGGAAAAGCGCGGCGACGAGGAAGAGCAGACCGGCGATCACCTTGCCGATCAGGACCAGCCACGATCCTGGTGTGCGTGGCAGCGGCTTGCGCTTCGGCTCTTTGCCGGCCAGGACGATGCGGGTCGTCTCCTGCATGATGGCCATCTCAGTCCACCAGCCTTTCCGAGTTGACGAATCTGAAGACCACGGCCGAGACCGTGCCCAGCACCACGAACATCAGGAGCGCTGCGGCGATCGAGTAGCCGACGTTGATGTCGTTGCGGAAGTGATTGAAGATGAACAGGTTCGGCAGCATGGTCGAATCCAGCGGTCCGCCATTGGTCATGACCAGAGGGAGTTCGAACTGCTGGATCGCCGCCACGAACCCCGTGATCAACAGGTAGAGGAGGATGTTCTTCATCTGCGGGAGCGTGATGAAGGCGGTCTTCTGCCACCAGTTCGCGCCTTCCATCGCAGCCGCTTCATAGAATTCCTGCGGAATATCGACCATCGCCGCCACCATGATCAGTGACGTGAGGCCCATGCCCAGCCAGATCGCCGGGACGGCGATCGCGAGCAACGCCCACGCGGGGTCGCCGATCCACGCGATCGGGTCGATGCCGAGGAAGGCGAGGAACCAGTTGAGCAGGCCCCCGGAGTAGTCGTAGATGAGCACGAAGATGATCGACGTGATCACGGCGGAGATGATCGTCGGAATGTAGATGCTGACCTTCAGGATGCCGGCGAATCTCTTGCCGACACTGACGACCAGACTGGCGAAGAGGAACGCCAGGATCAGCATGGGCGGGACCGTCAGCGCCACGAAGCCGAACCCTCGACCGACCGATGCCCAGAACAGCGGGTCGGACATCACATCGGTGAAGTTCTTCCAGCCGACGAACTCCGGGTCCTTGTAGAAGCTCCAGTTCTGGAACGACAGGTAGCCCGCGTAGACCGCTGGCCAGATCACGAAGATCCCCAGCAGCACCACCACCGGCACCAGGAACCAATAGGCGATCTTGTCGTCGCGGAATCGGTGCCGATTCTGCCGTTGCCGGGCCATCCGGCGCTCTTGCACAGCTTGACTGGCCATGTCCACCTCGTCGTTCGGGTGCGTCACTGTTCGGGGGCCGGGATCATCCCGGCCCCCGACGTGAGCATTGTCAGTTCTTCGGTGCCTTCTCGGCCAGTCCGTCACGGTCGATCACGGTCTGGATCGCCTTGTTCGCGGTGTTGATCGCGTCATCGGCGGATGCTGCACCCTTCATCACCGACTCGAAAGCCGTACCGACTGCGAGCGAGACGTCCCAGGGGTAGGTCGGCTCGGGGATGGCGGTCGGCGCGATGTCGTTGACGATGACACCCGACCACGGAGCGTCGGCTGCCGCCTCGTCATCGGCCACGGCATCCTGAACCGACTGGCGCACCGGCACCTTCGTGAACTGGGTGTTCACGAAGAACGGCACGACGTTCTCCGGGTCACCGGCGATCGCCCAGCTCAGGAACTCGCCTGCGGCCTCGGCGTTCTTGGTCTTGGCATCGACGACCCACTTGAAGTTGCCGAGCGTCGTCGCCGTGCGGTCGTCGGATCCATCCGCGTTCGGGAACGCGCCGATGCCGGTCGAGCCGAGCAGGTCGGGGTAGTCCGATCCGATCTCCGACATCATCCAGGAACCGGAGACCTTGAAGGCCACCTTCTGCTCGCCGAAGTCCTTGCCCTCGACGTAGGCCGCGAGCGGCTGCTTCGGCATGTAGCCCTTGTCCCACAGCTCCTTGTACTGCTCCATCATCGCGCGGTAGCCGTCGTCGTCGATGTTCGGCGCCGTCCAGTCGTCGGTGAGTGCCGTGTGACCGGCGAAGTTGTACTGCTGTCCGACCGACGACCACGCGAAGGTCGCGGCATCCTGCGCCGGCGAGATGCAGTACTGGCCGCCGGCCAGGGTCGGCTGGATCTTGGCGCACGCCGCCATCAGGTCGTCCCAGGTCTCCGGGCCGTTGTCGGAATCCACGCCGGCGGCGTCGAGCAGGTCCTTGTTCCAGAACAGCACGGCCTGGGGCTCGAGCAGCAGCGGGTAGGCGTAGTAGGTGCCGTCGATCTCGGAGACCGGCTTGGCCGCGTCGATGATCTCGGCGAGGGCGTCCTTCGGCACGATGGAGTCGAGTTCGTGCAGCTGCCCGGCGTTCACCGCATCCTGGATGCTCCCAGGATGGGTGTAGACATCGGGCGCCTTGCCTGCGGCCTGGGCCGCCTTCATCTTCTGGTCCCATGCGTCGGCCGGCACCTCGGTGTCGACGACCTTGATCTTGTCCTGCGAGTCGTTGAACTTCTTGACGATGTTCTCGTACCACTCGTTCTCGACCGGGGTGAAGGTGCGGTGCCAGAACTGGATGGTGGTGACGCCGGCTTCGCCTCCGCCGCCGTCGGCCGATTCTCCTGGCGTGCTCGATCCGCAGCCGGACAGTGCGAGTGTGCCGACCGCCACTGCGCCAACGGCAGCGATCACGGCACGGCGCGTGCGTGTGATTCTCATGGTTCCTCCTCAGGAACACGACTCGACGTCGAGTCGGGGCTGTGTACGGCGACAGTGCCGTAGCGTCAGGCTAGGCGAAATCGATTTCATGCGCAAGCGGCATCCGCACGCGGGTCGCGACTCGACCATCACCGCGCGCGATCGAGCTCGGCTGAGAACCAGAAGACGTTGTACGGGCCCCAGAGCGACAGGGTGAAGTACACGGTCCTGCCGTCGTCCGAGACGTATCGGGGATTCAGGTACGGCGAGTACAAACCCGGATAGTCCGTCACCGATACCAGTTCGATCGGATCACCCCAGGGACCCCACGGTGTGACGCCCTCGCGGATGTACGCGTTGCCGGCATCCGAGTAGGTCATCAACCAGCGCTCCAGGTACGGCGACCACATCACGGACAGTTCGCCGATAGTGCCGTCGACGACGGTGGCGGCATCCGTCATCTCCGAGCTCCACTGCGGCGATTCGCCGTCGAGTCCGGCGAAGTACGAGTACGCGCCCTGATCTTCGACGGATGCCTCGTCCGCAGGCACGCGCATCAGCTGCACCCCGCCGAACCGACCGGCCGGTATCGCCCAGACGTAGATGTAGTCCTGGCCGTCTTCCGCGACCTGAGCGGTCGCGAACTGGATGAAGTTCGAGTCGCCCGGCCATTCCACTCCCTCGACGCGATCCCAGGAATCGCCGCCGTCGCGGGAGACGATGAGCCCCGCATAGTTGGCGTCCCATGCGCCTGGTTCACCCCAGTGGCGAACCGACATGTACGCCACGTAGATCGTCTCGCCGATCGCGAATCCGTAGGTCGGGATCTTGGTGACCTCGCCCTCCGCCCCGTTCTCGTCATGATCGCCCTCGATCAGCGCCGTGGCGAGACCGAGGTCGTCGTCGATCCAGTCATCGAACGTGATGCCGTCGGATGGATCGTCGTCCGTCGTCCACGCGGCGACGTTCGAGCGCCAGAAGCCACCCTGCCCGCCGATCGAGTCCGGGTCGCGCTCGCCGAACGTGTCTCCGAACAGGAACAGCGTCCGATCGCCGACGTTCACCATCGACCCGAGATCGGTGCCGGCGACCGAGACCGATGCCGTGTCGTTGATCGCACCCGGGCCGGTCAGCTGCGCGATCTCGGTGACGTTCGTCACCCCCTCGAGGACGAACGGCTTGTCCGGGTCGGGATCCACCGTCACGCCGGCGCCGTTCGCGCAGGCGCCGAGAGATAGTCCCACGCACAGGGATGCCAGAGCCGCGCTCCAGCGGATGATCGTTCGGCGTTCACGGGGCATGATCCTCCTTGATCGGCCACAGCGAGGGCGCTGTTTCGCCCCACTCTAGCGAAATCGATTTCATATGGACTACCGTGATCTTCCATGTCGATTCGACCTCCATCCCCTGCCGAAAGGACGATCCGTTGAGCACCGATCAGGCCGAGAGATTCGCCGATGCGACCCCCGCGGAAGCGCATGGCCGCTGGCTTCGCCCCGCTCCGGATGCTCCGGCCGAGCCGCGATGGGGCCACGCAGACGGCCTGCAGCTCGGCATCCATCCGATCCCCGGCCCGCGCGGTCTGCTGCGGATCTTCACCGCTTACCTGGACCACCCGCGCGAGCGGCTCGTGAACTTCATCGCGGTCGAGCCGATCCCCGAAGGCTCGACGAGCCGGGGCTATTCAGAACTCGAACCCAGCACGCTCGACGAGGGCGAGAACGGCAAGCGGTTCTGGTCGATGGATTCACCCGATGACACCGAGCCGCGCGACCCGCTCTCGCCGGCGCGGGGAGTGATCGAGGAGATCGACGGAGTCGAATGCCTGACCGTGTGGATCGGAGCCGAGCGCTTCGACAACGGCGCGGATGTGCGGGTTCGGGTGCGCTTCCGCGCCGATCTGCCGCACGAGGTCGAAGTCGCCGGGTTCGCTAACGAGGGCTCGATGCCGCTGTCGAGCCTCGTGCTCACCGCCACCATGGGCAACTGGGCGCGGCTGCGCCAGGTGCAGCTGGCCGACCGGGTCGTCCATCCCTCGGACCTGTGGCGGGATCATTCCAGCACGGGTTTCACGGAGCACGGACGCTTCACGCTCGCAGACCTCACCCGCGATGGCGACGCCGCGATCGTCAGCGCGACCGGCGACGAGGACGATCCGACCGCGGTCACGTACTCGGACGACACGGCACAGCACTGGCACTTCCTCGGGCGTCGCGCCGTGCAGACGTGGCGCGTCGACGACCCGCACCCCGATCTCGAGGTGCTGGTGAACGGGCGCTGGTCGTACTGGGCGAGCGCTTCGCCGATCCCGGGCGGAGTGGCCTACGAGAACTTCGAGATCGTCGAGCCGTTCCGTCAGGGCGCGGCATTCCGGTTCTCGGTGGAGCCGCTGGACTAGACAGCATCCGGAACCACGAGACGGGGTTTGCTGCACGAGACCCGGGCGCACAGCCCTCGTTTCGTGCGGCAAACCCCGTCTCGCGAGGAAGGCCCGACCTCAGCGGTGCTTGGCCACGACCTGCGCGACAGCCTCGCGCTCGGCATCCGTCGGCTCGGCGATCGCCATGCGGCAGTGCGCGTCGGTGACGCCGAGAACGCGGTACGCCTCCTTCATCCGGGCCATGTCGCCCCCGATGAGCGAGACGACCTCGTCGACACCGGCCTGCGCCGCGGCGATCGCATCGGCATCGCCCGAACGCCCGGCATCCGCCAGTGCGCGGAACGGCTTCGGGGTCACGGACGAGACGCCGGACACCACACCCTGAGCGCCGACCTCGACGGCGGCGATGAGGTCGCGGTCGGCCCCTGTGTAGAGGTCGAAGTCCGCCGGGACGACCGCACGGTACGCGGCGATCTCTTCGAGCGACAGCTCGCTGATCTTCGCCCCGACGATGTTCGGCAGCTGCGCGAGGCGCACGAGCAGCTCGGGCGAGACCGGGTTGCCGCTGCGCGCGGGATAGATGTACACGTACAGGCGCCCGTCGCCGACGGCATCCGACACGGAGTGGAAGTAGTCGAAGATCGCGTCGTCGCCCGAAGGCAGGTAGTACGGGGTGAGCGCTGCGAACTCGGTCGCACCGAGCCGCTTCGCGATGCCGACGAGGCGCACGGCCTCGAAGGCGCTCGGCTGGCCGACGTGCACGATGACCCGCATCCTGTCGGCGAGCTCGTCCATCGCCGCCCCGACGAGGGCGGTGAACTCCGCGACATCCACCGAGGGGAACTCCCCCGTCGTGCCCAGCACGAAGGCGCCCTCGTTGCCCGACTCCCCCACGAACCGGAAGATCGCACGCGACCCGTCCACGTCGAGGCTCCCGTCGCTGTGGAACGCGGTGGGAATCGCGGTGAGGATGTCGTAACGGGTCACTTCTTCTCCTTGGAGTTCTTCTTCTTGTCGGCGTTCTTCTTGCCGAGGTTGCGCACGGTGGACGTGAGCAGGTCGGGGTTCGCGGCGAGCTCGTCGTGCGCATTCGAGATCTGCGTGATGCTCTCGGTGTCGAGCACGGAATCGGCGAAGGACGCCCGCTCGGCGCGCGGCTTACGGGCGGCACGGATCGCCGGCATCACGATCGACAGGACGGCGAGCACGAGCAGGATGATCGCGATCGGGCTGACGACCTCGAAGAACGGGCGCGTCGGCAGGATCGCCAGGGTCCGCGCCAGATTCTCCTCGGCGAGCGGACCCAGCAGCAGGCCGAGCACCACAGGACCGGCCGGCACCTGCATCCGCTTGAGCAGCACCCCGACGACACCGAAGACGAGCATGGTGATCACGGTCGACAGGCTGTTGGACGTCGCGTACGTGCCGATGATGCAGAAGATCAGGATGCCGCTCCACAGGTACGGCTGCGGCACGTCGAGCAACTTCACCATGCCCTTCATGCGCACGAGGCTGAGTCCGAGCGAGAGCAGGGTGGCGACGAGCATGATGCCGACGATCGAGACGACGAGATCCGGTCGCTCGGTGAAGAGGGTCGGGCCAGGGGTGATGCCCCAGATGATCATCGAGCCGATCATCACGGCCATGACCGAGTCGCCGGGGATGCCGAGCGCCATGGTCGTCGTCAGCGAGCCGCCGAGCGTGGCGCTGGATGCCGTGTCGGATGCCGCCACGCCCTCGATCGAGCCCTTGCCGAACGCCTCGGGGTTCTTCGACGCCTTGCGAGCACGCTCCCAGCCGATGAGCCCGGCGATGTCCCCGCCGGCGGCAGGGATGAGCCCGACGCCGAGGCCGACCGTGCCGGCAACCGCTGTTGCGCGACCGCTCTGCTTGAACTCGGACTTGTTCGGCCACCAGCGTCCGAGGCTCGAGATGGGGCGGACATGGCTCTTACGATGCGTGAGCAGCTGGTCGAACAGTTCGGCGATGCCGAACAGGCCGATGATCACGGCGATGAAGTTCACGCCCTCGACGAGCTCGAGGATGCCGAACGTGAAGCGCTGGTCTGCGGTAGCGGCGTACGTGCCGACCGTGCCGAGCATGAGCCCGAAGAGCCCGGCGATGATGCCCTTGAGCATCGACTTCGACGAGATGCCGATCATGATGGCGATGCCGAAGACGACGAGGGCGAACAGCTCCGGCGACTTGAAGTAGTCGCGGGCGAAGCTCGCGATCGGCACGGCCGCGACGGCGAACAGGACCAGGGATGCGAGGATGCCGACCGCGGAGACGATCGCGGACATCGTGAGGGCGAGGCCGGCGCGTCCCTGTTTGGCCATCGGATAGCCGTCGAGGGTGGTTGCGATGGATGCCGGGGTGCCCGGGGTGTTGATGAGGATCGAGGGGACCCGGTCGCCGAAGTTCGCGGCCACGTAGATGGTGAGCAGCACGGCGAGACCCTGCACCGGTTCGAGAGTCATCGTGAATCCGGCGGCCAGCGCGACGGCCATCGTCGCGGTGATGCCGGGGAAGGCTCCGACCATGAAGCCGAGCACGAGCCCGACTCCCATGTAGAGGAGCATGGAGACGTCGAGGAGCGCGGACAGCCCCTCCATGATCGGGGTCATAGCGGGATCCTCAGGAGCATGCCGAAGACGACGTAGATGAACGCTGTCACCGAGACCGTGTAGATGATGAGGCTCAACCAGCGGCGGTGCCCGTAGACGAGCATGAGCGCTGCCATGAGCAGTGCTGCGGCCACCGGGAAGATCTCGATCCGGTAGCCGAACAGGATGACGCTCCCCAGCGACCACAGGGCGATGAAGGCGGTCGCGATCACGAGCGTGACGATCACCCGGAGCACGCCTCCGGACTGGATCCGCTCGATCTCCTCGCGGCCGGGCGCCGGCCGCGTGATGGCGATCACGAGAATGGCGATCGCCACGACGACGCCGGCCACTCCGAGCACCATCGGCCAGAACCGCGCGTCGATCTGGCCGGGCGCGGCCTCTCGACGCAGGTGGATCTGCGTGGACAGTGCCAGGTATCCGGCGGTGAACGCGAGTGCGGCGACGCCGAACGCGATCTCGAGCGCACGCGAGGACGCCGCGCCCTGGTACTCGTCGCTGTCAGCGACCTCGGTAGACGACATGATCTTCCTTCGACGGCGCGGAGGCCGGGCTCCCCGGCCTCCGCGCTCGGTGTCAGCCCAGCAGGTCCTGGAACAGGGTGAACTGGTCGCCGACGAACTTCGTGAAGTCCGCGGAGTCCCGGTAGACGACGAGGTTTCCGGCGTCCTCCTGGAACTTCGTGTAGGTGTCGGATTCGACGGCTTCCTTGATCGCAGCCTCGAGCGTCGCGTGGACGTCGTCCGGCAGCCCGGCGGGCGCGTAGATGCCGCCCCAGCCGCCGAAGACGACATCCTCGCCGATGGCCTCCTCGACGGTGGGTACGTCGGGGGCATCGGGGTGACGCTCGTCGTTCATGACCGCGAGGATGCGGACAGCCGTGCCCTGCGAGAGCGCCTCGCCGAGTCCGGAGACGGCGGCGACGGTCTCGCCGGATGCTGCGGCGGCGACGGCCGGTGCTCCGCCGTCGTAAGGAACGGGAGTCACCTCTCCGCCGGTCTCCGCTCCGAGGGCGATGCTCGCGGCTTCCCAGATCGAACCGGCGCCGGAGTTGGCGACGGTGATCGGCGCGGACTTCGACTTCGCGACGAGGTCTTCGAGGGTCTTGATGTCACTGGCCGCGGAGACGGTGATGACACCGGGAGCAAGCATGATCTGCCCGAGCAGGTCGTAGTTCTCGGGGAGGACGTTCGCTCCCTGCGTCGTGTTGAGCATCGCGATCTCGACGGGGCCGAATCCGATGACGTAGCCGTCGGGGTCCTGCTCGGCGACGTACTCCATCGCCAGCGCGCCGGCGGCGCCGGGCATGTTCTCGGGGATGACGCTGACGTCGAGGATGCCCTCGAGCTCGGTGGCGAGCGCGCGGGACGACAGGTCGGAGCCTCCGCCCGGGTTGGCCTGGATGATCAGGCGGATGTCCTTCTCGGGGAAGGACGACTCGGACGCGCCGGTCTCGTCGACCTTCGTGCATCCGGACATCACGAGTGCTGCGGTCGTGAAGACCGCAGCGGCGGTCAGCACACGGGTCATGCGCTTGGTGGTCATCTTCGCTCCTCTTTGAGTGCAGGTGGTGTGGTGCAGGCAGGGGACCTGAACGACGCCGTCAGCGTAGCAGTGTTCACTGTTAACAGTCAACACTGCGACATTCAAGCGCCGACGCGTGCGCACGCCGCCGCCGCGCTCGACCCTCGCCCGACCTCGATCGGAGCCAGAGCCGGAGCATGCGCCGGAGCCGGCCGAGCTCAGGCCCGGCGCTGCTCGAGCTCGCTCAGCATCCGATCGCGGGCACCGTCGAGATGCGCGACGAGGACGTCGGCGGCGACGTCCTCAGCACCGCCGCGCATGACATCCATCAGCTTCACGTGGTCGCCCGCGGACTCGTGCAGATCCTCATCGTGATTGATCGTGACCTCGAGCAGCGCGGAGAAGGTCGGGAGGTACTGATTCCACGCTCCCTCCAGTCTCGGGTGGTCGGCGAGGGCGTAGATCTGCGAATGGAACTCGAGGTCAGCGGCGACGAAAGCGGCGTGGTCACCGGCATCCGCCGCCGCGCCCATGCGGCCAACGGCCGCTGCCATCGCCGTCCATCTGGCCGGGTCCTCGACCCGCATCGCGCGAGAGAGGGCGAGCTGTTCCAGCGCTCCGCGGAGGCTGTAGAGCTGATCGACGTCGTCGACGGTGAGGCCGACGATGTACACCCCGCGAGGTCGCTGCACCTCGACGAGCTTCTCGAAACTGAGCTGGGTGAGGGCGTCCCTGACCGGGCCCCGACTGACGGAGAACTCCTCGGCGAGCGCCTCCTCCGTGATGCGCGACCCCGGGGCCAGTTCGCCGCGGACGATCCGGTGCCGCAGCACGCGCGCGATCTGGGCGCCGAGCGACTCGCCGCGCTGCACCGTCTGCGTCATCTGTGACCTCCCGTCGACTGTCAACAGAATACACACCCCTTCGATCATGGAGAATCGCGGGCTCATCGCTCCGTTAGCACAAACGCGTCCGACGCGCCTCCCCCTCGGCCCCGACGACCGCTCCTGGCAGGGTGGCGACATGCGATCTCGAACCATTCCCATCACCGTGAAGAATGCGCTCCACGACGACGCCCCCTCCCTCCTGACGCGTGGCTACGGCTTCGGCGACCGCATCTGGCGACGGGTGCGCGAAGGCGCACGATCAGCGCCCATGCGGCTCCTCGGCAGCCAGGCGGTGTTCGTGCGCGGAGCCGCCGGAGTCGAGCTGTTCTACGACAGCACCCGCATCGCTCGGCACGGCGCGATGCCCGCGATCGTGCAGGAGACGCTCTTCGGCCACCGCTCCGTGCACAGTCTCGACGGCGCAGAGCATCGTCACCGCAAGGCCACCTTCGTCGACGTCGCCTACGAGGACGCTCAGGTCGCACGTCTCTCGCCGCTGCTCGAACGCGAGTGGCGGATCGAACTCGACGCGTGGGTCGGTGGAGGCAACCGCTCCGCGTACGATGCCGCGGTCGGCGCGTTCGGACGATCCGTCATGAGGTGGGCAGGTCTGCCGGGGACCCCTGGCGCACAGACACGCTGGGCGGCGAGACTCGCCCAGATCGTGGACGGGTTCGGAGCACCCTACTCGCCGGCCCTTCTTCTCGCGCTCGTCAACCGAGCCTGGTCGGATCGTCACGCGCAACGGCTGATAGAGGCCGTGCGGATCGGCTCCCTGACGGCGCCGGAGGGCACGGCGCTTCGCGCATGGGCGGCGCACCTCGACGAGCACGGTCAAGTGCTGCCCGCCCGCCTCGCCGGTGTCGAGCTGCAGAACAGCCTGCGGCCGATGATCGCCGTCGCGCGCTTCGTGGCCTTCGCCGCCAAGGCGTTGCACGAGCACCCGTCGTGGCGTTCGCGCATCGCCGACGAGACCTCCGAGCGCGGCAGCCTGGTCGGCGGGCCGCTCGCCACGGCCTTCGCGCAGGAGATCCGACGCACGGCGCCGTTCGTGCCGATGCTGCCCGGCTGGGCCCTCACAGACGTGGAACTCGATGGCGTGAGCGTTCCCGCCGGCGGCCGAGTCGTACTCGACATCCTCGGCACGAACACCGATGCGCACTCCTGGCACCGGCACGCAGAGTTCAACCCCGACCGGTTCATCGGCGTCGAGGACTACGAGGCTATCGAGGAGTTCATCCCGCACGGCGGTGCGGGGGTGGCAACCGGCCACCGCTGCCCTGGGGAGAAACTCGCCATCGCCGGTCTCGCGACCGCGATCGCGGCGCTGAGCGATCCGCGCGTCAGGATCCTGCCGACCGGACTCGGCGTGAACCGGCGGCGCCTCCCCACCAAACCGGCATCCGGCGGGATCGTCCGCGCATCGGGAGCACCGTCCCGCTGCCCGTTCCACTGACCTCGGCTCGGGTGCCGATCGAGTGGCTAGCCCTCATCGCCGCGCACCGGTCGCCAGAGCACCACTTCTGTCGAACGGCGGATGCGACGGCCACCGGTAACAGGGACGACGCCGGTCGCGCCGGCGGCGAAGACGCGGACGCCTGGGCGGTTCTGCCGCTCGGCGCGCAGCGCGCCCTCGAGGTCGAGGACTCTGCGGCGCAGCATCCGCACCTCGTCTTCGAGATCGAGCAGCCGCGCGATCGCCGGCAGGCTCATGCCGTCGCCGGAGAGCCGTGCCACTTCGCGGAGCTGCTCGATGTTGCGAGCCGAGTACCGACGGGATCCGCCGCGTGTGCGGCCCGGGACGACGAGTCCGATCCGGTCGTACTGCCGGAGCGTCTGCGGATGCATGCCGGCGAGCTCGGCCGCGACGGCGATCGCGAAGACCGGAGCGTCCTCGTCCTCAACCATGGTCAGGCCCGCGCCTTCGCCATCATGTCGGCGCGCGGGTTCTCCTTCGGCTCCAGCTCCTGGAACCGCTGAAGCGCCTCGCGCGAGGCATCATCGAGATGAGTCGGCACCGCGACCTGGAGCTCGGCGAGCAGGTCGCCTGTTCCCTTCGAACTGGTGACGCCTCGACCCTTGACGCGCAGGACGCGCCCGGACGGCGTTCCCGGCGCGACGCGGAGCTTGACGACATCACCGCTCAGGGTCGGCACCTCGATCGTGGCGCCCAGGGTCGCCTCGGTGAAGGTGACCGGCACCGTCAGGCGGAGATTGAGCCCATCGCGGGTGAACACCGGATGCGGACGCACGGTGATCGACACGACGATGTCACCCCTCTCGCCGCCGTCCGGCGACGGGCGACCCCGGCCACGCAGGCGGATCTTCTGACCGTCGGCGACGCCGGCGGGGATCTTCACCTTGAACGGCTTGCCGTCCTCGCCCTGCAGGGTGATGGTCTCACCCTGCACGGCGGTGACGAAATCCAGGGTCGTTCGAGCCGTGACATCCGCACCCTTCTGCGGACCGCCGAACCCGCGGAACCCGCCGGTCGTCTGCCCGAAGCGTCCGGAGCCGAAGCTGCCGCCCTGCCCCTGGTTGAACATCGCGAAGATGTCCTCGAAGTCGGCGCTCTGCTGGCCGCGGCCGCCCTGACCGAATCGGCTGAAGACGTCCTCGAAGCCGCCCGCCCCCGAGCCGCCGGCAGTGAAACGCGCGCCGGAGCCCATGGCCCGGATCTCGTCGTACTCCTTGCGCTGCTCCGGGTCGGAGAGCACCGAGTACGCCTCGCTGATCTCCTTGAACGTCGCCTCGGCCTTGGCATCCCCCTGGTTGGAGTCGGGGTGATACTTGCGAGCCAGCTTGCGGTACGTCTTCTTCAGATCCGCGTCACTGACGTCCTTGGTGACGCCGAGCGTCTTGTAGAAGTCCTTGTCGAACCAATCCTGGCTGGCCATGAATCACCCGGCCTATTCCGCAGGAACGGCGACGACGACCTTCGCAGGACGAAGCTCGACATCGCCGAGGCGATATCCGACCTCGACGACCTCGAGGATCGTCGACTTCTCGGCGCCGGGCGTCGGCTGCTGGAAGATCGCCTCGTGGTGCTGCGGATCGAACTCCTCGCCCGCCTCGCCGTACGAGACGACGCCCAGGCGCTCCACGACCGCTCGCACCTTCTCGCCGATCACGAAGAACGGCGTGCCCTCGACGAGATCACCGTGCTGCGTGGCGCGATCGAGATCGTCGAGCACGGGGAGCAGGCCCTTGGCCGCCTCGCCCTTGGCGCGCGCGATCTCGATGTGACGCTGCTCCTCGGTGCGGCGGCGGTAGTTGGCGTACTCCGCCTGCAGGCGCTTGAGGTCGTTCAGCAGCGCCGACTCGGCGTCGGCGATCGCGGCGTCTCCCGCGGCGGCGTCGTCGGTCTGCGCTGCGTTCAGGATGTCGTCGACCGTGAACCCTTCGGCAGGATCAGGGAGCGAGTCCGCTCCGTCGGCCGGCGACTCATCGGATCCCTCCGCGGCCTTGGCCTCGGCGGAATCGGCGTTCTCCTGCGGCGCGGGGCCGGATGCCGCAGCATCCGACCCCTCGTCCTCAGGAACTTCTTCGAAGTTCTTGTCCGTCATGGTTACTTCTTCTCGTCCTCGTCGTCGATGACCTCGGCGTCGACGACATCCTCTTCGGATGCCTCGTCTGCCGGGGCCTCACCCTCAGCGGAGCCGGCCGATGCTCCGGCCGCGGCGTCCGCCTGCGACTGAGCGTAGATGGCCTCGCCGAGCTTGCTCTGCGACTGATTCAGCTTGTCGAGCGCGGTCTTGACGGCGTCGTCGTCATCGCCGGCCAGAGCCGTCTTCAGAGCGTCGACGTCGGCCTGAACCTCGTCCTTGACCTCGGTGGGGAGCTTGTCCTCGTTCTCCTTGATCAGCTTCTCGATCGAGTACGAGAGCGTCTCGGCCTGATTGCGCTGCTCGAGAGCCTCGGCGCGCTTCTTGTCCTCGGCGGCGTTCTCCTCGGCCTCGCGGACCATGCGCTCGATGTCATCCTTCGACAGCGACGAGCCGCCGGTGATGGTCATCGACTGCTCCTTGCCTGTGCCCTTGTCCTTGGCGGACACGTGCACGATGCCGTTCGCGTCGATGTCGAACGTGACCTCGATCTGCGGCAGGCCGCGGGGAGCCGGAGCGATGCCGGTGAGCTCGAAGGTGCCGAGCGGCTTGTTGTCGCGGGTGAACTCGCGCTCGCCCTGGAAGACCTGGATCGCGACGGACGGCTGGTTGTCGTCTGCCGTGGTGAAGGTCTCGCTGCGCTTGGTCGGGATCGCGGTGTTGCGGTCGATGAGCTTCGTCATGCGGCCGCCCTTGGTCTCGATGCCGAGGCTCAGCGGGGTGACGTCGATGAGCAGGACGTCCTTGCGCTCGCCCTTGAGGACACCGGCCTGAAGTGCGGCGCCGACGGCGACGACCTCATCGGGGTTGACACCCTTGTTGGCGTCCTTGCCGGTCTCGCGCTTGACGAGATCGGCGACGGCGGGCATACGGGTCGAGCCACCGACGAGCACGATGTGATCGATGTCGGAGACCTTGACGTTCGCCTCGCGGATGACGTCCTCGAACGGCTTCTTCGTGCGGTCGAGGAGGTCCTTGGTCAGGTCCTCGAACTTCGCTCGGGTGATCGTCTCGGAGAGCGAGACGGGGCCGGACTCGGTCAGCGACAGGTACGGCAGGTTGATCGAGGTGCTGGTCGAGGAGGAGAGTTCCTTCTTCGCCTGCTCGGCAGCCTCCTTCAGACGCTGCAGGGCGATCTTGTCGCCCGACACGTCGACGCCGCTGGTCTCCTTGAACTGCTTGATGAGGTGATCGACCAGGCGCTGGTCCCAATCGTCACCGCCGAGGCGGTTGTCACCGGCGGTGGCGCGCACCTGGATGGTCGAGAAGTCGTCGTCCTTGCCCACTTCGAGCAGCGAGACGTCGAAGGTTCCGCCACCGAGGTCGAAGACGAGGATGAGCTCGTCCTCCTTGCCGCGGTCCAGGCCGTACGCCAGGGCGGCGGCGGTCGGCTCGTTGATGATGCGCAGGACGTTCAGTCCAGCGACCTCACCGGCCTCCTTGGTGGCCTGGCGCTCGGCGTCGTTGAAGTACGCGGGAACGGTGATGACGGCGTCCGTCACTGTGTCGCCGAGGTAGGACTCGGCGTCGCGCTTGAGCTTCTGGAGGATGCGCGCGGAGATCTCCTGCGGCGTCCACTTCTTGCCGTCGACGTCGAAGCTCCAGTCTGTGCCCATGTGGCGCTTGACGGATGCGACGGTGCGGTCGACGTTGGTGACGGCCTGGCGCTTGGCGGTCTCGCCGACGAGCACCTCGCCGTCCTTGGTGTAGGCGACCACGGACGGGGTCGTGCGGAAGCCCTCGGCGTTGGCGATGACCTTCGGCTCGCCACCCTCGAGGACGCTGACGACGGAGTTCGTCGTTCCGAGGTCGATTCCAACAGCACGTGCCATGTGATTCTCCTTCTGGTTGAAGTACGAGTGAAGAGTGAGGGCGAATCAGAAACCTGAGTCGCGATGGCTCAACCGTACTCCGAGGCACGTTCGGCTGTCAAATGAACTTGATATGAATTGGCTCAACTTTGAACGCGAGGGCTCCAGCGCTCATTTCCCGCCGGGCGGACCGACGATCAGGAGCATCACGTAAAGTGCGACCACGGCCACGGCGATGAGCGCCACGAGAACCCATGGTCGGCGGAGGAACCAGCGCATCACCCGGTCGTACCAGGCGCGGTCCTGCGGATGATCGCTTTCCTCGAGGCGCCACTCGCCGGCTAGGCGGTCGGTGCGGTGCAGCCAGATCTCCATCGGGATGGTCGCATAGGGGACGACCGCGCTGACGACCGCGAGCATGCCGACGCCGATCACCCAGCGCTGGTTGAAAGCGACGAGGATCGCCGTGGCGCCGTAGGCGAGGAAGACGAATCCGTGGATGCCGCCGCCGATGGTCACCACGATCCCCGGGGCTCCCAGGGCTCTGGCGATGAGAGCGGCGATCAGGATGGTCCAGGTGATCGCCTCGGCGATCGCGAGGGCGCGGTACAGACGCGCAGGGGTGCGGAACATCGCGCTCCTTGTTCGGGGTGTACCTCCACGGTACGTGATGCCGCCGTCACCGCCACCGCGCGACGGCATCCAGGAGTTCGGTGAGCGGACGCGGCATCCGCTCGAGAGGAACCAGGTCGATCACGTCGGCCGCGAATCGGGCCTTGCGCCCTGCGGCGGTGCCGGCGAAGCGGTGCAGCTGGTGCTCGATACGACGTTCGCGCTGCGCCGGCTGGCCCTGGAAAACGCGGAAGCGCGTGAGCTCGTCGCGCGCCGCGAGCGTCTCGAGGACCATGTCCGGCCCCGCGGCCCGGATCACCTCGTCCTCGAGATCACGCTCGCACCCGAAGAATCCGACCGAGCGGAGATCCTCCACGCCGTCTCCGATCATTCCGGCGCCACGCAGCACCCCGCTCACGTAGCGCCCCTCTGCCGCATCGTAGAGGCCGAATACGCGCGCTACTCCTCCGTCCTGCAGGGCCAGCAGTTGCCGGCGCAGGTTGGTGATTCCGCCGAGTTCGATCAGCTCGAGATCGTCCACCGGCGCGGAACGGCGGCGCGCGAGGGCCCGGAACGCGAGGCTGTCGCTTCTGCCCTCGAACAGCACGACAGCCCGCGGCGCCACACGGCCGGAAACCATGGGTCGACCCTAGCGTCCGGTACGTGGACCCTCGAGAAGCGCGAGCGCCGCTGCATCCGCCCCGGCCCTGAGCAGCCGGTCGCGCATGGCCATTGCCGCGATGGCGTAGGGGCGCTCGTCGCCGTAGAGCAGCGACCGTGCGTTCGACTGCTCGTACAGCGCGGGCAGCTCGAACGCGAGCACCTCGATGCCCTCCGCGTCGAGGTCGAGCTCGCCGGCGTCGACTGCATGGCGCACCTGAGCTTCGACGTATCCGTACCAATCCGACATGGCCACGCGCACGGCGTCGCGGACCGGACCCGGCTTCGAATCGACGTCGGCGCTGACAGCGGCGAAGAAGCAGCCCCCCGCGAACACGCGAGTGCGGGAGTACTCGATCAGGTGGTCCATCAGAGCGACGAGACGCGGCAGCCCACGCGGATGCTCTCGCGCCGGTTCCACGACGACGGCCATGAACACCGCGCGCCCGGCGTCGACCGTCGCGAGCTGGAGTCCTGCCTTGTTCTGGAACAGGCCGGCGATGCTGCTCTTGCTGTGGCCCGATGCCTCGGCGAGCCGCCCGATGCTCAGTCCGTCGAGCCCTTCGACCGAGACGAGGTCCGTCGCGTACGTCAGCACGGAACGCCGCGACGCGTCCCCCCGAGCACGACGGCCGTCGAGCCCTGGCACTGCCTCCGCGGTGATGGATGCCGACATGTCCCTAGTCTACGAACGATCGTTCATATAGTCTATGCACGATCGTTCGTATAGATAGGAGCAACTCGTGTCGACAACGACCAAGCTCGCGGTCGGCGGCATCCGCCTCGCCGCCGCAGCATCCGCCGCCATCGGCGGTCGTCTCGCCGTTCCCCTGTTCTTCTCGACGCATCCGCGCACGCGGGTGCGCGCTGAGGATGACATCACGCACTTCGCCGCTCGACGCGACGTGGTCGAGGTGCGAGGCAATGAGCTGCAGACCTACCGATGGGGCACGGGCACGCGCGCCGCGCTGCTCATGCACGGCTGGCACGGACGCGCATCGCAGTTCGCGACGCTGGTGCGTGATCTCGTCTCGGAGGGGTTCCGCGTGCACGCCTTCGACGCCCCTGCACACGGCGGCTCGTCCGGGAGGCGAACCGACGCCCGCGACTGGATCGCCGCCGCCCAGCTGCTCACCCGCCAGGAAGGCCCGTTCGATCTCGTCGTCGGGCATTCGTTCGGAGCGTTCGCCGCTCTCGCCGCCGTCCGCGACGGCGTCGACGCCCCGCGAGTGGTGTCCATCGCCGGGGCCGGTCGGGTGGATGCCTTCCACACCGAGTTCGCACGGACGATGGGGCTGTCGCCAGCCGCGCGAAGCGCCTTCGAATCCGCGTTCTACAGCCGCCTCGGTTTGCAGCGGGCCGAGGCCGACGCGCTGTTCGACTCGCTCGCGCATCCGCTGCCTGCCGACACCGAACTGCTCGTCGTCCACGACACCGGCGACCGCGCACTCGACGCCTCGAACGCGCTCGCGCTGCACGACGCGCACGGCGCGAGTTCGCGGCTGCTGCTCACGCGCGGCCAGGGGCACAACCGCATCCTCGCCTCCGATGAAGCACTCGACGCCGTTCTGGCCTTCGCATCGGGCGGCGTGCGGGCGGTGGATGCGGCATTCATCGGCGACGCCCGTCCCGCTCGAACCGCGTCCGAGATGCGCCCCTGAGGCGGCTCCTGGAATACCCGGGGCCGGCCTCAGGTTTCCTGAACCATGAGCCTCGTCGCGATGCCAGCACCCGTCGCCGCTCGGCAGGACGCCCTGGAGCGGCTGCTGGGCGATCTCACCATCCGCATCCGCTCGCAGATACGCGTTCTCGCCTCCGCCGACGAGGTCATCGCGCTCGAACCCGATGCGCTCTCGGTGATCTACGTGATCGCGGGCGACGTGCACCTGCCGACCGGTGCCGCCCATCCCGATGCCCTCTCCTCGGGCGACGTGCTTCTCGTCTCTGGGCAGAGCCCGCTCACTCTTCGCGTGCCGACCGGGGCAGGGGTTCTGGTCTCGCGCCTGGCACTGGCCGACGAAGCAGCGCACCTGCGCGCTCTGCTCCCCGACATCGCATGGATCCGTCGCTTCGATGAGCTCGAGCCGGCTGCGGCCGCACTCGCGCAGCACATCGGCGTGGAGGGAGCGATCCATTCGCCTGAGCGCGACGGCGACCTGGTGATCTGCCGCATGATGGCGACGACCCTGCTGCAGTCCGTGATCCGCGCGTGGTCGACGATCGGGTGCGCCCCGGAGGGCTGGCCCTCGCGGACTGGCGACGCCTTCCTCGACCGCGTCGTCGAGGCCATCCACCAGGAGCCCGGTCGCGAGTGGACGGTCGAGATGCTCGCCGGCATCGGCGCCATGTCGCGATCGGTGTTCGCGTCGCGCTTCCACACGACCCTCGGCCGCTCGCCCGCGAGCTACGTCACCGAGGTGCGCATGGAGTCGGCGAAGAGGATGCTGGAGGCCGGCAGCTCCGTCTCGGACACCTCGCGTCGCCTCGGCTACAACTCCGACGAGGGATTCAGCCGTGCGTTCCGGAAGGCGACGGGCGTCGCTCCGTCGCGCTGGAGACAGCGCGGGCGCACGCCGGTCTCGGCCTAGGCGACGCCGGCACCGCGCGCCCGATTGGACGCGCCGAACAGCACGGCTCCCACCACCAGCGCTGCGGCTCCGAGCCCGTACGACGGCTCCACCCCGATGCTGTCGACCAGGATTCCTCCGACCCCGGCCGCGATCATGATCGCCGCCTGGAATCCGACGACGACCAGGCTCCCGCCGGCCTCGAGGCGGTCCGGCATCCGGTGCCCCACCCAGGTGTTCACGACGATCAGCCACGAGGCGAAGAAGAACCCCCACACGAACACTGCGATGCCGACGCCGAACACCGAGCCCGACAGCAGGATCGTCGCAGCGACGGTGACGGCGATCACGGCGGGCGCGAGCACGGCGAAGAGCCGGAACGTCCGGTCCACGATCAGGCCGATCGTGAGGTTGCCGACCAGACCGCCGATGCCGAACAGTGCCAGCAGCAGCACGATCGTGCCGCCATCGACATCCGGCATCCGCTCGAGTGCGAGACGGATGTACGTGTACGCGAGGAAATGTCCGAGCACGACCAGCACGTGACCGGCGAGGCCGAGTCCGACACCAGGACGGCGGATCGTGTCGAGCAGCAGTCCGAAGCTCGACACCTGAGCGGCCGGCACGGGCGGCAGCATCGTCCGCAGCGCGATCGCGAGGAGCCCCGTGACGATGCCGGCGAGGGCGAACACCGCGCGCCAGTCCATCAGCTCGCTCAGCATCACGCCCACCGGTACTCCGGCGACGGTGGCGAGCGAGGTTCCCGCCGAGGTGAACATCACCGCGCGGCCGAGCCGCTCGGGCCCTGCGATGCGCACGGCGACGGTGATCGACATCGACCAGAAGGTGCTGAGCGCCGCACCCAGGAGGAACCGGGCGAGCAGCACGAGGATCAGGTTCGGCGCGATCGCGACGATGAGGTTGGATGCCGCGGCGGCGAGCGCCATCCAGACCAGCAGTGAGCGACGGTCCAGACGAGGGAACACCATCCCGACCGTCGGGGCGACGATGAGTCCGACCAGCGCGGTGACCGTCACGGTCTGCCCCGCCTGCCCCGGCGTGACGCCGAGGCCGTCGGCCATCCCGGTGAGCATGCCGTTGGGAAGGAACTCCGCCGTGACGAGGAGGAAGCTCAGCATCATCACGACGATGAGCGCGCCGTAGCGGATGCGCTCGGCAGTGCTCGGCGTGGTGACGGGGATGGGCGCGGTCGTTGTCATGGTTCCACGTTCGCAGGTGCGGGGATGCCGCGCCCGACCGAGCGTCCGCCGCAACCGACCGATCGTCCGGAGCGCGAACCTTTACAGGCGCGACGGGTCGGCCTAAGCTCTCTCGTGCGCCGGGACGCCCGGAAGAAAGTCCGCGAGAGAGGAGCCGTGACATGAGCACTGTCGTTGTCGCGCCCCTCGCCGACATCCTTCCCCTCGAGGCCGCCCGCTCCTGATCCGCGCGTGGCCTCCCTTTCGGAGCAGACCACCGTGACTGAACCCTTCGCGTCCTTCGACGCTTCTGTCCCTTTCGACACCTCGCACTCCTTCGACCCGTCGCTCGAGTTCGATGAATCCATCACCTTCGCCGATGTCGAACCCGGCGAAGACCAGCGCTGGACCACCTGGCCGGCGATCACCCCGTCTGAGCGGGGTCCGCTGCCCTGGCCCGAGTGGGTCGTGACTTCCGCCGGCGCGATCGACACCGAGCTCGGCGTCCTCAAGACCGGCAAGGAGGCGGACGTCTTCCTCATCGAACGAGCCGTCCCTGGCGACGCGACCGCGCGCACCCTGCTCGCGGCGAAGCGCTATCGCAGCTCTGAGCACCGGTCCTTCCATCGGTCCGGCATCTACACCGAGGGCAGGGGCGTGCAGAAGTCTCGCGACGCCCGAGCCCTGGCGAAGAAGACGGCGTTCGGTCGTGAGGTGGCTGCGGCCGAGTGGTCGTTCGCCGAGTTCGGCGCCCTGAGCCGCATGTGGGAGCTCGGGGCCCCCGTCCCCTACCCCGTGCAGGTCAACGGTTCCGAGGTGCTGATGGAGTTCATCGGCGCAGACGGCGCGGCCGCGCCCCGCCTCGCGCAGATCCGCGGTGGCAAGACCGAACTCGCCGACTGCTTCGCACAGGTCGTCGAGCTCATGCACATCTTCGCCGGCGCCGGCTTCGCGCACGGAGACCTGTCGCCCTACAACCTCCTCGTGCACGAGGGGCGCGTGCGGGTGATCGATCTGCCGCAGATCGTCGACATCATCGCGAACCCTCAAGGGCTGGATCTGCTGCACCGCGATTGCGTCAACGTGTGCGATTGGTTCGCCAGGCACCGCGTGGAGTGCGACGCGGAAGAGCTGTTCGCGGAGCTCATGGCCGCGTCCTACGCGTAGAGCTCGCGGGCGCTGTCGGCGCGCCGCTACCCACCGTTCACCGGACGCGGCCAGACTTCGAGCATGAGCGATGAGCACGCTGGGCCTGCGGCAGAGACGCCGATCAGCACGGCCGCGATGACGGCCTTCGGGCGCGAGCACGAGGGTGCGCCGAGCGCCACGCGGAAGCAGGTCGTGTCCTGGGCGATGTGGGACTGGGCGCTGCAGCCGTTCAACACCGTCATCCTGACCTTCGTCTGGATCGCGCTGTACCTGACGTCGCGAATGTTCCTCGACGATGACGTGCGCGCGTCGGGGCTGCTCGCCGACGGCAGCTACATGAACTGCAACCAGGCCGAGTACATCGGATCGGACTACTGCCGCGGTCTGACCGATCTGTCGGCATGGTGGGGATGGGCGAACTTCGCCGCCGGCATCGTGATCCTCGTGCTGGCGCCGGTGCTTGGCCAGCAGGCCGATGCCCGCGGCAACAAGAAGAAGTGGGTGATCGGTGCGACGATCGGCGTCGCCCTGCTGCAGTTCGCGCTCTTCTTCATCGATGCCGACCCGAGTTACTTCTGGTTCGGCGCGTTCGCCGTCGCGATCGCGGCGGTGGTCAGCGAGATCGGCAACGTCAGCTACTACGCGATGCTCTCCGAGGTGTCGACGCCGAAGAACGTCGGGCGCATCTCAGGGCTCGGCTGGGGCCTGGGGTACATCGGCGGCGTCGTCGCCCTGATCGTGTGCATCCCGGTGCTGTTCCTCGTCGGCCAGAGCGAGCCGCTCGCCTTCAAGCTCGTCGCGATCATCTGCGCTGTGTGGACGATCGTCTTCTCGATCCCGATGTTCCGCAACGTGCCGGAGTCGCCCGCGTACGGCAGCTCGCAGAAGGTGGGCTTCTTCCGCTCGTACGTCGTGCTGGCGCAGAACATCGCCAAGCTGTTCCGTACCAATCGCTCGACCTTCTGGTTCATGCTGTCGGCGGCGGTCTACCGCGATGGGCTGGCCGGAGTGTTCGCGTTCGGCGCCGTTCTCGCGGCCCAGGGATTCGGGTTCTCCTTCCTCGAGGTCATCATCTTCGGCCTCGCCGCGAACCTCGTCGCCGGCATCTCGACGCTGCTCGCCGGACGCCTCGACGACAGGATCGGACCACGCCGCCTGATCGTGATCGCCCTCAGCGGCCTGGTCGCGATGGCCTTCGTCGTCTACGCGCTCAAGGACCTCGGGACGATCGTGTTCTGGATCTGCGGCCTGCTGCTGTGCGCGTTCGTCGGACCGACACAGGCCGCCAGCCGCAGCCTGCTCACGCGGTTGACGCCGCCGAGTCAGCAGGGCGAGATCTTCGGCCTGTACGCGACGACGGGACGCGTGGCCTCGTTCCTGTCGCCGCTGGCCTGGTCGCTGTTCCTGATGTGGTTCGGCGGGATCGTATACGGCGTGCTCGGAATCGGGCTGATCCTGCTCCTCGGCCTGATCCTGCTGCTGTTCGTGAGGTTCCCGAAGGACGTCGGGGTCTGATCAGGCCCGGTCTCTGATCAGGCGCAGTCTCTGATCAGGTCCAGTTGTCGGCGAGCTTGGCGAGCAGCCTGGCGAGCTCGTTCTTCTCTTCGTCCGTGAACGACTCGAGTGCCTTAGAGAGCACCTCACGCCGTTCGCCGCGCATGCCCCGCGCGATGCGGCGCCCCTCATCGGTGAGCGCGATGCGTGTGCGGCGGCCGTCCTCCGGGTCGGCCTCGCGCTGCACGAGTCCGCGCTGAACGCCCTGCTGCACGAGTCGTGATGCCCGCGGCTGGTCGACGCCGATCGCCTCGCCGAGCGCGCTGACGCTCAGCGGTTCGGATGCCGCGGCGAGAGCGTCCAGCATCCGGATCCACGCCGGGCCCCCCAGGCGACCTCCTGGGCCGCCGGTCACGCCAGCCCACGGCGGCGCGCCGATTCCCGGACCGAATCCTGGCGCACCGCGGAATCCCCGGTCGTGCTCATGGGTCCCGTGCTCATGCGGGCCATGCTCGCCGTGCGGACCGCCGTGCCCGTGCCCATGCCCATGCGCGCGCGGGCCGAAGGAGCGCCGCCCGCGCAGGCGCGAAAGGGCGTGCGCGATGGCTTCTGCCGGGTCGGGATTCTCGTTGCTCACGAACTCAACTTTACATGCGACTTGACATGGATCCACATTGCATGTCACACTACATATACATGCACAGTTACAAGCAAAGGACTTCTCTCATGAACACCACTGAGAACAACGAACAGAACCCCCGCCCCTTCGGATACTGGCTCAAGGCCGTCGACCGCCTCATGGCGGCCGAGTTCGCCACAGCCTTCGAATCCTTCGGGGTCACGCGTCGCGACTGGCGGATGCTGAACCGCGTCGCCAGCACCGTCGAGCCCGACGCCCGCCCGCTGCCGGTGCACAAGTTGAGCCGACTCATCGAGCTCGGCTGGGTGACGGATGCCGATGGCAGTTGGGCCCTCACCGACGAAGGCCGTGACGCCAAGGAGCGCCTGGGCGGCATCGTCGAGGGCATCCGTGCGAAGGTCGCCGACGCGGTTCCCGCCGAGGATCTCGCCACCACGATCGCGACGCTCGAGCAGCTCGCCCGCGCATTCGGCTGGGACGAGAACACGCCACTGCCCCGCGGCGGCGGGCATCGTCACGGTTTCGGCCGTCACGGTTTCGGCCGTCACGGATTCGGCCCGCGCGGATTCGAGCACGAACACGCCGGGCACGGCGCGCCCGACTTCGAAGGACGTGGCTTCGACGAGCGCGGTGAGTGCCGTCACGACAGGCACCCATTCGCTCACGGCGAGGGTCGCGGCCACCACGGTCACACCCCGCACGGCAGTTACGGACACGCCGGTCATTGCCACAACGGTCACGGTCACAACGGTCGCGACCACGGCGGAGCGCGGTTCGCGCGGTTCGCGCGGGGCGCCTATGAGCGCGGCTTCGAGGCCGGGCTCAGCCGCGGTCGCGACGACCGCTGACCCGCCATTCTGGCGAGAAGGAAAACGTCGGTTGTGAATACTCGCAACCGACGTTCTTCGCCTGCGTCGGCACGCTCGGACCCACGCCGCGTCAGGGCGCTACCGATAGGAGAGGGTTTTCTCGGGTGGCACGCTCTCGCGAGACGGGAAACCCTTCTGCCATCGCCGTCTCGGGCGGCGATCGGTCGGATGCTCGCGGCTTCAGCCGCCGGAGCCCGGGATACCCAGGGCGACCATGAACCCGATGGCGCCGAAGAACAGCACCGCGAGCCCGAGGTAGATCGCCACGGTCCAGCCGCGATAGCTGGCGCCATCGGTCCCGCCTGCGGCGGGGCTGACGTAGTTCCGAGTCGCTTCGTCGCGAGCCGTCGCGGCGCGTGACGCAGCCGCGCGCATCTCAGCCTTCTGCGCAGCGGTCGGCGGCACGGCCTCCTGCTTGTGGGACGACGCGGAGGTCCACGTGTCGTTCGGTGCCCAGGTGCGGCGCTTGCGCAGCGCAGGCGCGCCATCCGCATCCGATCCTGCGTCCTCGGACGATGACGGCGGGATGACGGGCTCCGGGATCGGAGGCGGCGATGCCGACTCGAACGCCGGCGGCGGCGGCACTTCGAATTCCTCGATGGCCGCTTCGGCGTCGGGGACCGCGACCGTCTCCGGCTCCGGGACGGCGTAGGGATCCACCGCAGAGGGAACAGGTGGCGCAGGCGGTGCCTTCGCCGTCAGGTCTGCTTCCGGCGCGGGCGCAGCTGCCGCGGCATCCGTCGTCGGTTCGGGAACGTTCTCGGTTTCATCGCCGGTCACGCCTCGATCCTACGGGCGACCGTCGCGTTCGTCACCCACTGGACGTCGACTCCATGCGGGCCCCCACCGCGAGGCGGGGGCCCGCACAGGTTCAGCAGCAGGGAATTCCGCCGCAGCATTCGTTCTCCTCCGTGGACATGGCGCACCTCCCGTCTTCATCGATGAACATCGATCTAAGGGTGAGGCAATACATCGACGTTTGTCAATGCGTGTGAGACGATGGCCTGGTGACCTTGGCTGACCTCCTTCCCGTGCGCGACGTGGCGGCGTGCTGTTCGCCGCTCACCACCTCGCCGATCACCGTCGAGAACGCCACGCGCCTATCGGGCGCGATCAAGGCACTGGCCGATCCGGCCCGGCTGCGACTGCTGTCGATGGTCGCCGCACACGCCGACGCCGAGGCCTGCGTTTGCGACCTCACTGAACCTCTCGGGCTCCAGCAGTCGACCGTGTCTCACCACCTGCGCATCCTGGTGGATGCCGGCTACCTCACTCGTGAGAAGCGCGGTACCTGGGCGTACTACCGCCTGGTGCCGGGCGCGCTCGACAGCGTTGCCGGGCTGCTGCGATCGGTCTGACCCAGCAGTCTGCTCATCAGCCGCCGAGCGACCCGGCGTCGATCGTGCCGACGTCGGTGCGGTGGAAGTTCTGGAACGATCGGGATGCCGTCGGCCCGCGCTGCCCCTGGTACCGGTTGCCGTACGGACCGGAGCCGTACGGGTTCTCCGCAGCCGACGTCAGGCGGAAGAAGCAGAGCTGCCCGATCTTCATCCCCGGCCACAGCTTGATCGGCAGCGTCGCGACGTTCGCGAGCTCGAGGGTGACGTGTCCGGTGAATCCGGGGTCGATGAAGCCCGCGGTCGAATGGGTGATCAGACCGAGGCGTCCGAGTGACGACTTGCCCTCGAGGCGAGCGGCGATGTCGTCGGCGAGACTGACCTGCTCGAACGTGGCGCCGAGCGCGAACTCTCCGGGGTGCAGGATGAAGGGCTCGTCGGGTTTGACCTCGATCAGCCGAGTCAGCTCCGGCTGATCCTCTGCCGGGTCGATGAACGGGTACTTGTGGTTGTCGAACAGGCGGAAGTAGCGGTCCAGGCGCACGTCGATGCTCGACGGCTGGATCATCTCCGGCTCATGCGGGTTCAGACCGATCCGGCCGGATGCGAGTTCTGCCTTGATGTCGCGATCGCTGAGAAGCACGCGTTCAGCCTACTGGGGCGCGAGGGGAGCATCCGGATCGACCAAGCCGAGACGGTGCGCGAGGATCACGACGTGGATGCGGTCGCGTGCGTCGAGTTTCGCGAGCACACGGCCGACATGCGTCTTCACCGTCGATTCGCTGAGGAACAGCCGCTCCGCGATCTCGCTGTTCGTGAGCCCCTGGGCGATGGCGACGAAGACGTCGTGCTCGCGTTCGGTGAGCACTGCGGTCGGATCGCCGGTGGGCGCGGGAGAATGCGCGGCCGACTCGTCCGCAGAATTCTGAGAGTTCAGAGGCTTCTGAGAGTTCAGCCGATCCAGCAGCGCACGCGTGACCCGCGGCGCCAGCACAGCGTCGCCACGATGCACGGCGCGCACCGCGGCGACGAGCTCCTGACGCTGCGCGTCCTTCAACAGGAACCCGCCCGCTCCGGCGCGGATCGCGGCGAATGCGTACTCGTCGAGATCGAACGTGGTGAGCACGAGCACGCGGCTGCCAGGGTGGTGCCGCACGATCTCCGCGGTGGCGGCGATCCCGTCGAGGTTCGGCATCCGCACGTCCATGAGAACGACATCCGGCTCCAAGTCAGCGGCGAGCGCGATCGCCGCGGCGCCGTCGGCTGCTTCGCCGACGACGGACAGATCGGGCTCCGCTTCAAGCACCATCCGGAAACCGACGCGGATGAGGGCTTGGTCATCGACCAGCAGCAGGCGGATCATGAGTGCCCCCCGCCCGCAGGCGGCGACGTCGGCAGTTCGGCGCGCAGCATCCATCGTCCGTTCCCGGCAGGCGCGGACACGACCATCCCGCCGAGGAGAGCGGCCCGCTCCGCCAGCCCGCGCAGCCCGAACCCGCCCTCGGATGCCGCCCGGTGGACTCCATCGTTCACGATCTCGATGACGATCGGCTCCGCGTCGTGGGCGATGCGCACATCGATCCTGCTGGCCCCAGCGGAGTGACGCATGGCGTTCGTGACTCCCTCCTGGACGATTCGGCTGACGGCGAACCGCAGCGCCGGCGGCATCTCCGGGTCGCCGCGCACCGTGAGAGACGCGGCGAATCCCGCCCGCTGCGCCGTGGCCACGGTCTCGGCCGGACTCGTCGGTTCGAGCGGCGCGAGTGGAGCATCCGCACCGCCCTCACGCAGCACACCGAGCATGGAACGCATCTCAGTTAGGGCAGTTCTGGCGGTCGCGGCGGCAGCGGTCGACGCCGCCTGCGCACGCGAGGCGTCGGCGGTCGCGGCGGCGCCTTCGGAAAGCGCGACCACCACGGTCAGCGAATGGGAGACGATGTCGTGCATCTCGCGGGCGATGCGGTCGCGTTCTGCCGCAGCGGCGAGCTGAGCGTGCTGGTCGCGTTCGACGAGCAGCTGCCGGGAGCGATCGATGATCGCCTCGACGTAGCGCTTGCGGCCTCCGACATTGATGCCGATGAGTCCGCCGATCAGGCCCATCACCAGTTCACCGATAACGGCGTTCAACGCGATGTTGAGCGTGATGACTCCGAGGCTCGACAGGGTGAAGGAAAGGAGAGCGAGGGATGACAGGCCGATCGCCAAGCCCGTCCAGCACGCCTTGGTGGAGCGGTAGACCGCGAGCGAATACGTGGCGACCAGTATCAGCGGGCCGCCCACGGGAACGCTCTCGAAGAGGTAGCAGACCGACACCACCCAGGCCGCGGCGAATGCGACCACCGGCCACCGGCGTCGACGGAGCAGAAGAACGCAGGCGACGAGCACCGCGATGGGCATCGCCACTGCGGCGAGGACGCCTGAGGTGCGGAACGTCGTGGCCGGCACAAGTGAGGTGATCAGGCAGAACAGGGCGATCAACACATCCGCGAATACCGGATGCCGCGCCCAGAAACGCCGGATCGCGCCCGGGGGACGCGGCAGCTGGAGCTGCTCGTCCGAGGTGTTCGCCATGAACTGACCCTATTTCGTCATCGCGGACCGCATTACTGGTCCCGCCCGATCGGGCGGGACCAGTACGTCACGCGTCGCGTCCGCGAAGCACAGCCCAGGCCGCCAGCATCCCTGCGACCACCCAACCGGCGAGCGCGAGGTATCCGGTCGACACGTCGAGACCATTGCCGTCCTGGGGGATGATCACGCTCTGCGCTGCGGTCATCGGCAGGTAGTCGCCTGCGTCGAGGATCCACTGCCAATCCGGGCCTGCCATGCCGAACATGCTGACCACGATCGGCAGGACGAACAGCAGTCCCACGGTGGCGGCGATCGCGCCGGCCCCGGACCGCAGCAAGAAACCGAACGCGACGCCGATGAGGGCGAAGACCGCCATCGACACGGAGGCTGCGAGGATCGGGAACACCGACATCTCGGCATCCGACCAGTCGATCGCCATGTCCTTGGAACCGAGGATGGGGCTCACGGCAAGGGCCGCGGCCAGGAACGTGACGAGCGAGACCACGAACATGAAGACGGCCAGCACGATCGACTTCGCCGCGAGCACCGAGCCGCGGACCGGATCGGCGGAGAGCGTGGAGCGGATCATTCCGGTCGAGTACTCGCCCGTGACCGCGATCGCCCCGAGGATCCCGGCGAGCAGCATCGTGAACTGGATCGGGCTGATGACCGCCTGGATGCCGGGGTAGCCGGGCATGTCGATCGCGGACGCGATCATCATGGCTATCCCCACGGTGAGCAGGAGGACGATTCCCACTGACCACCAGGTGGAGCGCACGGTGGTGAGCTTGATCAGCTCGCTGCGCAGCTGCCGGACGAAGGTCAGACGGTACGGGGATGCCGGGACGCGGCTCGACCGCAGCTCCGGGGCGGTGGCCGTGGTTGCAGCGCTCATGAGGGCTCCTGGTTGTCAGTGTCGGACGTTTCGACACCGCGGGTCCGGTACTCGACGGCTTCGCCGGTGAGGGCGAGGTAGGCGTCTTCGAGGGACCCTGTGGTGGGGGTCAGTTCGTGCAGTGGGATGCCGCGCTCGGCGGCGAGGTCGCCGATGCGCGAGGCCTCGATGCCCGTGACGTCGAGGGTGTCGGGGGCTGAGGTCGTAACTTCGACCACCGTCGAGGTCGAAGCAGCGCCTGCGCTCAGCAATTGGGAGAGCTCAGCGGCACGCGGGCTGCGCAGGCGCACGCGCGCCGTGGTCCAGGAGCGCACGAGATCGGGCAGCGCGGCATCCGCGAGCACCTTGCCGCGGCCGAGCACGATCACGTGGTCGGCCGTCTGAGCCATCTCGCTCATCAGATGGCTGGAAAGCAGAACCGTGCGTCCCTCGGATGCCGCGTGGCGCACGAACTGGCGCACCCAGCGGACGCCCTCGGGGTCGAGCCCGTTGACGGGCTCGTCGAGGATCAGCGTGTGCGGGTCGCCGAGAAGGGCCGCGGCGATGCCGAGACGCTGGCCCATGCCGAGCGAGAACTTGCCCGCGCGCTTGCGCGCCACGGAGGCGATGCCGGTGATGTCGATGACGTCGTCCACGCGCGATGACGGGATGCCGTGGGTTGCGGCCATCGCTCGCAGGTGATTGCGGGCCGAACGGCCGGTGTGGACCGCCTTGGCGTCGAGCAGAACACCCACCTCGGTGAGCGGGGCCCGCAGCCGACGATAATCCTGTCCGTTCACGGTGACGCGCCCGGTACTGGGCCGATCGAGTCCGACGATCATGCGCATCGTGGTGGACTTGCCCGCTCCGTTCGGTCCCAGGAAGCCGGTGACGCTTCCCGGACGCACGGTGAAGGACACGTCATCGACGGCCGTCTTGTCTCCGTACCTCTTGCCGAGGCCCTCTGCTGTGATCATGGCTTCGACGCTATGCGGCGAAGCCATGCGCGCGCGTCCGCCTGAAGGATGAACCTTCAACCCGCGCGTGTGGCACCGTGGTGCCACACTGGCCGACGTGTCCGCCGCAATGCCGACGTTTGTTATGCTGGCCAGGCGCCGCAAGGCCGCGGGACTGTAGTTCAATGGTAGAACTTCTGCTTCCCAAGCAGATAGCGCGGGTTCGATTCCCGTCAGTCCCTCCACGTGAACCTCACCTGACAACGACCGCCCGGTCTGATTCGATGGCTTCATGCCTCACGACGTCGTGAATCAGTCTCCGCTCCGCTCGGACCTCGACGAGTACGCCACGAACACCGCTCTCGTCGAGGGCGTCGAGCGCCATGATGCCGCTTGGGCCCACCATCGTCTGCACCTGACAGGGCAGCGGGTGGGCACGGCATCCTTCCAGCGCGACGCGGAGCGCGCGAACCGGCACGAGCCGGTCCTCCACACCCATGACCGCTACGGCCACCGCATCGATGAGGTCGAGTACGACGACGCCTACCACCGGATCATCGGCGCGGCCGTCGCTGACGGAGCGCACACCAGCGCCTACGTCGAGCCGATGCCGGGGGCGAACGTCGCGAGGGCAGCGACCTTCATGCTCTACGCCCAGATCGAACCGGGCCACGCCTGCCCCGTCTCGATGACGCATGCGGTCGTGCCGGTGCTGCAGCAGCACGCGGAGGCCGCGGTCGGCTGGCTCCCGCGCGTCTTCAGCACCACATACGACCCCGCTCTGAGCACGGAGAAGCACAGCGCACTGTTCGGCATGGCGATGACTGAGAAGCAGGGCGGGTCGGACGTCCGCGCCAATATGACGACCGCCACGCCGATCGGCGACGGCCGGTACCGGCTCAACGGACACAAGTGGTTCTGCTCAGCCCCTATGTCCGACGCCTTCCTCGTCCTCGCACAGGCGCCCGGCGGCCTGTCGTGCTTCCTCCTGTCGCGCGTCCTGGACGACGGCTCGCGCAACGGCATCCGCATCCAGCGCCTCAAGGACAAGCTCGGCAACCGCGCGAACGCGTCGAGCGAGGTCGAGTACGAGGATGCGGTCGCCACCCTCGTCGGCGAGGAAGGGCGCGGCGTGCGCACCATCATCGACATGGTCGCCCGCACCCGACTGGACTGCGTACTCGGATCGACCGCCGGCATGCGTCAGGCGACCGCCGAAGCCACGTGGCACGCGCGGCACCGCTCTGCGTTCGGGCGAACGCTCATCGACCAGCCCGCGATGACCGCTGTCATCGCCGACCTGCAGCTCGAGGCCGAGGCTGCGACTGCGACCGCGCTGCGGCTCGCCCGCGCGCACGACGACGATGCCTCCGACGAGGAGATCGCATTCCGGCGCCTCGCCACCGCGGTGGCCAAGTACTGGATCTGCAAGCGCGGCCCCGGCCACGCCGCCGAGGCGCTCGAGTGCCTCGGCGGCAACGGCTACACCGAGGCCTTTCCTCTGGCGATGCGCTACCGCGAGCAGCCCGTCATGGCCGTGTGGGAGGGCTCCGGCAACGTGATCGCCCTCGACGTGCTGCGTGCGCTCGACCGCGACACTGTCTCGTTCGCCGCCTTCGACATGGAAGTGTCGCGTGCCGCTGGTGCCGATGCACGCCTGGACGCATGGATCGAGCACACGCGCGGGCTCGCCCGAGAGGTGGCATCCGACCCGGTTCCGGATGCCGCGGCACGCCGCCTCGTCGCATCCCTCGCGCTCGCACTGCAGGGTTCACTGCTCGTCCGCGACGCTCCTCACGCCGTCGCGGATGCGTTCTGCGCCACGCGCCTGTCGGGCGACCCGTTCGGCGGGGCGCTGTACGGCGCGCTGCCACGAGGAGTGGATGCCACGGCCATCACCGCGCGCGCCTGAGCGAAGTCAGCGCTCGCGCAGCGCACGGCCGATCCGCTCAACGGCCTCGCGCAGAATCGGCCGCGGCGTCGCGAACACGAAGCGGGTGAACCCGATCGCCGCCTCGCCGCATGCGGCCCCGTCGGTCATCGCGACGCCGGCGTGCTCGCGGAACCACAGTCCGAGATCTCCGGTCAGCCCGGACTCCCTGAAGTCGAGCAGCGCGATGTACGTCCCCTCCGGCATCGTGACCTGCACGCCAGGCAGCTTCTCGACGAGTTCGACCAGCAGTCGCCTGTTGCCGTCGAGATACGAGACGACCTCATCGAGCCACGCGCCTCCTGACGTGTATGCGGCGAGGTTCGCGATCGCCCCTGTGGTCGAGGTGCCGTGCCCCGTCCACCCGCCGTCCGCCTCCCAGAGCTCAAGCGATGCGGCGTCGGAGAAGATTATCTGAGCGCATTTCAGGCCGGCGAGGTTCCAGGCCTTCGAAGCGGATGCTGCAGTCACCGTGTGCCCGGCGGCTACGGGAGACACCGACGCGTAGGGAATGTGCGACGCCGGCGCGTAGACGAGTGGTGCGTGGATCTCGTCCGAGAACACGCGACCCCCGGCATCCGCCACGATGTCGGCGATGGCCACCAGCTCATCGCGTGTCGCCACGGTACCGAGGGGATTGTGCGGATTGCACAGCACGAGCAGCTCGCCGCCGTTCGCGAACGCCGCGGCGACGCCGTCGAGATCCATGACCCAGCGACCGCCCACCTGGATGCTGGGCACCTCGACAACCCGCCGCCCTAGTCGGGGCGGCACCGAGAGGAACGGCATGTACGCCGGAGTCGGAACGATGATCGCGGCATCCGGTGAGGTGAAGTTCTTGATCGTGAACTCGAGCGCCACGATGACGTCGGCAACGAGACGCACCTGGTCACCCGTGATGTGCCAACCGTGGTGCTCGCCGTAGCGGCGCGCTGTCGCCTCCTGGAGTTCGACCGCCAGATGCTGGGGCAGATATCCGGTGAGCCCGGCCTTCAGCGACTCATCGATCGATTCGGTGATCGCCGGCGCAACGCCGAAGTCCATTTCGGCCACGAAGGCGCCGATCGTGTCAGGGAACATCGTCCACTTCACGCTGCCGGCCGCCCTGAGGTCGAGCTCCGTGATCTCGTCGAATGCGTGCGGGTGACTCATCTCCCCAGACAATACGAGAGCGGCCGACGGGTCAACCGTCGGCCGCTCTCGTATCAGTGGGGCGTCACACCGGTTCCGGCTTCTTCCCGGCAGCGTCAGCTTCGGGGTCGGCATCCCGACGCTCCTGCTCCATCTCGGCGACCGCAGGCACGATGATGTCCAGCGGCATCGTGCTGGTGTCGAGCAGGTCGTTCTCGTCCTGCTCGGCGACCAGTTCCTTGGCCTCGGCCTTCGTCTCAACAGTCGGGAACGAACCCAGCAGCGGACGCTGCGCCGTCTCCTTCATCGACAGCATCGCCACGCCGCCCAGCGCCGCGAAGAACATGATGTAGAACGCCGGCATGTAGGTGTTGCCGGTGAGGTCGATCAGCGCCTGGCTGAACAGCGGAGTCGTGCCGCCGAACAGCGAGACGGCGAGGTTGTACGCGATCGCCATGGCGCCGAAGCGCGAGGCGGTCGGGAACAGCGCCGGCAGAGCGGATGCCGAGATCGCGACGTAGAACGCGACCGGGATGGCGACCATCGCGAGGGCCAGCATGACCGCCCACTCCTGCCCGATCTGCATGATCGTGAACGCCGGAATCATCAGCACGATGGTCGAGACGACCGCGATCCCGTAGACCGGCTTGCGCCCGATGCGGTCGGACAGCTTGCCGATCAACGGCAAGCAGGCACTCATCACGATGAGCACCGGGACCGTGGCGATCGCGGCCATCAGGTTGGACACCCCGACCTCGGTCTCGAGATAGGTGGGCATGTAGCTGGTCAGCGCGTAGCCGGCCGTGTTGGTCGCCGCCACCAGCGCGATGCCGATGAGGATCACCCGCCAGTGATGGCGGAAGATCCCGATGATGCCGTGCCGGCCGAGCGGATCGTCGGCATCATGCAGGCGAGCATCGTCGGCCTCGGCCTCGAAAGCGGGGGTCTCCGGGATCTTCAGACGGAACCAGATGGCCACGGCCCCGAGCGGGATCGCGACGAGGAACGGGATCCGCCAGCCGTACGCCTCCATGGCGCCGGAACCCGAGATGCCCTCGACGATCCACGTCGTGATGGCCACGGTCGAGGCGCCGGCCGCGAAGCCGACGTAGGAACCGACGTCGAGGAACGAAGACCAGTAACCGCGCGAGCGGTCGGGCGAGAACTCCGACACATAGGTCGTCGCGCCGGCGTACTCGCCGCCGGTCGAGAAGCCCTGCACCATCTTCAGGAAGTACAGCGGCACGATCGCCCACAGGCCGATGGCCTCCGAGGTGGGCAGCAGTCCGATGAGCGCGGTCGCGATCGCCATCATGGTCATGGTGATGAACAGCACGCGCTGACGGCCGATCCTGTCGCCCAGCGGCCCGAGGATGAATCCTCCCAGCGGACGCACCAGGAACGAGATGGCGAATCCGAACAGCGTCAGCAGCAGGCCGAGCCCGCCGGGTGCATCGGAGGTGAACACCGCTGTCAGCGTCACGGCCAGGTAGCCGTAGATGCCGAAGTCGAACCACTCCATGAAGTTGCCGACGACGGTTCCGGATATCGCGGTGCGCAGCTTCGACTTCTTGACGACGAGGACGTCGTCGACCTCGAGCCTTCTGCGCTTCGTCATTGCTTTCTTTCGGCTGGACATAGATCACTCCTCAAGGGCCGATTGAACGCGCTCAAAGCTATACGCCGGTTCTTGAAGTCCTCGCAGGCGATTCGGCGTTCCGCGTGATATCGCGCGTGCGGAGCTCGAGCGGACGCCGCTAGCACCGCGCGATCGTGCGCGTCAACCCCACTTGCGTTTGCCTGCCAGCGTGCCAGCATCGAGACTTCACAACCGAAGGAGACTCCCCATGAACATCGCACTGGTGATCATCATCGTCGTCGCGATCGTCCTCGCGATTGTCGGAGGCCTCACCGAGGCGCTTGGCTGGCTGCTGTGGGTCGCGCTCATCGTTGGAGTCATCGCCCTGATCGCCTTCCTCTTCCGGGTGATCGGTGGCCGGAACCGCGTCTGATATCCCCAGCAGACCGGGCCTGACCCCATCGGGCCCAACCCGACGAACCGGGTCGCGACACATGTCGCGACCCGGTTTCGTGTCTATCGGGATGCGTCAGTTCACGCACTCATCGGCGCGGACCCGTTCCGGCGCCACTCCCTCGGCGTCACGCCGTTGGCACGCCGGAACGCTCGCGTGAAGGTTGTCAGGTCGCTGAATCCCGACTCGTACGCGATCCACTCGACCGTGCGATCCGGGGCGTATCGCAGCAGGCGCTCGGAGATCCGCAGTCGCTCCCCCCGCAGCACCGATGCCGGTGACAGCCCGACCATCTCGAACACCTGGTACAGCCGCCGCCGCGAGACGAAATGCTCTCGGGCCACGGCATCCATGTCCAGCCCGCGCGTCGTCGCGTTCGTACGGAGGTACTCCTGAACAGCGTGACGCAGTCCCCGTGACGTGCGCGGCACACTGCTGCCCTCGCCGAAGGATGAGCGGATCATGACGGCCGCGAGGTCCCGCACGGTCTCACCGATCTCGGCGTTCACTCCATCGGGCAGCGAATCGACGTACGAGAAGAGGTTGCGAGCCGCCGGCGCGCGCCAGCCCCCGGGCAGCGCCAGCCGCCGCATGGTGTCCTCGACCATGGCGCGCGGCAGACCCAGCGACGCACGTGAGACCTGCACGATCAGCTGCTGCTGATCGGTCGGCGAGTAGTCCAGGTAGTACGGCCGGTCAGTGGCGTAGATCGTCACGGATCCGGGCCGGACAGCCGCCTGACCGCCCCCCGCGACCACGGTTCCTGAGGCCGACCGCTGCAGCGACAAGTGCAGATCGTCGCTGTACGCACGGTGCGCGAGAGACTCCGTCCGGTCGGCGCTGGTGCCGCTCGTGGACACCAGAGACACCGATACGCGCTCGTCCAGTCCGGTGTGCTCCATCCGCCCTTGGAAGGACGACTCGAATCCAGCACACCGCAGAGGAACGAAGCATCCGCTGACGACGGTCTCCCATTCGTCGGCGCTCTCCACTTCGAGAACAACCACGTTCGCCTCCCAGGTGACTTGGAGCCTACCCGGGGCCGGCACTGCTGGCGAGCGCAGCCCGCGCCCCTGCACAAAACGCCGGATCGAGGAGTGCACACAACGCCCACCGGGGTGCACGAAACGCCGGAGCAGAACTCCCTCCCCCGCGGGAATCTGGGTCTCACCACCTAAGGCGACAGGAGAGACATGACGTTCTTCGCACAAGAGACCTGGCACGGCCGGGGCTACCTCGGCGGCTGGATCCGCTTCGATCAGACGGCCGACGTCGTCTCACCAGCGACCGGTGACGTCCTCGCCGAGGTCGGCATCGGGAGCCCCGCCGAGATGACCGAGGCGGTCGAGCGCGCCGACGCCGCCCAGCGCGACTGGGGTTCGCAGCCCGCAGAACGCCGCGCCGAGGTGATGCGCCGCGCCGCCGCGATTCTGGAAGAGCACGGCGGCATCCTCGCCGAGTGGCTCACGTCCGAGGGCGGTGCAGCCCATGGCAAGGCGGCATTCGAGGTCGGCCTCGTCACCGCAGAACTGCACCTCGCCGCCGCGACCGCCACGATGCCGTACGGCGAACTGCTCACCTCGTCGCAGCCGCGACTGAGCCTGGCCCGCCGCCGCCCGGTGGGAACCGTCGGCGTGATCTCGCCGTTCAACTTCCCCGCGATCCTCGCGGCGCGCTCGGTCTTCCCCGCGCTCGCTCTCGGCAATGCGGTGGTCCTCAAGCCCGACCCGCGCACCGCCGTCTGCGGCGGTCTGTTCCTCGCAGCCCTCCTCGCCGAGGCCGGGCTGCCAGAGGGCGTCTTCGCCGTCATCCCTGGCGGAGTCGAGACGGCATCCGTCCTGATCGACCACCCGGCCGTGCCTGTCATCTCATTCACCGGCTCGACTCAGGCGGGCCGCGCCATCGGCGAGCGCGCCGGTCGCAACCTCAAGCGCGCGCATCTCGAGCTCGGCGGCAACAACGCCATGATCGTGATGCCCGATGTCGACGTGGCCGCTGCCGCGTCCGCCGGCGCGTGGGGGTCGTTCCTGCATCAGGGACAGATCTGCATGACGACGGGTCGCCACCTCGTGCACACCGACGTGTACGACGAGTACGCCGATCGTCTCGCCGAGAAGGCGCGCGGGCTGATCGCCGCCGACCCGGCGACGGGCGCTCCGCTCGGTCCGATCATCGATGCCGGTCAGCGCGATCGCATCCATTCCCTCGTCACCTCGACGGTGGATGCCGGCGCCACCGTGCTCGCCGGCGGCGAGTACACCGACCTCTTCTACCAGCCCACCGTGCTCGGCGACGTGGGCACGGACCACCCGGCGTACGCGCAGGAGGTGTTCGGCCCCGTCGCTCCCCTGCTGCGCTTCGAAGACCTCGACGAGGCCATCGACCTGGTCAACGCCAACGAGTACGGGCTGTCGGTCGCGATCCTCGCCGGCGACGCCTTCCGCGCCTACGAGCTGGCCGACCGCATCGACGCCGGCATCCTGCACATCAACGACCAGACCGTCGACGACGAGGCGCAGGCTCCGTTCGGCGGCACCCGCAACTCCGGCACCGGCGCCCGCTTCGGCGGTCACGCCGCGAACATCGAGGCCTTCACCGACACCCAGTGGGTGACCATGCAGTCGCACATCCAGCCCTACCCGTTCTGACCCGAACACCTGACCTGAACACCCTCACCCGAACACCCTGACCCGAACACCTGAGAGGAAGTGCGATGATGCACCGTTTCACCCGCAGCCAGAGTCCGACCCGAATCGTCCTGCGCTCCGCCGCGGCCCTGACCGCCGGAGTTCTCCTGCTGACCTCCTGCTCGAGCACGCTGCCGGACGATGACGCCGACACCCCGGACGCCGCCGGTGACGGCGCGGCCGTCGAGGCTGCCGATGCGTTCCTCGAACCCTGGCTCGGCGGCGACGACAAGCAGCTGCTGATCGACGAGCCGCTCAGCGCCCCGATCGAGCCGGGAACGCACGTCGTCTACCTCGACGTCGGCACCCCCGTCAGCGCCGTCATGTGGAACAACCTGCAGGCGCCGGCAGAGCTCCTCGGCCTCGAACTCGAACGCGTCGAGACCGGCCGCGACGCGCAGAGCATCAACGCCGCGATGAACACGGTCGTCGAGCTCGAGCCGGACGGCGTGATCAACATCACGCTGGACCCGATCTTCTTCGAGGGCCAGATCGACAAGCTCGCAGAACTCGGCATCCCGATGGCCAGCGGATCGGTCATGAACACCGTCGAGTTCGGGCTGCCCGAGGCGTTCAACGGACCCGACTGGATGACCCTGAACGGCGAAGTGCTGGGAGCTGCGGCGATCTCGCGCTCGGGCGGATCGAAGGAGTTCGTCTTCTACAACGTCCCAGAATTCCCGTTCTCGTCGTACGAGCTCGACGGAGCGAAGTCGCGCATCGCCGAGCTGTGCGACGACTGCACCCTGCGCGTCGTGGACATTCCGATCGCAGAGCTCGGATCGACGGCATCCGACCGAGTCGTCAGCGACCTGCAGGCCAACCCGCAGACCGAATACTTCATCGCCGCGGTCGACGAGGTCCAGATCGGTCTGCCGCAGAAGCTTTCGCTCGCCGGTCTCGACGTCGACGGCATCGCGATGTGGCCTGCCCCGCCGAACTACGAGCAGATCGCCTCGGGAGACCAGGATGCCACGCTCTCGGTCGACCTGAACCTCATGATGTGGACGGTCCTCGACCAGCTGCTTCGCGAGATGAACGGCGATTCATACGAGTGGCCGGACGCTCAGACCCGAGCATCCACCCTCACGCGCATCACCGACAGCTCGAACGCCCCAGAGGACCCTGTGCTCGGCTACGTGGGCATCGACGACTACCAGGATCGCTTCGCCGCCAACTGGCTCGCCGACTGACCCGATCTCCCGAAAGGATCTCTCATGACGGAACCCCTGCTGCACGTCGACGGACTGCTGAAGGCCTTCCCCGGTCTGACCGCGCTCGACCACGTCGACCTCGACGTGCACTCCGGTGAGATTGTCGCGATCGTCGGTCACAACGGCTCGGGCAAGTCGACGCTCATGAAGATCCTCGCGGGGGTCTACACCGCGGATGCCGGAACGGTGCAGACCGCGCCCGGTACGGAGCTGCACTTCATCCACCAGGATCTCGCCCTGGTCGAGCAGCTCTCCGCCGCGGAGAACCTCGCGCTGCGGCGGGGCGAGGGCGCCACCGGCCTCGCCCCGTACCGCACACGCGAGGTGCGGGAGCGGGCGCGAGAACTCGTCTCGCGGTTCGGCCCGCCGTTCGACGTGACCTGTCCGCTGCACCGGCTCACCCCGGCGCAGCGGGCAGTCGTCGCGATCAGCCGGGCGATGGACGGCTGGACGCATTCGCGCAATGTGCTGTTCCTCGACGAACCGACCGAATCGCTGCACCGCACCGAGGTCGACGTGCTGTTCGAGGCAGTCCGCCGCCTCGCCGCCGATGGTGCCGGGATCGTGTTCGTCTCGCACCGCCTCGACGAGGTCCGTTCGCTCGCGCACCGCATCGTCGGGCTGCGCGACGGCCGCAAGGTCGCCGATCGCCCGGTCACCGAAATGGGCGAGAGCCATCTCATCGAGATCGTCACGGGCGTCGAGAAGATGGATGCCGCGGAGCGCGCCGCTCGCGAACACGGCGAGCTCGCACTCCAGGTGCGCGGGCTCCGCGGCGCCTCGGTGGAGTCGCTCGACCTCGCCCTGCGCGCCGGCGAGATCGTCGGCATCGCCGGCACCCTCGGCTCCGGCCGGGAGGCGGTGCCCAGCCTCCTGTACGGCGCGACGGATGCCACGGCATCCGAATTCACGATCGACGGAGCGGCCTACCCGCACCGATCACCGGCGCAGAGCCTGAAGCGAGGGATGGCCTTCGCGCCGGCCGACCGCGGACGCCTCGCCGTCGTACGCGACATGAACGCGCGAGAGAACTTCACGCTTCCGCATCTACCGCGGACCACCCCCGCATTCGCCCCGATTCCGGTCGGCGGCGAGCGCACCGAGGCCGCCACGGCATTCGCCGAGTACGACGTGCGGCCTGCCCGCACCGAACAGCGCATCTCGCTGTTCAGCGGCGGCAACCAGCAGAAGATCGTGATGGCGAAGTCGATGCATCATCGCCCGAAGGTGCTGCTGCTCGACGAACCCACGCAGGGCGTCGACGTCGGGGCGAAGGCTGCGATCTACGCCGCGATCGAACGCGGTGCGGCCGGCGGCACGGCCGTGCTCGTCGCCTCCTCGGACGCCAAGGAGCTCGCTGCTCTCTGCGATCGCGTGATCGTCATGCGCGATGGCGTCGTCGGCGCCGCACTCAGCGGCGACGACCTCACCGAGCGCCGCCTCGTCGCCGAGGCGTACGGCCTGCCCTGATCCGGCCCCTGAGCCCCTCGACAAGCTCAGGAACCACCTGTCGAAGCATCCACTCTTCTCCTCACCCGACCCGCTACCTTCAAGGAGCTCCCGTGACCATCACCCGAGCCGACATCGCCCACGCACTGTCGTTCCGCAACATCAGCGCGCTGTACATCTTCGCGATCCTGTTCATCGTCTTCTCGCTGTGGATTCCCGAGAAGTTCCTGCAGCCGGGCGTCTGGCGCTCACTGCTGGATGCCGAGGCGCTGACCGGAATCGCCGCCCTCGCCGCTCTCATCCCGCTGACCGCCGGAGCGCTGAACCTCGCGATCGGCGCGCAGGTCGGGTTCTGCGCCATCCTCTCCGCGTTCCTGCTCGGCAAGATCCAGATGCCCATCGCGCTGCAGCTGCCGGCGGTGATCGTCGTCGGCGGGCTCATCGGGCTCGTCACCGCACTCGTCATCACCCGACTGAAGGTCGAACCGATCATCGCGACACTCGGCATGAGCTCGATCCTGCTCGCCGGCATGGCGTGGATCTCGAACAGCCAGCAGATCCTCGGCCTCGACCCCGCGTACCGCGAGATCGCCGCGGCGCAGTTCGCCGGGATCACCGTGCCCGTCTGGGTACTGCTCGCCGTCGCGATCGTCAGCTGGTACGTGCTCGAGCGCACTCCGGCTGGGCGACGCCTGTACGCCGTCGGGTTCAATCCCGAGTCGGCTCGGCTCGCCGGCATCGGCGTGGAGCGCCTGCAGATCGGCAGCCTCGTCGCCGGGGGCGCGCTCGCCGCGCTCGCCGGCGCGCTGCTCACCAGCCGCCTCAACGCCGGCGACCCGACAGTCGGGCCGAGCTTCCTGCTTCCGGCGCTGACCGCGGTGTTCCTCGGCTCGACGCAGTTCAAAGGCGGCCGCTTCAACGTGCTCGGCACGATCGTCGCCATGTACGTGCTCGCCGTCGGCATCAAGGGGCTGCAGCTGGCCGGCTCCCCCCGCTGGGTCAACGATCTCTTCTACGGCCTCTCCCTGCTGCTCGCGGTGGCTCTGTCCCAATGGGACAAGACCTCTCGTCGCAGCTCGGCCATCGGGCGCGTGGTCGATGGTCTCAGACGAAAGCCCAGGACGCCGGCATCCTGACGGTCCGGACGCTGGTGGACACAGCCCGCCGTCCGCTAGATTGTCAACAATCTTGCTCACCGGAGAGGGACTCGTGCCTGACAATTCTGACGTCCGCAGCCAGCTGCGCGACGCGATTCTGCGGGGCGCATATGCCCCTCGCCAGCGACTGATCGAAGCCGACCTCGCCGAGGAGTACGGAGCCAGCCGCTTCACGCTACGCAACGCCCTGATCCAGCTGGCCTCCGAGGGGCTCGTCGAGCTGCAGCCGAATCGCGGCGCCCGCGTGCGCGAGATCACGGTCGACGAGGCCATCGAGATCACCGAGATCCGTCAGGCGGTCGAGAGTCTCGTCGCAGCCAGAGCGGCCGAGAAGGTGAGCGACGAGCAGATCGCCTTCCTCCGCCAGGTCGGCGATGACATGCGCGGCGCCGTCGATCGCAACGACTTCATGCGCTACTCCGAGCTCAACTCGACGCTGCACTCCACGCTGCGCGACATCGCGAACCACTCGGCATCCACCCGTGTGCTCGAGCAGCTGCATGGCCAGATGGTGCGGCATCAGTTCCGCCTGTTCCTCGTCCCCGGGCGGCCGAACCTCTCGCTGCCGGAGCATCTCGCGATCATCGACGGCGTCTGCGCCCGCGATCCCGAGGCCGCCGGCGCGGCGATGGGCATCCACGTGGGCAGCGTGATCACGACCCTGCGTTCGTTCGCGGAGGCTCCCGCACTGTCCTGACCGGCGTTTCGTGCAGATTGTTATCAATCTCGCGAACATTATTGACAACGGCGCATGCGGATGGATACGTTCGGGCCATCGAGCGGAACAACATCCGCTCGGAATCCCCCACCATTCACACAACGGAGTGACATGAAAAAGGCAGGCTTCTTCGCCCTCGCGGCGATCACCGCGCTGGTTCTGACCGGATGCACCGACTCTGAGGCACCCGCAGGCGGTGGCGACGGCGACGCCGCTGGCTCGGGTGATCTGACGCCCGTGACCGTCGGCGTCATCCCGATCGCCGATACCGCGGCCATCTACCTCGGCGACGCGCAGGGCTTCTTCGAGGACGAGGGCCTGGACCTCACGATCGAGACCGCGACCGGCGGCGCCGCGATCGTTCCGGCCGTCGTCTCGGGCGACTACGAGTTCGGCTTCAGCAACCAGCTGTCGCTGATGGTCGCAGCCGACCAGGGCCTCGACATCAAGATGGTCTCCTCCGCGGTCGCCACCACTGGTGACACGTCGAAGGACATGGGCGCGGTCGTCACCAAGGCCGACTCGGGCATCTCCTCGCCCGCCGACCTGGCCGGCAAGACCGTCTCGAGCAACAGCGTCGGCAACATCAACGACACGGCCGTGCGCTCGGTCGTCGACGAAGCCGGCGCCGATTCCTCGACCATCGACTTCGTCGAGGTGCCGTTCCCCGACGCCGTCGCGGCCGTCGAGAACGACCAGGTGGATGCCGCATTCGTCGTCGAGCCGTTCGTCACCGCCGCGATCGACGCCGGCCTCGAAGTCGTCACCTACGCGTACGCCGACTTCGACCCGAAGCTCGACATCGCCGCCTACTTCGCGCTCAGCAGCGTCGACGCCGACCTGCTGGCGAAGTTCCAGGCCGCCATGCAGAAGTCGCTCGAGTACGCCGACGCCAACCCGGACGCGGTGCGCGAGATCATCGCGACGTACACGAAGACCTCACCCGAGGTCCTCGCGAAGATCACGCTGCCGAAGTACCCGACCGAGTTCGACCGCGCTTCGAGCGAGAAGCTCGCGGCTGCGGCTCTGGAGTACGGCGTCCTCAAGGCCGAGCCGGACTTCGACAACCTTCTGCCGTGACAGCTCTCCTCAACACGGTGAGCGAGGTGCGGCGGTTGCGCCGCCGCACCTCCTCCTCGCCCCAGGCGGCGCTGCTCGGCGCGGCGGGCGTGGTCGGCTTCCTGGTCCTGTGGGAGCTCGTCTCCCGTCTGGGCCTCGTCGACTCCCGCTTCGTGCCACCGGCCAGCGACGTGCTCGTCCGCTTCGGACAGTACGTCGTCGACCGGGCGTTCTGGCGCGACGTAGGCGACACGATGCTGAGCTGGTCGCTCGGTCTGCTCATCGCGGTGGTCGCCGCGACCGTGCTCGGATTCCTCATCGGATCCAGCCGGTTCCTCGAGCGCCTCACGCACTCGACGATCGAGTTCCTGCGCCCGGTTCCATCGGTGGCGCTGATCCCGCTGGCGGTTCTGCTGTTCGGCGTGAAGATCCAGGCAGGACTCCTGCTGATCGTCTACGCCGCGTTCTGGCAGGTGCTGCTGCAGGTGATCTACGGCGCGAAGGACGTCGACCCCGTCGCTGACGCCACCGCCCGCAGCTACGGACTCAGCCGCTTCCAGCGGATCCGCTACGTCATGTGGCCGACTGCGTTGCCGTATCTGATGACCGGCATCCGGCTCGCCGCCGCCGTCGCACTGATCCTCGCGATCACCGCAGAGCTCATCATCGGCACTCCTGGTCTCGGCAAGCAGATCGCCGAAACGCGCGAAGGCGGAGCGATCACGAGCATGTACGCGCTGATCCTCGCCACCGGCCTCATCGGCGTGGCGATCAATCTCGTCGTGAGATTCTTCGAGCGCCGCACGCTGCGCTGGCACACCTCGGTGCGGATGGAGGCGGCGGGATGAAGTTCCTCAAAGGGCTGTTCTTCCTGCTCGCCCTGCCCGTCCTGCTCGTGCTGCTGTGGTGGATCTCGACGATCGTCAATCCGACGTTCTTCGTGCCGAGCCCCGGCGAACTCGTCGGCACGTTCTTCGACACCTGGTTCGGCGAGCGCTTCACGAACGACCTCCTGCCGAGTCTGGGCCGCCTGTCGCTCGGCATCATCGGCTCCGTCGTCGTCGGCGTCGGTCTGGGTCTGCTGATCGGATCCTTCCGGCCGCTCCGCCAGCTTCTCGAGCCGCTGCTGGAGTTCTTCCGCGCGATCCCGCCGCCCGTGCTGCTGCCGCTGCTCATGATCGTCATGGGCGTGAACTGGCGCATGCAGGTGTTCGTGATCATCTTCGGCTCACTGTGGCCGGTGCTGCTGAACACCGTCGAGGGCGTCCGCGCCACCGATGAGGTGCAGCGCGACACCGCACGCAGCTACGGTCTGGGTCGCATGGCGCGCCTGCGCTACTTGATCCTGCCAGCCGCGGCACCGCAGATCCTCACGGGCGTGCGGCAGTCGTTGTCGATCGCTCTGATCCTGATGGTCATCTCGGAGCTGTTCTACACCTCCTCCGGCCTCGGGTTCACCATCGTCCAGTTCCAGCGCAACTTCGCCATCCCGGAGATGTGGAGCGGCATCCTGCTGCTGGGTCTGATCGGTCTCGCCCTGGCGGTGCTGTTCCGCTACGTCGAGCGCTACATCCTCCGCTGGTACCACGGATTGAGAGAAGTCCAACGTGAGTCCTGAAACCACCACACCCGTCCTCCTCGTCGAGGGCCTTCGCAAGATCTACCCGGCACCGACGCCGCAGGCAGAAGCCGTCGAGGCGATCCGCGATCTGACGTTCAGCATCCCGCAGGGGCAGCTGGTCTGCATCGTCGGACCGTCGGGCGCCGGCAAGACGACGCTGCTGAAGTGCATCGCGGGTCTCCTGCCGGCGACCGCCGGGCGTCTCGAGCTCGAGGGCAAGGCCATCACCGGCCCGCCGAAGACGATGGCCGTCGTCTTCCAGGAGTACGGGCGCAGCCTGTACCCGTGGATGAGCGTGCAGGCGAACGTCGAACTGCCGCTGAAGGCCGCGGGGCTCTCCAAGATCGAGCGCCGTGAGCGATCCACCGACGCCCTTGAGGCCGTCGGGCTCTCGGACGCTGCGGACAAGTACCCGTGGCAGCTGTCCGGTGGAATGCAGCAGCGCGTCGCGATCGCCCGCGCTGTCGCGTACCGTCCGCAGATCCTGCTGATGGACGAGCCTTTCGCCGCGGTCGACGCGCAGACTCGCGCCGATCTCGAGGACCTCGTCCGCAAGATCTGGAAGGAGCTCGGTGTCACGGTGCTGTTCGTCACGCACGACATCGACGAGTCCGTCTACCTCGGGCAGCGCGTGATCGTGCTGTCGAACCGGCCCACCGTCGTGCAGGACGACGTCACGATCGACCTGCCGGACGAACGCGACCAGCTGTCCACGCGCTCCGACCCGCGATTCGTGGAACTGCGCCATCATATCTACGGCGAGATCCAGCGGGCCAAGGGCAACCGCGGCGGCGACGAGCAGGCCGCGTCCGCCTGATCCACCGGTTCGGGTCGCGAATCCTGCCGCATCGGCGGCGTCAGAACGGCAGGATTCGCGACCGGAGCGAGGTCGTGGGAGGGTTCGAGAGTGAAACGTGTCCGGATGCTGCGCGGCGCGACATCCATCATCGCGCTGTGCCTGGTCGCGACCCTCATGCGCCCGGCTGTCACCGCGGTCGGTCCGCTCATCGAGCGGATCACGGACGACACGGGCATCCCGCTGGCGCTCCTCGGATCCTTGTCGACCATCGTCCTCATCACCTGGGCCATCGTCTCGCCGTTCGCGCACGGATTCGGACGGCGACTAGGCCTCGGCGGAGCCGTACTCGCCGCCATGGGGCTGCTCGCCGTCGGCGTGGTCGTGCGCTCTCTCCCGGGTTCGACCGTGTGGCTCTGGGTCGGCACCGGGCTGATCGGCGTCGCCCTGGCGGTCGGGAACGTGATCCTTCCGGCCGTGATCAAGCGCGACTTCCCGCTGCGTGTGCCGCTCATGATGGGCGTGTACTCGGCGATCCTCGGCGGGGCCGGCGCGGTGGCATCCGGCCTCGCCGTTCCTCTCGCGGGCCTGACCGGCGGCGACGCCGGCGCCGGCTGGCGCGTATCGCTGCTGATCACCGGCGGAGCCCTCGCCCCCGTCGCGCTCGCGGCCTGGTGGGCGACGAGGCGGCGCGAACTGCGAGCGATGCGCGGCGCCCCGACCGGCCGCGCACCGAGAACCGGGATCTGGCGGGACCCCGTGGCGTGGCAGGTCGCCGGGTACATGGGCGTGCAGTCGACGACGTTCTACGTGCTGGTGACGTGGCTGGCTTCCATGTCCCTCGACACCGGACGCAGCGCAGCCCTCGCCGGCGTCGATGTGATGATCTACCAGATCTTCTCGCTGGTCGGCTCCCTGGCCGTGGCGTTCGTCATGCGCGGGCGCGCGGCGCGGCTGACGCCGGCGCTGCTCCCGGTGCTCGGCATCGCCGGAATCACCGGTCTCATGGTCTGGCCGGATGCCGTCGGCATCTGGGTCGTCCCGCTCGGAACCTTCTCCGGCCTCTCTCTCGGGGTCTCGCTCACGCTCATGGCGGATCGGGCGCGCGACCATGGCGCGTCATCCGCCCTGTCGGGCATGTCGCAGTCCATCGGCTACGCGATCGCCGCGGTCGGGCCCGCGCTGTTCGGAGCCGTGCACGCGACTACCGGCAGCTGGACGCTCCCGCTCGTCATCCTGCTCGTCAGCATGAGCGCGCAGGCCGTGTTCGGCGTGTACGCCGGTCGAGACCGGTTCGTGCTCGAGCCGCGTACGTAGAGCGAGATTCGCTTCGCACGACGAAACTCGTGCTGGCACGGCAATTGTCACCGTGCAAGGCGGTTCTCGGGGTGGTGGGCTACTTCTTGACCGTGAACGGCAGCACGAGCCGAGACGGGTGCTCCGAGTCGCGGTAGACCTTATGCGCCACCGCGCGCCCCACCGGCAGGTGGAAGGCGTCGGGCGGAAGCAGCGAGTTGTGCTCGTCGACCAGCGGCTCGTCGTTCGACAGCTCGGCGATCATGCGGTGACCGGGCAGCAGCGTGGCCGCGAACGGGTAGATCCGCAGCACGTACTCCTCGATCACACCTGGCTCGACCGGAATCGCACGCGTGTGCGGATGGATCGGGTCGCCCTCACGGGTGCGCTCCTCGTCCAGTTCGCGGTGCGAGGCCTTCAGATATGCCGAGGTCAGCAGCTGGCGTTTGCCTCCAGGGGCTTCGTCCCAGAACCGCATGATGAGGTTCGTGTCGGGCTGGTCGATCTCGACGAACAGATGCGCTGCACCCGTGCCGATCATCTCGACGGGCTCCTCGAACACCGGTGTCGCCCAGCGCAGCACCTCGACCTTGTCGGTCACCGTGAGCGGTGCCTGGTAGAAGCCGTCGGGAGCCGCAGCCGTGGCATCCATCGTCTCGGGTTCGGACGACAGGCGACCGCGCGTGCGCAGGTACAGCGGCTTGTACTCGATGGGCTTCGGCGGGAACTGGTCGCCGGTCGCGTACTCGCGCGTGCCCTCGACGAAGACGCTCACCGGCGCTTCGTCCATGACGCCGTTCTCGATGCCCTTGATCCAGTAGTCGTACCAGCGGAACATCTTGTCGTGCTCCTCGACCCACGGCCGGGACTGCATCGGAGGGTACGAACCGATCGTCAGCTTCTTGGGCCCTGCGAGCTGGTTGTACGCCTCGATCGTGCCGTCGAGAGTCCAGCCGCGGCCCTGATCGATCTGGAGCCACACCGGCACCTCGACCTGTGATGCGAGGTTCACGGGGTTGCGCTCTTCGTACCACTCGCCGTCGAGCTCGTTGGTGATGATGTCGAACCACGCCTCGTGGTTGGTCGGATAGTGCAGCGTGTGCACGAGGTTCGGCCACGCCTGCACGTCGGGGTCGGCCAACCGCGCCGCGACGCGGGCTTTGACGTCCTCATCGGACAGCGTCTCCAGCATCCGGCTCTTGACCCGATCGGTGAACGCCCAGCCGCTGTCGCCGCCGCGCCCCTCGCGGGCCGCACGCGGCATGAACCACATGATGCCGCCGTGGTAGGTCGTCTCGTAGAAGTCGTAGTGGCCGCCCGAGATGAACAGCGCCTTCAGGTGCGGCGGGCGCTCAGCGGCGGCGAGCAGCTGCATCGACCCGAAGTACGAGATGCCGATCATGCCGACACGGCCGTCGCACCAGGGCTGCTCGGCGACCCACTCGATGAAGTCGTAGGCGTCCTGACCGAGCGAGACGCCGCCGGCGTTGTAATTGCCGATGTGCTCACCCTCTGAGCCGCCGGAGCCGCGCAGGTCGCCGATGACATGGACGTAGCCCTCGTCGATCACGCGGGCGATGTCGCCGGCCTCGATGCAGCCGTCCCACATGGGCGAGGGGCGACGCTGCGGCGGCATGGTCAGCGCGAGCGCCTGCAGCTCCTTGCCGTAGGGGCTCAGCGCCACGAGTGCCGGGCGCGGTTCGTCGGCGGATGCTCCGTACGCGTCGGCGACGAGGGCGACGCCGTCGCGCATCGGGACGCGCAGGTCCTTGTGGACGTCGAAGTCGCGTCCGCCGGCCTTGATCGTCTGGGTGTCAGTCATTACATTGCTCCGAACTGCGTGACGTACGCGTTCATGGTGGTGAAGAAGGGGGCCGGTTCCAGCGTCGGGTCGCCCGTGTAGCCGAGCTGCTCGGCGACGGACTGGAACGGCGAGTACGGGGAATCGGTCGAAACCAGCGCGCCCGCGAGGTACGGCAGGACCGCAGAACGGATGCGAGCCTCGTTGTCGATGCTGCCTTGGATCGCCTCGAGCGCGTCCGCGGCATCCAGCACCTCGGGGAACGGTGAGCCGTCCGCCCGGCGGTACGGGTGCCCGAGGTACAGACGCTCGGGCCTCACCTCATCGCGCAGGAACTCGAGGCTCGCCCGGTACTTGTCGGCATCCTCGTAGCCGGGGAATCCGGATGCTGCGCCGTACGCCTGCACGGCGTCGCCGACGAACACGTCGCGGGACTCCTCGACCACGTAGGCGATGGCGCCGGCGGTGTGGCCAGGGATCGCGTGCGCTGCGACGCGGACGCCGCCGAGGTCGAGCACTTCGCCCCCCTCGAGCGCAAGCGTCGGCTCCATCTCGCCGCTGATCGCCGCGCGCAGCGACGCCTCCTGTTTGGCCTCGCCCTCGGGGTCTTTCAACCAGCGCCCGCGGCCGGAGCGCCACTCGTCGACGTGCGCCTCGCGCGAACGCAGCATCGATGCGTCGTCGCGGTGGATGACGACCTCGGCCTTGCGCCCGGTGAGTTCCCACAGGGCGTGCGCGCCGCCGACGTGGTCGATGTGGCCGTGCGTCAGGAGGATCCAGCGCACGTCCTCGATGCGACGGCCGATCGCCTCGAGCCCGGCGCGCATGCCTTCGGGCGACTCGGTCACGCCGGTGTCGACGATCGCCGGCTCCGGTGCGTCGATGAAGAAGCTGCGCAGGCCGAACCGGCCCCACGGAGCGACGAGCGGGTGGATGTCGACCATCACCACGCCTCCTTGAGGAACGCGGCGGTCTCGGCGAGGGCCGTGCCGTATTCGGGCAGCCACGAGAAGTGCTGCACGAAGCCGTGCCCCGCCCCCTCGTAACGGTGCACGACCGTGCGCACTCCGGCATCCTGCAAACGCCGGCCGTATAGCTCGCCCTCGTCGCGCATCGGGTCGAACTCGCCCGTGAGGATGAGTGCCGGGGGCAGGCCGGAGAGGTCCTGGCGCTTGATGGGCGAGACGCGCGGATCCTGCGGGTCGGCACCGCTGTCGAAGTAGAACTGGTTGAACGGCGCGATGCCCGCGGTCTCCATGCCGTAGCCCGTGGCGTTCTCGACCATCGACGGGTAGCGATCGGGATTCAAGTCGAGGTCGACCGACGGGTAGTAGAGCACCTGGTGCGTGACCCTGTCGATGCCGCGGTCATGCAGCGCGGACGCCACGACCGTCGCGACCGTGCCGCCCGAGCTGTCGCCGACCAGCGCGAGGACTCCGCCGTCCCACACAGGGCCGTCCCAGCCTGCGTCCTGCCCGGATGCGAGAATCCACTCGACGACGCCGGTGACGTCGTCGATCGCGGCGGGGAACGGATGCTCCGGCGCCAGGCGGTAGCCCACCGAGAACACGCGCAGACCGGTCGCTATCGCCAGCTGGCGGGCGACGTGATCGTGCGTGTTCAGACTCCCGAGGAAGTACGCACCGCCGTGGATGTACACGATGGCGCCGCTCGCGGCATCCGCGTCCGATCCGTCGAAGTACACCCGCACCGGCACGTCGCCTGCCGTCGTCGGAACGACCCGGTCGGCGACGTGCGCGACGGGGTGGCGGTCCTCGAGCGCTGGCACCTGCGACTCCTCGCCGGCGCGCATGGCGGCGGGGTCGAGAGGGCCGGGCTCCTCACGCGGGAAGGATGCCAGGATGCGGGCGATCTCGGGATGCAGGGGCATGTCGTCTCCTCAGGCTCCGGCCGTCGCGGGCTCGGCGTCGTCGCGCTCTGCGTCGCCGTGCTGACCGGGGAATCCGTCATCCAGCGCCTCCGGGTCCCAGCCGCTGCGGGAGACCTTCTGATACCCGTCGGTGATCGGCTTGCGGGCGGACTGGAAGGCGGTGAGCCCCTCCTTGACCGAGGGCGCCTCGGCGAGAGCATCCGCCAGCCCCTTGGCGTCGAGGATGGCCGAGTTCGCACCCTGGCCCTGGTGATGGAGCATGGCGTGCGCGGCGTCGCCGACGAGCACCACCGAGTCGCTGTGCCAGGTGTCGACGGGGTCGATGTCGTAGGCCGAGCGGCAGTTGATGGTGTCGATGTCGATCGACCGGGTGACCTGCTCGAAGCGGGGGTCGAAGCCCGCAAGCGACGCCACGATGATCTCGCGGGTGACCGCCGGCGACCAGGTCTCGTCGTCCGAGGGCACCGTGATGTCGAACGACACCTGACCGCGGTGACGCAGCGGCAGCAGGTACAGGTGACGGTTGGTCGGCGCGTCGAAGTAGACGCGGAAGTCGTCGTCCTCGTCGAAGACGCCGGGCACGAGCGAGATGTCGAACACGGCGCGGTAGGCGTGCTCGTGCGCGAACACCGGGGCGTTGTCGCTGAACAGCGCGTTGCGCACGCGTGAGCTGATGCCGTCGGCGCCGATCACGAGGTCGGCGGTCACGCTCTCGCCGTTCTCGAAGTTCACGGTGGCGGTGTCGCCATTGTCGACGATGGACTCCATGCGGTGACCGAACTTGACCATGCCCTCGGGGAGCACCGACATCAGTGCATCGATGAAATCGCGACGGTGGATCAGGTGGGTCGTGAGGCCGAACAGCTCCTTCTCGGGCCATTCCTCGGCGTGCACGAGCTCGTCCTGCGGGGTGAGGATGCGGATGCCGTTGCTGGCCGTGCTGACGGCGGCGATCGCATCGAATGCGCCCCACTCGCGGAAGGCGGCCATCGACGAGGGGCGCAGGCCGATGCCGGCGCCGACCTCACCCGACTGGCGGGCCTGCTCGTAGACGGTGACGTTCGCGCCGCGCAGGCTCAGAGCCTTCGCGGTCGATGCGCCTGCGTATCCGGCGCCGATGATGGCGACGTTCAGTCCGTTGAGATCCATGGTTCACTCGCCTTCGAGGGGTGTGGTCGTAGAGAAGAAGTCGACAACATTGCCGACGAAGAGCTGGTCGATGACGGCATCCGAGACGCCGTCCTGCTTGAGGTCGGGGATCAGCTGCTCGAACAGGTAGTTGATCGTGTGGCCTTTGACGCCCGGCCAGCCCAGCGGGCTGCAGTTGGCGTCGGCGGCGACGAGCACCTTGTCGATCTGCCCTGATCGCAGGTAGCGCATGAGGTGCTGGAAGCGCTCGTCGCGGTGGCGGCCCCAGAACGGCGGGTCCGGCAGTTCGAGGTCGTAGCCGAAGGTGTCGAAGCCGATGCGTCCGCCGGCCCCGACGATGCCCTCTTCGTCGACCTTGCCTTGGCTGACGCCGTCGTCGGCGTGGCCGAACAGCACGCGGGTGAGCGGCAGTCCTTCCTCGTCGAACACGTCGATCGCGGACTGCGCGTCGACGGCGAGGTGGGTGACGATCGGTGCACCGGTCGCGAGCGAGGCGCGAGCGGCTGCGCGGTAGATGCGCAGATCGAGCGGCAGCATCTTGAATCCGCGGCTGACGCCGACCTTGATGATGCCCGCCTTACCGCCTGAACGGCCGATGCCGACGGTCAGCTCGTGGATGAACTGGTCGGCCAGGTACTCGACGCTCGCCTCGGCGAAGTGCTTCAGAGCCGTGTCACCGCCGACGAAACCGGTTGCGGCGATGATGTTGACGCCGGTCTTCTCGGAGATCGACTGGTAGTAGTCGATGTCGCGGCCGTTGCAGATGCCGGTGGCGTCCACGAACGTCTGCCCGCCGTACTCGGCGAACTTCCGCAGCTTCGGGATCGTCTCCTCGTAGCGCTGCTCCGGCGTCTTCCACCAGCGGGTGTCGAGCTCGCTGCCGGGCATCCCGTAGCCGATGTGCTCGTGGATCGAGGTGAAGCCGAGCTGCTCCACGGCGATGGGTCCGGTGACGGTGTTCACGCGGGTCATGTCAGGCCTCCTTCACGGCGAGCAGGTTTGCAGGGTTGGTGACGAGGATGCTGCGGATGCTGCTCTCGTCGAGGCCGGCAGCGGCCAGCTTCGGAACGAAGCTCGTCAGCACAGCGTCGTACGCGGTATCGGGGGCATCGTGGCCCTTGGCCACCCCGACGGCGCCGGCCGAGAGCAGGATGCGGGCGCCGTGGCCGGCTGCGACGAGCTCGGCGACCAGGGTTGCGCGCTCGTCGTCGCTCAGGAGGTCGGCATCGGACTGCCCTCTCTCATCAGAACCGATGTGGTCGAACGCGACGTTCGCACCGCGCTCGACGACGGCGCGGACGATGTCGGCGGCACCGGCGCGGTCGAGTCCGGCGACGATGACGCGATCGGCCGGCAGGCCCTCGGCGAGCGCGAGCTCGAGCGCACCGAGGGTGTTGGCCGGAGCCGAGAACGAGAGGGCGACGCCGGACGCCTTGGCAGCAAGCGCGGCGCCCTGCAGCAGGCTGTCATCGGTCGGGGTGGCGCCCGCGGTGGTCTGCGTGGTGACGATGAGGCCGGCGGCGGCGCGGCGCTCGACGCGCGGCAGAACCATGCCCTCGGTCGCCTCGGCGCCGAACAGCTCGGCGAAGCGCTCGGCCGGCCAGGGAGTCGGCGGGTTCGTCTGGGGGGTGAGGAAGTAGCCGCCGAGGTTCTCCTCCGGGCCCATGCCGGTGGATGCCACGATGTGCACACCCGTCGTGCGGGACAGCGCCTCGTACAGCGGCAGGTCGCGGCCGTGGAACATCCCGGTGCGGTCGACGATGGTGCCGCCGCCGGCTGCCTTGAACGCCTCGAGCTTGGCCTTGAGGATCTCGAAGACCTCGGCACGATCGATGTCGATGTCGTACGCGTACTGTGCACCAGGCACCACGGACAGCAGCGCTTCGTGGATTGCGACGACGCCCAGCTCCTCGGCCGCGACCGGGCCGAGGACGGTGTTGACGGTTGTGCTCACAGGATCCCTCTCCATTGAGTCTTCGCCCAGACGCACGACGTCGCGTTCGGGGGATGTGTTGATCCTGCCAGTTTGGTTTACAGCTTGTCAAGCGAACTTGCTCAGTGATCAAAGAGCGCTTTACAAGTCATGCGACGAACGGTTTACTGTCTGTAAAGTGATCCGCCACGGAGGCGGACGACACGAGACTCGAGGACGAGAATCATGACGACAGCACCCACATCTGACATAGACCTGTTCGCCGACGACGTGCTCGTCGATCCGTATCCGACGTACGCGGCCCTGCGCGAGCTCGGCGCCGTCGTGCATCTGCCCCGTAACGACGTCTACGCCCTCACCCGCTACGGAGCCATCCGCGACGCACTCGCCGACTGGGAGTCGTTCTCCTCAGCCACGATCGGGTTCAACCCAATGGTCAACGAGGCGCTCGCAGGAACCTCGCTGCGCTCCGACCCACCCGAGCACACCACGCTGCGTGCGACCCTGTCCGAGAACCTCACCCCACGCGCCCTGCGCGGCCTGGGCGTGCAGATCGAGGCGAAGGCCGACGCGCTCGTGGCTGAGCTGGCGGCACGCGGAGGCTTCGAGGCGATCGACGACCTCGCCCGCGCTTTCCCGCTCGAGATCGTCGCCGACCTCATCGGCTTCACGGGCGAGGTGAAGGAGAACATGATGCGCTGGGGCCAGGCCGCGATGGAGGTCATCGGTCCGATGAACCAGCGCACGCAGGAGAACTTCCCCATCGCCGGTGAACTGTACGGCTGGTGCAGCACTGTCACCGCCGCCGACCTCGCCGAGGGATCCATCGGGCGCGGCATCTTCGACGCCGAGACCCGCGGCGCGATCCCCGCGGGCAGCGCGGGCCACATCATCCACCAGTACCTCGGCGCAGGTGTCGACACGACGATCGCGTCGATCGGCAACATCGTGGCCCTGTTCGGTCGCCACCCCGAGCAGTTCGAGCTGGTGCGTCAGGATGCATCACTCATCCCCGCGGCGTTCAACGAGGTGCTCCGCTACTGGGCCCCCGTGCACGCGTGGGGACGTCGCGCGACGCGCGACGTCGAGGTCGACGGCGTCGTGATCCCGGAGGGCGCCCAGGTGGCGATCTTGTTCGGCTCCGGAAACCGCGACCCCCGCCACTACGAGACGGCGGACGTCTTCGACGTCACACGCAACCCGGTCGACCACCTGTCGTTCGGCTACGGACCGCACGGATGCGCCGGTCAGGGGCTCGCTCGTCTGGAGGCGCACGCCGTAATCCGGGCACTCGCGACCCACGTCGGCTCATTCGAACTCGGCGACGAGGTCCGCGAGCCGTCGAACATCACACGCAGCATCCACAGCCTGCCCGTTCGCGCGGTCGTGCCGGCATGACCGCGATCCTGAAGGAGGACACCATGCGCATCGAACTCGATCGTCCCCGCTGCGAGGGCCACGGCCTGTGCGAGGAGGCCGCCCCCGACCTCATGCACTTGGACGACGAGGGCGAACTCGTCATCGATGTCTCCGAGGTGACCGGCCAGGATGTCACCAGAGCGCAAGCCGCGGTCCGCGTCTGCCCAGTGGCCGCACTCCGGCTGCTCGCCGCAGCCGACGCCGCGGAATGAGCACACGGGCACTCGAGCGCATCGTCGTCGTCGGCGGGGGCATCGCCGGCCTCACAGCGTGCGACACGCTCCGCGAGAGGGGGTTCGATGGCGATCTGGTGGTCATCGGCTCCGAACCGCACGCGGCGTACAGCCGCCCTGCATTGTCGAAGGCGCTGCTCAGACTCGATGGTGACCTCGCAGCCCACGAGCTCTCACCCGCGACACACGGCGCGCGCGAGCTCCGCGGCATGTCCGCGACCGGTCTGGATATCGAAGGCCGCACGATCGCGCTCGACGATGGCGAAGACCTGCCGTATGACGGCCTGGTCATCGCGTCCGGATCCCGCGCACGTCGCCTCAGCGACAGCTCCGGCGAGCTCACACTGCGCGGCCTCGACGACGCCCGCATACTGCGGGAGCGCCTGGAGGCACGTCCCGACATCGTCGTGCTCGGCGGCGGGGTGCTCGGCATGGAGATCGCGTCCGGAGCCGTCGCCGCCGGATGCCGCGTCACCCTGATCGCGACATCGGAACCCATGTCACGGCAACTGGGCGCGCATGTCGCGGGCGTCCTCACGGCGTCCGCCAGAGCACAGGGGCTGCGCATCGTCGTCACGTCGTCCGCAGCGGTCGAGGCCGACGGAGCCCGTGCGGTCGTGCGCACGGCAGACGGCTCGAGGCATACGGCCGACGTGCTGGTCAGCGCGGTCGGCGACCTGCCGAACACGGAGTGGCTCACGTCATCAGGGCTCCTCCGCGACGGACGCCTCCTCGCCGATGCGCATGGGCGCATCGGCGATGGCGTCGTCGCCGCGGGCGATGTCACCGCCTGGGGTCCGGATGCCGCGCGCACCCCGCTGTGGACCAGCGCGATCGAGCAGGCGAAGACCGCGGCATCCGCTCTTCTCGATCCGGATGCACCCGCACTGCGGTTCCAGAACTACTTCTGGACCGAGCAGTTCGGCCACAGCGTGAAGGCTGTGGGGCCCCTCCCCGTCCACGGCTCACCCGAGGTTCTCGTCGGCGGAGGGGATGCCGCACCGGCGCTGCTGCGCTGGCACGGCGCCGACGGCATCCGCTCGGTGATCTCGATCGATCACCGCATCCCGATCCCCCGGCTGCGACGGCTGACGGACGCCGCGTCCGACTGACAGCAGGACGAACGAGAGCCGGCCCCCGGGATGATTCCCGGGGGCCGGCTCTCGTTGTACGGATTACTCCGCGATGAGCTCTGCGTCAGCCTTCTTTCCGCTCGGCAGGAAGAGCGTCAGTGCGGCGGATGCCACGGCGGCACACGCCGCGACGACGTAGACGATGCTGAAGCCGCCGCCGAGCGAGGCTCCGGCGAGACCCATGATGTCGCCCTGAGCCGCGTTGATCGACGCGACCGCACCCTCGACGGCCTCAGCCGGCGCACCGGCCGCGGCCATCTCGCCGGCGAACTGGCCGACCACGCCCTCCCAGCCCGACAGCCACGCGAGCGGCGGGACGTGCGAGAGGCCCTCCACGGCCTCCGGCGGGATGCCGGTGCCCTGCAGCACGCTGACGATCGGGAGCGCGAACGCCGAGGCGCCCACGCCGAACGCGATCGCGGATCCGACCACGGGGCCGAGCGTGAAGCCGAGGTCGCGCATGAGGCTCGTCGTGGCCGAGGCCATGCCGATCTGGTGTTCGGGGACCGTGTTGATCGCGACGGCCGTGATCGACCCGATCGTGAGCGCGAATCCGATGCCGAGCAGCAGCAGGGGCAGGATGAAGTCCGTCCACGGGGTACCGCCGAAACGAGCCGGTACGCCGACGGTGTACGACGACAGCCAGAAGCCCGAGATCGCCATGAGCAGGAACCCGCTGGTCAGCAGCCAGCGCGGGGCGACCGTGTGGATCAGGCGCCCCACGACCGGCGACAGCGCGAACGCCGGGCCCTGGATGATGATGAACAGCACGCCGATGACCCAGACCGGCTCCTGAGCGAGCGCACCCATCGAGATCGAGGTCGCGAAGCAGATCGCGAGGAATGCGAACATGCCCGTGACGGCGACGATGGCAGCGGTCGAGTACGTGCGGTTGCGGAACAGCTCGAGGTGCAGCAGCGGCGCCGGCGAGCGCAGCTCGATGACGACGAAGGCGACGAGCAGCACGACACCGACGATGTAGGCGGCGATGACCTGCCAGTAGCCGAAGCCGTGGTCGACGGCGGTGACCGTCGCGTAGAGCACGGCGATGAGACCGAGCGCGAACGTGATCTGACCGGGGAGGTCGAGCTTGCGACCGGCCGGAGCCGACGAGTCACGGGTGGAGGCGGAGATCGCGACGAGGATCACGGCGACGGCGGCGATGATCCAGTACGAGACGCGCCATCCGCTGAACTCGTTCGGGGCGCCGGGCTCGGCGCCGGGGATGGTGAGGAACTGCGCGGTGACGCCGGCCATGACCGGCGAGATGACGGCGCCGAGCGAGAGGAACCCGGCCCACGTCGCGATGACGCGGGAGCGCTTGGCCTTGTCGGGTGTGAGCGCCGACACCATCGCGAGTCCGATCGGGAAGAGCAGACCCGCTCCGATGCCGATCACGGCCTGGGCGATGATCATGAACGTGATGTCGGTGGCGAGGGCCGACAGGGCTGCGCCGACGACGACGAACAGGGATCCGGCGATCATCAGCTTCTTGCGGCCGAACAGGTCGCCGAGAAGGCCGAAGGTCAGCTCGAACGCGACGATCCCTATCTCGAAGATGGCGGTGATCCAGGTGAGGCCGGCGCCCGTGGCGTGGAACTCGGCGGCGAAGGCGCCGTTGAGGGCGCCGGGAACCGCGTAGGCGGTCTGGGCCAGCGTCACGGACAGGAAGGCGGCGATGAACGTCGCCCGCACTGACCCGCGCGAGGCGATGATCGTACTGGTCTGCGTTGACATAGGGGGAACTCCTTCGTCCCTGAGTGCATGTGCGGATGCGGTGTGGGCCCGCAGTTCGGGCCTGCGAGCCCTCCGCCAAGATTGGCCCTAACTTTATAGCTTGTCAAGCGAATTTACTGACTGTTATGTGGTTAGTGTTGGCGCATGGCAAATCTTCGCGAGAAGCAGAAGCAGCAGACGAGGCAGTCGCTGCTCGATCAGGCTCTGCGACTGTTCCAGGAGCAGGGCTATGTCGCGACAACGATCGATGACATCGCCTCAGCGGTCGGCACGACGCGCGTGACGTTCTATGCGCACTTCCCGAACAAGACCGAGCTCATGCGTGCGCTGTTCGGCGAACTCAATCGGCACCTCGATCGCCGAGAGGATCCCGAGCACCGTTCAACAGCTGGTTCGCTCGTGGATGCCACGCACGAAGGCAGTTTCGTCGCGATCCGCGCTTGGATCGGCGCTCAAGCCACGCGCTGGCCAGAGATCAAGCCGTACATCACGGTCGTCGAGGAAGCATCTGCGGTCGACCCGGAGATGCGCGAACTGCGCGAAGCATGGTTCGGCGAGGTCATCGACGACATCGCGGCCGGTCTCACCGCTGCCGGTCGCTTCGACGAGGCGACCCGGCGCTACCGCGGCTACCTGGCCATGGAGTTACTGAACAGTGCGAATCTGCGGTGGATCCGGCATCCGTGGTCTCTGGACGAAGGCCCGGAGCTCGACATCCTCGCCGTCGCGTGGACGAGTTTGCTCGGCGAGTGACCGCGTTCGCGGTCGCCGAGTAGTCAGGCGACCGTGCGCAGCTCTTCCTCGATCGCTGAGGCCGTCTGCTGCAGTGCGGGCAGCAGTTCGGCCCGCATGTCGTCGGCAGCGCCGCGCGCGGTGCTGGTCGAGACGTTGAGTGCTGCGGTGACTCCGGTGCGCGTTCGCAGCGGCACCGCGATCGACCGCAGTCCCTCCTCGAGCTCGCCGTCGACCATCGCCCAGCCCTGCTCGCGGACCCGATCCAATTCGGACGCGAGGTCCGATGGGTCGACGCGAGTGCGCGGGGTATACGCCACCAGCGAGTCCACCAACTCCGCGGCATCCGCCTCGGGGAGCGCCGCCAGCAGCACTCGGCCCATGCTCGTGGCTGCAGCGGGCAGACGCGTGCCGATCGTGATCCGCACGCTCATGATGCGGCGGGCGGCGGCGCGTGCGACGTAGACGATCTCGTCGCCGTCGAGCACCGCCACCGACACCGACTCGCCGATCCGATGCGAGAGCGCGTCGAGATGCGGCTGGACGACCTCCGGCAGCGAGAGGGACGAGAGGTAGCCGTAGCCGAGCTCGAGGATGCGCGGGGTCAGCAGGAATCGAGCATCCGACGTCGCCCTGACGTACCCGAGCTGCTCCAGCGTGCGCAGGAAGCGCCGAGCGGCTGCGCGCGGGATGTCGGTGCGCCGAGCAACCTCGGCGAGGGACAGCTCGGCGGGTTCGCCGTCGAACGCGCGGATGACCGCGAGGCCGCGGGCCAGCGACTGGACGAAGTCCGCACTCGCGGCGGGCACGGCATCCGATTCGGTCACTCGAGAACCCTATCCGCTCACCGTTCCAGCACGACGGCGAGGCCCTGGCCGACGCCGATGCAGATCGCGACGACCGCGACTCCCCCGCCGCGGCGCTTGAGCTCGTGCGCGGCGTGGCCGATGATGCGGCCACCGGAGGCGCCGAGCGGGTGCCCGATCGCGAGCGCTCCGCCGTGGATGTTGAGCTTGTCGGGGTCGAGGTCGGGCCAGCCGCGCAGGCACGCGAGCGACTGCGAAGCGAACGCCTCGTTCAGTTCGACGACGTCGACGTCCGCCCAGGTGCGGCCGGCGCGTGCGAGCGCCTTGTTCGCGGCTTCGATCGGCGCGGTCGGGAACTCGTCGGGGTCGACACCGTGTGCACCGCGGCCGGTGATGCGGGCCAGTGGTTCGGCATCCAGCGCGCCCTCGGCGCCGAGCAGCACGGCGGAGGCGCCGTCGTTGATCGAGGAGGAGTTGCCGGCGGTGACGGTCCCGTCCTCGGCGAACAGGGCCTTCAATCCCGCGAGCTTCTCGACAGTCGACCCGTCGCGGATGCCCTCGTCGCGGGCGAGTTCCGCGTCTGCGACCTGGACGATCTCGCCGTCGTAGACGCCGGCGGCCCATGCCCGGGCGGCGAGCTCGTGCGAGCGGACGGCGAACGCATCCTGATCCTCACGGCTGATGCCCCAGGTGGCGGCGGTCTTCTCGGCGGCTTCACCGTTCGAGATCGTCCACCCCTTCGGCAACGCACGGTTGGTCATGCGCCAGCCGATCGCGGTGTTCCACATCGTCTGATTTCCGGTCGCCGGATACGGCTTGGCCGACTTCTCGACCACGAACGGCGCCCGGCTCATCGACTCGACTCCGCCGGCGAGGATGATCTCGGCATCCCCCGATTCGATCGCCCGCGATCCCTGGATCACCGCCTCGACGCTCGACGCGCACAGCCGGTTCACCGTCACGCCGGTCACTGATGTCGGGAAGCCGGCGAGCAGTGCGCCCATGCGGGCGACGTTGCGGTTGTCCTCGCCCGCCTGATTCGCGTCGCCGAAGATCACATCGTCGATGCGCGCGGCATCCAGCCCCGTGCGCTCCACGGTCGCGCGCATCACGGTCGCGGCGAGATCATCGGGGCGGATGCCGGCGAGCGCACCGCCCGCACGACCGAACGGGGTGCGAACCGCGTCGTAGATGAAAGTCGAAGTCATGACAGCTCCAGTCCGGTCAACTCTGAAAGGGACTCGACGGTATTCTCGCCGAACGCTTCGCGCACGCGGAAGCCCTCGGGTGTCACGTCGAAGACAGCGTGGTCGGTGTAGACGCGGCTGACGCAGCCGACGCCGGTGAGCGGATAGGCGCATTCGGCGACGAGTTTCGACGAGCCATCCTTGGCGAGCAGGTCGGTCATCACGTAGACGTCCTTGGCGCCGATCGCGAGGTCCATGGCGCCCCCGACAGCCGGGATCGCACCGGGAGCTCCGGTCGACCAGTTCGCGAGGTCGCCGTTCTGCGCGACCTGGAACGCACCGAGCACGCAGACGTCGAGGTGTCCTCCGCGCATCATCGCGAAGGAGTCGGCGTGATGGAAGTACGCCGCGCCGGCGACCGCGGTGACCGCCTGCTTGCCCGCGTTGATGAGGTCGGGGTCGACCTGGCCGTCGAGCGGGGCGCCGCCCATGCCGAGCAGTCCGTTCTCGGTGTGCAGGATTATCTCGAGATCGTCGGGCAGGTAGTTCGCGACCAGGGTCGGTGCGCCGATGCCGAGGTTCACGAAAGCGCCCTCGGGGATATCGGCCGCGATGCGCGCGGCGAGATCGTCACGGGTGATGCGGGTGCTCATCACGCTGCCTCCTCTTCCGCAACATCAGATTCCGCGGTATCCGCAGGCCTGCCCTCGAGATCGACACCGCCGACGAACGAGCCGCCCTGCAGCCAGCGCCGCTCGCCGACCGCGACGACGCGGTTCACGAAGATGCCGGGCGTGACGACGACCTCGGGGTCGATCGCGCCGAGCGGCACGATCTCATCGACCTGCACGATCGTGGTGGCGGCGGCGGTCGCCATGATCGGCCCGAAGTTGCGGGCGGTCTCGCGGTAGACGAGGTTGCCCCAACGGTCGCCCTGCAGCGCACTGATGAGGGCGAAGTCGGCGGCGATCGGATACTCGAGCACGTAGCGGCGGCCGTCGATGACGCGCTCCTCCTTGCCGGCGGCGAGCTCGGTGCCGACGCCGGTCGGCGAGAAGAACGCGCCGATGCCGGCTCCGGTGGCGCGGATGCGCTCGGCGAGGTTGCCCTGCGGGACGAGCTCGAGCTCGATCTTCCCACTGCGGTAGAGCTCGTCGAAGACCCACGAGTCGCTCTGCCTCGGGAACGAGCACACGATCTTGCGCACCAATCCCTGGGCGAGCAGCGCGGCGAGACCCGTGTCGCCGTTGCCGGCATTGTTGTTCACGATCGTGAGGTCCCCGGCGCCGTGCGCGATGAGCGCGTCGATGAGTTCGACGGGCTGCCCGGCGCGACCGAACCCGCCGATCATGACGGTCGCGCCGTCCGGGATGTCGGCGACGGCGGATGCCGCGTCCGCCACGGTCTTGTCGATCACTGCGCCTCCTCGCGACGTTCGCTGTGCGAACGCTGGTTCGCCGTGTGAACATTCTAGCGGAGGCTGGCTTCGACGCGCTATCGCTTGCTCAGCCCGTCCCGCTTCGGATCGTCCGCTACGGCGTGAAAGCCGCGCTCGGGTCTGCACCGTTCAGGTGCCAGTCGCCGACGAGGCGCGCCTTGTAGACGCGCGGGTTGTGGGATGCCACGGTCCTGGCGTTGCGCCAGTGCCGGTCGAGCGCCCGATCCTCTGCCAGCGCGGATGAGCTCAGCGCGTCGAATAGCAGCGTGGACGCCTGCAACGCGGCATCCGTCACCGTCAGCTGCGCCTCGTACACCGCGATCGTGGCGGCGCGCAGCGCATCGACGACCTCCGGAGCGTCGGATGCGGGGTCGATGGCCAGCACGGCCACCGCATTGTCCAGCCCGCGCGCCGCCCAGCGGACGGATGCCTCCGCGGAGGATGCCAGCGCCGAGACGCGGCCGACGACCTCCTGGATCTGACCGTCCTCGCGCGGCGCAGCCGCGAGCCCCTGCGGATAGTTGCGCAGCCGCGACCGGACCGCATCGGTCAGATCGCGCTGCGCGGCACGGCAGATCCCGGCGAGCGTCGCCAGATGATTGAGCTGATACACCGCCTCCTGGTAACGGGCACGCTGGGCGAACGGGTACCAGCGCCCGCCGGGCACGGCGACCGCGTCGAACGTGGTCGTCCCGCTGCCGGTGAGTCGCTGGCCGATGCCGTCCCAATCGTCGACGAGCGTCACCCCGGTGGCATCCGCCTCGATGAGCACCAGGCTCACCTGGTCGGCTTCCGGACCCGTGGCGAGCACGCTGATCCAGTCGGCGAACAGGCTGCCGGTGCTGTAGAACTTCTTGCCGTGGAGCACGGCGCCGTCGGCCGTGCCGGTCAGCGTCGTGCTCATGTCGAAGAACGACCTGCCCCCGGCCTCGGACCATGCCCCGCCGAACAGCGCGCCCTCCGCGATCCGCGCCCGCCACTGCTCGTTGAGTCCGGCCTCGTCATCGAACAGCACGTCCTCTACGAAGGCGAAGTGATTGCGCCAGATCTGCGGCAGATTCGAGTCCGCCGCTCCCAGTTCGATCAGCAGCACATGCTCCTGCTCGAGCGTCGCGCCGAACCCGCCCTCGTCGCGCGACAGACGCAGCGCACCGAACCGTGCCTGCTTCAACAGGTCGACCTGTTCGTGCGGTCGGCGACGGGTTCGGTCGCGCTCGGCGGCACCTTCCGCGATCCGGTCGAACACGGGCCGAAAGGTCGCGAGCAGCTCGGCAGTCGTCACGCCGGGGTGCGTCGCCGTTGTCGTCGACACGCTCGGATCAGACGCGCACAGCGGCGTCGGCGATCGGCTGCTGCTCGGCATCGTCGGACCGCTCGGCATCGTCGGACCGCTCGGCACGGTGACTGGCGAACGCCCCGCGATACCGTGCCGCCGGATGCCGCGAGTTCAGCCGCGGCGCACCGAACAGCTTCTCGCGCAGAGTGCCCGGCGCGTACTCCGTCTGCGCCAGTCCGCGCTCGCGGAGGACGGGGAGCACCTTGTCGGCGAACTCCTCGAACGACCCGGGGAGCACCGCGTTCACCACGTTGATCCCGTCGACTCCGGCGGTCTGCCACTTCTCGAGCTCGTCGGCGATCTGCTCGGGCGTTCCGACGATCAGGTTGTTGCGGGTCATCCGGCCGGCGACGTCCGCAACCGTCGGCTCCCGGTCGGTGATCGTTCGGCGCAGCAGCTCGGTGAAGCCCTTCATGGTGTTCGTGTCGACGTCCTTGAGCTCCGTCTCCGGTGGGTAGGTGCGCCCCGTCTTGTCGACGATCGCGGCGTGCGCGAGGAAGCCTTCATCGCTCGACCAGCGGCTGTACTCCTCCGCCTTCTGCTTCGCCTCCTCCTCGGTGTCGCCGATGACGAAGGTCAACCCCTGGAAGAACTTGATGTCGTCCGGCTCTCGGCCGTTCTCGACGGCGAGGGCGCGCGTCTCATCGATCTGCCACTTCGCGACCTCGGGGTTGGGCGCGATGATGAACACCGCTTCCGCGTTCCGCGCGGCGAACCGACGCCCGGACTCGGATGACCCGGCCTGGAACAGCAACGGGGTGCGCTGCGGGGATGGCGAGGGCAGGTGCGGCCCCTCGACCTGGTACCGCTCGCCCTCATGGAAGATCTTGTGCACCTTGGTGACGTCGGCGTAGAGGCCGTTCTCCTTGTCCTTCAGGACGGCGCCTTCGTCCCACGAGCCTTCCCAGAGCTTGTAGACGACGTCGACGTACTCCTCAGCCCAGCGGTAGCGCTCGGCGTGATCGGTCAGCTGCGGGAGCCCGTAGTTGCGCGCCCCGTTGTCCTGCGTGCCGGTGACGATGTTCCACGCGATCCGGCCGCGCGAGATGTGGTCGAGCGTCGAGACCTGGCGGGCGAAGTTGAAGGGGTGGTTCTGCGCGACGTTCGACGTGAGCGCGAGGCCGAGGTGCTCTGTGACCACGGCGAGGGCTCCGAGCAGGACCGTCGGGTCATTGCTGGGAATCTGCAGGCCGTGCCGGACGTAGACCTCGTAGTCGGCGTCGGCATCCCCGTAGTGCCCCGAGACGTCGGCGAAGAACATCGCGTCGAACTTCGCCGCCTCGAGCGTCTTCGCGAGATCGATCCAGAGATTCACATCCTCGAAGTCGACCTGCCCTGCCTCGGGCCGGCGCCAGTGGCCGTGCTGGATGTGGGAGTTCGTGTTCATCACGAACGCGTTGAAACGGAGGGGACGGTTCTCGCTCATGACTTCGAGGATGCCCGCGTCACGCCGCGCGCACGCGAGTGTGTCGAAGGATCACGCCACGTTACGTTGTGCGTCGACGTCAGGCGGGGATGCCGAAGTTGTGGCGTGTCTTGATCGCCGCAGCGTCGTCGGAGGCCAGGAACGCGAGCACCTCGGCGGCCTGGGCAGGCGACGAGGATGCCGTCGCCACGGCCCCGGCGAAGACCGTGTCGATCGCGCAGTCGTCGGGCATGACGCCGAGGATGCGGATGCCGGGGTGACCCACCAGCTCGCTGAGCTGCTGGAACCCCAGGTCGACGGTGCCCGCCGCCACGGACTTCGCGACAGGGATGCCGGGCTGCGCCTGCACGAGCCGATCGCCGACTTCGTCGGTCAAGCCCCACTCGTCGATCATCTGCACGAGTGCCGTGCCGCTGGGCCCCGTCGAGTAGCCGATGCGGGATGCCGATCGCAGGGTCGCCTGCAGTTCCGCGGCGTCCGCGAACGCCGGCCCGTCTGGCCGCAGCGCCGGCTCGCCCGAGCCGGACGGCACGGCCACGGCAACCTGCGACAGCACGATCGAGCGCGCCGTCGCAGAATCCACATTCCCGGCATCCGCCAGCTTCCGAAGGGCACCGGAGGCGAGGAAGACGAGATCGAACGCCTCGCCGTCGGCGACTCGGGAGGCGGCGTCCACTCCCCCGACGGATTCGACCTCGACGGCCGGGAGGCCCGCGATCTCAGCCGCGGCGAGCAGGTCGGCGAGCACGTGACGCGTCGCCATCGAGGAGATGGCCCTCACGCGGCATCCTCGAACGTCTCGGCATCCACCTCGGCGGCAGGGCCGGGCGCGTAGCGCGGACCGGCGACCGTAGCCGTGTTGATGAGTGAGCCCGCGCGGGCGAGCAGTGCAGCATCCACCGACAGCGAGAGAGCAGCGAAGTCCTCGTGCAGGTGGTCCGCGCGCGTCGTGCCGGGGATCGGAACGACGTGGTCACCGCGCGACAGCAGCCACGCAAGCGCGAGCTGTGCCGGCGCGCAACCGGCCTCCGCGGCGAGCGCACGCCAACCCGGCAGCAGCGCCGCGTTCGCGGGCCAGTGGGTCGAGGAGAAGCGCGGCATCGCCCGTCGGATGTCCTTCTCGGCCAAGGAAGCAGGGTTGCCGACCGAGTCGCCGAGGAACCCGCGCGCGACCGGCGAGAACGCGACCAGCGCGATCCCATCTGCCGCCGTGGCCTCGAGCATCCCGAGTTCGGGATTCCGGCTCCACAGCGAGTACTCGTTCTGCACGGCGGCGATCGGTGCGACGGCTTGCGCTTCGCGCAGTCGCGCGACCGAAACCTCTGAGAGTCCGATCGCGCCGATCTTTCCCGCATCCACGAGCGAGGCGAGGGCGCCGACGCTCTCGCCGATCGGCACGTTCTTGTCCCAGCGGTGCAGGTAGTACAGGTCGATGCGGTCGACACCCAACCGCGAAAGCGAAGCATCCACCTGCGCCGTCAACGTCGCAGGGCGACCGTCGATGACCTTCTTGCCGTCGACCTGAGCCATGCCGCCCTTGCTGGCGAGCACGACCTCGTCCCGGCGACCCTTCAGCGCTCGACCGACGAGCTCCTCGTTGCGTCCCCCGCCGTACAGCGTCGCGGTGTCGAGGTGCGTGACGCCGGAGTCGAGGGCCGTGCGCAGCAGCGCCAGCCCGTCTTCGGGCGACGGCGGGATGCCGTACGCGTGGCTCAGGTTCATGCAGCCTAGACCCATGCGGGGGAGCATCATGACGCGAGCTGCTCCTCCAACTGGCCGAGCACGCGGTAGCAGTCGATCACCTGACGAAGAGACGAGTTCGGCTCGCGGCCCTCACGGATCGCAGCCACGAACTCGCGGTCCTGCAGCTCGATGCCGTTCATGCTGACGGCCACGTTCGAGACGTCGATCTGCTCCTCCTTGCCGGTGAACAGGTCGTCGTAGCGGGCGATGTAGGTCGCGGTGTCGCCGATGTACCGGAAGAACGTGCCGAACGGGCCTTCGTTGTTGAACGACAGCGACAGCGTGCAGATCGCGCCGGTCTCGCTCTTGAGCTGGATCGACATGTCCATCGCGATGCCGAGCTCGGGGTGGATCGGACCCTGCAGCGCGTGCGCCTCGACGATCTTGCCGGCCTGATACGCGAACAGGTCGACCGTGTGCGCGGCGTGGTGCCACAGCAAGTGGTCGGTCCAGGAGCGCTTCTCGCCCTTGGCGTTGGTATTCGTGCGGCGGAAGAAGTACGTCTGCACGTCCATCTGCTGCACCGCGAACTCGCCCGCCTCGATGCGCTCGTGCACGAGCTGGTGCGATGGGTTGAACCGACGCGTGTGCCCGACCATGGCGACGAGGCCCGATGCCTCGACGGCTTCGGCCACCGCAAGGGTGGCTTCGGCATCCGCCAGCGAGTCGGCGAGCGGGATCTCGACCTGGACGTGCTTGCCGGCGGCGAGCACCGCCTGGGTCTGCGAGGCGTGCAACCCGGTCGGAGTCGCCAGGATGACAGCATCCACGTCGTCGCGGCCGAGAACGGCTTCGAGTCCGACGACCGCGTTCGCGACGCCGTACTGCGCGGCGACAGCATCCGCCTTCTCCTGCGAGGTGGCGGCCACGACCGTCACCTCGGCGTCCTCGATGTTCCGAAGGCCGTCCAGGTGCTTCATGCCGAAGGCGCCATTCGCGCCCACGACGGCGATACGGATCTTGTCGCTCATTCGCTCTCCCTCTCGAGGTTCGATACCAGGATGTCAGGCGTTGGCCACGGCTGCGGTCTCGGCCGGCTCGGGGGCGGGCGCCCCGTCCTGGATCTCGGCCGAGGCCGGGTCCTCGGCGAGATCCGTCCGACCGACCGGGTTGCTGAGGACCAGGTGACCGACGGCGGTGTTGGATGCCGGCACGTGGTAGAACCGGTGATCCGTCGAGGGGGCCTCGCCGTCGAACTGGTCGTCCATCGCACCGCGGGCGATCAGCCAGTCGACGAGCTCGATGCCCTCGGAACCCGCCTCGTCGACGTACTCCATGTGCGGCCACTCGGTCAGACCCATGGGGTCGGCGATCAGGTGGTCGAGGAACGCGTTGTCCCACTCCTTGTTGATCAGGCCGGCGCGCGGGCCCTGGAGCTGGTGGCTCATGCCGCCGGTGCCCCAGATCTGCACGTTGAGCTCTTCGCCGTCCCACTTGTCTATCGCGCGACGCAGGGCCTTCCCGAGTTCGTAGCACCGGCGACCGGACGGCACGGGGTACTGCACAACGTTGACCGCGAGCGGGATGACGCGCACGGGCCACTGCTCGTCGGGGCCGAGTTCGCCGTAGACGAGCGACAGCGGCACGGTCAGACCGTGGTCGACGACCATCTCGTTGACGAGCGTCAGGTCGAAATCGTCCTGGATGATCGACTGCGCGAGGTGCGCGGCGAACTCCGGGTAGCCCTGCACGTCGGGTACGGGGCGGGGGCCGTAGCCCTCGTCGGCGACCGGGTACTCCGCACCCGTGCCGAGCACGAACGTCGGGATGATGCTCGCATCGAACGCGGTCGCGTGGTCGTTGTAGACGAGGATGACGACGTCAGGGGTGTTCTCCTTGGCCCACTTGCGGGTCCACTGGTACCCGTCGAAGACCTTCTTCCAGTACGGCTCCTCCGTCTTGCCGAGGTCCATCGCGGCACCGATCGCCGGCACGTGCGAAGTGAACAGCGCCGACGTGTACTTCGCCGGGGCATCCGGACGCATCGTCGTCGCCTTCTCGGTCGACGGCGGCGTCCAGCCATCGAGGTCCTTGAGGCGAGCGCCCTTCGGGTTCCGTCCGCCGCCGAGCATCATGTCGCGGTAGGCGGCCTCGCTCATGCCGGTCATGGAGCCGGCCATCTGCTGGAAACTCATGCCGTGCGTGGCACCGATCTTGCTGAGGAAGTAGATGTTGCCACCCTCAGCGATCATGGTGTTCATGTCCATGTCGAGAACGGCCTGACGCTGCACCGAGTTCAGCGGCCACTCGTCGAGGTACGCCGCCTGGTCGGCGAGGAAGCGCTGCCGATTCGCGGGCTTCATCAGCGACATCGCGAACTGATTGAGGTGGTATCCCTTACGCGCCTGCTCGGCGTCGTAGATGGTCGTCCCGGGAACGTTCTTGTACGGCTTGTCGAGTGCCATGATGGTTCTCCTTCAGTCTTCCCCGCGGTTCAACGGGCCCAATACAGACGAGACGGGTTGTCCACGAGCAGCTTCTGCTGCAGTTCGGGCGTCGTCGCGATCTGCGGGATGTAGTCGACCAGCAGTCCGTCGTCGGGCATGTGGTCCTTGAGGTTGGGGTGCGGCCAGTCGGTTCCCCAGAGCACGCGATCGGGGAACTCGTCGACCACACGTCGGGCGAACGGCACGACGTCGGTGTACGCGTGCAGTTCGCCGTCTCTGTTGTCTTCAGGAAGGGCGCGGGGCCCCGTGACGCTCAGGCGCTCGGGGCACGAGACCTTGGTCCACACGTTCTCGTTCTCACGCATGAAGCGCAGGAACAGGGCGAACTCTTCCCCGTCGACATCCTTGGTGACGTCGGGCCGGCCCATATGGTCGACGACGACATCCGTCGGGATGCTGGAGAAGAAGTCGTAGAACTCCGGAAGGTCTTCCGCCTCGAAGTAGATGACCACATGCCATCCGAGAGGGGCGATCTTCGTGACGATCTCGTCGAGCGAGTCGGTCGAGATGCGGTCGACGAGACGCTTGACGAAGTTGAAGCGAACGCCGCGGACGCCGGCCGCGTGCAGTTCCCGCAGCTGTTCGTCGGTCACGTCGCGACGGACCGTGGCGACACCGCGGGCACGGCCCTCGCTGCGGTTCAACGCATCGACGAGGGCACTGTTGTCGGCGCCGTGGCAGGTGGCCTGCACGATGACGTTGCGGTCGAAGCCGAGGTGGTCGCGGAGGGCGAACAACTGCTCGGCGGATGCATCGCACGGGGTGTACTTGCGCTCGGGCGCGTACGGGAACTCGGCTCCGGGCCCGAAGACGTGGCAGTGCGCATCGACCGCACCCTCAGGTAGCGTGAACGTCGGCTTCGAGGGGCCGTCGTACCAGTCCAGCCAGCCCTCGGTCTTCTCGAACGGGCCCGTCGTCTCGCCGTGAACAGTATCGGTCTGCGGCATCCGTCAGTCCTCCACGTATTCCAGGCCGGCGGCGGCGAGCGGCTCGCGCATGCCGTACAGGTCGAGTCCGAGCACGCCCTCGCGGAACTTCTGCCGCTTGGACTCCTCGTTGTCCTCGCGCTTCCGGCTGGCATCCGCCACCGCACCCACGAGCTCGCGCGGCACGACCACGACGCCGTCCACGTCGGCGACGACCACGTCACCCGGGTTGACCAGGGCGTTGGCCGCGACGACCGGGACGTTGACCGAACCGAGCGTGGCCTTCACCGTGCCCTTGGAGTTCACGGCGCGGGAGAAGACGGGGAAGTCCATCTTCTCGAGGTCGGCGACGTCGCGGACGCCGCCATCGATCACGAGACCCTTGCATCCGCGGGCGGTCAGCGAGGTGGCCAGCAGCTCGCCGAAGAAGCCGTCTTCGCTCTCGGTGGTGCAGCCGGCGACGATCACGTCGCCCTCCTGCACCTGCTCGGCGGCGACGTGGAACATCCAGTTGTCACCGGGCTGCAGCAGCACCGTGACGGCAGGGCCGCACAGTTTCGCGCCGTTGTACACCGGGCGGATGTACGGCCGCATGAGGCCGACGCGCCCCATGGCCTCGTGGATCGTGGCGACGCCGAACTGCGACAGGCGCGCGACGTCATCGGGGTCGGGGCGTTGGATGCTGGTGCGGACGATGCCGAGGTTGTTCAGTCGCATGTTCTTCTCTTTCAGAGCCCGCGTGCCTTCAGGGCACGGTCGAGGCGGGGGTAGACGTCCCGGGCGTTGCCCTCGAAGACCGCCTGACGCTGCGAGCCGCTGAGGTTGGTGGTCGCGTCGACGTAGCGCTTGGTGTCGTCGAAGTAGTGGCCGGTGCGGGGGTCGATGTCGCGGACGGCGCCGATCATCTCGCTGGCGAACAGGATGTTCTTGGTCGGGATGACGTCGGTCAGCAGGTCGATGCCGGGCTGGTGGTAGACGCAGGTGTCGAAGTAGACGTTGTTCAGGAGGTGCTCTTCGAGCTCGGGCTTGCCGAGGGCCATCGCGAGCCCGCGGAACCGGCCCCAGTGGTACGGCACCGCGCCGCCGCCATGCGGGATGACGAGCTTCAGATCGGGGAAGTCGCGGAACAGGTCGCCCTTGAGCAGCTGCATGAACGCGGTGGTGTCGGCACCGAGGTAGTGGTCACCGGTGGTGTGGAAGACGTCGGGGCGGCAGGTGGTGCTCACGTGCACCATCGCGGGGAGCTCGTACTCGACGAGCTTCTCGTAGATCGGGTACCACGAGCGGTCCGTGAGTGCGGGTGCCGACCATTTTCCGCCGGAGGGGTCGGGGTTGAGGTTGACGGTGACGGCGCCGAGCTCTTCGACCGCGCGGGTGAGCTCGGCGATCGTGGTCTTGGGGTCTTCACCCGGCGACTGCGGGAGCATCGCACCCATGAGGAAACGGTCGGGGAAGAGCTCCGCGACGCGGGCGACGAGATCGTTGCAGATGCGCGCCCAGGTCTCGCTGACGGCGAGGTCTCCGATGTGGTGTGCCATGAAGGAGGCGCGCGGGCTGAAGACCGTGATGTCGCTGCCGCGCTCGTTCATGAGCTTGAGCTGGTTCGCTTCGATCGTCTCGCGGATGTCGTCGTCGCTGATGTGCAGGTCGGCGGGGTCCGGCGCTTCGCCGTCGCCCTTCGTGAAGGCGATCTGCAGGTCACGCCAGGCGCCCAGCTGTGCGGGGGCGGTGGTGTAGTGGCCGTGGATGTCGATGATCAACGCGTGTCGTCCTTGTCACTCGAGGCTGAACTCGGAGGGTGTCACTCACGACTCTAAGTCGGCGATCGGATGCCGTCCAATAGATGTGTCTTGCTTTCAACATAGATACGCTCTATGCATGGCGCTTGCGGATCTGAACCAGTTGCGGACGTTCGTCGTGCTGTACGAACTGCGCAGCGTGACGGCCGCCGCCGAACGCCTGCACGTGACGCAGCCCACGGTCAGTTACACGCTCCGCCGACTGCGCGAGAAGTTCGGCGACGAGCTGTTCCGCCGCGAGGGGCACGACATGGTGCCGACGGCGAAGGCGACCGCGCTGTTCGCTCCGCTGCACGAGGCGCTCGCGCAGATCGACCAGACCGTCAGCGATCCCGACGCGTTCGAGCCGTCCGGATTCAGCGGCGAGCTGGCGCTCGGACTCACCTCGATCGGCGAGCAGACGTTCCTGCCGCCGATCATGGAGGCGCTGGCCCGCGAGGCCGCCAGCCCGCACCTGCAGGTCGCGAGACTGGACTCGGACCAGGTCGAGGACGGGTTGATCCGCGGCTCGATCGACCTGGCCATGACGGTGTCGATGATCGGCAGTCCGCGGCTGTGGCGCACGCACGTGCGGGCCGTCGAGTACGTGGCCCTGTCGTCGGGGCGGCACCCGCTGCCCGAGACGTCGCCCGACATGTTCGAGGGGCGCCGGTTCGTGCGCGTGAGCGCGCGCGGCGGGCATGTCTTCCCGCTGCAGGTGCTCACCGAGCACGGGCTCATGGGCCAGGTCGCCCTCACCGTCGAGGAGTACTCGACCGTGCCGGCCGTTCTCGAGGCGACGGATCTCGTCGTGCTCGTGCCCCGGCACATCGCCGAGGTGTTCAGCGGCTGGTTCGGCGGGCTGCGCTTCGCGGACCTGCCGTGGCCGGCGCAGTCGACCCCCGTGTCGCTGTACACGCGGCGAGAGGCGAGTCTGTCGCCGGCGCAGCGGTGGTTCCGCTCGGTGGTGCTGGATGCCGTCGTGACGGGTGAGTACCGGCGGGGACGCGGTTAGGGCTTCTTGCGGTTCCAACTGGCCTTCGCGGGTGCGAACGGGCTCCGCACATGGATCGCCCACGTCGAGTGCGGGTGTATGCGCAAGAGCGCCGTCTCGTAGAACGAGACCGCCGCCTCGTCGAGGTGCGGTAGCACGGCATCCTTGTCGGCGGTGTCCTCCGAACGCGGGCGGAGGGCCTTCCAGACAAGTTGCACCTCGGGTGCTCCGGTCGGGATGCCGTCGACGTCGAGCACCGCACGATCCCACGGCAGGGTCAGCCGCGGATCGCGCTTGTAGACCCAGGCGCGCGGTGCGCCGTCCTCCGCGTTCACCTGCAGGACCCAGGCATCCTTCGCGTCGTCGCGGATGAGCACGGGCTGCAGGTCGGCATCCTGCGGAGCATCCTCGAACACCACGATCTCGTCGTCTTCGCCGGACGGCGCCCACGCGCTGTACCCGGCGGGCAAGCTTGCCACCAGAGCGGCGAGATCCGCTGCGAGGACGCTCACGTCGATGTTCGTGCGCTCGCGAATCGAGCGGCCGAGCCAGCGATCGAGTGCAGCTCCGCCGGACAACCACCAGCGCACATCAGCCTTGGCGAGCAGCTCGGCGACCACCTCCGTCGACAGCGGTTCCCATGCGGTCGCGGCGGAAGTGGTCATAGATCGAGGCTACCGCTCGAGCATCTGCCACAGCCCCCGGAACAGCGCCGCCGACTCGGCAGACCCCAGATGACCGGTGAGCTCTCGCTGCACTTCGACGACCCGCGGGGCCAGTCGCGCGTGCTCCGCCGCGCCGTGCGCGGTGAGCGTCACGACGTTCCGTCGCGCATCGGATGCCGCGCGCTGGCGCGCGATGAGTCCGGACTTCTCCATCCGTCGCACGAGGTCGGCGATCGTGGAGCGGTCGAGGTCGACCTCGTCGCCGAGCTCTCGCTGGCTCGCCTCACCGAGTCGCTCGAGCACGGCGAGGATGCTGTACTGCGTGCTCGTGATGTCGGGATCGGCCACTCGCGCCCAGGTCGCCAGGTGCAGTTGCTGCGCGCGGCGGATGAGGTTGCCGACGTGGCGTTGCGGCTCCGGGAGATCTGCCATGGTCATCACGGCATCCATCCTCTCAAGTCGACAGCGTCGAACCGGCGATGCCGTATCAGTTTCGTCGGTTCTGAGTGCGGTGAAACCGACCGAACTGATACAGCATGGCGCGTCCGCACCGTGCGCGCCTCAGGTGACCGGCAGAAGGAAGCCGGCGAAGAAGTCGCGCAGCTCCTCGCGTGCTGACAGCGGCAGCACCTGAGCGACGTACTGATCAGGGCGCACGACGACGACGGCGCCCTCCGGTGCGACGCCCCGCGCGTGGAAGATGTCATCGGCATCCGCCGCCCACACCTTCTCCCAGTCCTGCAACCCGAGCGGACCGGACTTCGGCAACAGGATCTCCGGCAGCGAGGTCACGTCGACGTCGTGCCGCGACCCGCGGAACACCGCGTGCGCCTCGATCACACTGTCGATGTCGGCATCCGGTGCGGTGAACGCGCGAACCGGAGAGTCCGAGCTGTCGGCGAGCCATGTTGCGAACTCCCGCAGCCCAGCGCCCGACGCGTCTCCGAACGCGTAGATGCGCCAGCGTCCGTCGGCGCGGTGCGAGTGACCAAGCTCCATCCGGCGGGCGTCCGCCACTCGCCACACCGGCGCCGAGTGGAACCGCGTCCCGATCTCGAATCCGCTCGCGAGCTGCTGGTGCTCGGCGGTCCCGGTCAACGTCGATGGCGTGTAGGTGGTCGCGATCCCGGCGGTGTAACGGCCCTGGCGGGCGAACTCCGCCTGCATGTCGGCCGGCGAGACGCCGCCGCGCTCTGGATGCTCGGGGTCGAGCGCCGGCTGCGCGATGAATGCCGACCAGTGCTTGTCGAATGCGATGAGGTCGGCGGCGATCGCCTGGCGCTCCTCGGAGTACGTGCGCAGAAGCGCGGCATCCGAGCGTCCCTGCAGCACCGCGGCGAGCTTCCAGCCGAGGTTGAACGCATCCTGCATCGAGACGTTCATGCCCTGACCGGCCTTGGCGCTGTGGGTGTGGCACGCGTCTCCGGTGAGGAAGAGATGCGGGACGGCATCCGCCGGTGACTCCGCCGTCAGGTCGTCGAAGCGGCCGGCCACGCGCTGGCCGACCTCGTAGACGCTCGACCAGGCGACCTGCTGCACGTCGATCGAATACGGATGCAGGATGGCGTTCGCGACGTCGGTGAGCTGCTCAGCCGTGGTGCTGCGGATGGTGCTGTCGCCGGCTGACACGGCGCCGAGGTCGACATAGACGCGCACCATGTTCCCGCCCTCGCGCGGGATCATCAGCAGGCTCCCCTTGCCGTCGGACTGGATGACGTTCTTGGTGCGCCAATCCGGGAAGTCGGTGGTCGCGAGCACGTCGATGACGCCCCACGCGTGGTTGGCGGCGTCGCCTTCGAGACGGATGCCGAGAGCACGGCGCACGTTGCTCCGAGCGCCGTCGCAGCCGATGACGTACTTCGCGCGGACGGTGAACTCGGAGCCGTCCGTGCGCCGCAGGGTGGCGATGACGGGATGCTCGGAGTCGGCATCCATCTCATAGCCGACGAACTCGATGCCGTAGTCGGCGTCGAGCTTGCTGGCGGACTTCGCGGCGTGCTCGAGCAGGAACTGCTGCATGCGCGCCTGGTTCACGATCACGTGCGGGAATTCACTGAGTCCGGCAGGAGTGTCCTCCACCCAGCCCGTGCGGGCGATCCTCGAGCGATCGTGGTCGGATGGGCCCCAGAACCGCACCTCGTTGACCCAGTACGCCTCACGGACCAGCGCATCGGCGAGGCCGAACGCCTGGAACATCTCCACCGTGCGGCACGCGACGCCGTCGGCCTGGCCGACTTCAAGCGGACCTTCGCGGCGCTCGATGATGCGGGTGGTGATGTCGGGGAAGGCTGCGAGCTGGGCGGCGAGCACCGTGCCAGCGGGGCCGGTGCCGACGATGAGCACGTCGAGGGCGTCCGGAAGATCCGCTGAGCGATCGGCGACCTGGGGGGCCGCGATCTTGATGTCGGGATCGCCGGGGCGGTAGCCGTCTCGGTAGAACTGCATGGGATCTCCTTCGATCGCCCGGGATAGTTGGGGTGCCAACGATTGTACACACCTTCTTCCGATCCGAGTACACCGAGACGCCGGACGGATGCCGCGTGCCAAGCTGGTCCCCATGGCGAACTCCTCGTCCGGCGACTCGATGACCGATCGGATCGTGCGCGTGCTCGACACGTTCACGAACGACCGGACCATGCAGACCGCCTCCGAGATCGCGGGTCGCACCGGGCTGCCGCCGTCCAGCGCGCACCGCATCGTCGGGGACCTCATCAGGGCCGGCCTGCTGGAGCGCGACGAGGAGAATCGCGTACGGCTCGGCATGCGCCTGTGGGAGCTCGCGCTGCGTGGATCGAGCGCACTGCGACTGCGGCAGGCGGCGCTGCCGCACATGGAGGGCGTGCAGGCGATCATCCGCGAACACACGCAGCTCGCCGTCCTCGAACATGAGGAGGCCCTGTTCCTCGAACGCCTCTCGCACCCGGATGCCGGGGCCAACATCACCCGGATCGCGGGACGCCTGCCGCTGCACGCGTCCTCGTCCGGCTTGGTTCTGCTGGCGTTCGCCGATCCCGCCGTGCGCGAGCGCGTGCTCGCCGCTCCCCTGCGAGCCGTCTCGCGAGACACAGTGACGGATGCCTCGGCGCTCCGGTCGCTCCTCGCGTCGATCAGGCGGCGGGGCTTCGTCATCGCTCCCGGATCGATCGAAGCCGTCTCCACCGGCATCGCCGTACCAGTGCGCGATCACGGTGAGGTCATCGCCGCACTTTCGGTCATCCTGCCGCGGGATGCCGCGACCGAACCGGCTGTCGCTGCACTCCTGGATGCGGCAAGGGGTATCGAAGGCGCCCTGCGCGCGATGCGTTGAACCCGGGGCCCGCTCCCATTCAATGAGAAGGATGCCGAGTCCCCGAGTCCGTCGTTGCAGACTTGTGCGCAGCATCCCCGTCGAAGGAGACACCGTGAGCACCAGCATCCGCACCGAGCCTGTCAGAACCCAGGTCGCGATCGTCGGGGCCGGCCCGGCCGGCCTGATCCTGTCCCATCTGCTCGCCGAGGCCGGCATCGAGTCGGTCGTCATCGACCAGCGCTCGCGCGAGGAGATCGAGTCGACGATCCGCGCCGGCATCCTCGAGCAGGGCACGGTCGACCTGCTGACGGCGATCGACCCGAACACCCGCGTGCACACGGTCGGCGACCGGCACGACGGCATCGAGCTGCGCTTCCAGGGCGCGGGGCACCGCATCGACTTCCGCGAGCTCGTCGGCCGCAGCGTGTGGCTCTACCCGCAGCACGAGGTCCTGAAGGACATGCTCGCCCTGCGTCTGGGTGCGGGGCAGGACCTGCGCTTCGGCGTCACGGCATCCCGCGTCGAGGGCGTGGACAGCCAGCTCCCGCGCGTGGTCGCCACGACTGCCGACGGTGAAGAGCTCATCATCGACGCCGACTTCGTGGTCGGCGCCGACGGGTCGCGCTCCGTCGTGCGCCCGGCGATCACCGGCGACTCGCGCAGCGGCTACTTCCGCGAGTATCCGTTCGCCTGGTTCGGCATCCTCTGCGAGGCCCCGGCGAGCGCGGAAGAGCTCATCTACAGCAACTCCGAGAACGGCTTCGCGCTGATCAGCCAGCGCAGCCCCGAGGTGCAGCGGATGTACTTCCAATGCGACCCGGATGCCGATCCGAATGCGATGAGCGAGGCGGAGATCTGGGAGACGCTGCAGTCCCGCGTGCCCGGCACGACGTTGAAGGAGGGCCAGATCTTCCAGCGCGACGTGCTGAGGTTCCGCAGCTTCGTCGCGAGCGAGCTGCGCCACGGCCGTGCTGCGCTCGTCGGCGACGCCGCGCACACCGTTCCGCCCACCGGCGCGAAGGGCATGAACCTCGCGGTGGCCGATGTCGTGCTGCTCGCCCGCGCACTCGGCGCACTGTTCGACGAGCGCGACGAGCGCCTGATCGACTCCTACGCCGAACAGGCGCTGAAGCGCATCTGGAAGGCGCAACACTTCTCGTGGTGGATGACGAGCATGCTGCACCTGCTCCCAGAGCACAACGAGTTCGACCGCCGGCGCCAGCTCGGCGAGCTGCGGTCGGTCACCGACTCCGAGGCGGGCCGCACCTACCTCGCCGAGGCCTACACGGGCTGGCCGCTCGATTGAGGTTCAGCTATCCGGCGGGGTCCTGTCGACGGTGGGATAGACCGCGCCAGCTGGCCCGCCTCAGACGGAGCGCCACTCGTCGCTCATGAGGTGGGCACCGGCCTGCGGTCCCATCTGGAGCATCCCGCCGTCGATTGCGATCGAGGTTCCGGAGATGTACGCCGCTCTCGGGGAGGCGAGGAACGCGATCAGTGCTGCGACCTCGCGAGCGTCTCCCGGACGCCCCATCGGGATGCCGGCACGGTGAGTGCCGTGCGGATCCTGATCGGTCTGCCCGGTCATCGGCGTCGCGATCTCGCCCGGCGCAACGCTCACCGCCGAGATCCCGCTTCCGCCGAGTTCGAGAGCGATGTTCTTCATCAGACCGCTCAGACCGTGCTTCGCCGCGTCGTACGCGCTCGATCCGACCATCGGCTGATGCGCGTGCACACTGGTCACGGCGATGATCCGCCCGCCGCGCCCCGCGCGCACCATCTGACGCGCGGCACGCTGAATGCAGACGAACGCACCGGTCAGGTCCACATCGAGCACGTGCTTCCACTCGTCGAGACCCACGTCGAGGAAGGGCGTCTTCAGGCCGGTGCCGGCGTTGTGCACGAAGACGTCGAGTCCGCCGAGTTCTTCGGTGAGACGGTCGATGACGTCTCCGCATGCCGGGATGTCCGCGACATCGAGCGGGGCGATCAGCGCGCGCACCCCGTGCTCGCGCACCTCTGAGGCGGTCGCCTCTGCTCCTGCCTCATCCGTGCGCCATGTGATGCCGACATCGAAGCCGTCGGCGGCGAGCGCCACGGCCGCGGCTCGGCCGATGCCCGAGTCCGCGCCCGTGACGATCGCGAGACCCCCGCGTTCGGTGAGGGTCATGGCTCAGCCGCGAGCGGCGGGCTTCCGGTTCTCGGCACTGACCATCCACGCGAACTGCTCGAGCTTCTCGATGATCGCGTGCAGGATGTCGGCGCTGGTGGGATCTTCCTCGTCGACGGCATCGTGCACGCCGCGCATGGTGCCGACGGTCGCCTCGAGCCGCACCGTGATCAGATCCACGGTCTCCGTCGTGTCGATTTCTCCCTGCGGATACTCGGGCAGTGTCGTGGTGGATGCCACGGTGTCGCTGCGTCCGTCCGGGACGTGGTGCAACGCGCGCATCCGCTCGGCGACCGTGTCGCTGAATTCGCGCGCCGCCTCGATGATCTCGTCGAGCTGCCGGTGCGTGTCGCGGAAGTTGCGCCCCACGACGTTCCAGTGCGCCTGCTTGCCCTGCATCGACAACTCGAGCAGGTCGACGAGTACCGCCTGAAGGTCCTCGCCGAGCTTCTTCGACGCCACGAAGCCCTTCTCAGCGTTCTGCCGTCGTGTGCTCTTCTCCCCCGTGCCTCCGCGGGCCGTACGCGTGTTCTTGGTCGTTGCCATGATGACCTCCTGGCCGCGACGGTACCGGCGCCGATCCGTCGGATGCAGGGGCTTGACTATCGCGAACACGCGTGCGAGCCCGGAATCTCCATGCGGTCGCCAGCAGCACGAGCACCGCCAGCACGATCGCGGTGGATGCCACGACCGGAGCCGCAGGCTCCCCGGCCCAACGACCGACGGCGATCCACACGAGTCCCCATGAGGTCGCGATGGCGGGTGCCCACCGACCGCCGCGCCAGGCGGTGAACAGGGCGATGAGTCCGGCGACGATCAGCGTGATCGTCCCTGGGACGCCTGGAGCCTGCGCCCAGGACTCGATGCCGACATCCGCCAGCCACGCGGCGAGATTCGCCGCCGCTGCCACGGTCACCCAGCCCAGATACAGCCCGATGACGCCGTCGATGAGCACGATCTCGGCCACCGTGCGACGCCCGTCCCGTCTACATGCCCGCACGAACGTCATCAGCAGCACCCCGAGAAGGACCACGATGATCACGAACGACTCCGCGATGCGCCAGGCCAGCACGCACACGATCCAGACGGCGTTCAGAAGAGCGGATGCCGCGATGCCGTAGCCGACCGCGCGGTGGCGCGGCTTCGCAGCCTGCGCGGGTACCAACTGCCAGATCGCGTACGCGACGAGGCCCAGGTAGATGACCGACCAGACCGAGAAGGCGAACCCGGCGGGTGCCAGCACCGTGGCGTCCGCCGCGAAGGCGCCGCCTGCGGCATCCGCGATGCTCGCCCCGCCGAACAGTCCTGAGCCCGCCAGCGCAGCCACGATGGACCCGGCGATCGTCAGCGCGACGACGATCCGACGAACGCGATCAGACTTCTCTGTCTGGGACATGCCCCCAGAGTAGAGGCGAGTGCCTCGGGCTCAGCCGGCGGCGGGCGGCGTGGCGCAGACGTTGAGGTCGGAGATGACCGCGTGGTACTTGTCGGCGGTGAACGGGAGCCCGAACTCGGGTGCCGTCTGACCCTCTGCCGCTGGCGCCTTGGAGGCGATGGCAGCGAGTTCCCAGGCGAGGTACGCAGCCACACTGCCCCCCGAGGCCGAGTTGTTCAGGACGACCGCGACGGTGAACCCGGTCTCCGGATCGGCGTAGGCGGCCGAGGCGTAGCCGGGCGTCCACCCGTGTTGACCGATCAGCGGACCGACCATGTACGCGCCGCCGGTGACCTGGTACCACGAGTCGGCCTTGGCCGAGACCGGCAGGGGCTTCGCGAACTGGCTCGGCTCAGCGCCCTCACGCAGTCCCTCGCGTGCGGCGGCCTGGATGAAGCGGCCGAGATCGCCGATCGTCGACACGGCGCCGGAATTGGTGAAGCCGGTGCTCGACGACACCTTCGTGATGTCCACAGGGGCGGTGCAGTCGTAGCCACCGCCTTCGACCGCGTTGAGATAGTTACCGCTCAGTGGGTCGTCACCCGGCGTCGCGGGGGCCGGAGCCGGCAACGACGTGTGCTCCAGTTGAAGCGGGTGCGCGACGTACTTGGCGATGAGCTCGGATGCCGTCATGCCGGAGGCGCGCTCGAGCGCCTGCCCCAGAAGCAGGTATCCGGCGTCGGAATCGCGGTAGGTCGTGTGCGGCTCGGTGAGGCCGGCGCCGAGGCCGTAGGCCGCGAGCTCCAGAGGCGCCCACACGCGCTCAGGGGTGTTCTGCCACATCCCGCGGACGGCTGCCTCGGATGATCCGATGCCGCTCGTGCCGTTGCACAGATCGAGCAGGGTGACGTCCGTGAGGTCGGCGACACCCGAGACGTACTCGGGCACGGCGGCGTCGAGTTCGACGGTGCCCTCGTCGGCGAGCGCGTACAGCACCTCGCACGTCATGATGCGCGTCGTGTTCGCGATCCGGAAGGACATGTCCTTCGTCACCGGCGTCGTGTTCTCGACGGACTGCGTTCCCAGACCAGTGACCCAGGTTCCGCTCCACGGCACCCACACGCCGACGATGGCGCCGGTCGCGCCGACCTTCTGCATCGCGTTCTCGACGGCGGCCTGCAACTGAGCAGACGTGTCGTCGGGCAGCGGCTGATCCACCTGAGCCGGAGGAGTGTAGGAGAAAGTCTCCTCCGACGTGCATCCGGTCAGAACGAGCGCGAGCGCGACGGCGCCGGCGGCGACGGCGCGCATAGGGCGCGACGGGCGAAGGTGCATGAAGAGTCTCCCCGATGATCTATCCACCGAGTCTAAGGTGCGGTGCCGAGAAGTCCGGCGCGCTGCGCCCCGCTTGCGGGAGACATACAGTAATGACCATGCCCCACATCTTCGACGCCGACGTGGTCGCGGCCATCCTCCGCCACATGAACGGCGACCACACCGATGACAACCTCCTCATCGCGCGTGCGTTCGCAACGGCATCCGATCTGCCGATCACGGATGCCGTCATGACCGATCTCGACGGGGACGGCGGCGTGTGGCAGATCACCCGCGCCGGGATCCCCGAGGAATTGCGCGTGCCGTGGCCAGGCGGATCGATCGACGAGCGCCCAGCAGTGCGCCGCGAAGTCGTCGCGCTGTACGACGCGGCTTGCGAGAAGCTCGGCATCGAACCCCGCCCACACGCCTGATCGTGGACCACCCCTGAGCGTGACCGCGCTCAGGCGCTTGAACCGAGCCCGGAAATCCGCGGTTCCGGTTAAGGTTAGGTTGCCCTTACACTGGTGCCATGGCTGAACTCATCTCCTTCTCCGCGGCCCTGCGCGAGCGCTCCTCCAGCTCACACTCCCGCAGCGAGCACGCCGGGTTCATGGCCGATCTGCTGAAGGGCGAGGGCTCGCGCGAGGACTACATCGCGCTCGTCTCGCAGCACTACTTCATCTACGAGGCGCTCGAATCCGCGGGCGAGCGGATGCGCCGCGACCCGGTGGCATCCGTGTTCATCAGCGACAAGCTGACGAGGCTGCCCGCGCTCGAAGCCGACCTCGAGTTCCTTCTCGGCGACTCCTGGCGCGAGATCATCCGTCCGCTGCCGACGACCGAGCGCTACGTCGCCCGGATCAACGAGGTCGGCGCCACCTGGGCGGGCGGCTTCGTCGCCCACCACTACACCCGCTACCTCGGCGACTTATCTGGCGGCATCTTCATCGGCCGTGTGATGCAGCGCCGCTTCGGCTTCGAGACGAACGGCGTCGGCTTCTACCTGTTCGACGACATCGCCGACCCGAATGCGTTCAAGGACGTGTACCGCGAGCAGCTGGATGCCGCGCCCTGGGATGAGGCCGAGCGCGAGCGCGTGATCGACGAGGTGCTTCTGGCGTACCGGTTCAACACCGAGCTGTTCGAAGACCTCGACCGGGCGCGCGTCGCCGCCTGACTCGCGGCTTTCAGGACCCGGCAACTTCGGGCGTCGAGCCCTGCCGCGCCTCCCATGCCTCGCGCATGAACCGGCGCACGTCCTGATCGACCCGGATGTCGCTCGGCCGCAGCGGTCGTGACAGGTACAGGCCGTCGAGCGAGGTGAGGCGGGACAGCGCGACGTACGTCTGGCCCGGCGCGAACGCCCCGCCACCGAGGTCGATGATCGCGCGGTCGTACGTCTTGCCCTGCGACTTGTGAATCGTCACGGCCCAAGCGAGCCGCAGCGGGAACTGCATGAACTCGGCGATCACGTCGCGGCTCAGGGTCTTCGAGTTCGAGTCGTACGAGTATCGGAACCTCTCCCAGACCGCAGGCTCCACATCGACGTCCTCGCCGTCGATCTCGACTCGCACCGAGCCGCCGAGGATGCGCTTGACGGTGCCGATCGTGCCGTTCACCCATCGCGGCGGTTCGCCCGTCATCGACACGTCGTTGCGGAGGAACATCACCTGCGCGCCGACCTTGAGCTTCAGCTCGGCATCCGCCGGGTAGTTGCCGTCCCCGCGTCCGAAGTCGCCGTTGATCTCGGCACGCGCTGTCTGCTCCTTGCCGGCGAGCGCGGCCAGGTGCCGGCGGTTGATGTTGTTGACGATGTCGTTGCGCGTGGCGAGCGTGATCATCGGGATCTCGCCCGGCTCCGGGTCAGGGGGCGTCCTGGTCCCCTGCGTGTTGAGCACCTCGGCGATCTCTGCGGTCACCCGTCCGTAGCGCACGGCGTTCAGCATGGCTTTGAACCCGTCGTCGGACTGCCGATGGATCTGCACGAGCTCGCGCACGTGCAGGGGCGCTCCGTGCCTGCCGAGATCGATCAGGCCGTCTGCCTCGCCCATGGTCGCGCCGGCCCACACCTTGGCGTCGAAGAACCAGAACGAGCGGTAGTGGTCCTGCACGTAGCGCAGCTCGTCGCCGCGCGGTGGCACAGGGGCGAGCTGGTACGGGTCGCCGAACATGACGACCTGGACGCCGCCGAACGGCTCGGCGCGACGGCCTCGTGCCTGACGCAGAGCCCGGTCCATGCCGTCCATGAGATCGGCGTTGACCATCGACACCTCGTCGATCACGAGGGTGTCTATGGCGTTCAGGATGCGACGGGTGGCGTCGTTCTGCTCGATCTCGCTCTCGGCGATGAGTCCGATCGGCAGCCGGAACAGCGAGTGGATCGTCTGGCCCTCGACGTTCAGCGCCGCGACACCGGTGGGGGCGCAGATCGCGATCTGCTTCTGCGTGTTCCAGGCGAAGTACTGCAGCAGCGTCGACTTGCCCGTGCCGGCGCGGCCGGTGATGAACACGTGCTCTCTGGTGTCCTCGATGAGCCGGAACAGCTCCTGCTGCTCGTCGGAGAGGGCGGGGAAAGACACGACTCTCATCGTACGTCGCTCACCGTCACACGCTCGGCACTGTCACAGGCCCGTCCTTCTAGACTTGGCGCCATGGATCAGCCCTCGACGACGCCCGCGCGCCGTCGATTGTGGTTCGATCTCACCGCTCTCGCCGTGGTCGGAGTGCTGCTGCTCGCCGCTCTCGGCGCCGGCGCCCTGGTGCTGTACAAGCAGTTCTACGGCCCATCGGCGTTCGTCACGCGTTACATCGACCTGCTCGCCACCGGCCACGCCGCCGATGCGCTGCACATCCCTGGGGTCTCGATCGACAGGGAGGTCCTCGAGCGTTCGGGCATCGACCCAGCAGCATCCGAGGCGATGCTGCGAAAGGCCGCTCTCGCACCGCTCAGCGACGTCGAGGTCGTCGGCGAGAAGACGGACGACGGCGTCACCTCGGTGACGGTCGAGTACGTCGCCGGCGGCCACGCCGGATCGTCGACGTTCCAGGTCGAGCAGGACGGCTGGGCGGGCGTCACCCCGAACTGGCGATTCACGCAGTCTCCGCTCGCCGCCGTCGCACTCACCGTGCTCGGCGCCGACCACTTCGCCGTCAACGGCTTCGAAGTCGACCGCAACCAGGTCTCGGCGGCGGGTGCAGATGCTGCGCCGACAGATCCGGTGCCGCTGCTCGTGTTCACACCGGGGCTGTACTCGGTCACCGTCGACACCGCGATCGCGACGTCGCCGGGCATGAGCTTCCTCGCCGACTCCCCGCTCACTCAGACCCCCGTCGAGCTGCAGACCGAGCCGACGGACGAGTTCGTCGGGGTCGTTCAGGACCGGGTCGAGGAGTTCCTCGACGAGTGCACGACGCAGGAGGTGCTGCAGCCCACCGCGTGCCCGTTCGGCCTCGAGGTGCAGAACCGCATCGTCGCGCCGCCGGTGTGGTCGATCACGACGCAGCCGACCGTGACCGTCGAGCCGGATGGCGGACACTGGATGATCCCGCCCGCGGATGCCGTGGCGCACATCGAGGTCGACATCCGATCGCTGTACGACGGATCGGTCGAGCACGTCTCCGAGGATGTGCCGTTCCGGGTGGACGGCACGATCACGATTCTGTCGGACGGCTCGGCATCGATCCGCGTCGGCAATCCGGGCGGCAGCTGAGTCAGCGGGCCGCTTCGCGCTCGTCCTTCGCGGCGAGCGCCGCGAGCTTCGCGTTGTACTCCTCGAGCTCGGCATCACCCGTGCGATCGGCGTTCCGGTCCGTACGACGCTGCACCTTGGTGTCGTCACGGCTCCACTGGATCGCCACGGTGATCGCGAGGATCAGTGTGGGGATCTCTCCCACCGACCAGGCGATGCCGCCGCCGATGTACTGATCCTCCATGGGGGTGGGTCCCCAGGTGCGCCCCATCGCGCCGAACCACTCGGCGACCATGAGCCCCTCCTGCATCATGATCGCCATGCCGAAGAAGGCGTGCATCGCCATGACGGCGATCAGCGTGATCAGGCGGCCGGGGTACGGCAGCCGATACGGCACCGGGTCGACGCCGACGAGGCTCATGACGAACAGGTAGCCGGAGATCAGGAAGTGGATGATCATCCACTCGTGGCCGAGGTGCTCGTACATCGCCCACCGGACCAGATCGGTGAAGTAGAAGCCCCAGAGCGAGCCGACGAAGATCCCCGCCGCCACGAACGGGTGCGTCACGACGCGGGAGAACGGCGAATGCACGGCCCACAGGATCCATTCGCGTCCGCCGCGGGTCCCGTCATCCCTCTTGTGGATGCTGCGCAGAGCCAGCGTGATCGGTGCGCCGGACACCAGCAGCAGCGGGATCGCCATCGACAGCACCATGTGGCCCATCATGTGGACACTGAAGAGGTACTCCTGGTACAGGTTCAGCGGTCCGCAGGTCACCCAGAACAGCAGAGCCAGGCCCAGCATCCAGAACACGGTGCGGTGGATCGGCCAGCGATCGCCCCGCCGATGCAGGCGCCACACGCCCGCGATGTAGAAGAACACGCCGAGAGCGGCGGCCAGCGCCCACAGGATGTCGAAGTCCCACGCTGTGAACCATCTGTCGAGTGTGAGCTCGGGCGGCAGCGGTGAGGTGGTGAGGATCTCGGCCGGCGTCTGGCGGACCGCGGCCGTGTCGCCTGTGGGCGGGGGCGTGCGCGCGAGGGCCGCGGCGGCACCGGATGCCAGGCCCATGAGCGCGACCTCACCGAGCACGAGCATCCAGAACCAGCGCGACGCGCGTTCGCCGTCCATACGTGGAATCAGCCGAGTGCGGTACCAGGCCCCGAGCAGGCCCATCCCGCACAGCAGAACCGCCTTGGCGATGATGATGAGGCCGTACGGCGACCAGAGTGCGTCCCAGCTGCCGAGGCCGACCGTCGAGCGCACGACACCCGAGACGGCCACGACGAAGAACGCGACGATCGCGAGGCTCGAGTAGCGGCTCACGAGATCCTTCGCATCGACGCCCTTCGCGAGACGCAGGACGACGAGGAGCATGAGCCCGCCGAGCCAGACGGCAGCGCCGATGGTGTGCAGCAGGATCGAGTTCACGGCGATGACGTGGCCGGACAGTTCGCCGGAGTGCCCCTGCTGCGCCATCGGGACCAGCGCTGCGAGCGCGATGACCGCGGTGATCAGCGTCGGGGTCCAGGTGCGCCAGGCGAACGCGAGGATCGTGACGAGCGCGCCCATGATGGTCGTGATGAGCCAGGCCTGGCCGAGCGGGAGGGCGAGCAGGAATCGGCCGAGCTGCTCGCCGAACTGCTGCTCCAGGCTGATCTGAGGGTTGAACGCGGCGAGGAACGTCAGGAATCCGGTGGCAGCGGAGGAGACGGTGAAGACGGCTGCGCCGATGGATGCCGTGTCCATCGCCGTCTCGAACGGCTTCTCCCCCGCGCGCAGCGCGAACAGGGCGAGCACCATCGGACCGATCATGAGCGCCGCGCTGAGATTGTTCACCGTCCGGGCGATCGGGAGGCTCCAGCGGATGACAACACCGGGGTCGCCCACGAGGAGCGGGGCGGCTCCTCCGCCGAGGATGAGTGCGACAACGAGCGCGAGCGCGGTGCTCACGCTGAGGATCAGGATGCCGGCGCCGCGGTACGACGAGACGGAGACGGCACCGGGAGAACTCATTCCTCAAGCCTAAGCTCGCGCGGGTGTCCTTGCCGCCGCGGAGACCACGAAGGCCGCCCCGATCGGGACGGCCTTCGTGGATGGAAGCAGTCTTACTTGACGGCAGCCTTGAGCTTGGAGCCGGCGGTCACCTTGACGCGCTTGCCGGCCGGGATCTTGATCTCGGCGCCGGTCTGCGGGTTGCGGCCGGTGCGGGCAGCGGTGTCGACCTGCTCGAACGAGATCCAGCCCGGGATCGAGACCTTGCTGCCCTTGGCAACAGCGTCGGACACCGTCGCGAAGAGCGAGTCGAGGACGCCCGAGACGGTGGCCTGGCTCTGGCCGGTGGCGGAAGCGATGCTCGCGACGAGCTCGGTCTTGGTGATGGACTTGTCAGCCATGTCATCCTCCAGCGACGATGTCACGTCGCATTGTCGTTTTAGTCGGAGCGGGTGCTCCTGGTCGATCGACCGCCTCGAATGTATCAACCGAGACCCGTATTTCCGCGTCATTTCGCGGGTTTTGGGCTTTTCTCAGGCGTGTCGCACCACTTCAGTCACTCCAGTCACACGATTTCGGGTCCTCAACCCGCCCGATGAGCCTCGATCACGGCGAGGGCGGTGCGCTCGAAGGCGGGGGTCACGCGGCCCTCTCCGTCCAGATACCCGCCGACGAGGGCCGCATCGCGCAGCAGGACGAGGGACGCTGCGACCTCCTCGGGCCTCTCGAGGCCGGCTGAGTCGGCAACCGTCTGCAGTGTCGCGCGGAACCACTCCCGGTGTTGATCGATGAGACGACGCACCTCGCCGTTCGCGTCGGGATACTCGGCCGCCGCGTTGATGAACGGGCAACCGCGGGTGTGGCGATCACGGATGTCGGCGGCGATGCCGTTGATCACTGCATCGAGCAGTGCGTCGGGGTCGGCGACACCCTGCCCGGCGGCGGCGAACAGCGCGCGGAGGCTCTCGTCCTCGTGCCCGAGGTAGGCGAGGACGAGGTTCTCCTTGCCGCCGAACTGCTTGTAGAGAGTGGCGCGGGTGACCCCGGCCTCCTCGATGACGCGGTCCACGCCGACGGTGTGGATGCCCTCCTCGTAGAAGAGACGGGTCGCGGCGGTGATCAGCCGCTCGCGGGCGGGACTGGGGCGCTTCGTCGTGGTGTTCATCATGGTCCTCTCTCATCGTGGCATCCGGATCGCCGGCATCCCGACAACCGATTCATGATCGTCGGGAATAGAACGTGATAGATAGAACGTTCGGTCTACTATCAGGATTCCTGACCAGGGACCGACACCGAGAGAATCGTCCCCGGTTGGCCCGGCATCGATGATCGGAGCGTCGCGGACATCCGCCGTGATCCGTCCGCCCTGAAGGGCATCGGCCTGAAGCAGATCGTCGACCATTACGAGCGCATCATCCGCACTCTCCCTGTGAAGCCGATCATCATGGGTCACTCCTTCGGCGGCGTCATCACCCAGATGCTTGCCGACCGCGGCCTCGGCGTCGCCTACGTCGGCGTCGCCCCCGGGCAGACCGCCGGCATCTCCACGCTCCCGCTCCCGACGCTCTGGACCGGCACCCCGATCCTGTCGAATCCCTTCGGCCGCAACGGCGCCAAGCCCCTGTCCAAGCGCCACTTCCACTTCACCTTCGGAAACGATCTGACCCGCGGCGAGTCCGACCTCCTCTGGGAGCAGTACGCCGTCAACTCGTACAACCGGGTGTTCTTCGAGGGCGTCGCGTCCGCATTCAACGAGAAGGGCGGCGTCACCCACGTCGACTACGCGCGCGACGACCGCGCTCCGCTCCTGATCATCACGGGCGAGATCGACCACGTCGTGCCGCCTGCGATCGGTCGTGCGATCGTCAAGAAGTACCGTTCCACCGAGAGCGACGCGGTCATCGAGTACAAGGAGTACTCCGGGCGCACGCACCGGCTGGTCAGCCAGGACGGCTGGGAGCAGATCGCCGATGACGCGCTCGCCTGGGCCGTGGCGCACTCCGCACCCGTTGCGTGAACCACGCCTCCCGACAACGCGAAAGGGGCGAGGATCCGAAGATCCTCGCCCCTTTCGGTGATGAAGCGGTTCTTACCAGCTGGACTTGGTCACACCGGGCAGCTCGCCGCGGTGGGCCATGTCGCGGAAGCGCACACGCGAGATGCCGAACTTCGTCAGCATTCCGCGGGGGCGCCCGTCGATGGCGTCACGCGAACGCACGCGAACCGGCGACGCGTTGCGCGGCAGCTTCTGCAGGCCGACGCGAGCGGCCTCGCGGGCCTCGTCGGTTGCGTTCGGGTCGACCAGGGTCTTCTTCAGCTCGGCACGACGCTCCGCGTAGCGGGCGACGATGACCTTGCGCTGCTCGTTGCGAGCGATCTTGCTCTTCTTCGCCATGTTTAGCGCTCCTCGCGGAATTCGACGTGCTTGCGGACCACCGGGTCGTACTTCTTCAGCACGAGACGGTCGGGGGTGTTACGACGGTTCTTCTTGGTCACGTAGGTGTAACCGGTGCCTGCCGTCGAACGCAGCTTGATGATGGGACGTACGTCCTGAGCCTTCTTGGCCATTAGAGCTTCACACCCTTCGCCTGGAGGTCCTTGACCACGTTCTCGATGCCCCGGACGTCGATCACCTTGATGCCCTTGGCGGACACGTTGAGCGTGATCTTACGACCGAGCGACGGAACGAAATAGGTCTTCTTCTGCACGTTCGGGTCGAAGCGGCGCTTCGTCCGGCGGTGCGAGTGCGAGACGTTGTGACCGAAGCCGGGAACAGCTCCAGTCACCTGGCACACTGCTGCCATGTGATTACTCCTTCATTACCGTGAGACCGGACGGCCTCACCCAAGATCCCTTGTCTGCGCGCCGTCCTTCGACAGGCTCAGGAGCCTGCGGGGGAACAGCACACGAACTGCGCACAGGAGTGTGCACAGACAAGGAGTCAGTCTAGCATGGCCTGCGCGTCGGCTGCGCCTCGGCCCCACCGGAACGGCGAGACCGTCGGATCGCCCTCGATCCAGAATCGCCAGGGGAAGGCATCCGTCCCGGCGATGCCGGCGACACCCACGCGCGGACCAGACGCGACGTCGACCACCTCCGACCCCCACCACAGCTCGGCCCGCGCCCCGTGCAGCGGTGTACCGGTGACGAAGTCGATGCCGTCATGAACGGGATGCCGCAGGCCAGAGACCTGTCCGAGCCGCCCAGGCCCTCGAGCGAGATCGCGTCCGGATCTCCCCGCCTTGCTCGACGAACCGGTACGGGATGCCGCGGCATCCGCCCCGAACGTCACGGAACCCGCACGCAGCAGCACACCGCCCGCCGTGCCCTGCGGACCGCACACGACGTTCACGCACGAGTGGATGCCGTGACTGAGGTACACGTACAGGTGCCCCGGCTCACCCCACATGGTCTCGTTGCGGGCCGTGCGCCCCATGCGCGCGTGCGAGCCGGGATCAGGCACGTCTCCGGTGCCCTGACCGTGGTACGCCTCGACCTCGGTGATGCGCAGACGCACTTCGAGGTCATCCACCACAGTGCGCAGTTCGGCACCGAGCAGCCTCGGGGCCACCTCGAGCGGCAATTCCTCGAGTTCGGGCCTTGTGGCGCGACGCATTCCTCGAGGCCCCGCTCAGAAGGCCGGCGCCATCTGGCACCACGACACGTCGAACCCGGTGAGGGCGACCAGTTCATCGCCGCTGCGGAGATCGATCAGGTGAGTCTCGAGAGTCGTCGGCAGCGGCACGAGCATGTCGTCGTACGCGTTGTCCACGAGGTTCGGGGCGACGGTCACCGCCGCGTACTGACCACTCGGCGAGGCGCAGGCCTGCAGGATCGCACTGCCTGACGGCACATCGATCAGCGACTCCGCAGCGCCGTCGTCGTCCACGCGTATTATCGACTGGCCGATCGGCAGGCCGGTGTCGTCGCGCGTGACTATGTGGCGCAGCGTGCCTCCGGGGAACGGAGTGATCGTGGTCGCCGGGCCGAAGTCCGGGTCGGATGCGGCGAGCGGAGTCTCGGACCCGTCAGCCAGATTCAGCTCGACGATGCTCTGGTCGATGCGCTCGACGATCGCCGTGTAGGTTCCCCGCGAGACGCCGAGGAGCTTGGCCGCGAGCCCCAGGTTCTGCGCCCCTGCGTCACCGGAGCGGTCGTCGAGCGACAGGGCTCCGGCGAAGTCGATGAAGAGAACGGCGGCCGAGTCGGGGACGAACTGCCATTCGGCGATGCTCGCCTCGTCGCCGCCGACCTCGACGACGTGCGGCTCGCCCTCGCCGCTCAGCAGCTGGGTCACCAGAACGCTGGCGCGGCCGCTGTCCTCGCTGATCTTGCGATCGGAGTAGATGTATCCGACCAGACCACCCCGGTCGGACACCTGCACCGAGCTCACATACCCGTCGCCGGGGAGTGTCAGCTCGTGCACGTTCTCGCCCTTGTGGTCCATCACGAGCACACGGGAGCCGTCGTCGTCCTCGACAGCGACGACGAGCGACGTCGAGGTCGAGCGGTAGTCGTTGATGCGCGGATGCGTGAAGACGGGCACGGCGTTCTCACCGGTCAGGTCGGTGCTGAAGATCCTGTCGTCATCGTCTGAGCGGTTGAGCAGGAACACCTCGGATGCCGGTGTCGTGAAGGTCGTCTGCAGATCGGATGCCGGCCCCCCGCCGCTGCCGGTGGCGCCGGCGACCTTCACGGTGTAGTCGGTGGCGTCATCGAGCGGCACGGTGAAGCGGATGCCGATGCTCCGACCTGCGGCGTCGACCGTGAACGGCACGGCAGGGTCGACCGTGACCTGGGACTCGTCGATCGCCTGAAGCGACTGGTTCGCGGTGAGGATGACGCGGCTGCCGGAGACCTGGATCGCCTCGGCCGGATCGACCTGCACCTGGCTGATGCGCGGCCCCTGGAGGAGGCTGATGACCCCGAGCCCGCCCGCGACGACGACCAGTACGCCGACGACGGCGAGGATCGTGTAGAGGAAGCGGCGGTTGCGTGGGGAGGCTCCTGCGGAGGATTCCCCCTGTGCGGGATCCTTCTGCTGCGGGTCGTTGAGCGAAGGCTGCGCAGCAGCCGAAGACGAAACGGGCTGAGCGACTGAAGGGAGTCGAAGCCCCACCTCCTCCGGCGCAACAGGAACGGGCGGCACCGTCTCTGCAGAGGCACGCTCAGCGGCCTCGCGCTCAGCGGCCTCGCGAGCGGCGCGGGCCTCGGCGCGCGTCTGCGGACGGCCGGCGGGGTCGTCAGTACTCATACGGGTCCCCGGGCTCGTCGATCGCGACGACGGAGGTGGGGAGCACACGCAGAGAACCGTCGGCGTCCGCCTTCACGGTTCCGGTCACCTCGATCCACTGACCCGTCTTCACGAGATCAGGGCCGTACTCCCCGGCATCCATCGTCACGGGCACGGCCGCCGGCTGGGCGTCGATCACGCAGTGCGTGATGATCATGCGGGTCAGGTTCACGGCATCCGCCTGACCGGGAGTGACGAAGCCGACCAGCGTGACCGGCGAGCCGTCGTAGGCCTCGGGGCGCGAGGCGGTCGCGAACACGCTCGACCACTCGCCGATGCCGAAGGTGGTGGTATCGGCGACGCCGAGCGTCGGGGTGTCAGCGCCGGCGAACAGGGGGCCGGTGGCGTCCGCTCTCGACATCGCCAACTCGACGGACAGAGAAGCCGGCGGCAGCACGAGCGCTGCGGCGACCACACCGGTCGCCACCACGCCCGCCGAGACGGTGCCGACCAGGGTGAGCGTGCGACGGCGGGGTGCCGCGTCATCCGCTTCGTCGTCGACGATCCCGTGATCGTGCCCGTGATCCGATTCGGCACCGAGGGGCAGCACGAACGACCAGATCGCTCCGGCGATGACGACCACGGCGCCGGCGCAGGCGAACCAGATGGACTCGGGGGCGATGTACAGGGTGAGCTGGCCGGTGACGGCGAGTCCGAGAGTGACGACCGAGATGACGGCGGCGAGCCCCACACCGAGCCATCGGGTGCCGACAGCGGACCAGCGCGAGACGGGGTGCGACTCAGCCAAAGACGTTCACCCCGATTCCGATCGCGAACGCGCTCACCAGCACCACGGCGACGATCCCGACGAGGGTGCGGGCGGTGAACGTGGTGCGCAGCAGCGCGAGCATCTTGATGTCGACGAGCGGGCCGACCAGCAGGAACGCGATCAGCGCCCCCGACGAGAAGGTCGACGCGAACGACAGCGCGAAGAAGGCATCGACGTTCGAGCAGATGGCGACCGTCATCGCCAGTGCCATCATCGCAACGATCGAGAGCACAGGGTTCGAGCCGATCGCGAGGAGCATGTCGCGCGGCACGAGCACCTGCACGGCTCCGGCGAGCGCCGAGCCGATCACGAGCGCCGGCATGACGGCACGCAGCTCGATGAGGAACTGCGTGAGGCTGCGCCGCGTTGGCGTGCCGTGCTCGTGGGCGACCCGCTCGCACGTCGCCGTGAACTGGCGGGTGAGCATGGCGTCGGGGTCGGGGTGGCGGCTGTAGATCCAGCCGATCAGGTTGGCGATCAGGTAGCCGCCGATGAGTCGGGCGATGAGGATGCCGCCGTCGAAGCCGAACGCGGCGTGGGTCGTGATGATCACGATCGGGTTCACGATGGGCGCAGCGATCAGGAAGGTCATCGCCTCGGCCGGTGCGAGTCCGCGCATCATGAGGCCGCGGGCGAACGGTACGTTGCCGCATTCGCAGACCGGGATCAGCATCCCGAGCAGCGACAGCACGGCTCGCCTCGCCCAGCCGGCGCGCGGCAGCCAGCGGTGGATGAGATCCGGCGGCAGCCACACCTGCACGACGATCGACAGCACGACGCCGAGCACCACGAACGGCAGCGCCTCGATGAGGACGCTGAGCGCGAGGGTCAGGCCGTCCTGCGCGCGCGTGGGCAGGGTGTCCTGGAACAGGGCAGGGGCGAACCGGTCGATCAGGAACAGCGCGGCGATGATCACCACGCCGATGGCGACGCCGACCCACGGCGAGCGCCTCGGTCGCTCTTGCGGAGCACGAGCCGTTCGCGGTGCCCGCGTCGGCGCGTTGGTGCTCACGCCGCCCCTTCAGCGTCCGCGCGCTTGTTGGCGCACGGCGTGCACAGCCCGAAGATGTCGACCACGTGCTCTGCCTCGCTGAACCCGTGCAGGGCCGCAGTGCGCTGGGCCCACGCCTCGACGTCCTTGGCCTCGATCTCGACGGTGAGACCGCACGAGCGGCAGATCAGGTGGTGATGATGCCCCTCGGTCGAGCAGGCGCGGTAGAGCGCTTCGCCCTCCGGGCTCTGGAGCGAGTCCGCGTCTCCGGACGCAGCGAGGCCCGACAGCGCTCGGTACACGGTGGCGAGGCCGATGCCCGTGTTCTCCTCGCGGAGGGTGGCGTGCAGGCTCTGCGCGCTCACGAAACCGCGCGCATCAGCGAGTGCTTCGCGCACGCGCTCGCGCTGCCAGGTGTTCCGCTGAGCCATGCCCTTGATTCTAGGCGGGAAGCGTTGTGCTCGGCCTGGGAGCAGCCGTGCGACGGATGCGTCCGCGGATGCGCTGGGCGACCCAGCATCCGACGTAGATCAGGAACGAGATCGTCGTGATGTACGGGCTCACCGGCAGAGTGCCTGCGAGAGCGAGCAGGATGCCGCCGACAGCGGAGACGAAACCGAACAGCGCTGCCAGCAGGGGCACCGCGAGGGGGCCAGCGGTCAGTCGCATCGCGGCGGCGGCCGGCGTGACGAGCAGCGCCATCACCAGGAGTGCGCCGATGATGTGGACGCTGACCGCGACGATGAGGCCGAGCAGGACCATGAACGCCAGGCTCACGAAGCGGGTCGGGATGCCACGGGCGGATGCCGCGACCTGGTCGAGCGAGTCGAAACGGAGCGGGTTCCACATCAGCAGCAGGCCGACGAGCACGGCCGCGCTGATGCCGATCAGCCAGCCGAGATCGGGGCTCGAGACCGAGACGATCTGCCCGGTGAGCAGGCTGAAGCGGTTGGCGCTGCGTCCGTCGTAGAGCGACAGGAACAGGATGCCGAGGCCGAGGCCGAAAGGCATGAGAACGCCGACGATCGAGTTGCGGTCGCGTGCCTTCGAGCCGAGGACGCCGATCAGGATGGCGGCGATCAGCGCTCCCCCGAGCGACCCGGCGACCACGCTGCCGCCGAACAGCAGCGCTGCCGCGGCCCCCGCGAAGGATAGCTCGCTGACCCCGTGCACCGCGAAGGCGAGGTCGCGCTGCATGACGAAGACGCCGATGAGTCCGCCGACGATGCCGAGCACGGCACCGGCGATGATCGAGTTCGCGAGCAGGGCGACCAGGTCGCCGTAGTCCTGGAAGGAGAAGATGTCGCTCCAGTCGAACAGCGGCACCATCATGCGTCGTCCTCATCGTGGTCGTGTTCGTGATGCGGCTGGGCGTCCGGCGCTCCGACGACGACGAGCCGGTCACCCGCGCGCAGCACGAACACCGGAGTCCCGTACAGGTCGGTGAGCACACGGCTCTGCAGCACCTCATCTGGAGTGCCGAGCACGAAGCGTCCCCCGGCGATGTACAGGATGCGGTCGACGCGACCGAGGATGGGATTGATGTCGTGCGTGACGAACAGCACGGCGGCATCCCGTTCGCGCCGCTGCCTGTCGATGATCTCGGTCACGCCGACCTGGTTGGCGAGGTCGAGGTTCGACAGCGGCTCGTCGCACAGCAGCAGCGTGGGCTCGTCGGCGAGCGCCTGGCCGACCCGGAGACGCTGCTGTTCGCCACCGGACAGCAGGCCCACACGGCGGTCCGCGAAGTGCGCGGCGCCGACACCCTCGAGCAGTGCGTCGACGCGGGCACGATCGCCGCGGCGAGGGATCGGCAGGCCGAAGCGCGTGCCGTTGACCCCGAGGGCGACGACGTCGCGGGCCCGCATGCTGGTGTCGGGCGGCAACGGTCGCTGCTGGGGGATGTAGCCGATGCGCGGATTGCCGCGCTGGACGGGCTGGCCGGCGACCCGGATGCTGCCGGCGCTCAACGGCTGCAGACCGAGGATCGCCCGCATCAGCGTCGTCTTGCCAGAGCCGGATGGACCGAGCACGGCGATGAACTCGCCGGGCTCGACGGTCAGGTCAAGACCCGACCACAGCTCGCTGTCACCGCGCCGGAGGGCGGCTCCGGCGATCTCGAGGACGGGTTCCGCTTCGCGTGCGACCTCCGCACTCACGAACGGAGTGCGTCGGCGAGGCTCTGGATCGCGTCGTGCATCCACTCAGAGTACGACGATCCGTCTTCGAGCAGCTCGCTGAAAGCGACGACGGGGATGCCGGCATCCTTCGCCGCCTGCTCGACCCGCTCGGTCTCGGAGCCTCCGGTCTGCGCGTTGGTGAGCACGACCTTCACGTCGCCGCTCTCGATGACGTCGAGCGCGTCGAGCAGCGTGGCGGGCGCCACGTCGCTGCCCTCCTCGACGGACTCCGCGAATCCCTCGGGGGTGAGGTCGGTGAGGCCGGCCGCGGCGGCGATGTAGCCGGGCAGCGGCTCGGTCATGAAGACACCCGCGCCGTTCGCCTCGGTCTTGATCGTCTCGAGCTGGGCTTCGGCGTCTTCGATGTCGGCGATGATGTTCTCGGCGTTGGCGGTGAACGCGTCGGCGCCGTCGGGGTCGAGCTCTGACAGCTCCTCGGCCAGACCCTCCACGACGTGAGTCATCGTGTGCGGGTCGAACCAGACGTGCTCGTTGAATCCCTCGATGTGATCGTGACCTTCGTGACCCTCTTCATCAGCGTGGTCGTGGCCCTCCTCGTCGGCCGCGTGGTCGTGAGCGTCGGCATCCTCGCCTGCGTCTTCGCCGTCGTGGCCCGCGTTGCCCGGGTAGTCGTGCGAGAACTCGGCCGCCGTGAAGACGTGCGCGTCGGATCCATCGAGGAGCGTGTCGATGAAGGCGTCGTATCCGCCGCCGTTCTCGACGACGAGGTCGGCGTCCTGCATGGCGAGGCGATCGCGGGCGGTGGCCTCGTAGGAGTGGGGGTCCTGGGTCGCCGAGTCGATGATCGTCGTCACATCGACGCGATCACCGCCGATCTGCTTCACGAGCGAGCCGTAGATGTTCGTGCTCGCGGTGACGTGGATCAGTCCGTCGTCGGCGCCTTCGCCGCCCGCTGTGGAGCATCCCGCGAGGACGAGGGCGGATGCGGTCAGGAGCGCGGCGGCGTGGAGCTTGTGCATACTCCGATGCTACACGCTAATGATAACCATTCTCACCACGAGATGACTCTCGTGGGCGGGAGACGCTACGCGGGCCCTCAGTCGACGAGCAGGGCGGGCTCCTCGAGGATCGCGGCGACGTCCGCGATGAAGCGGCTCATGCCGTCGCCGTCCACGACGCGGTGATCGAACGAGCCGGCGACGGTCGTCACGTACCGAGGGCGGACCTCGCCGTCGACGACCCAGGGCTTCTGGCTGATCGTTCCCATGGCGAGGATGCCCGCTTCACCGGGGTTGATGATCGGGGTTCCGGCATCCATGCCGAACACGCCGATGTTGGTGATCGTGAACGTGCCGCCCTGCTGGTCGGCCGGCGGCGTCTTGCCGTCACGGGCCGTGAGGGTGAGACGGTTGAGCGCGCGGGCGAGGTCCTTCATGCTGAGCTCCTGCGCGTCCTTGATGTTCGGGACGAGCAGGCCGCGCGGCGTCGCCGCGGCGATGCCCAGGTTCACGTAGTGCCGGACTGCGATCTCGGCGCCGTCGTCGGTCTCGACCCAGGCTGCGTTGACCATCGGGTTCCGGCGAATGGCCCAGATCACGGCGCGGGCCACGATCAGCAGGGGAGAGACCTTGATGTCGGCGTAGTCCGGCGACGACTTCAGGCGCTTGACGAGCTCCATGGTCCGCGTCGCGTCGACTTCCTTCCACACCGTCACGTGCGGCGCGGTGTAGGCGCTGCGCACCATGCCGGCAGCAGTGACCTTGCGAACGCCCTTGACGGGGATCGACTCGGTGCGCTCCGCATCGACCCCGGGCCGACCGGGCTCCGAGCCGCGTGACAGGCCGACGGGCGCGATCGACGCCGGCACGGTCTCCTCGCGGACATCGCCCCACTCCGGCGTCTCGATGTTGCGGAACACGCTGGCCTGCGCCGCATGCGCCACCACGTCGTCGCGAGTGACCTCGCCGTCCGCGCCGGTGGGGGTGACAGCGGACAGGTCGACGCCCAGGTCACGGGCGAGCTTGCGGATGGGGGGCTTCGCGATCACGCCGACCGATGAGCGCACGGGCCGGACGGCGGGGCGGCTCCTGCGAGAGGTCGCGCCGGCGCCGGTGCCGTACCCGACCAGAACCGATCCTCCGGTCTCCTCGCCTGCCGGCGCGGGGTTCGGCGGAGTCGTTCCGGGCGCGGCATCCGAGACGAAGCTGATGATGGGCGACCCCACCTCGACCGTCGTCCCCTCGCCGACGAGCAGCTCGCCGACGATCCCCGCGTACGGCGACGGGAGCTCGACGAGCGATTTGGCGGTCTCGATCTCGACGAGCACATCGTTGATGGCGACCGAGTCGCCGGGGGCGACCTTCCACGCCACGATCTCGGCTTCGGTCAGGCCCTCGCCGACATCGGGGAGGTTGAAGTTCTGCGTGCTCATACGTGTTGCCCTTCGATCGGACGGAATTTCAGTAGGCCATCGAGCGGTCGACGGCTTCGAGGATGCGATCGGCATCCGGCAGGAACGTGCCCTCGAGCTTGGCCGGAGGGAACGGGGAGTCATAGGCCGACACCCGCAGCACCGGCGCCTCGAGTGCGTAGAACGCGCGCTCCATCACCGTCGCGGCGATCTCGCTGCCGACGCTGGCATGGCCGGACGCCTCCTGCGCGTAGACCATGCGCCCGGTCTTGCGCACCGAGTCGAGGATCGGCCCATAGTCGACCGGCGACAGCGATCGCACGTCGACCACCTCGCAGCTCGTGCCCTCGCCCTCGGCGATCGCGGCGGCCTGCAGCAGCGTCGTCACCATCGCCCCGTGTCCGACCAGCGTGATGTCCGTGCCGGTGCGCACGACGCGCGACGAGTGCAGCGGCACAGCCGACTGCTCGAGGTCGACCTCGCCCTTCTGCCAGTACCGGCTCTTCGGCTCCATGAAGATCACCGGGTCGTTCGACGCGATCGCCTCCTGGATCATCCAGTACGCGTCGTTCGGGGTCGACGGCGACACGACACGCAGACCCGGCGTGTGGGCGAAGTACGCCTCCGGGCTCTCCTGGTGGTGCTCGACGGCGCCGATGTGCCCGCCGTATGGGATGCGGATCACGATCGGCATCGTCACAGCACCCTCGTGGCGGTTGGTGAGCTTCGCCAGCTGCGTGGTGATCTGGTCGAACGCGGGGAAGACGAATCCGTCGAACTGGATCTCGATCACCGGTCGGAACCCGGCCATCGCCAGTCCGATCGCCGTGCCGACGATGCCCGACTCCGCGAGCGGAGTGTCGAGCACGCGCTTCTCGCCGAAGTCGCGCTGCAGGTGCTCGGTGATGCGGAACACGCCGCCGAGCTTGCCGATGTCCTCGCCCATCATGAGAACGCGCGGGTCGTCCTCCATGGCTTTGCGCAGGCCGGCGTTGAGCGCCTTGGCGAACGGCAGCGTCTCGAGACTCATGCCTGACCTCCTTCGAACGACGCTTCGTACTGCTCGCGCCATGCGCGCTGCTCGTCCATCAGCGGATGCGGCTCGCTGTAGACATGATCGAAGATCTTCGACGCGGGCGGCGGCCCGAGTTCGAGGGTGCGCGTGCGCAGGTCGTCCGCAGCGGCGGCGCCTTCGGCATCCGCCTCGTCGAAGAACGATCCCGCGGCGCCCTTGCCCTCGAGGAAGGCGCGCATGCGGGCGATCGGGTCGCGCTGCTGCCAGGACTGCTCCTCGTCGCTGGTGCGGTACTTCGTCGGGTCATCGCTGGTGGTGTGCGCGCCGAGACGGTAGGTCTCGGCTTCGATCGCGCGCGGCCCGTTGCCTGCGCGCGCCTCGTCGAGCGCGATCCGAGACACGGCGTAGCTGGCGAGCACGTCGTTGCCGTCGACACGGACGCTCGGGATGCCGTATCCGCTGCTGCGCTGCGCGAACGGCACCCGCGTCTGCGTCGACACCGGAACCGAGATCGCCCACTGGTTGTTCTGCAGGAAGAAGACGGTCGGCGCCTGGTAACTCGCGGCGAAGACCATCGCCTCGTGCACGTCGCCCTGGCTGGATGCCCCGTCGCCGTAGTAGACCATGACGGCCTCGTCGCGCTCGGGGTCGCCGGTGCCCGAGCGGCCGTCGAAGGCGAGGCCCATGGCGTATCCGGTGGCGTGCAGAGTCTGCGAACCGAGCACGAGCGTGTACAGGCGCGTGTTCCCGTTGACGGGATCCGTCGGATCCCAGCCGCCGTGCGAGACGCCGCGCATCAGCTTGATGATGCCGAGCGTGTCGACGCCCCGGATGCGGGTCACGGCGTGCTCGCGGTAGGACGGGAACAGCGTGTCCTGCGCGCGGGCGGCTCTGGCGGATCCGACCTGAGCCGCTTCCTGACCCCGACTCGGCGGCCAGAGGGCGAGCTGCCCCTGCCGCTGCAGGTTGGTCGCCTGGTTGTCGATGGCTCGGATGACGACCATGTCGCGGTAGAACTGCTCGAGCTCCGTGTCGCTTATCGCCTCGATCAGCGGCAGGTACTGCTCGGCGGCTGCGTTCGGCGCGTATCGGCCGTCCGCCTCCAGGACGCGTACGAATTGGGTCTCTGACGAGGTCACCGTTCCACGCTATAGGCCTGCGCATGCCCCGTCACGCATAGCTAGGACACCCTTGCAAGTGCCCGGAATGCGGAGGATGACGGCTCAGGAGTGCACGTCGGCGGCGACCCGGAGCACCTTCTCGATCGATTCCTGCTCGCCGACGGAGATGCGGATGCCGTCGCCCGAGAAGGGCCGGACCACGATGTCAGCGCCGCGGAAGGCCTCCGCGATCTCGTCGGTGCGCTCACCGGTGGGCAGCCAGACGAAGTTCGACTGCGTGTCGGGCACGTCCCAACCCTGGCTGCGCAGACCGTCGGCGAGTGCTGTACGCCGTTCGACGATCACGGCGACGCGTTCGAGGAGTTCGGCCTCGGCATCCAGGCTCGCGATCGCCGCGGTCTCGGCGGCAGAGGTGACCGACAGCGGGATGCCGGTCGCGCGGGCTGCATTGAGCACCTGGACGTGCCCGATCGCGTACCCGACACGGAGCCCGGCGAGGCCGTACGCCTTGGAGAAGGTACGCAGCACGACGATGTTCGGGTGCGTCTCGAAGACACGTTCACCCAGCCCGTCGACGGCATCCGCGGCTGTCACGAATTCGGCGTAGGCCTCATCGAGGATGATGAGCACGTCGGACGGGATGCGGTCGACGAACGCCGCGAACTCGGCGCTCGTGACGATCGGGCCTGTGGGGTTGTTCGGGGTGCAGACGATGATGGCGCGCGTGCGGTCGGTGACGGCATCCGCCATCGCGTCGAGGTCATGACGGCCGCCCTCTGCGAGCGGAACCTGCACGGCGGTCGCGCCGGCGACGAGCACGAGACCCGGGTACGCCTCGAAGGAGCGCCAGGCGTAGATGACCTCGTCGCCGACGGATGCCGCGGCCTGAACGAGCTGGTACAGGATCGCGACGCTGCCGCTGGCGACGTGCACGTTGTCGACGCCGACTCCGTAGCGAGCGCCGAGGCGTTCGCGCAGACGGGTCGCCGACGCGTCCGGATACCGGTTGATCGGGGTCGTGCCCTGCAGCGCCTCGAGGACCGAGGGCAGCGGGTCGAAAGGGTTCTCGTTGCTGGACAGCTTGAAAGCGTCCGGACCCGCCTGCTTGCCCTGCCGGTACGGCGCGAGCGCGGCGATCTCGGGGCGGATTCGGGGCAGGATCGGCTCGGTCACGAGTTCGAGTCTACGAGCGCGCAGCCCTGTCGCAGCAGATGCCGTGGTGGTACCATATTGGTATGGCGATGAACGTGCGGCTTCCCGAAGATCTCGATGCCCGACTCGAGGCGATCGCTCGTGCGCGACACACGTCCAAGCACGCCGTGCTCATCGAAGCCGCAGAACGATTCGTCAGCAGTGAATCCAAGACATCGCGTGTACTCGATCTCGTCGACGAGATCGGCGAGCGGTACGCCGACACGATCAAGCGGCTCGAAGACGCGTGATCGAATACATCGACCCGGAGCAGGCGCTGGCGGTCGTCGAGAAACTCGGACTGCAAGTTCGCGATCAGGGACTGTTGTTCTCCGCTTTGTCGCGACCGTCGGCGAGCATGTTCGGGGTCGATGCCTACCCCGACATTCCTCTGAAGGCGGCGGCCCTGATCAGCTCCCTTGCCCAGAACCATCCGCTGTTCGACGGCAACAAGCGGCTCTCGCTCTACCTGACGTTCGCGTTCATCCGGATCAATGGGTTCGACATCACATTCACAAACGATGAAGCGTTCGATCTCGTTCTCGCCGTCGCTCAGAGCCGCCTCGATCTCGAGGAGATCGCCGACGCCTTCCGCGCGCACATCCGCTGAGTCGAACTGTCGCAGATTCCGCGACAGTTCGCGCGTGATCATGCGAGACTGAACCCACCATGCGCTTCCTCATCAGAGTCGTCATCAACGCGTTCGCCATCTGGGTGGTGACGCTCATCCCCGCCCTCGAGGTGCAGGTCAAGCCCTTCGCGCCCGGCGAGACGCTGCAGCTCGTGCTGACGCTGTTGGCCATCGCGGCGATCTTCGCCCTGGTGAACACGATCATCGGCACGGTGCTGAAGATCGTCGCCTTCCCGCTGTACATCCTCACGCTCGGCCTGATCGGGCTCGTGATCAACGGGTTCCTGCTCTGGCTGACCGCCTGGATCACGTCCGGCTTCGGCTGGGGACTCACGGTCGGGTCGTTCTGGTGGGGCGTGCTCGCGGCCATCATCATCTCGATCATCAACGCCGTGTTCGGCGCCATCCTGCGCCCGCAGAAGCGTCAGCGCCGCGACTGAGCGGTCGCCGAAGGACGAGCGTCACTCGCGCTTCGCGACGTACTCGGTCGATTCGATGGACACCGCATCGGTGAGTTCGGCGGCCTTGGCTCGCCAGGCCTCGAGCCGGACGTCGCCGGAGTCATCGAGCATTTCGGCGGTCTCGATGTAGCTCTCCATCATGTGCGGGTGCAACCACAAGTCGTGCACGCTGTACGCGGGATCACCGACCCGCGTAGCGACGATGCTGTCGGGTGACCCTGTTCCGCCCGGCAGACCGCCCCCTGCCAGCCCGTTCACGAGGTCATCGGTGTGCCGCAGCGCGATGAGCAGTTGATCGTCGTCCAACGTGGGATGAAGGGGGCTCCCGGCCGTCACCTGAACCGTCACGTCGAACTCGCTGCCCGACGCGAGATACGCAGCGTTCATCGCCCCCTGGGAGTGGGCATAGATCTGGAGCTCATCCCCCGGCCGCGCGCCGGCCGCGTCGAGCGCCTCGACGGTCGCAGCGTATGACGCTGCTTCCTGCCCGGTGTACAGGTCGAGATTCGACTGCATGTCGAACGGCTCCGTCGGGTCGATGACGCTGCTCGGTTGGGTTCCCCGCGAGTACAGGACGAAGCGGCTGCTCCCGTCCGACATCGTGTACTTCTCCACCTTCAGTTGCGCTCCTGGCGATTCGGGGAAGCGTCTCAGTGCTTCTGCGATGCTCGATGGCGGCCCGATCGGCGCGCTCGTTCGGACGGGCGTGATCGAGACGGGCCCGGCGCTCCCGCTCAGCGTCGCGTTCGGGGCGAGCCGACCGAGACCTGCGCCGCCGAGTGCCGCAACGGCCGCGAAGATCCCTCCTCCGGCCGGAGTGCCCACCGGAGCGCCGAGGAGCTGAACGAGGTCGAACTGCTGGTCGAGACCCTCGTATCGCCCGTTCTCCCACCCCGCGATCAGCCACTTCTCCATCTCGAGTACGCGCGGGTCGGCTGCCACGAGCTCGTCGATCCGATCGGACAGCACTCCTGGCACCGCCTTCCCCTGGATCTCCAGCGCATCCAGCTCGGCCCTGCGTTCGACGAGTTCGTACACGTCGGCCATGAGCCGCGTGTTCTCCCCCGCCATCCGGCACTCCTCGTGCAGCGCCTCCGCCCTGTCCGCGCTCCCCCAGAGCGCCACGGTGTCGACGCTCATGGATGCCGTCGGCAGGGCGACCAGGCTCCCGTGCGCCCGCCGGACAGCGGACGCGGCATCCACGAATCTCGGCGCCAGCGCGGTCAGCGCATCCGCCACCGCACGGAGCGCGTCCGGGTCGACGGCGATCGCGCCGCCGTGGGTCACCTCGAGGTCGTCGCTCATGAGATCGCCATGCTCTCGATCTCCCAGAGCCGTCCGCTGAGCTCGCCGATCTCGGCGGCGGTCCGCCCTCGCGCCTCGACGATGAGCGCGTGCAAGGCCATCGCACCCTTGGCGTGCCACTGGCTCGCTTCGATCAGCGGCATCAAGGCCGACCCGGCGTCCTCGAGCTCGGCGATCGCATCGCGGACGGCGCGTTGCGCGGAGTACCAGGACCACAGGGCATCCGAGGACCATGCTTCGGCGACGATGAAGTTCAGCATGCCGCCAGCATCCTCCGGCACGCGCAAGGGTGCTGACGCCGAATCCACGAGCCGTGCACAGGTTCGGACCACTCAGCCCTGTGGAGAACAAGAGATGTGCAGAACAGAAGCCGAGGATGTACGACACAGGCCGAGGGCGGCAGAATGGATGCGTGTCCCCGACAGACCCCTTCCGCGTCATCTTCGTGTGCACGGGGAACATCTGTCGTTCACCGATGGCCGAGGCGGTCTTCCGCGACCTCGCCGAGCATCAGGGACTGGGCCCGCTGATCATCTCGAGCAGCGCCGGCACCGGCGAGTGGCACGTCGGCGAACGCGCGGACGAGCGCACGTTGGAGGCGCTCGAGCGTCGCGGGTACGACGGTGCGAGACATCGCGCCAGGCAGTTCACCGCGGCATCCTTCTTCGAGAACGACCTCGTCGTCGCGCTCGACCGCACGCATGAGCGCATCCTGAAGCAGTGGGCACCGGATGAGGATCAGGAGGGCAAGGTCACGCTGCTCCTCGCCTACGATCGCGACGCCGACGGGCTGGACGTCCCCGACCCCTACTACGCGGACACCGCGATGTTCGACGCCGTGCTGGCTATGATTGAGACCGCGACCCGAGGCCTGTTCCGGCAGCTCGAACCCGCTCTGCGTCAGAGCCGCATGCCCCGCACGACGCCCCGCATCTGAGGGCCCGATCAGGAGGACTCCCCTGACTTCTGCGACTTCCTTCCCCGTCCAGCCGCTGAGCCCCCTCGATGGCCGCTACCGCCCCGCCGTCTCGGCGCTCGGCGACTACCTCTCCGAGGCGGGGCTGAACCGTGCCCGCGTCGAGGTCGAGGTCGAGTGGCTGATCGCGCTCACCGACCGGTCACTGTTCGAGACCTCGCCCCTGTCGGAAGCCGACAAGGAGCGTCTGCGCGGCCTCTACCGCGACTTCGGCCAGGCCGAGATCGACTGGCTGGCCGAGAAGGAAGCCGTCACGCGTCACGATGTGAAAGCCGTCGAGTACCTCGTGCGCGACCGCTTGTCCGCGCTGGGGCTCGATTCGATCGCCGAGCTCACCCACTTCGCGTGCACCAGTGAAGACGTCAACTCGGTCTCGTACGCGCTGACCGTCAAGCGCGCCGTCGAGAACGTCTGGCTGCCGGCCCTGGACGCCGTGATCGCGAAACTGCGCGAGCTCGGCGTGGAGCACGCGGATGCCGCGATGCTCTCCCGCACGCACGGCCAGCCCGCGACCCCCTCGACCATGGGCAAGGAGCTCGCGGTGTTCGCATGGCGTCTGGAGCGCGTGCGCGCCCAGATCGCGGCGTCCGACTACCTGGCGAAGTTCTCCGGCGCGACCGGCACGTGGTCGGCGCACCTCGCGGCCGACCCGGAGGCCGACTGGCCGAAGATCGCCCGTGAGTACGTCGAGGGGCTGGGGCTGGGCTTCAACGTGCTCACGACCCAGATCGAGTCGCACGACTGGCAGGTCGAGCTCTACGACCGGATGCGTCACGCCGGGGGCATCCTGCACAACCTCGCCACTGACATCTGGACCTACATCTCGATCGGCTACTTCACGCAGATCCCGATCGCGGGCGCCACCGGCTCGTCGACGATGCCGCACAAGATCAACCCGATCCGGTTCGAGAACGCCGAGGCGAACCTCGAGCTGTCCGCGGCTCTCCTCGGCTCGCTGTCGCAGACGCTGGTCACCTCGCGCATGCAGCGCGACCTCACCGACTCCACGACGCAGCGCAACATCGGTGTCGCGTTCGGGCACTCGATGCTCGCGCTCGACAACCTGCGCCGCGGTCTCGGCGAGATCTCTCTCGCGCGCGAGGTTCTGCTCGATGACCTCGACCACAACTGGGAGGTTCTCGGCGAGGCCATCCAGACCGTCATCCGCGCCGAGGTCGTCGCCGGTCGCTCGACGATCAGCGATCCGTACGCCCTGCTGAAGGAGCTCACCCGCGGTCACCGCGTGGGCGCTGCGGAGCTGGCGGAGTTCGTCGAAGGCCTCGAGATCGGGGATGCCGCGAAGCAGCGCCTGCTCGCCCTCACCCCCGCGACCTACACGGGTCACGCCGAGCGCCTCGCGAAGTAGTCTCGGCCGTCACGAGCGGCATGCGGCGGGAGGATCTGAGCATGCGGTCGCGTCTGCGCTGGCTGCGCCCGCGTCCGCCCGAACTCGCACTCATCGCGGTCACGGCGGTGTGGGGCGGAACGTTCCTCCTCGTCCATTGGGCGATGGAGCACTCGGGGCCCTGGTTCTTCGTCGGGGTTCGGTTCGTGTTCGCCGGGCTCATCAGCGTCGTGATCTTCCACCGCGCGCTGCGCGGCATGTGCTGGATCGATGTCGGGGCCGGAGCCGCTATCGGCGTCATGATCCATCTCGGCTACGGCCTGCAGACGTTCGGGCTCCAGACGATCGAGAGCAGCACATCGGCGCTGCTCACCGCGCTGTACGTGCCGATGGTGCCGTTCGCGCAGTGGGCGGTCTTCCGCCGGAGGCCTTCGGCGATGGCGTTCGCCGGGGCGGCACTGGCGTTCGTCGGGTTGCTGCTGATCGCCGGCCCTGACGCCCTCAGTCTCCGACTCGGCGCCGGTGAGATCGCGACGCTCATCAGCACGCTGCCGATCGCCGGCGAGATCATCCTGATCGGGCTGTTCGCGAACCGCATAGACCTCGGACGCATAACGATCGTCCAGCTGCTCACCGCCGGCATCCTCGGGTTTCTGACGATGCCGATCGTCGGCGAACGGATGCCGGAGTTCTCCTGGATCTGGGTCGGAGCCGCGGTCGGTCTGGGCGCAGCGAGCTGCCTGATCCAGCTCACGATGAACTGGGCGCAGAAGTCCGTGTCGCCGACGAGGGCGACCGTCATCTACACGGGCGAGCCGGTGTGGGCGGCGATCATCGGACGGCTCGCCGGTGAACGGCTGCCCGTCACGGCTCTGCTCGGCGGCGCGCTCGTCGTGCTCGGCATCCTGGTCGGCGAACTGCGCCTGACCCGTCGGCGCTCGGCGCATGCGGTCGCGCTGTCGGAATCCGCCGACGCTGCAGAAGTTTCCGCAGCGCCCGCAGCGAAGGACAGCGCGGAGCAGGGATCAGCCGCGCGAGGTCAGGATGCGGCGGGGTCGGCGCCGTCGGAGGGCTTCGGAGCGGAGGGCTCAGCTGCGGACGGCTTCGGAGCCGCGGAGGCCGGGCCGGAGGGCTCGCCGTCATCGTCCTTGTCGTAGAGAACCGGTCGGTCGAGGGTCTTGTCCTCGTACTCGCGCGGGTCGACGGCCAGGATGAGCATCGACAGGATCAGCAGCGTGACGATGAAGGCACCACCGCCGATGACCAGCCCGAGACCGACGGGCGTGAGTCCCTGATAGGTGCCGCTGGCGATCGCGTTGTTGACGCGCGACGTGAAGGCACCGGTCGAGACGAGAGTGACGACGGCTGCGAAGACACCGGCGGCCAGCGCGATGCCGAGCAGGTGCAACGGGCGCAGCAGCTCACGCCGGGTGGACTTCTGGTCGCTCATGCAGCGCCTCCGGTCGGGGTCGAGTCACTCGAGGTCGAATCGGTCCGCGCCGGCGCGCCTGCGACATCGGCGGCCTCGGTCGACACCGGCTCGGGGCGACGCGGCGAGAATCCCGCGATGGCGAGGAAGACCGCGACGATCGCGCAGTAGCCGCCGAACATGCCGACCGCGAGGATGATTCCGGTCAGCGTCAACTCGCCCGCGCCCTCGACCGAGTACTGCAACGCGTAGTTCGCGGGGATCAGCAGGAGAACGACCGCGAGCAGGAGTCCCAGGGCGCCGATCGTGACCGCGTCCCGCGCGGCCGGGTCGGTGCGGCGGGCGCGCAGGCCCGCGATGAGCTCGACGAGGCCCGATGCCGCCGCCCAGATGATCACCACGACGAAGAACGCCGCCTCGGTGCGCCAGGTCGGGATGCCGCTCACAATGGCCGCTGCGAGATCGATGACGGCGAGCAGGATGAACGGCCAGCGGGTGCCGGCGGATGCCACCACCCACGCGCCGACGATGAGGATGAACCCGCTCGCGGCGACGAATCCTCCGAACACGGAGAAGCCGATCGCGGCGGAGTGATCCGGCGAGAACGTGATCATGAGCGCCGAGGCTGCGGCGAACAGCGCGCGCAGCAACTGAAGGTGGCGCACGGTGAACGTGCGGGCAGGGGCAGACATGACGAATCCTCGGTCGGAGTGGTGTCTCCAGTCTACGCGGGGCGGAACGGGCCGCGCCCCCGCTGGATAATGCGGGCCGACCGGACGGCCCGACGATCGCAGGAGCCTTCGCCCCGCAAACGCGAGGCTCGGATCATCCCCAGTTCGATCCGGGCCCCGCGTCGCGCGCAGGGAGGCACCGCGTACGGTCGGCCCGCGGCAGGTACTGACCCCCAGCCACCGCGATACGACCGCGCGACCATCGCCGGGCACCTCGGGCCCGAGGTGCCCCTTCTGGCCGTATGCTCGACACTACTTCCGTGTTCGTCACATACCCCGGGGAGGGCTGTGATGCAGATGCAGGATTATTCCGCGAGCGGTCACGGCGGCGACTTCGCCGCCGCGCTGCGCACGGCCATAGACGCGCGCGCCGTCACCTTGAGCTGGTTGCGCGAACGCCTCGCCGCGAACGGGAACCCCGTCTCCGGGGCCACGCTCAGTTACTGGCGCTCAGGCGACCGACGCCCTGAGGGCCCGCAGTCGCTCGCCGCCGTGGAGCAGTTGGAGTCGCTGCTCCATCTCGACGCCGGGACGCTGCTCTCGCTGATCGGCCCGAGCCAGCGCGTCGGCCCGATCGGCACACCGCAGTACCCGCTCGAGCAGGCGCGTCTGGAGCAGGCCGTCGCGGAGACGTTCACCGCACTGGGCTCTCCGGTGATGGATCCGGGGCGCGACGTCTCCACCCACGCCGTGACCGAAGTCGGTGCGGACGGGTTCGTGATCTCGCGCACCACCCGCACGATCCTGCAGTGCACCTCCGGGACCATCACGCACGTCCCGTACTTGGATCTCACCCCCGATCAGCCTGTACCTGCACCGATCTTCAGCATGGTGTCCGGAGGCCGCATCTCGGGCCTCCACTCCCACCACACGGGTGAAGTGCACGGCGCGATGTTCGAACTCGAGCGCCCTCTCGGGCCCGCGCAGACGACGATGATCGAGTGGAAGCTCGAGTTCCCGTCCGGCTACCCCGGCATGCGTGAGACCGGGCACGGAGTGGCGCGCAATGCGCGCGACCTCCTGCTGTGGACCCGGTTCCATCCCGACGCCCTGCCGTCCTGGATCGACGAGATCGAGGAGACGCCGGATGGCACGATCGTCACCGAGCAGCACCTCGACGGTGCGACGACAATCCACCAGGTCCGGCGCAACTGGGGCCCGGGGATGCTGCTGCACCGCTGGGGCTACGACGACAGGGTGTGACCCGAGTTACTCGCCGGTGGCGACGGCGCGGCCCGGAGTGTTCGACCACTGACTCCACGAACCGTGGAAGATCTTCGGCCGGATCCCCGCCTCGATCATCACCAACGCTGTGTGCGCCGCGGTGATGCCGGAGCCGCAGTACGCACCGACCTCTACGCCGCCGGTGACGCCCGCCTCGACGAGGCGCGTGCGCAGCTCGTCGAGATCACGCAGCGTCCCGTCTTCGCGGACGTGGACGGTCGTCGGCAGGTTCACCGCGCCGGGGATGTGTCCGGCGATCGGATCCATCGGCTCGACCTCGCCGCGGAAGCGCTCCGCCGCCCGGACATCGAGCAGGATGCCGGATGCGGCGAGCGCTGCGGCCTCGTCGATCGTAAGGCTGTCACCGGTGATGTCGCCGAGCACGACGTCGCCTGGTTCCGGCGTGACCTCGCCGGTCTCGACCTCGCCACCCGCAGCCTGCCAGGCTTTCCAGCCGCCGTCGAGCACTCGGACGTCGACGCCGCCCTGGCGCAGCATCCACCATGCGCGCGACGCGGGAAGACCGCCGGCATCGTCATAGGCGATGACGACGTCGCCGTCATCGACACCCCATCGGCGAGCGGCATCCTGAACCTGTTGCGTGGTGGGAAGCGGATGACGGCCCTCATCCGGTCGGCCATGCCGTGAAAGCTCGGTCTCGAGGTCCACGTACACGGCGCCGGGGATGTGGCCCGCGCGGTGATCCGCCCGTCCATCAGGGCGATCGAGGCGCCAGCGCACATCGAGGATGCGCACCCCGCCGTCGATCAGATTCTGAAGCTCTGCCGCGCTCACCAGTTGAGACATGGCTTCAGGCTACGACGCGTCAGTCGCGGTCGCCGCCCTCGTCCGCGTCGTCCTCGTCGTCATCCGCGTCGTCGTCGGACTCCGCCGGCTCGGCGACCTCGGGGTCGAGCTCGATGATCTCGTCGCCCTCCTCGAGAACATCGACGTCGTCGGCGTCCTCCTCTTCGGCGCCGGATGCGGCGGCGACGCCCTCCGGACGGATGAGCTCGCGGACCTCGGCCATGAAGCTGTTCAACTGCTGCTGCTGCCAGCGCAGCTGACGCGTGCGGTCCTCGGCGTCGCGCAGGACGTCGGTGGTGTGGCCGGTGACGGTGCTGACGATCTTCTGAGCCTTCTGACGCGCACGGTCGAGGGTCTCGCGTGCGCGGACCTGCGCATCGGCTTCGATCGCCTGGGCCTGCGAGCGCATCAGCTTCTCGTAGTCATCGGCCTTCGCCGAGATGCGCTTGGAGTGCTCGAGAGACGCCGCGACCTGCTCGTTCGCGTCGGTGGTGATGCGCTCGGCGTGGGCGACCGCCTGATTGTGCAGGAGCAGGAATTCCTGTTGGGCGTCGTCCTGACGGCGGGTCAGTGTCTCTTCGAACTCGAGGACGCGGGCATTCATCTCGCGCACCTCGCGCTCGGCATCCGCTCGCTGCTGCGTCGTCTCGCGGGTGACCATCGAGCGGAGCGCTGCAGCGCCCTTCTCGGCCTCGGTGCGGATGGTCGCGGCCTCCTGCTCGGCCTGGTTCACCTTCTCGGCCGCGTGCGCGGCTTCCCGCTCGATGCCCGCCTGGTGAGCGGTGTACTCGGTATCGATGCGCAAGCGCACCTGATCGGCGTCGTGCTGAGCCTGGGTGGTGACGCGATCGACCTCGGCGGCGAGCTCCGCGCGGCGGCCATCTGCCTCTTCGCGCGCGGCCTGGAGCAGACGCTCGGCCTGCACGGCGGCGTTCTGGATCAGGACGGATGCCTGCTCCTCGGCGACCCGGAGCACAGCCTCGAACTGCAGGCGGGAGCCCTCGGTGTCGGCCTCGTCCTTCGGGGCGTCGACCAGCTCGTTCGACAGTGCGGTGATCCGCTGGTCCGACTCCTCGACCTGCGCGCGAGCGGCGGCGAGGTCCGCCTCGAGGGCTGCGATGCGCTCTTCATCAGCCGCACGAGCCTCGGCCAGCTGCGACTCCTGCTGCTTCTCGATCTCGGCGATTCTGGCGTCGCTCTCGGCGGCGCGCGTCTCGCTCTCCGAGCGCGCGGACTCGAGCTCGGCGCGCACTGCTTCGACCTCGCGGCTCACGCCGGATCGGGCTTCTGCGACCTCGGACTCGGCGCGCTGAACCTGCATGCGAAGGCCGGCGATCGCGGCATCCACCTCACCGCGGTCGTAGCCGCGGAAGCCGACGGTGAACGAGTCCTGCTCACGGGTGGGGCCCTGGGCGAGCTGGTCGAAGAAGTCGGCTCCGTGCTCGGCGGTGTTCTCGACGGATTCGGTCACGATGGACACCTTTCGGAGCGGTGGGAGAAGGGGCGACGAGCCCAATTCCCAGCCTAACCAGTACGCGTGCGCGCCGACACTGTCGCGACGATAAACTGCCGTCGTCCCCCGACTGAAGGAACCAGCGATGCCGCGTTTCGACCTGCCAGCAGAGCAGCTGCGCACCTACCGGCCCGAGGTGGCGGAGCCGGCCGACTTCGACGACTTCTGGGAGCAGACGCTCGCCGAATCCCGCGAGCTCGCCGCTCCCATCCAGCTGCGCCGTATCGACTCGCCGCTGCAGTCGGTCGAGGTCTATGACGTCACGTTCAGCGGGTTCGGCGGCGACCCCGTCGGCGGATGGCTGCTGCTGCCGGCGGATGCCGACGACGCCGTCCCGGCGGTCATCGAGTACAACGGCTACGGCGGCGGTCGGGGCCTGCCGCACGAGAGGCTGGCGTGGGCGGCATCCGGCTATGCACATTTCTTCATGGACACCCGCGGCCAGGGCAGCGGGTGGGGAACCGGCGGCGTGACGCCTGACCCGCACGGCTCAGGGCCCGCGGTGCCCGGGTTCATGACGCGCGGCATCGACGACCCGAACGACTACTACTACCGTCGCGTCTACACCGACGCCGTGCTCGCGATCGACGCGATCCGCTCGCTCGACCGCGTCGACGAGACGCGAGTGGCCGTGACCGGCACCAGCCAGGGCGGCGGGATCGCGATCGCCGCCGCTGCCCTCTCAACCGGGCTCATCGCAGCGATGCCGGACGTGCCGTTCCTGTGCCAGTTCGAGCGGTCCGTCGGACTGACCGAACGCGACCCGTACGCCGAGGTCGTCCGATATCTTGCCGTGCATCGGGATGCCGCGGAACGCACGTTCGAGACGCTGTCGTACTTCGACGGCGTGAACCTCGCTCGTCGTGCCACCGCACCCGCGCTGTTCTCGGTCGCACTGATGGACCCGGTGTGCCCGCCGTCGACGGTGTACGCCGCGCGGAATCACTGGGGCGGCACCGCCGACATCGTCGAGTACGCCTTCAACGAGCACGAGGGCGGGCTGGGCATGCAGTGGCAGAAGCAGGCCTCGTTCCTCGCGGAGCGGCTCGCCGGCTGAGACCGCCGCGGCTGAGGTCGCTTCAAAGAGCGCAAATGACCGCATCTGCGGCTGAGATGCGCTCATTGCGCTTCCTGACGATCAGACGGTCAGCAGCACCTTCGTGGCGCGCCGCTCGTCCATGGCCCGGTATCCCTCGGCGGCGTCTTCGAGCGGCAGGGTCAGGTCGAAAACGGCGCCCGGGTCGATGGCACGGTCCCAGATCAACTGGATGAGCTCGGGCAGGAAACGACGCACGGGCGCCGGGCCGCCGTGCAGGTGCACGCCGGAGAAGAAGAGTTCCTCACCGGGGAGCGCGACATCATGCGAGACGCCGACGTACCCGACGTGTCCGCCGGCCCGTGTGGAGCGGATCGCCTGCATCATCGACTCCTGGGTGCCGACCGCTTCGATGGTCGAGTGCGCACCGAGCCCGTTCGTGAGCTCCTTGATCCTGGCCACGCCGTCGTCGCCGCGCTCTTCGACGATGTCGGTCGCGCCGAACTTCCGGGCCAGCTCCTGGCGATCGGCATGCCGACTCATCGCGATGATCCTTTGTGCACCGAGCTGCTTCGCGGCGAGGATGCCGAGCAGGCCGACCGCACCGTCGCCGACCACAGCGACGGTCTTGCCGGGACCGACCTCAGCCGCGACCGCGGCGAACCAGCCGGTTCCGAGCACGTCCGAGGCGGCCAGCAGTGCGGGGATCAGATCAGCGTCGGGCTGTCCCGGCGTTGCGACCAGCGTGCCGTCTGCGTGCGGAACGAGTGCGTACTCCGCCTGCGTTCCGAACTGTCCCATCGGCACGACGTGCACGCAACGGGACTGGTATCCGGCCTGGCAGATCTCGCAGGTGTTGTCGGAGGCCATGAACGAACCGACGACGAAATCGCCGACCTTCACGTTCTTCACATCGGAGCCGATCTCCTCGACGACGCCGACATACTCGTGCCCCATTGGCGACTCGTGCACGCTGTCGGTGCCTCGATAGGGCCACAGGTCGGAGCCGCAGATGCAGGTCGCGGCGATCTTGATGACAGCATCCGTCGACTTCGTGATGGTCGGCTTCTCGCGCTGTTCGACACGGACATCCCGCGGTCCGTACATGACTACTCCACGCATGTGTGCGCTCCTTCTGTTCCGTCCCCTGTTCTGTTCCCTCAGTCAACTCCTTCCGGCCGCGCACCGGGAGTGCCTGGCGAGCCGTGTACCGACAGGGCACGCTCCGCCTGCTCGCGAGCTGGGCGGCGGAGCATCCGGCGCCGGCCCCACGAGACGCCGCGTCCTGACCCCTTCCGCCCGCGGTCAGGCGTGCAGCGCGCGGATCCGGTCGAGGTCGGCGCGGACATCCGCCGGCTCATCATCGAGTGGCATGTTGTCGGCGTCCAATGCGCCGTCGAGTCCGGCGTCCGAGGCGAGCGCGGCGAACAGCGGGGCGAGGTCGGATTGCGCCTCGCCTCGCTCCGCGACGAGCTCGAACGTCTTCCCGATCGCGGCATCCGAGGTGAGAGCCGCCACGAGTACGTCGGCGATCTGCGATCGGGCGATGGCGCCGTCGGCCGGGCTGCCTGCGTGACGCGTGTCGCCCTGCAGGACCTGCAGGTGATGCTGGTCGTAGTCGTTGTAGTCGAACCACGCCGGCCGCACGATCGTGTACGGGTGACCGCTCGCCCGGACGAGCCGCTCGGAGCGGCGCTTCCAGTCGTGCGCTCTCGTGGAGCGGTTGTATGAGCCTTCCCGGTACGTGACCCCGATGGCTGTCATCAGGGCGATGCGCACCGGCCGGTCGCCGATCGCTTCCAGGACGTTGCGAACCCCGCCGTAGTCGACCTCTCGAATGTCCTGCGCGGAACCGTGAGCGCCGTGGGTGAACACGACAGCGTTGATGTCGCGAACCGCGTCGGCGAGAGACTCGGGGTCGGTGAGATCGCCGGTCACGACGCTTTTCCCGGTGCCGCGACTGAGAATGCGGATGCTGTGACCGGCATCGGTTGCGACGCGAGCGACGTAGCTGCCGATGCTGCCGGCGCCTCCCACGAGAAGGACGTCGAGATTCGTCATGGTGCTCCTTCGTCTGCCGCGGATCGTGCGGCGGTCTTGATCTCGGCGAGGGCGCTCATGAAGCCCTCCGAACAGCCGCTGGCCCCGGCGAGGCGTTGTACGTCGATGGTGTCGACGTCGAGCCCGACGATCTCGTCGCCGAGCGCATCGGCGAACCGCTGCTGGTGGCCGAGGGATGCGGTGTCTTCGGCAGGGGTGGTGAGGCTGACGGCGGTGACGACGCCGCCTTCGAGGGTGAGCGTGACGTCTTGGTGAGACGGGAGTGATCCGTACCAGCCGGTCGCCTCGTACGTGCCGTCGGCGTATTCGGAAGGCAGCGCGGAAGATTCCGGTGCTGGAGTCGAGTTCGCGGCGCAGCCGCCGAGGCCCGCCCCGAGCATCACAGCGCCGAGCGCGGCAGATCGTCCCCGCACCCGCATCATGCTTCCGGGATCTCGCGCCCGAACGTCTCTATCGTGATGTCCTCGGGATCCGGGCCGCGGCGAACGTCGGTGTCGAGCGCGTCGATGGCGGCGAGCTCATCCGCTGTCAGTTCGAAGTCGAACACGGCGAAGTTCTCGGCGATCCGGGCCGGACGCACCGATTTGGGCAGAGCAGAACGACCCTGCTGCAGATGCCAGCGCAGCATCGCCTGAGCCGGTGACTTGCCGTGCTCCGCCGCGATCGCCTTCAGCGTCAGATCATCGAACGCGGATGCTCCGTTGGGGCGATACGCAGTGATACCGCCGATCGGCGACCAGGCCTGGGTGACCGTGCCGGCGGAGGAGTCAGCATTCTGCACCGCGCGCTGTTGGAAATACGGGTGCACTTCGATCTGGTTGATCGCCGGAACGATGCTCGTCTCGGCCTCGAGGCGGTCCAGATGATCGGTCATGAAGTTGCTGACGCCGATCGCGCGGACCCGACCATCGGCGAGCAGCCTCTCGAGTGCCCTGTACGCGCCGACGGTCAGATCGAAACGCGACGGGAGCGCTTGGTGCAGGATCAGCAGGTCGAGCCGGTCGACGCCGAGCTTGCCGGTGGACTTCTCGAACGCATGCAGAGTCTCGTCATAGCCGTAGTCGCTGATCCACACCTTGGTCTCGATGAAGATCTCGTCGCGAGAGAGGCCGGACCGGCGAATCGCCTCGCCGACCTCTCGCTCGTTGCCGTAGGCGGCCGCCGTATCGATCAGGCGGTAGCCCGTCTCGAGTGCCGTCGTGACCGCTGCGACGGTCTCCTCGGGGGCGGCCTGGAAGACGCCGAAGCCGAGGGCCGGCATCGTGACGCCGTTGTTCAGATTGAGGTTCATGGTCATGAGGTCATTCCACTCCGTCCGCGGCATCCGGAACAGTGCAGGCCGTTCCGGGTACTGGCAGTGCCTCCCTCCCTCGGGTGACTCGGCGTACGGTCGGATCATGGACACCAGAGGCGAAGTGCGCGAGTTCTTCTCGACGAGGCGCGCACGCATCACCCCCGACCAGGCAGGCCTGCCGGCGTACGGCACCAACCGACGGGTCCCTGGACTGCGCCGTGAAGAGGTGGCGATGCTGGCCGGCGTCAGCGTCGACTACTACACGCGGATCGAGCGGGGTGATCTGTCCGGCGCATCGGACGGCGTCCTCGACGCCCTGGCACGGGCCCTGCAGCTCGACGACGCCGAGACGGCGCACATGTTCGATCTCGCCCGGATCGCCAGTGCCTCGCCGATCGCGCACAAACCGCGCAAGAAGACCGATGAGCTGCGTCCAAGCATCCTGCGCCTGCTCTCGGCCATCACGGAGGCGCCGGCGATCATCCGCGACAACTACTTCGACTATCGCGCCGCGAACGACCTCGGCCGCGCGCTCTACGCACCGGTCTTCGCAGAGGCTGCTCCGAACAGCGCACGTTTCGCCTTTCTGAATCCCGCCGCGCAGGATTTCTTTCCGGACTGGGACCGAAACACGCAGGAGCTCGTCGCGACCATGCGCGGCGAGGCCGGCCGCAACCCGTTCGACAAGAAGCTCACCGACCTCGTGGGCGAACTGTCGACGCGCAGCGAACGGTTCCGCACCCTCTGGGCTGCCCACAACGTGCGTTACCACCGCACCGGCGTCAAGCGGATCAATCATCCGATCGTCGGAGAGCTCGAACTCACCTATGAAGCGTTCGAGTTGCCGGCCGACCCCGGGCTGCAGCTGTCCACCTACACCGCCGAGCCCGGATCGCCCTCGGAGGACAAGCTCCGACTGCTGGCCAGCTGGGCCGCACCGGACACCACGGGGGGTCCGTCCCTGGCATCCGATGCAACCGACCACACGCAGATCTGAAGGGAGATCGACCGTGCACACGCGCACTCTCGGCCAAGGCCTGCAGGTCTCCGCCATCGGCCTCGGCGCTATGGGGATGTCCCAGAGCTACGGCCCGAACCCCGGCGACCGCGAGGCCATGTTCGGCGTGCTCCGCTACGCGGTCGAGCACGGCGTCACCTTCATCGACACAGCCGAGGTCTACGGGCCGTTCGACAACGAGGAACTCGTCGGGGAGGCCATCGCTCCGATCCGTGACGAGGTCGTGGTCGCGACGAAGTTCGGGTTCGACATCGTGGACGGCGTCTCGCGCGGAACGGACTCGCGGCCGGAGCACATCCGCCGTGCGGCGGAAGGCTCGTTGCAGCGCCTGGGTGTCGAGGCGATCGACCTGCTCTACCAGCACCGTGTCGACCCGACGGTTCCGATCGAGGACGTCGCAGGGACGGTCGGCGAGCTCGTTGCCGAGGGCAAGGTGAAGCACTTCGGCCTGTCCGAGGCGGGGGTGGGCACGATCCGTCGCGCGCACGCCGTGCATCCGGTCACCGCCGTGCAGAGCGAATACTCCCTCTGGACGCGCGACCCGGAGGCCGGGGCGCTGGCGACGTGCGCGGAGCTGGGCATCGGCTTCGTGCCGTTCAGTCCGTTGGGCAAGGGATTCCTCACCGGGACGGTCAGCGCCGACGCAACCTTCGGCACCGGCGAGATCCGTGCGCGCGTCCCGCGCTTCGAGCCCGAGAACCTCCGCGCCAACCAGGGGCTCGTCGACCGGGTCCGGAGTCTCGCCGCCGAGCGGGATGCGACCCCGGGGCAGGTGGCCCTGGCGTGGCTGCTGGCGCAGCATCCCTTCATCGTGCCGATTCCTGGTACGAGACGCCGTGAACGTATCGACGAGAACATCGCTGCCACCCAGGTCGCCCTGTCGGCGGACGACATCGTCGAGCTGAACGGGCTCGCCGACCGCATCGGTGTCGCAGGCGATCGTTACGACGAAGCGGGGATGGCAGCGGTCGGCCTCTGAGGCGCGTCGACGATTCTGCTCTGAGCAGAACGGCTCCCGCCGCGGCGGGGCACGGCGTTACCGTGAACCATGGCTGACATCCTCGATTTCCCCGATCGCTCCACACCGCCTCGACCCGAGCCGCTGTGGCGTCACATGCTCGGCGATCAGTTGCGCCGCAGGCGACACGAGAACCAGGAGACGCTCGGCGAGACCGCCGCGAAGGCCGGGGTGTCGCCGCAGTACCTCTCCGAAGTCGAGCGCGGGCTCAAGGAGCCGTCCAGCGAGATGATCGCCGCGATCGCCGGCGCCCTGGACACCACGCTCATCGACCTCACCAGCAGCGTCGCAGATGACTTGCGCGCGGCTTCGGTGCCGGCATCCGCCGCCGTCCCCGTCTCCGTGTCGGCCGGCCGCGGCGCGTTCGCCCTCGCGGCGTGACGCGCGTCGACAGTCTGGGGTCCGGGAACACGGATGTCGGACGGATGCTGCCGAATCACCCGGCATCCGTGCATCCGGCCCCCGAACTGTCGTCCTAAGCGGCCGTCCGCTCACCGAGCACGGTGTCGATCAGCCCGTACTCGAGCGCTGCCGATGCCGTGAACACCCGGTCCCGGTCGGTGTCGGCGCGCAGCGCCTCGACCGTCCGACCGGTGTGACGGGCGAGGATCGCCTCCATATCCGCTCGCACGCGCACGACCTCGTCGGCGGCGAGGATGAGGTCAGGGATCGCCCCGCGCGACTGTCCGGCCGGCTGATGCAGCACGATGCGCGCGTGCGCGAGGGCAGCACGCTGCCCCGCCGCCCCGGCCGCTGCGAGCAGCGCCGCCGGCCCGATCGCCTGCCCGACGACGGTGGTGGCGACGGCCGGTCGGATGTGCTGCATGGTGTCGTGGATCGCCAGCGCAGCGCCGGGGTCGCCGCCCTCGCTGTTGATGTAGAACTGGATGCCGGTGTCCGGGCTGTCCGCGTCGAGATGCAGCAGCTGCGCGATCAGCACGTTCGCGACGCCCGCGTCGATGCCGGTGCCGAGGTAGATGACCCGCTCGGACAACAGCTGCGAGTAGACGTCCATGATTCGCTCGCCGCGCGGATGCTGCGCGATGACGTTGGGGATCGTGTAGCCGCTCATCACTTCTCTCCTTCGAGGCCGAGCCCCACACGCGCCCTGCGACGGGGGAACACATCGCCGATCGATGTCGCGATCTCGTCGATGAAGCCGTACTCTTCGGCTTCGACCGCCGTATACCAGCGGTCATGCAGTGAGTCCTCGAAGACGCGGCCCGGCTGCTGGCCGGTGTCGTCGGCGATCAGGCCGAGCACGGTGTCGCGCATCTGGCGGAGGTCGTCGGCCTGGATCTCGATCTCGGCGGCCGAACCGCCGATGCCGGCCGAACCCTGATGCATGAGGATGCGCGCGTGCGGAAGCGCGCGACGCTTGCCCTTGGTCCCTGCGGAGAGAAGGAACTGTCCTGCGCTGGCTGCGAGCCCGAGGGCGAGCGTTGCCACGTCGTTCGAGATCATGCGCATGACGTCGCGGATGGCGAGCATCGACGGAACCGAACCTCCTGGCGAGTGGATCCACAGGGCGATGTCCGCGACCGGATCCTCCGCCGAGAGGGTGAGCAGCTGGGTCATCAGCAGCGTGCCGTTGTCATCGTCGAGGGCGCCGTCGAGCACGAGGATGCGTTCGTGGAACAGTGCGCGTCGGGCTTCGGGGCCGAACTGCGGGATCGGTGTCTCTTCGCTCATGCCCCCACTCTGCGAGCCCTCCGGGGTCGCGTGGCGCGAATCCGCTCTGAGCGGCTCTGCTATCGGCAGAGGCCGTACCTCAGACGGAGAACAGGGCCGCGAGACGTCTCGTCCCGCGGCCCTGTTCGGCAGTGGTGCTAGGCCATGGCCACCGCGCGTCGGTGACTGACCCGGTGACCGACCCAGAACCCGATCGCGATCAGACCGGCCAGGGCGATGCCGAGCATCCACGGAAGCATCGACGGTGCGGCGCCGGCGGTCGCCGTTGCGAGCGTTCCGGAGCCGTCAGCGATACGACCGTTGCCGTCTGCGAGTGCGGCGGCACCCGTCTCGAGCCTGGCTCCGCCGTCGGCGAGGGTGCCCGTTCCTTCGGCGACCGTCATCGCGCCATCGGAGAGCGTGCCGAGCCCGGTGTCGAGGTCGAATGCGCCCTGCTGCAACGTCGAGGTGCCCTCAGCGAGCGTCGCTGCGCCTTCGGACAGGCTCGTCGCACCCGAGTTCAGGCGGACTGCGCCATCGTGGAGCGTCGTCGCGCCTGCGGAGAGCGTCGTCAGGCCGCCCGACAGCGTACCTGCACCGGTCGCGAGCTCGGCGGTGCCGGACTTCAGCGGCTTGAGGCCGGAGGCGAGCTGCTTCGCACCGGACGCGAGCTGGGACGTGCCCGCCTTCAGTGGGGCGACTCCGGTCGCCAGGTCGGATGCGCCCGATGCGAGGCCAGTCGTGCCCTGCGCCAACGAAGTGAGGCCAGCGCTGAGCTTCGACGTGCCACCCGCAAGCTCGGCGCTGCCGGCCTTCAGATTCCGCGCACCGGCCACGAGGGCGGGTGCGCCCACCTCCACGTTGGTCAGACCGACAGTTCCGGGCCATTTGACAGAAGCGTCGCCGTTGAGGAGAGCGTACGTGCCAGCGGCGAGCCGCTGCGCACCACCCGCGGCTTCGATGACGCCGCTTGCGAGGACGGGAGCCGCCGCGGCTGCGGGCGCAATGCCCTTCACCTGCTGATTGACACCCGCGGCCAGCGTTACGAGGTCTGCAAGATCGGGGTTCGTCTTGGCGAGCTCGGCCAAGCGATCAGCCAGAACCTGGGAGTCCTGCGACGCGGATGTCACCATTCCCGTGATCGCATCCTTATTGGCTGCGAGATACTTCACCTGATCCGTCGCAGCGGCGGAGATCGCGGCGCTGAGATCCTGAGCACCTGCGTTGAGGTTCGTCGCGTACTGATGGGCACCACCGACACCGTTGGCGAGGCTGGTCACACCCACGAGCAACTCCTCTGCGCCGGCATCCACCCGCGCCGCACCATCCGACACCAGTTTGGCGCCGCCGAGCGCGCTCTGCGCCCCGGCATCCACCTGCGCCGCGCCACCGGCCAGCGCCTGCGCACCGTCGGCGACCTTTGTCGCACCGGCATCCACCTGCGCGGCACCACCGGAGAGCTTCTCCGCCCCCGCGACCGCGGACTGCGCGCCGAGGTCGGCCTTCAGCAGACCGGCGGCGAGCTTCTGCGCACCCGAGAGCGCCGACTGCGCACCGTTGTCGAGGCGCGCGGCGCCCGACTCGGCGCTCGCGGTTCCGGCCGCGAGCGTGCCTGCGCCGGTGACGAGCGTGGCTGCACCCGTCGACGCCTTCAACGCCCCGGCGGCGAGTTTCTGCGAGCCGTCGTGGGCGCTCGATGCGCCGGCTGCGAGGCTCTCGGTTCCGTCCGCGAGCTTCTGAGCTCCGGCGGACAGGTCCTGCGCTCCTGCGGCGAGCTCGGCCGAGCCGTCGCGGGCTGTGCCCGTTCCGTCGGACAGCTCGGCGGCACCCGCCGCGATCTTTCCGGTCGTGAGGAAGAAGATCATCACCATCGCTGCGAGAAGCAGAGCGAGGATGATGACGGTGATGCGCACGCCGTTGCCGTGCGCGTGAGGCTTAGAACTCGTCATCGAGGGCTCCAGAGGTCAGTGGCGTCGTTGCCACTCGCGAGTGTAGGAGCGCGCGGGCCGAAGTCGTCCGGCTTTGCGACTGGGTACTAAGTTTCAGATCCGCTGGGACTCGGTTTCTTGTAGCGATCCGACAACAGTGAACGCGCGAGCGAGGTCGGCGATCAGATCGCCGGCGTTCTCGAGGCCGATCGAGAGGCGCAGGACGTCGGCATCCGGACGCGCGTCCGCCGGCACAGGGCGGTGCGTCAGGGCGGCGGGATGCTGGATGAGCGAATCCACTCCCCCGAGCGAGACCGCGTGCGTGAACAGCGTGACCGCGGATGCCACCCGACTCGCCGCCGCGTACCCACCGCGCATCCGCATCGCGATCATCGCGCCGGTGCCGCGCATCTGACGCTCGAGGATCCCCTGCGGATCTCCATCGAGACCGGGGAAGAACACCTCGTCGACCTCGGGCCGATCGATGAGCCATTGCACGACATGCTGCGCGTTCTCCTGCTGCTGGCGGATCCGCACCGGCAGCGTCGTGAGACCGCGGTGCAGCAGGTAGGCGCCGAGCGGATGCAGCAGCCCACCAGTCACCGCACGAACGCGGCGCAGAGCCTCGGCGATCTCCTCGCTGCACGCGACGACGCCGGCGATCACGTCGCCGTGGCCGCCGAGGTACTTCGTCGCGCTGTGCAGCGACATGGCTGCGCCGTGGTCGAGCGGGTTCTGCAGGATGGGCGTTGCGAACGTGTTGTCGACCACGACGGGAACATCGCCCGCCCCGGCCACGACAGCGGCGATGTCGACGAGGTCGAGCGTCGGGTTCGCCGGCGTCTCCATGACGACGAGCCCGGTGTCGGGGCGGATGCTGACGCCCACCTCGGACGCATGGCAGAAGGTGACCTCGGTGCCGAGCAGGCCTGAACCGAGCAGGTGATCCGTTCCGCCGTACAACGGTCGCACTGCTACGACGTGATGCTTGCCCGTTGCCGCCGTCATCGCGAGGATCACGGCCGTCATCGCGGCCATGCCGGAGGAGAACGCGACAGCCGCCTCGGCGTGCTCCATCTCGGCCAGCGCGTCCTCGAACCGTGCGACCGTCGGGTTCCACAGCCGCTGGTACACGAGACTGCCGTCGGCGATCGGCCGGCCTCCGGTCGCCATCGCCTCGTACGAGTCACCGCCGCGCTCGATATCGGGCAGCGGGTTGGTCGTCGACAGGTCGATCGGCAGAGCGTGGACGCCGAGGTCGGCGAGGTCTCCTCGGCCGCTGTGCACCGCGATCGTGTCGGGATGCAGAGGCGTGTCGAAGGGCGAGTGCGGCATTGCAGTCATGCTCTCTACGTTGCCGGAATCCCGGTGAGAATGGGAGAATTCGACTGCATCCGCCGCCTGAACGCGTGGATGCAGAATTTTCAACGGATTCGACGGGATCAGAGGTGACCAGGTTGGCGAAAGCGCAACTCGACGAGCTCGACCTCGAGATCCTCGCCGCGCTCAGCACGCGCGCCGATCTCACGAACAAGGCGCTGGCGCAGCGGCTTGGGCTCGCCGAGTCGACGTGCGCGCACCGCGTGCGCAGCCTGCGCGATCGCGGCATCATCCGAGACACCCGCGTCCGCCTCGACGCGGCAGCGCTGGGCTACCCGCTCGAGGCCATCATCAAGGTGCGACTGGCCAACCACACCGGCGAGAAGGTCAACGCCCTGTTCGATGCGCTCGTCGCGACACCACGGGTGCTGCAGGTGTTCCACGTCGCCGGCGTCGATGACTTCCTGGTGCACGTCGCGGTTCAGGACGCCACGGCGCTGCGCGACATCGTCCTCGAGCACATCACGGTGCATCCGGTCGTCCGCGGAACCGAGACCCAGCTGGTCTTCGAGCTGCGCGACGGCCGCGGCGTGATCAGGTAGCGCGCCCGTCGCGCTGCTCATTCCTGTCGACGCGGCAGAAGTTTCCGCCGCGCGAACAGCTTTGGACAGCGCGGGGCAGGGAACAGCAGCGCGAGCGCGGGAACAGCAGCGCGGGCGCCTCCCGATAAGGCGAGGTCCTACCGGCGCAGCAGCTTCTTCCACCGGCGCTGCACGACGACCGGGATGGGCTGAGTGACAACGACATCCACGTTCAACGAGCTGTTGTCCGGTCCCACGATCGCGATCGGGGTGGTCAGCGTCGGCTCGAGCGGATCGACCGGCATCCTCATCAGCGCCCGGTGGGCCCGTACGTAGGCCGGGATCAGGATCACGACCGCACCCACCCACGCGAGCGGGTTGCTCATCGCGACGCCGGCGAAACCGAGCACCGCACCGAGCGCGACAGCTGCCGCCACACGGGCGAACAACTCGACGACCCCGGTGATCGTCGGGATCATCGCCTGCCCGAGTCCCTGCAGCGCTCCGCGCAGCACGAACAGCACTCCCAGCAGCGAGTAGGTCGATCCGTTGATGATGAGCATGAGGTGGGCGCTGTCCACGACCTCGTCGGCTCCGTCTCCGACGAAGAGACGGACGAGATTCGTGCCGAATGCGATGAGCACGACTCCCAGGACGAGTGAGGCGATGATCGCCATCCAGGTGGCCTGCACGACGCCGGCGCGAATGCGGTCGGGGCGACGACCGCCGAAGTTCTGCGCGACGTACATCGAAACGGCGAGCCCCAGCGAGGCGAGCAGAGCGGTTGCGAGACTGTCGACCCGGGATGCCGTCGTGTAGGCGGCGATGGCCTCGGGGCCCAGGACGTTCAGTGCCACCTGCACGACAAGGGTGCCGATCGCGATGATGGATGCCTGGAACCCCATCGGCAGGCCGAGCCGAAGGTGGTCGAAGATATCGCCCCGTGTGATGCGCCAGTCTTCGCGCCGCACGTGCAGCACAGGCATCCGCCGCCTGACGAACTCGAGGCAGAGCAGCACGGAAACGGCCTGCGCGACGACGGTCGCGAGAGCCGCGCCGGCGACGCCCCACCCGACCGGACCGACCAGCACGATCACGAGGACGACGTTCAGCGCGCACGCGATCGTGAGGAACACCAACGGCGTCTTGGAGTCGCCGATCGCACGGATGATCGCCGACAGGTAGTTGAAGAACATCGTCGCGCCGCCGCCGAGGAAGCTGATCTGCGTGAACAGCGTCGCCTCCGCGAGCAGCTCGGGCGGTGTTCGCATGAGCACGAGGACGGGCTCTGCGAGCAGAGGGCCGCCGACCGTGATCAGGATGCTGGCGACTGCGGCCAGCAGGGTTCCGGTGGTGACCGAGCGGCGCACCGCTGCGGAGTCCCGGGCGCCGAAGGCCTGTGCGGTCGGGATCGCGAATCCGCTCGTCATGCCCCAGGCGAATCCGAGCAGCAGGAACAGCAGACTGCCGGTCGCGCCGACCGCGGCGAGGGAGTTGACGCCCAGCTCACGACCGACGACCACCGTGTCGACGACCTGGTACAGCTGCTGGACGACATTGCCGATCAGCAGAGGGACGGAGAACGCGAGGATGACGCGCCAAGGGCGCCCGGTGGTAAGGGACGTGGCCATGCGGGGGAACGGCTTCCGGAGACGAAGATCAGGGGGAATCGGCTCGCCGAGGATCGGCGAGCGCCCAGTCTATCGAATCGATTCGGAAGCGACAGTGCGCACGCCGACGATTCGCGGCGCCGGCTTCGCTGACGAAACCGCGGCCGGCGCGGGCAGCGTGACGGATGCCGTTACCTCTGGACGCTGCGGCGTCGGCCGTGCCTGGAACGCCCTGACGAGCGGGCGCGCGAGACCGCCGAGCACGAGAGCCGCGACGAGGCCGCCGACTGCGGCGAGCGCAGGAATCCACTGCCCCGAGAACCCGGACGTGAGGCTCAGCAGCGCCCCGCCGATCCATGCGGCGGATGCTCCGCCCGCGATCCCGGCGGCACCGAACGCGAGTGCGACCAGAGCCACGATCGCGCAGACGAGAGCGATGCCTGCCCCTGAGATGCCGACCCACAGGAAGAACTCTGCAAGGTCTCTAACCATTCCGATCGTTGACATCCTGACCCCCCGGTCGACTATCTGATTCAACGGTACGCACGACCGCGGACATCCGCATCCATCGGAAGGATGATGTTATTGAAACGGGTCCAAGAAGCGTGAGGTCGCGCCGGGAGGACCATGATGGAGATGTGGCTGTTCCTCTCTCCGAACTGACGCGGATGCCGGATCCGCAGCTCGTCTACGCCGCCGACGGAACCCGGTTGGCGACCTACACGTGGGGCGAGTTCGATGCGCCGGTCGTGGTGATCGTCCACGGCTTCGCCTCGAACGTGCGCGACAACTGGGTGCTCACCGGCTGGGTGCGAGAGCTCACGCGCGCCGGCTACCGAGTGCTCGCCCTCGACCAGCGCGGGCACGGCAACAGCGACAAGCCGCATGAACCGGATGCCTACGCGATCCGCACCCTCGTCGGGGACGTCGAGACGGTCATGGACACCTACCTCGTGGAAGAAGCCTTCTACGTCGGGTACTCGCTCGGCGCCCGCGTGGGCTGGGAGGTCGTGCGCGATCTTCCGCAGCGCATCGACCGTGCCGTGCTGGGCGGCGTGCCGGACGGCATCCCTCTGGAGCGACTCGACCTCGACCAGGTGCGCGCGTACGCGGACGACGGCACGCCGGTGACGGATCAGGCGACGCAGAACTACATCGCTCTCACGGAGCGGGTGCCGGGCAACGATCTCCGTTCGCTCGTCGCGCTGGCTGAGGGAATGCGCAGGACGCGGACCGTCGACCCGGACCCGGCGAACGCGCCGACCAGACCGATCCTGTTCGCCACCGGATCGGAGGATGCCATCATCGCCGGCTCCCGAACCCTGGCGGAGGCGGCGCCCGAAGGGACGTTCTTCGAGATCCCCGGCCGTCACCACTTCAACGCGCCGGGGTCGCGCGCGTTCAAGGATGCTGCGCTGGAGTTCCTCGGCCGCGCCTGACCCGCTTCAACGAGCCCAACCCCGGGAGAGCGGTCTACGCTCGGATCATGCCAACTGTGATCCCCGCCATCGTCGCACCCTCAGCCACCGAGGCCCTCTTCACCGGCAGCGTCGAACGCCGTGATGTCGGGCCGAAGGACGTCCGCATCGACATCCGCTGGGCCGGCATCTGCCACTCCGACATCCACACGGTGAACGGCGACTGGGGTCCGCAGCACTACCCGCTGACGGTCGGGCACGAGATCGTCGGCGCAGTCGCCGAGGTCGGATCGGACGTCACGAAGTTCGCGGTCGGCAACCGCGTCGGCGTCGGATGCCTCGTGAACTCCTGCGGCGAATGCGCGAGTTGCGCCGCCGGCGAGGAGCAGTACTGCGAGAGCGGCGCGATCGGAACCTACGGCGCGAAGGACGTCGACGGCACCATCACGCAGGGCGGCTACGCCACCTCCGTCGTCGTGACCGAGGACTTCGTGCTGCGCGTTCCCGAGGCGATCCCGTACGAGAAGGCCGCTCCCCTGCTGTGCGCAGGCATCACCACGTATTCGCCGCTGCGCCACTGGAACGCCGGCCCCGGCAAGAAGGTCGCCGTGATCGGCCTGGGCGGCCTCGGCCACATGGCCGTCAAGATCGCGCACGCCATGGGCGCCGAGGTCACCGTGCTCTCGCGTTCGGACTCGAAGCGGGACGACGCCCTGAGGCTCGGCGCCGACCACTACTTCGCGACGCAGGACCCGGAGACGTTCCGCACGCTGCGGAACAGCTTCGACCTGATCATCAACTCCGTCTCGGCCGCGATCGACCTCGACGCGCACCTGAGGCTGCTCGCACTGAACGGGACGATGGTCAACGTCGGCGCCCCGCCGGAGGCGATGAGCGTCCGCGCCGGAACGCTGATCGGCCGCCGCCGCTCGTTCGCCGGCTCCAACATCGGCGGCATCGCCGAGACCCAGGAGATGCTCGACTTCTGCGCCGAGCACGGCATCGCCCCCGAGGTCGAGATCACCTCGGCCGATCAGGTCAATGAGGCGTGGGCACGGGTGCTGGCATCCGACGTCCGCTACCGGTTCGTGATCGACATCGAGACGCTGCAGGGCTGACGCGGACCTGTTCAGGTCGCACTTCTCGCCGCTCTGGTCCCTTTAGACCGACGAATCCTGCGACCTGAAACGCGGCGAGGGGCGCAGTCGACTGGATCGGCTGCGCCCCTCGCTGTCCGGATGCTACTTCCAGGGCCCGTTCGCGAGCCCGGGCTGCTGGTTCCGCGTCCACCACTTCGCGGTGTACTCGGTGCCGTCGTAGACGACCTCGTCACCCTTGTCGAAGATGCGGGTGGGCGTCCAGACCGTGCGGCCATCGGCATCCACGGCGATCTCCTGCCAGGGGCCGTTCGGGTCGCCGGGCTTCTGCGCCTTCGTCCACCAGGACGCCATCCACAGGCGACCGTCGTACGTGACGTGGTCGCCCTTCGGATAGGCCGTGCCGGTCGCCCACGTCGGCGCCACCGGCAGGACCACCCGATCGGAGTCGACCGAGACGTCTGCGGCGCGCTTCCCGTTCGATGCACTCGCCTCGACGGATGCCGCGCTCACCGTTCCTGCGGCGATGTCGGCGGTCGTGAGCGTGGTCGTCGCCGCCCCGAGATCCGTGCTCGCACCTGACGCGAGGGTGCCGATCTCGGCACCGCCGACGGTGACACCTGTGAGGGTCACGTTGCCGGTGTTGCGGACGGTGCGCTCCCACGTGACGGTCTCGCCTGCCGTGGCGAGACCGTTGCCGTCCGCGTCGTTCCAGGTGCCTGCGACCTCGACGGTCAGGCGCGGGTCGCGGGCGATCACGTCGACCTCGCCGCCGGCGACCTCGATCGTCTTGGTCGGCTGACCGGATGCCGAGACCGTCCAGGTCGTGTCAGCGACGAAGTAGCCGCGCGCGATGTCATCCGCCGTGACGGCGTGCTTCGGCGTCGCGCAGTTGTAGCCGGCATCCACGGCGAGCACCATGAAACGGCCGTTTCCGGCACCCGGCGGGATGAACGGCGCGAAGTCGCCCTTGGTCGGCACGACGGCGACCGTCATCGTCGAGGCGTTGTCGACGCGGAACGCGTACGGCACCTGCTCCCCGGCCGTGTAGGGCTGGGAGGCGAGATCGCGAGCCGTGTCGGTCCGGGCGCCGGTGATCGTCGCGCCGATGACAGTCGGAGCCGGCGGCAGCTCGAGCACCGTGGTCGTCTGGCTCACGCGACCGTCCTGTGTCGTGAACGCGGCCTGCAGCCGCTGCGTTCCCGCCGCCGACGCCGGAGCGGTCACGCTCACCTGCACAGTGGTGCTCTCGCCCGGCGCGAGGTCGGAGACCGGAGCATCCGTCGCCGACCATCCGGACGGCGTGAACAGCGACACCGAACCGGTGAGCGCGGTGTCCTCCTGGTTCGTCACGGTCACCGGCACGCTCTTCACCACGGACGGCTCGAGCGTCGTGGCCGGCACCGACAACGGGGCGCACACAGCGTTCAGCCACGCCTCGTCGAACGACGAGAACGGCATGCTGTTCGTGTAGTTGCCCTCCCACAGCACGCCGACGCGACCGTCGTCGATCGCGGTGGCGGTGGAGTACGCGAAGAACCCCGTCTCGAGCGTCCGCAGCCCTGGCCAGGTCTCTCCGTCGTCGCAGGAGAGGCGCACCGCGCCGTTCTTGCGGTCGCCGTTCGCACCGTTGTTCGCGTTCGTGAAGATGAGCTTGCGCGCATCGGCCGTCCCGGCCGCGGCATCCGGGTGCAAGCGCGTGATCGACGCGTTGTTCGTCGGGTCTGGGAGCTCGGCGTCGGCGGTGACCGGACCGTAGGTGGCACCGCCGTCCGTCGAGATAGCGACCTTGCGCAGGCGACCGTTCGAGCTGTCGCGCGAGTTCAGCATGACGCGTCCGTCCGAGAGCTCGACGGTCTTGTTCTCGTCCATGCCCGTTCCGACATATGCACCGCGGTGCCACGTCGCGCCGTTGTCGTCCGAGTACACCGAGTACGACTGGATGGCAGTCGAGCCATTGGCCTGGAGCACCGTTCCCGCGTATTGCTGGATGAGGCGCCCGGCATGCTCGCCGTAGCGGAGCTGGATGCCCTCGCCCGAGGTGGCGAACATGCCCTTCACGTCACCGGCGACAGGCGTGTAGATGCCGCCGCTGGTGGTGCCGTTCGCGGGCTTTGCGACATCCGTGATGAGGCGCGGCTCGCTCCACGTGAGCCCCTGGTCGTCGGACTGGATGACGGCAGCGCTGGTGATCTGCCGATCCGCGTCGTCGTTGCCGTACCCGCCGTTCTGGAAGTCAGCCGCTCGCACAAGGGTGAGATGATCAGAATTCTCAGAACGAGACGGAGCCGTAATGAAGTCCACCCAGAGTCGGGCGTCGCGGATGCGGCGTTCCACGACGGCGGATCAGATCAAGCAGCTCATCCTCACGCGCGGGCTCGCGCCGGGCGATGCGCTCCCCACGGAGACGGAGCTGTGCGAGACGCTGGATGTGTCACGCTCGTCCGTCCGTGAGGCGATCCGCACGCTGTCGACTCTCGACATCGTCGACGTCAGGCACGGCCACGGCACCTACGTCGGTGAGATGTCGCTCGACCCGATGGTGGAGACGCTGGTCTTCCGCGGAGTTCTCACTCCGGAGGGGTCGCTGCAGGCGCTCCGCGAGGTCGTCGACGTGCGTCTGGCCCTCGATCTCTCGATGGCGGAGCAGGTCGTCGCCGGCGCCCGTGACTCGTCGACGCTCGGCGAGCTGGATCGCCTGGTCGACGAGATGGTCGACAACGCCTCACGCGGCGAATCGTTCCTCGAGGCCGACCGGGCGTTCCACACCCAGTTGTTCTCGGGAATCGACAATCACCTGGTCGGACAGCTCGTCGGTGCGTTCTGGGATGTGCACACGGCCGTGCTCCCCCACCTCGGCATCGCGCAACCAGGCGACATCGACCTCACCGCCAAAGCGCACGGCGACATGCTCGCGGCCGCCCGCGCCGGGGATGTCGAGGCCTATCGCAGGGCCGTCGTCGAGCACTACCAGCCGCTGCAGCGGGTGCTCGCGGAGTCGTAGGCCGGCTTTCTACCGAGAAATCATCATCAGCTCGAGACACCGCGTGTGCAGTGGTGTCTCGTGCGGATAGTGGTTTCTCGAGCTCAGTTCGCTGCGGCTTCGCGCTTCGGCAGCACCCAGCCGGCCCGCGGGAAGTGGCAGGTGTAGCCGTTGGGGATGCGCTGCAGGTAGTCCTGGTGCTCGGGCTCGGCCTCCCAGAACGGTCCCTCGGGCTCGATCGTGGTGACGGCCTTCGCCGGCCACAGGCCCGAGGCATCCACGTCGGCGATCGTGTCCCGGGCGACCTGCTCCTGCTCGGAGCTCAGCGGGAAGATCGCCGAGCGGTAGCTCGAGCCGACGTCGTTGCCCTGACGGTCCAGCGTCGACGGATCGTGGATCTGGAAGAAGAACGCCAGGATGTCGCGGTACGTCGTCTTCGTCGGGTCGAACACGATCTCGACGGCCTCGGCGTGACCGGGGTGGTTGCGGTAGGTCGCGTTGGCGTTCTCGCCGCCGGTGTAGCCGACGCGGGTGTCGAGCACGCCTGGCTGGCGGCGGATGAGGTCCTCCATGCCCCAGAAGCACCCTCCGGCGAGGACGGCGGTCTCGGTGCCCGGTGTTCTGGTGATGGTGCCGGTGTCGGTCATGATGCGTTCTCCTTGGGGGTGGCGTCGAGATCGGTGGCGTCGAAGAGGCTGCGGTACTGACCGTACCCCTCTTCATCGAGGCGGTCGGCGGGAACGAAGCGGAGCGCAGCGGAGTTCATGCAGTAGCGCATGCCGCCCGCTTCTTCCGGCCCGTCGGGGAAGAGATGGCCGAGGTGGCTGTCGGCTCCGGCCGAGCGCACTTCCGTTCGCGGCATCCAGAGCTTGCGATCCGTCTTCGTCGTGACCGCGTCCGCGTCGATCGGCTTGGTGAAACTCGGCCATCCGGTGCCGCTGTCGAACTTGTCGGTCGACGCGAACAGCGGCTGCCCGGAGACGACGTCGACATAGATCCCGGCTTCGTGGTTGTCCCAGTATCGATTGCGGAAGGCGGGCTCGGTGCCGTCCTCCTGTGTGACGCGGTACTGCGCCTCGGTGAGTCGGCTCAGCGACTCGGGGGTCCTGCTGTAGTCCTGTGTCACGATCATTCCTCTTTTCACGTCGCCGGCTGCGGCGTCACTGGGAAGAACCGCGAAGGGGCCCGTTTTGGTCCCGCGGGGCTGGGAGCGCGCTGTGAGTTCGCGGCTGCGGGTGCCAGTCTGGAGAGAACGCGAACGACCTGAGGAGGAACCATGGACGCCGAGGCCTCTGGCGACGTGCCGCGCCTCGTCGGCGATGCCTTCAGAGCATCGGGCCCCGAGGCCGGATCGGTGTGGAGACTCGAACCATCGGAACGCGGACTCGACGCGAACGTGATCGTGCTGCCGGCGGGCGATGAGATCCGGGCGCACATCGGACCGGAGCTGGACGTGCTGATCGTGGTCGTCAGCGGTTCGGGGACGCTCGAGACCGCAGCCGAGTCGATCGCGCTCGAGGCGGGCGGGATCGTCTGGCTGCCTCCCCGGTCGCACCGCAGATTCGTCGCCGGGGACGACGGGCTCAGGTACTTCTCCGTGCATACCCGCAAGCCCGGTCTCGGCATCCGCTCTCCGGCCCGATGAACGCACGCATGCCGTATCGGTTTCGTCGGTTTCGGGCGCTCAGAACCGACGAAGTCGATACCGCATGTCGATGATGCACAAGATCGTGAGGGCCGCTGACGCGAACGCATAGCGTGGCGATATGGAGAACCCGATCACTGACGCTCTCGTCCTCATCACCGGCGCCGCACGAGGCATGGGTGAGCTGTACGCCCGGCGGGCGGTCGCTGCGAACGCACGCGCCGTCGCGCTGTGGGACATCGACGAGGATGCCGCGACCGCTCTGGCCACGGATCTCTCGCGCTCGGGCATCGACGTGCGCGCCTACCGCGTCGACGTGTCGCAGCGCGAGGACATCGCCGCCGGCATCCAGCGCGTGCGCGCCGACCTGGGCTCACCCGACGTCGTCATCAACAACGCCGGAATCGTTCGCGGCACGCCGTTCTGGGAGCACGACCCGCAGCGCGACATCGAACTGACCATGCGGATCAACTCTCTCGCGGCGATGTGGTTGACGCGCGAAGTGCTGCCCGACATGATCGCCGACACGTCCCGCCCGAAGCGCATCCTGAACATCGCATCCGCCGCCGGAACCCTCGCGAATCCGCACATGAGCGTGTACGCGGCATCCAAGTGGGCGATGATCGGCTGGAGCGAGTCCGTCCGTCTCGAGCTGAAGGCGCACGGCCACCGGCACATCGCGGTGACGACGTTCTGCCCGAGCTACGTCTCGACGGGAATGTTCGAGGGGGCGCGGGGTCCGCTGCTCACACCGATCCTCACGCCTCGATCGGCGACCGCCGCCGCCTGGGACGGAATGCTGCGCGGGACGCCGATGGTGCTGCGTCCGTGGACCGTGAAGCTGTCGATGGCGCTTCGCGGCGTGCTGCCGACGGCGACGTGGGACTTCCTGGCCCGGAACGTGTTCAAGGTGTACTCGTCGATGGACCGGTTCACCGGACGACGGTAAGCGGGCAGTAGTCTTGCTTTCCTGAACAGGGTTGGTCCCTGCACACCTCACAGGGGGACGCATGTCTGTTGGTCTGCTCGCTGTCGTCGACGACATCCTGAGCGCGGCGCTGAAGGCGTCGGCGAAATCGGCCGGTGTCGTGATCGACGACGCCGCCGTCACTCCGCAGTACGTGCAGGGCATCTCGCCGGCCCGGGAGCTGCCCGTCGTCCTGAAGATCATGCTCGGATCGCTGGCGAACAAGTTCCTCATCATCATCCCGATCGCACTGCTGCTGACCGCATTCGCGCCGTGGGTTCTGCCGTTCCTGCTGATCATCGGTGGCACGTACCTGTGCTTCGAGGGCGCGGAGAAGGTGCTGGAGTGGTTCGGATTCCATCACGGCCATGAGGGCGAGGGCGCGCGCAACGAGAACAAACTCGTGTGGGGCGCGATCCGCACCGACCTGATCCTGTCGACGGAGATCATGCTCATCTCACTGGCGAACCTCGAGGCCGGGCTGAGCATCTGGATGACGCTGGTCATCCTGGCGGTGATCGCGCTCGTGATGACGGGTCTCGTCTACGGCGCTGTCGCACTTCTGGTGAAGATCGACGACATCGGGCTGAAGATGGCCAAGAGCTCGTCCTCGCGCGTGCGCCACACCGGCACGCGGATCGTCAGGTCGATGCCCGCCGTGTTCCGCGTGATCAGCGTGGTCGGAACGGTGGCGATGCTCTGGGTCGGAGGTCACCTGCTGCTCGCGAACCTCGGCGAGGTCGGGCTGCACTTCTTCAGCGACATGCTGCACGGGATCCACGGGTTCTTGGAGCCGGCCGGCGCCGTCATCGCGTGGATCGGCGAGACCTTCGTCTCGGCCGTCGCCGGGCTCGTGGTCGGGCTGATCGTCGTCGGCGTCGTCATGCTGATCGGTCGGATGCTGGGCAAGAAGCCCTCGTTCACCGAGGGCGGCGAGTCGCCGGTCAACGCAGCCCACTGAACGCCCCGATGGACGTCCTGCGCTGGCTGGTCGACGCCTTCAATTCGCAGTGGATGCTGCCGGGCGGGCAGACCCTCCTGATCCGCGAAGTCGTCGGCAACATCTTCGGACTCGTCAGCGCGCTCGGCGGCATGCGCCGCAAGGTCTGGGCGTGGCCCGTCGGCATCGTCGGCAACCTGCTGCTGCTCACGGTGTTCCTCGGCAGCATCCTCAGCCCGGAGCACGACTTGCCGAACCTGCTCGGCCAGGCCGGACGTCAGGTGATGTTCATCGCCGTCGCCGTCTACGGCTGGAATCGCTGGCGAAACGCAGCATCCGGCACCGGTCAGGTGACTCCGCGCTGGGCGTCGAACCCCGCACGGATCGGTCTCGTACTCGTCCTCGTGATCGGCACGATCGCGCTCACTCCCCTGTTCCGACTGCTCGGCTCGTACGAACCGGTGTGGGCCGACGCCTGGACGTTCGTCGGGTCGCTCCTGGCCACGTACGGCATGGCCAAGGGCTGGACGGAGTTCTGGCTGATCTGGATCGCCGTCGACGTCGTCGGCGTTCCCCTCCTGTTCAGCGCCGGGTACTACGCCACCGGGTTCATGTACGTCTTCTACGGGGCCTTCACCGCCGTCGGCTTCGTCGTCTGGTGGCGCGCGCAGGCGAACGCCAAGCCGCACATCGAGACGATCATGCCCGACCCGCGCATAGCCGGTGCGGACGATAATGGGGACTGATGTTCGACAGCCCGCTCTCCGCCTCCGCCTACGAGGTGCTCGGCGTCGACCCGACGGCGACGGACGACGAGATCAAGCGCGCATTCCGGCTCCGGCTCCGCCAGACCCATCCGGATGCCGGCGGTGACGCCGCCGCGTTCATCCAGGTTCAGCGCGCGTGGGAACTCGTGGGCACCGCTGAGGCGCGTGCCGCCTACGATCGCGGGCATGGCTTCGCCGCGGCGTCCAATACGACCACGACCCAGCAGCACTGGAGCGGTTGGCGACCGCCCGCACCCCGCGCCGACACCCGCCCGAAGGCTCGCACATACGGACACCCCGGCGGCTGGCGCCGCGAACGGTACCTCTCCCTCATGCGCGAATGGGCCGGCCATGGGGTCGAGCTTCCCGATCCGTACGATCCGGCGCTCGTGCGCTCGGCCCCGCTGGAGATCCGACGCCTGCTGGCGGATGCTCTCGCCGAAGAGGCGACCGCGAGCACCGTCTCCGACCTGGGCATGGGCTTCACCGTCTGGCACGACGTCGCGACGAGCTCGGGCCCCACGCGGTCCGCAGACGCCGACAAGCTCGACCATGTCGTGCTCAGCCCGTCGGGCCTGTATGGAGTCATGTCGGAGGACTTCGCCGAGACGGCGCGCTTCCGCCGTGGCGAGATCATCGGTCGGAACCTCGACGGGCGAGCGCCGGTCGCCACCCTGCTCGCCCGAATGCGCGTGGTCGCGCGCACCGCGAAAGTCCGCTTCGGCGGCGCGATCCTCGTGCTTCCGGACGACGATCTCGACCAGGCCGTGGTCACTCTCGGCAAAGTCCGCGGCATCCCTGTCGTCGTCGTGCGCCGAAGCGCGCTCGGCATGGTGCTGCGTCAGGGCGTCCCCGGCGCGCGCGACATCGGCGGCAACGAGCTGTTCGACGTGCGCACGCGCCTGCAGCAGACCATCCGGTTCGTCTGAAGCTGCGCAGGCTCAGGCCGGATGCGGTGCCGCGCTCACCGCCGATTCCAGTGCTCCAGCTTCGTCGGGTTGCAGACGACCCAGACGCTGGAAAGACCTGTCGAGGTCATCTCTGCGGTGACAGCGGTCACGACGACATCTCCTCGAGTGAAGATCAGGCCCGGAGCGCCGTTGATCGCCGCGAGACTGATCGAAGTGTCGGGCGTGAGCAGTGCGGCGAGCGCGGATGCCGCGGCGGTGTCGCCCTCGATCGGGGAAGACGCCGACGGCAGCGCGCCTCCGCTGTCGATGATCAGAATCACGTCCGGATGCAGGAGCGCGCGCAGGGACGCCTCATCGACAGTGCGCAGAGCGCCGGCCAGTGCCTGCATCGTGGCTGTATCGGGCGCGCGACGACCTCTCCGGCGCGCCCCCGCCGGATGCTTCCCTCGGGTCATGCGGTGACCGCGGTGACGTGATGCAGCTTGGGTGGACTCATCACCCAGAGGAGCTGGAGGATTCCTTCGCTCGACGCTGTGAGGGCGACCATGGTCGTGACGGTCCCGTCCTCTGTCAGCGTCGCCGCCGGCTGACCGTTCACCTCGACCCAGCCGATCGACTTGCCCGTCCAGAAGTGGTGTGCGAATGCGGCGACGAACTTCGCCACCCGACCCCGACCGATCACGGGGATCCGCGCGGCGAGCTTGACTCCGTTGCCGTCCGAGTAGCTCACGACATCGGCGGCGAAGAGGGTCTCCAATTCCTGTGCGTCGCCCTTCTGCGCTGCGGTGAGGAAGGCCTCGAGGAGCCGCCGGTGCGCCGACGGCTCCACCGTCGCGTGGCGGGCGGATTCCAGATGTGAGCGCGCTCTGCTGACCAGCTGCCTGGCGCTGACGACCGTGGAGGAGATCACTTCGGCTATCCGCGAATACGGGTAGTCGAATGCTTCGCGCAGGATGTACGCGGCCCGCTCCGTCGGCGTCAGCTTCTCCAAGGTCAGCAGGATCGCGAACTCCAGCGCCTCGCCGCGCTCCGCGCCGAGGGCCGGATCGTCTTCGGTGTTCACCGGCTCGGGAAGCCAGGGCCCGATGTACGTCTCCCGCTTCACATGGGCGGACTGCAGCACGTTGATCGAGAGCCTCGTGGTGATCGTCGCGAGGAACGCGGCAGGCTCATGGACCTCCGCCCTGTCGGTGTTCTGCCAGCGGATCCAGGTGTCCTGGAGGATGTCCTCCGCATCGGCCACGCTGCCCAGCATCCGATAGGCGATACCGAACAGACGTCGTCGCTGTGACGTGAACACGTCCATCGCATCGCCGAGGTCCGTCGTGGATCCTGAATCGTTCGTCACCGTCATGCCGCCAGCCTCTCACCGCAAGGGTCTCCTCAAGACATGACCGGGTAGCGGGAAGTTCTGTGACAAGGAGGTGTCACAACGAGGCCGACTGTCCGGTCTTACGGGTACGGGCGCGTATCGGTCGCCCCGGACATACCGAAGGAGCGACATGAGAATCACAGTCATCGGCGGCACCGGCCTCATCGGCACCCGGCTCGTGCGAACCCTGCAATCGGCCGGTCACGACGTCGTCGTCGCCGCGCGCGCGACGGGCGTCAACTCCTACACGGCGGAGGGGCTCGAGGCCGCGCTGGACGGCGCTGAGGTGCTCGTCGACGTCTCCAACTCGTCGTACATAGACGAGGCCGCCGCTCGAGAGTTCTTCTACACCTCGACAATGAATCTGCTCAGCTACGGTGAAGCCGCAGGCGTGCGTCACCATGTCGCACTGTCGGTGGTCGGCACCGACCGGCTCGCGCGCGCCGAGGGCGGCTACTTCATCGCCAAGGAGCAGCAGGAGCGCCTCATCTCGGCATCCCAGCGACCGTACTCGTTGGTGCACGCCACGCAGTTCTTCGAGTTCATCCGGCACATCACGGCTCACGCCGTGCGCAGCGGGGTCGTCCGGGTGGCTGACGTTCTCATCCAGCCGATGGCCGCCCAGGATGTGGCTGCCGCCGTCGCGCAGACGGCTCTCGCCGAACCGCTGTACGGCACGGTGGAGTTCGGCGGCCCCGAGGTCTTCAGCCTCGGCGAGTTGGCCAGGATCGATCTGCGCTATCGCGAGGACGACCGCGAGGTCGTTCCCGATCCGCTCGGCACGTACTTCGGGGCTCGTATCGCGCAGCGCGACCTCCTGCCCGAGGCCACGGCGACGATCGCACCGACGAGGTACCACGACTGGCGGGTGGGAAACGAGTATGGAGTGGCGCCTGTCACATCCGGCGACTCGCTCCTGTCATAGCTGGCGGATGCCACGAAGGCACCCTCCAATCAGAAAGGCACGGACATGGCAAAGATCGTCGTCATCGGAGGCACTGGCCTCATCGGCTCCAAGGTGGTCGCGAAGCTGACCGCACACGGTCATGAGGCCGTAGCCGCCTCGCCCAACACGGGGGTCGACAGCGTGACTGGAGAGGGCCTCGCCGAAGCTCTGGAAGGAGCGAGCACCGTCGTCGACGTCTCGAACTCGCCGTCGTTCGCACCCGCGGACGTGCTGGAGTTCTTCACCACCTCGACACGGAACCTGCTCGAGGCCGAGTCCGCTGCCGGCATCGATCACCACGTCGCGCTCACGATCGTCGGCACCAACCGGCCGCAGAGCATCCCCTACTTCGTGGCCAAGGTCGCGCAGGAGAAGCTCATCCGCGAATCGGGCATCGGCTACTCGCTCGTGCACGCCACACAGTTCTTCGAGTTCATCGGCAGCATCGCCGACGTCTCCACGGACGGTGACACGGTGCGTCTGCCTGGCGCACTCATCCAGCCGATCGCCGCTGAAGACGTCGCGACCGCAGTGGCGCGCGCGGCTTCGGGCGACGCCCCGCTCGGTGACGTCGAGATCGCCGGGCCGGAGGCGTTCGGCATGGATGAGTTCATCCGCCGCGGTCTGACGTTCCGCGGCGACCCTCGCACCGTCGTTCGCGACGACGATGCGCCGTACTACGGAGCGAAGATCGAGGAGCGCACCCTCATCCCGATCGAGGGGGCGCAGATCTTCACGACCAGCCTCGAAGAGTGGCTGCCGCTGAACCCTCCGCGGAAGTAGTCGCGCACTACTCCGCGTCGGAGCGGAACATCCCTCGAAGCACGAGATACACGATCACGGCCACCACCACGACGATCGCCAGCTTCGCGATGAACCACAGCAGAGAGAACAGCACGCCGACCAGCCACCAGGCGATGACCACGGCGACGATGACGCCGATGACGGTCCACAGGGAGTTCTTGGTCATGACTCCAGCCTAGGCAATGGCGGCGGTTAGCATTCAGACATGATGAACGAAGCGATCACCGAGGTCTCCATCGGCGGCGAGATGATCCGCCTCGGGCAGTTCCTCAAGTTCTCGGGTCTCCTCGACTCCGGCGGAGACGCCAAGGAGGTCATCATCGACGGCTACGTGCAGGTCAATGGCGAGGAGGAGCGCCGGCGCGGACGACAACTCCACGACGGCGACCTCGTCGCATTCGAGGGTCGGACGGTCCGCGTCCGGCCCTGACGGGTGCTCGCCGGCGTCGTTCAGTCCTCCCGTAGCGGCACGAACGTGTAGAGACCCGCATCCTGCCGGCGCCGCACGCGCCCGTCCCGCCGGTCGACGACGGTCATGACGCCGGCGATCGGGGCGACCATCCGCCCGCCCTCCCCGAGCTGGTCGACCAAGGCATCCGGCATCCGCGCGAAATCGGCCGAGACCAGGATGCGGTCGAACGGCGCGGATGCGGGCAGGCCGAGAACCCCGGCGGAAGCCCGCTCGATGCGGGCGATGACTCCGGCGGCAGCGAGCCTGTCCCGCCCGAACTCGACGAGCTCGGGCACCCGTTCCACACCGATCACTCTCCCCTCTTCCCCGGCGAGGTGCGCGAGAAGCGCGGTCGTCCACGCGGAACCGCTGCCCACGTCGAGCACCCGATCGCCCGGTCGCACGGCGAGGAGTTCCAGCATCCGAAACACCGTCGACGGCTGGGAGTTCGTGGCATCCCACCCGATCATCACCGGGCGATCGGCATCGGCGAGGTGCCGCACGGCATCCGGGAGGAAGTCCGCACGCTCGATGACGGCGAACGCGTCGCGCACGCTCCGGCGCGTCTCGTCACTGACCTGGATGCTCACGACTCAGCCGCCTGGAGGACCGTCCAGCACAGTGGGGATGTACTCGAGGAGCTGGCTGCGGTCGTCGAAAGTGCGCGACTCGATCAGGTCGAGACGCACGTCGGGATAGCCGTCGAAGATCCGCTCCTGGCCCGTCGCACCGGTGATGACGGGGAAGATGACGACCCGGAAGCGATCGGCAAGCCCTGCCATCAGCAGCGCCCTGCACAGCGACAGACTGCCGAGGGTTCGAAGCGGGAGGTCGGAGGTCTCCTTCAACCTCCGCACGAAATCGACGGCGTCCTCGCGGATGAGGGTCGAGTTGACCCAGGTGAGCGGCTCTTCAAGTGTGGACGAGAACACGTATTTCTGCACGTCGTTCAGCGACTCGACCCCCTCGGTCTGGCTCGACGCGAACTCCGACATCAGTCGGTAGGTCGTCGCCCCCATGAGGATCGGGTGATCCTTCTCGGGAAGACCGTCGAGCCAGCCGAGGTACTCGGGACCCTCCAGCCCCCACCATCCGGGCCACCCTTCGGCCGCGCCGTACCCGTCGAGGGAGATGATGAAGTCGATCGTCAGTTTCTGCATCGGAGCCTCCGTGTGCGATCGGGCCGACGTTGGCCGCGATCCTACGCCGAGGGATGCTTCGGCATAACCCCGATTCCGGCACGGATGCCCGCCTCGGCACCGGTCGACGAGTACGGTTGCCGTGTGGATGCCGCCGACCCGCTGCCCGATCGCCCCGCCCCGGACAACCCGCAGGGCAAACTCGTGCTGCTGCGGCATGGCGAGACCGAGTGGTCGCGCTCCGGACGGCACACCGGACGCACCGACGTACCGCTGACCGAGCACGGCGAAGAACTGGCGCGGGCAGCCGGAGAGCTCGTGCGCGGGTACGACTTCCGCCTGGTTCTCAGCTCTCCCCTGCAGGGGGCGCGCCGCACCGCCGAGCTCGCGGGACTCGAGGCCGAGATCGATCCGCTGCTGATCGAGTGGGACTACGGCGGATACGAAGGGCGCACGACGAAGGAGATCCGCGCCGAGCTCGGGTACGACTGGTCGGCGTTCATGCACGGCGTCGTCCGCGGCGAGACCCCGGGCGAGACGGTCGAAGAGGTCGCGGCGCGCGCATCCCGCGTGCTGACCAGGGTGCTGCCCGCGATGGTCGACGGCGACGTCGCGCTCATCGCGCACGGTCATTATCTTCGGATCCTTGCGGCCGTGTTCCTGCGGCAGGCGCCCCGGTTCGGAGCATCCATCACGTTCGGTGCCGGCTCCGTCTCGGTGCTCGGGTACGACCGCGAGCAGCCGGCGATCCTGGCCTGGAACCACGGGCCGCAGCTGCCGCTCGAGCCGCCGAAGTCATGACGCGTGCACTCGTCCTGGGCGGCGGAGGGTCGGCGGGCAACGCCTGGACCATCGGGGTGCTCGCCGGTCTTCTGGAAGGCGGAGTGGATGCTGCCGCCGCGGACCTCATCATCGGGACGTCGGCGGGCGCGACGGCAGCCGTGCAGATCACGAGCGGTTCCGCATCCGAGTTGTATACGGCGATTCTCGACGCACAGCTCCCGCCCCAGTCTCAGCGCGGCCGGCCGTCGGTCGATCACCTGGCGCGCACCGGTGCGATCATCGCTTCGGCATCGGATGCCGCCGACATGCGACGCCGCATGGGCGCTGCGGCGATCGTGCTCGATGACGAGTCGGACGGTGCGTGGGAAACCCGCTGGCGCGCGATCACTGCGCATCGGCTGCCAGACGCCGTGTGGCCGGAAAGGCGGATGCTGATCGCCGCGGTGGATGCCCGAACGGGCGAACCGGTGACGTTCGACGCGGCGAGCGGCGTGGACATCGTGGATGCCGTCGCCGCCAGCACCTCCAGCGGTGCCGCCTACCGGATCGGCGACGGGCGCTACATCGACGGCGGCTACCGCCGGAACGAGAACGCCGATCTCGCTGCCGGGCACGACCGGGTGCTCGTGCTGTCTCCGCTGGGTGGGCGGACGCGGCATCCGCTCGCATGGCGCATGCAGCTCGCGGCGCAGGTCGACGACCTGCGGGCGGTGGGCAGCGCGGTGTCGACGATCCTGCCCGACGAGTCCTCGCTCGCGGCTTCCGGCGACGACCTCATGGATCCGTCGGTCAGGCGGCCCGCGGCCGAGGCCGGGTATCGGCAGGGACGCGCCGCGGCATCCGCACTCGCAGAGTTCTGGGGCTGACGCGTCACCGCTTCGGGTTCGATTGGCCGCCGAGCTTGAGCGCACGGTCACCCCGCGCCACTGGGTATCAGCGGACGAGCCACCCGCCATCGACGGGAAGGGTCACGCCGGTGATGTAGTCCGCCGCGGGGCCGACGAGGAAGACGACGGCTCCGGCGATGTCCTCGGGTGTGGCCCACCGGCCGATCGGGATGCGGTCCATGATCCGCTGGTACGCGGCCTGATCCTCCTGCAGGACCCGGGTGTTCTCCGTCGCGACGTAGCCGGGTGCGACGGCGTTGGCCGTGACGTTGTGGCGGCTCCACTCGTTCGCGAACGACCTCGTGATGCCGGCGAGCCCGGCCTTCGACGCGGTGTAGCCGAGAACGCCCTCGCCGCCCTGGAAGACCCGCATCGAGGCGATCGAGACGATCCGGCCGAAGCCGCGTCCGACCATCGCGCCGCCGAGCACCTGGGTGAGCACGAACTGCGACGTCAGGTCGATGTCGAGGATCCGCTGCCACTGCTCCTGCGAGTGCGTGAGCGCGGGCTCGCGGTGGATGGCACCGGCGTTGTTCACGAGGGTGTCGATCGCCGGTCCCTCCGCCACGAGCCGGTCCGCGAACCCGCGGACCGCGTCGGGATCCGAGAAGTCGACGTCGTGACCGGTGAAGCTCCTGCCGTGGGCCTCGACCGCCCGCAAGGTCTCGGCACCGGTCTTCGACATCGAGGAGCTCGCCGCGACGATGTCCGCCCCGGCCTCCGCGAGGGCGATCGCTATCGCCTGTCCGATCCCGACATTGGCACCCGTGACGAGGGCGGTGCGCCCCCTGAGGTCAAAGCTCACCATTGAACGCTTCCTTTGATTGGCCTAGACATCTAGGGTAGCACTGAGGGCGACGGGAACACGAGGTGGATGCATGGGAGAAGCCGTGGCGCATGTCGGCGACGACGAGCTGCGCGCCTGGGCGGAGGCCGTGCTGCGCACCCTCGGCGCGACCTCCGGCAACGCTCGCCTCGTCGCCCGATCGCTCGTCGACTCCGACCTGCGCGGCTACGACACGCAGGGGGTGTGGCGCCTTCCGGACTACGCCGACGCGATCTCGAAGGGCGTCGTCGCGCCCGCGGCGACACCGCGGGAGGAGCCGACGGGGCGGGCGTCGCTGCTCGTCGTCGACGGACACGACGGCTTCGGCCAGGTCGCGGCGGATCTCGCCGTCCGGCGGCTGCGCGAGGTCGCCGCCGACACCGGCATCGCCGTCGCCGCGCTGCGGCGCTCCCACCACGTCGGGCGTCTCGGCGCCTGGGTGGAGCACCTCGCCGCGCACGGGCTGGTCGGACACGCGCTCTCGCAGAGCAACGCGCTGATGGCGGCACCGGGCACGGCGACCCGACTGTTCGGAAGCAACCCGATGGCGTGGGGCCTGCCTGCGCGTTCCGGCCCGCCGGTGATCGTCGACTTCGCCACCTCCGCGACGTCGGTGGGCCGCGTCGCGGCCGCATCCGCGCGCGGCGACGCCCTCGAGCACGGCATGCTGGTCGACGCCGACGGCGCTCCGAGCAGCACCCCCGACGCCCTGTTCCGCGGTGGAGCGCTCCTCCCCTTCGGCGGCCACAAGGGCTACGGCCTCTCCGTGCTCACCGATCTCCTCGGCGGCGCGGTCTCGGGAGACGGCCCGGCCTCCGGCACCGCGTACTCCGGCAGGCACGGCGTCGCACTGCTCGCCGTCGATCCGGCGCTGTGGGGCGGTGCAGACCGGCTGCTCGACGACGTGGAGCGGCTGCGGGCGACGCTCGCCGGCACACCGCATCCGACCGGGCCCGCTCCGCGACTGCCCGGCGAGCGCGCCGCCGACGAACTCGAGCGCCGCCTCGCCGACGGGATCCCACTCGAGGAACCCTGGCTGCGCCGCCTGGACGAACTCTCCGACCGCCTCGGAGTGGCGGTCGTCAGTCGGTCGTGACGACAACCCGCACGGGCGACCCGACCCGCGAGACGAACGCCTCGATCGCCTCGTTGACCCGGTGCAGCGGATAGGTCGCGCTCACCGACGACGAGAAGTCGAGCACGCCGTCGACGAACAGGCGCGCGATGTACGCCAGGTCGGCCGGCGTGTAGCCGTACACGCCGCTGACCCGGATGCCGTTGCGCACGAAGTGCGTCGGGACGGACAGCGTCAGCCGCCGGGTGCCGATCCCGCTGACCGCGCAGATGCCGTTCGTGCGCAGCAGCGACAGCGACACATCGAAGGTGGAGGGGAGCCCCACGCTGTCGACGACACCGATCAGCCTCTCGGGCTCGAGCTCGCGCGCCGCCGCGAGGATGTCGTCGCTCGGGTCGAGCGCCCGCGCCGCCCCGGCATCCGCGGCGCGCTCGCGGGCGACGGGATCGGGATCGACCGAGATCACGGTCGCCCCCTCGGCCACCGCGAGCCGCACGGCGTGCAGGCCGACCCCGCCGGCGCCCATGATCGCGACGACCTCTCCCCCGAGGGGTCCGAGCAGCCGCAGGGCGTGACGCGCGGCCCCGGCGGACTCGATCATCGCGATCTCGGCGAACGGGCGAGAGTCCGGCATGACGATCAGATTCGCCGCGGGGGCGACGACGTACTCTGCGAGGCCCCCGTCGACGTGCACGCCGAGGAGCCGGCGCTGCGAGCAGTGGTTCGGCTCGCCCCTCCGGCAGAACGCGCAGTCGCCGCATCCGGTCAGCGGGTTGACGAAGACCCTGTCGCCGGGCGCGAGCCCCTCGACTCCCGGGCCGACCTCGTCCACCGTGCCGGCGATCTCATGGCCCAGGGTCTGCGGGAGAGGACCGGTCGGCACCTCTCCCGCCATGAAGTGGAGGTCGGAGGCGCAGATGCCCGCCGCGCGCACGCGGATCACGCATTCGCCGGAGCCGGCGCGGGGCTTGGGCACCTCCTCCGCGACGAGCGGCCGGCCGATCTCGTACAGCCTCTGAGCGAGCATCCTCGTCCCGTCCCTCCGTCAGAGCACTCCGTCGTCGCGGAGCTGCTGGAGCCGCTCCGGCGTGTAGCCGAGGAACTCTCGGTAGATGAACTCGTTGTCCTCCCCCACCAGCGGCGGGGGCTTGCGCACCGAGCCGGGGGTGGCGCTGAGCTTGATCGGCATCCCCGGGAGCTTGAGCGTGCCGAGCTCGGGGTGCTCGATGTCGAGCATCATCTCCCGGGCGGCGATCTGCTCCGAATCGGTGATCTCGTCGACGCCGACGACAGGGCTGAACGGGATGCCGGCCGTCTCCAGCACGGCGCTCGCCTCGGCGACGGTCAGGCCGCCGATCCAGTTCTGGACGACGTCCTCGATCGCGCCGATGTTCGCCATCCGGTCCGCCACGGCGGCGAAGCGGGGGTCCTCGACGAGCTCCGGCTGTCCCATGCCCCCCGCCAGTCGCCGGAAGAGGGCGTCCGTGCCGGCGTGCAGGTAGACGAAGCCGTCAGATGCCGTGAAGAGGTTCGCCGGTCCGCTGAGGCGATCGCGCGAGCCGTTGCGAGCCATCTTCTGCCCGAGCATCGCCCAGGCGCTCGGCGCGGTGCCGAGGGTCGAGAACAGCGCATCCACGGAAGCGACGTCGACGCGCTGCCCCTCACCCGTCATCCGGTGGTGGAGTATCGCCACGAGCGCACCGATGGCCGCGTGGTAGCCGGCGATGTAGTCGGCGACGAAGGCGCCGGTGAGCGTCGGCTGCCCGTCCACCTCTCCAGTCATGCTCATGAGGCCCGATGCCGCCTGCGCGATGCCGTCGAACAGCGCCCGCTCGGCGAGCGGCCCGTCCTGGCCGAAGCCGGAGATCGAGACGAGGATGATCCCGGGATGCAGTTCCTGCAGGCGCTCGTAGGAGAGCCCCATCGCCGCCATGGTCCCAGGACGGTAGTTCTCGACGACCACGTCCGCCTTGCGGACCAGATCCTCCAGGATGCCGGCCGCCTCGGTGTGCCGGGTGTCGAGCGTGCCGGCGTGCTTGTTGCGGCTGTACAGCATCGTGTAGATGCTCGCCCCGTTGTAGAAGGGAGCGAGTCTGCGGCTGTCCTCGCCGCCCGGACGCTCGATCTTCAGGACCTGCGCGCCCATGTCGGCGAGGATCTGGCAGCACAGCGGGCCTGCGATGAAGCGCGTGAGATCGAGGACGGTGACCCCGCTGAGGGGCTGCGGGGATGCGGCATCGGCCATGTCGGATGGGCCTTTCTGAATGGTCGGTGGTCTGTTCGTGAGCGTACGCGGGGTCAGCCGAACTGCGCGGCGAGGGCATCGTAGGCGGCGTCGACCTCGCGGTGCACGATCCGCCGCTCGGGCACCTCGTACCAGTCGACGATGTCCCGTGCCCCCTCCTCGAACCGCGTGGTGGCGACCCAGCCGGGCGCAAGAGAGCGGATCTTCGAGTTGTCGAACCAGACCGAGTGCGAGTAGTCGCCGAGGAGCCGCCCGGCGAACTCCGGGAGGGCCCTCGCGACCGTGTCGGTCGCGACGTGCACGATCCTCGCCTCCGCGCCGAGGTGCCGCGCGAAGGTTTTGACGATGTCGTCCCAGGTGAGGTGCTCCTCCGAGGTGATGTGCACCGAGGTACCGATCGCGTGCGGGTTGCCGAGCAGCTCCACGAAGGCGCGCGCGAAGTCCCGGGAGTGGGTGAGGGCCCACCAGCTGGTGCCGTCCCCGTGCACGACGACGGGCTTGCCCTCGAGCATCCGCCCCAGCGATGTCCACCCGCCGATGAGTGGCATGTTCCCGCCGTCGTAGGTGTGCGAGGGGCGCACGATCGTGACGGGGAAGCCGGTCTCACGGTACGCCGTCGTCAGCATCTCCTCGCAGGCGATCTTGTCGCGGGAGTACTGCCAGAACGGGTTGCGCAGCGCGGAACTCTCGGTGATCGGGATGGCGGCGATGGGCTTCTGGTAAGCGGAGGCGGTCGACGGGAAGACGTACTGACCGACGGCTCCGGAGAAGGTCTCGATGTCGGCGGCCACCTGCTCCGGCCGGTACGCACGGAGGTTGACGACGACGTCGAAGCTCCGCCCGGCGATGGCGCTGCGGATGCTCGCGGGATCGTCGGCGTCGCCGACGAGCTCGATGACGCCCTCCCTCGGCGGCCGGTCACGGTTGCGCCCGCGATTGACGATGGTGACCTGCCACCCGCGCTCCTGCGCGCGGCCGGCGACCCACCACGAGATGATTCCATTCCCACCGATGATCAGCAGCTGGCGCATGGCGGCATCCGTCCTATTCCTTGTTCTCTCGCTCGCCGGGAAGGGGGAAGACGAGTCCGATCCGGCGGCGGATCGCGTCCATGACCTCCAGCACGGCGATCGAGTCGGCGAGCGGATGCACCCCCGACTGGAGCGCCCCCTCGTCCACCCCGGTCGCGAACTCCGCGACCTGGTACTGGAACCCGTTCTCGACGGGGAGGTCGAAGGTCCAGCGAGCGCCCTCGCGGGTCGTCATCACCAGGGATGCCGGCACGGCGAACGGCCGCTCCAGATCCACGCGTGCGTGCGTTCCGAGCACGTGCGCCGACTTCGGTCCGAGACCGCGCGTGCTCGTGTAGACGCTGGCCTGCGCTCCGGACGCGTACGTCAGCATCGCCGAGACCTGCTCGTCGACGCCGGTCGACGCGAACTCCGCCACGGCGTGCACGCCCTCGGGCGCGCCGAGCACGGCGTGCGCGAGCGAGAGCGGGTAGACGCCCATGTCGAGCAGGGCCCCGCCCGCGAGCTCCGGTGCGAACATCCGGTGCGCCGGGTCGAAGGGGAAGAAGTGCGCGTAGTTCGCGCTGACGTGCACGACCTGGCCGAGATCGCCGGCGTCGAGGAGCGACTGCAGGACGCGCCGGTGCGGGAGGAACCGCGCCCACATCGCCTCCATCGCGAATACGCTCGCCGCTCGCGCGCTGCGCGCGATCTCCACCGCGTCCTCGGCGGTGACCGCGAGGGGCTTCTCGACGAGGACGTGCTTGCCCGCGGCGATCGCCAGCAGGGCGTGCTCGCGGTGGAACGGATGCGGGGAGGCGATGTAGACGGCATCGACGTCATCCCTCTCGACCAACTCGGCGTGACCGCCCGCCCATCCCTCCACCCCGGTGGCCGAGGCGAACGCCCGCGCACGGTCCGCGTCGCGCGATCCCACCGCGGAGACTGCCGAGCGCGTGTGCCGCTGCACCGCGTCGACGAACTTCCGGGCGACCTTGCCGCCGCCGATGACGCCCCAGCGGATCGGGGGCGCCTCCTCGGGGAGCACGAGCTGCGTCTTCATCGTCGCCTCCTCCTCAGGCGCGCAGCAGTGCGCCGGACGGATCGATCTCCTCGCGGATGAGGCGTAGGGTCGCGGCACTCGGCGCCTCCGTCTCGACCACGTCGTCGGCGACGACCGGTGCGAACGACATCCGCTCGAGGACGTCGTCGACCGACACCCCCGGGTGGACCGACCGCAACCGCATGCGTCCGTCATCCGTGAAGTCGAACACGCCGTGGTCGGTGACGACGAGCGTCGGTCCGCCCCCGGAGTAGCCCAGCGACTCGCGCGTCCTCGTCTCGCTGCCGAAGCCGAAGCTGGTCACGTGGTCGACCCGCTCCACGAACACGCGGGGCGACAGGTCGACGACGATGATCGGCCGCCGGACGAAAGCGAGGTGCTCGGGCTGGGCCAGGCATCCGACCAGACGCACCTTGGGGTGGTCGGCCGGTCCGATGCGCGTGATGTTGAGGTTGCCGTAGCGGTCGACCTGAGCCGCCGACTCGAAGCTCACGTCGAACTCGCCGCGCACCAGCATGTCGACCTTCTGGCCCACGTCGGCCGGCGCGTAGGCGCCGCGCCAGCGGGTGATCGCGTCCTGGGTGAGGTGCTCCGGCACGTCGGTGAGATCGGGGCTGAGCAGGTTGCCCCAGTAGATGTCCAGGCCCGGGGCGTGATCGAGCTGCGCGAGCCGCGCCGCGACCAGCGGGATGCCGACGGCGAGCGTGAACGCGCGGCCGGAGGTGCCGACACCGACGAACACGACGTCGTCGTCCTGCAGCGTGCGGCTGATGGCCGCGACCATCAGCTCGTTGCGAGTGGCGTCAGTCATCGGTGCCCGCTTTCAACGACGAGAGCAGATCGGGGTCGACCGCGGCGAGGAAGGCGGCGTGATCCGGCACACCGTGCACCGTGCGGTCGATGTAGCGAGCGAAGTCCTCCTCCGACCTCCCCGCCGCCGCCCACGCGGCGATCTCGTCCTCGTGCTCGTCGTACACGGTGTCGCAGCTGCCCGGGTAGGCGCCGAAGGGCGCCTCGCAGACGGCGGTGACCTTGGTGTGCGGGATGTAGGTGAGGTTCGGCCTGCGCACCACCTCGGAGTGCGGGATCACGCGCTCGACCGAGACGATCAGGGTCGTCGAGGCGGCGCCCATGATCAGGTCGATGTCGTCGCTGTCGCGGTGGACCGGCCAGACGATGTTGCCGTACTCGTCGCCGGCGTACGCGTGCAGGACCGTGACGTCGGTGGTCGCGGCCGAGACGGTCTGGAGCTCGACCCCGGTGTACGGGCAGGTGACGCTGCGGATGTCGTCACGCGCGCTCATCTCCGTCCCCCGGATGGGGACGACGGGGAGGAACGGCAGGCCCATGGCCGCGGCGCGGAACCGCGCCGTCATGAAGGACTCGGAGAAGTCCGTCGTCCTCACCCTGCCCTGCTCGACCGCGCGGCGGAAGTTCGGCGCACCGCCCTGCCACCACATGCCCACGTAGATGCCCTCCCAGGCGCTAACGCAGCCCGCGGCGACCAGGAGGTCGGTCGCGAGACTCGACGCCCAGGTCAGCAGGGTCAGATCGCGCCGGCCCTGGCGGATCAGCTCGCGGGAGAGCGCCAGGGGCTGGCGGCGGAGGAGGGAGCCCCCGAGGGCGACGGCGTCGCCGTCGGACACGAGTGCGGCCGCCTCGGCGACCGACGTCAGCTTGCGCTTCATCGCTGGTCCAGCACCCGGCTCAGGAACTGACGCAGCCGCGGGTTGGTCGGCGAGCTGAAGATCTGCTCGGGGGGGCCCTCCTCGCCGATGACGCCGCCGTCGAAGTACAGCACCCGGTCGGCGGTCTCCCGGGCGAAGCCCATCTCGTGCGTCACGACGAGCATCGTCATGCCCTCCGAGGCCAGACCCCGCATGACCTTCGTCACCTCGCCCACCAGCTCGGGGTCGAGCGCGCTGGTCGCCTCGTCGAAGAGCATCACCTGCGGCTGCATGGCCAGGGCGCGGGCGATGGCGACGCGCTGCTGCTGGCCGCCGGAGAGCTGCTGCGGGTAGGACTGCGCCTTCTCGGCGAGGCCGACCCGCTCGAGCGCCGTCATGGCCACCTCCCTGGCCTGGTCGCGCTTCATCTTCTTGACCTTGCGCAGGGCGAGCGCCGCGTTGTCGACCGCGTTCAGGTGCGGGAAGAGGTTGAACTGCTGGAAGACCATGCCGACGTACTTGTGCACGTCGTGGGCGGACTTGCGGTCGTGCACCTGCACGCCGTTGACGACGATCTCGCCGGAGTCCACGGTCTCCAGGCCGTTGATCGCGCGCAGCAGCGTGCTCTTGCCGGATCCGCTCGCACCGATGATGGCGATCACCTCGCCGGCCTCCACGGAGACGCTCACCCCGCGCAGCACCTCGTTGTCGCCGAAGCGCTTCCGGACATCGCTGACGTCGACGATCATGCGATCCTCTCCCTTTTCCTGACGCCCCGCTTCTCCAGGCCTCGTGCCACGAGGGAGAGCGGGTAGCTGATGATGAAGAACATGGCGGCGACGACCAGGTAGACCTGGAACGAGTTCACGCCCTGGTCGATGATCGCCTGGCCCTGCCGGACGATCTCGAAGTAGCTGATCACGGACGCGAGGGACGTGTTCTTGATCAGCGTGAGGTACTGCCCGAACAGCGGCGGGAGCACGACGGGCAGCGTCTGCGGGAAGACGACGTCCTTGGTGATGTGGAAGCGCGACAGTCCCAGCGTCGTCGCCGCCTCGCGCTGGCCGCTCGAGACGGACTCGAAGCCGGCGCGGAAGATCTCGGAGATGTACGCGCCCTGATAGAGGGTCATCGCGATCAGCGACGCGGTGAACACCGAGATGCCGTCGAGCCGCAGGTACGCGGCCCCGAAGTAGACGAAAAGCAGCTGCACCAGCAGCGGCGTGCCGCGGAAGATCTCGAGGTAGATGCGCAGGATCACTCCGACGACGGGGATGCGCGCGTAGCGGCCGAGGCCGACGAGGAAGCCGAGCACGGTGCTCGTAGCGATCGACGCGAGAACCAGCACGATGGTCGCGAAGAAGCCCTGCAGCAGCAGGTCGCGATAGTCCCAGATCTGCTCCCAGCCGCTCATGACCGGCCTCCCGTCCGAAGCTGTCGTGATCCGCGGAAGCGGAACCGGTAGGTGGCGGGCACCGAGGGTTTGAAGACGCGGCGCGAGAAGACGCTCGCCCCGAACGAGACGAGGTTCGTGAGGACGAGGTAGAACAGCATGGCGAAGGCGAAGATCGCCATCGTCTCGTAGGTGATGCTGTTCACGATCCGCGCGGCGCTCGTGAGCTCGTTGATCGCGATGGCGGACAGCAGCGAGCTGCCGAGGATCATGTCCACGTACTGGTTGATCACCGGCGGGAACACCGTCCTCATCGCCTGCGGGAGGACGATGCTGAAGAAGATCTGCGCCGGAGAGAGGCGGAGCGTGCGCGCGGCCTCGAGCTGTCCGGCGGGCACGGCGCTGATCCCCGCGCGGATGATCTCCGCCAGGTAGGCGCCGCCGTTCACGCCGAGGGCGAGCACTCCCGCCAGGAGCGCCGGCAACCGGAGACCGATGGAGGCGAGCCCGAAGTACGCCATGAAGATCTGCACCAGCACTGGGGTGTTGCGGAGGACCTCCACGTAGACGGCGCCGATGAAGCGCAGCACGCGCCACTTCGACTCGCGCATGACCGCGACGAGTGCACCGAGCACCAGGGCGAGGGCGAAGGCGACCGTGGAGGTCCAGATCGCCACCCACGCGCCTTCGATGAACTGGGGTGTGTATTGAAGGAAATTCAAGGCTTGTCGACCGATCTTCTTCAGACGGGCAGAGAAGAGGAGTGACGCTGCCGCGGCGAGGCCGCCGCAGCGTCACTCGTGAGGTTCAGTCCTCGAGTCCTGCGAAGACATCCTCGGGCGGAGCCTGACCGAACCACTTCTCATAGAGCTTCTTGCCTTCGCCCTTGGCGTGGAAGTCCGCCAAGAACTCGTCGACCTTCTCCTTGAGGGTCGTGTTGCCCTTCTGCAGGCCCAGCCCGTACGCCTGCTTCTTCCCGATGACGCCGGGGAGGATCTGCAGGTTCGAGTCGGCCTCGCTGGAGATCGCGTACTGCAGCACGCTCACGCTGTCGACGGCGGCGTCGGCCTGTCCCTGCTGGACGGCGAGCCGCACCGCGACCGCCGTGTCGTACTGCTGCATGTTCACGCCGGGGTAGGCCTCGGGGGTGACGGTCGCGCTGATCGCGCCCTTCTGGACGGCGACGACCTTGTCGGCGATCTGGTCGACGTCGGTGATGTCGGAGCCCTTCTGCACCGCGGCGGCCTGATACGTGTTCATGGTGTCGGTGGAGAAGTCGATCTGCTCGGCACGTTCGGGCGTGTGCGTGAGCGTGAACGAGATGACGTCCGCCTTGCCGCTCTGGATGGCAGGGATGCGGCCGTCGGCGCTCACCTCGAAGATGTGCGCCTCGACGCCGAGGTAGTCCGCCAGCTGCTGGGCGACGTCCACGTCGTAGCCGGCGGGCTTGCCGCTCTTGTCCGTCGAGCCATAGGGCGGCGTCGTGAGACCGACGCCGACGTTGATGGTGCCGCGGGCCTGGACGTCCTCCCAGGTGCTGCCCTTGACGCTGGAATCACCGCCGCCCCCGCCGTCCGTGTTCCCCCCGTCCGGCGCGCTTCCCACCGAGCAACCGGTGAGGAGTGCGAGCGCTGCGACACCGGCGACGAGGGCGCCGGAGCGCCACCCCTTCGTGGAGCGCGCTGACGTGAATCTCCGCATATTTGCTCTCCTTTGAGCAGGCCGGGCACGATGCTCCGGCGGTGGCTGATAGTGCTGTGAATCATCTAGACGACTAGTCGAGATTGAACACAGACTACCCGCCGTGCCGCCGGTGTCAAGTCTCGATCCCGACACGTCGGGCAGGGCTTGACAGTCGCACGATGCAGGTGCTCACATGTACGTATCCAGATTGGATGTCTAGATGTTTGGGTCAGCGGCGACCGCCTCCTCCGAGGATACGGAATCGCGACGCCGACGGACCCGGCGGAAGAGTCGGAGGAGCTGTATGGCCAGGATCGTCAGCGCACGCATCAGCGATGTGCGCTTCCCCACGTCGCTGGACGCATCGGGTTCGGATGCCGTCAACGTCGATCCGGATCACTCCGTCGCATACCTCGAGCTGATCGCCGACGACCCCGAGTGGCCGTCGGGCTTCGGCTACGTCTTCACCCAGGGCCGCGGCAACGACCTCGCCGCCCTCGCGATCGAGATCGTCGTCGGCCTCCTGCCGGACGAGGACCTCGAGCGCATGCTCGACCACCTCGGCGAGATCGGCCGAGCCCTGGTGCACGACTCGCAGCTGCGCTGGCTGGGGCCCGAGAAGGGCGTCGCCCACATGGCCGCCGGGGCCGTCGTCAACGCGCTGTGGGACATCAAGGCGCGCCGCGCGGGTCTCCCGCTCTGGCGCCTGCTCGCCGAGATGGAGCCTGAGGAGCTGGTCGAGATCGTCGACTTCTCCCACCTCTCCGACGCCCTGACCCGGGAGGACGCGCTGGAGATCCTCCGCGCCGGACAGCACGGCAAGGCGGATCGGATCGCCGAACTGGAGCGCGACGGTTTCCCGGCCTACACCACGGGGCCCGGCTGGCTCGGGTTCAGCGACGAGAAGATGCTGGGCCTCGTGCGCGGCGCGGTCGAGGCCGGCTTCACGATGATCAAGATGAAGGTCGCCGGCGATCTCGCTGACGACCGCCGGCGCCTGGGCCTGGCCAGGGATGCCGTCGGTCCCGACTTCCGGCTGGCGATCGACGCCAACCAGCGCTGGGAGGTGGACGAGGCCATCGAATGGCTGTCGCACCTGCACCGGTTCGGACTCTGGTGGGTCGAGGAGCCGACGGCGCCGGACGACATCCTCGGCCATGCCCGCATCCGCGAGGCGATCGCACCGACCCGCGTCGCGACGGGCGAAGCGGGCGCGAACCGGCTGATGTTCAAGCAGTTCCTGCAGGCCGACGCCCTCGACGTGGTGCAGATCGACATGAGCCACTACGCGGGCGTCAACGAGAACATCGCCAGCATCCTGCTCGCGGCGAAGTTCGGCAAGCCGGTCGTGCCGCACGCCGGCGGTGTGGGCCTCTGCGAGCTCGTCCAGCACCTGAGCTACTTCGACTACATCGTCGTCGGTCGGAGCCTGGACGGCCGGATGCTCGAGTACATCGACCACCTCCATGAGCACTTCCGCGCGCCGGTCGAGGTCGTGGACGGCCGCTACCGGCTCCCCTCCGCACCCGGGACGGGGGCGGAGCTGCATCCCGCGTCGGTGCGCACCTGGCTCTTCCCGGACGGTCCGGGCTGGCGGGATCTGCGGGAGCGAGGACTCGTACCACGGCCGCAGCCGAGCATCGTGGAGCACGCGATCTCCGCGGACGCCGACGAGCGCGTGGAGGTGACGGCATGACCCTGCAGCTCGCCGCCAACGTCGACCTCCTGTTCACCGAGGCCGGCGACGTGCCCGCCCGTATCGCCGCCGCGGCCGACGCCGGCTTCACGGCCGTGGAGATGTGGACCACCTCAGATCGCGACGTGCGCGAGATCGCCCGCGTCGCCTCCGACCGCGGCGTCGCGATCACCGCGATCATCGCGGAGCCACGGACGAACATCACCTTCCCCGACACCGACCTCGAGGTCTACTACGACGGCGTGGCACGAACGGTCGAGCGGGCGCTCCTGATCGGATGCCCCCGGATCATCACGAGCGGCGGCACCGGGTACATGAGGATGAAGCGGCCGGAGCAGCTCTCGCTGGTCGCCGACATCTACTCGGAGATCATCTCTCGGACGGAGGGATCGGGCATCGAGTTCGTACTCGAGAACTTCAACGCCCGCGTCGATCACCCGGGGTGCCTGCTGGACCAGACGCGTGAGACGGTTCAGACGGCTCGGAAGGTGGGCTCGGACCGGTTCGGCGTGCTCTACGACCTTTACCACTCGATGGTCGAGGGCGAGGATCCCGGCGCCGAACTCGCCGCGGGGATCGACATCATCCGTTACCTCCAGCTCGCAGACGTCCCGGGGCGCGGCGAACCGGGCTCCGGGAGGGTCGACTGGCGCGCGCTGTTCGAGACCGTCCGCGCCTCGGGCTTCGACGGCACGATCGGGCTGGAGTTCTACCCCACCAAGGCGACGCCGGAGGCACTGCGGTACCTGCTGAGCGTCTTCTCCGGGTGACGTCGCACGACCGCTTTGCTCTGGGAGCATCCGTCCCTTAAACTGTATAGACCTCTAGTCTTAAACTGACGAACGACGAAGGAGTCCGAATGTCCGTGGCCGCGTCCGGTGGAGCCGAATGGCGTGACATCACCGACCCCCGGCGAGCCGACGAGATCGACGACCTCGAAGCCGGGCTCAAGACCCCGGTGTTCGAGAACATCGAGCTGCCCGAGGAGTTCGGGCCCGTGAGCGTGCAGGTCGACGATCACAAGATCAAGAGGTACGCGTTCAGCCAGGACGACCACCTCGACTGGGCGATCCGCGGCGACAGCCCGTTCGGGGGGCGCATCGGCCACGCGGCGCTGCTGGCCAACGACGTCCTGCAGCTGTTCACCCTGACGTACGCCGCGAGCGAGGTCGTCGGGCTGCACATCGAGGAGCAGCTCTGGTTCGACAGCCCCGTCCACCTCGACGAGATCGCGACCATGAGCGCGCGGTACGTCGACGCGTACGTGCAGCGCGGACAGGGCTGCGTCGTCATGGAGGGCGAGGCGCGCGGAGAGGACGGACGCACCCTCATCCGCCACCGCGGTGTCGAGATCCTCCGCACCGTCCCCGGAGACATCATCGGCCGCGCGGAGTCCGGCGAGCCCCGCCGCCGGGTGACCGGCACCGTGCCGCCCGAAGCGCGGCGGTCGCGACACCTCCGCGACGACGTCAGGATCGGCGACGCCCTCGAGCCCCTGCGCAAGACGGTCACCGTCGAGCAGGCCGCCGTCTTCTCCCGCATCGGCGAGTACGTCCGCACCACGCACACCGACCTCGCCGTCGCGCGGGAGGCCGGGCTGCGCGTGCCGATCGTGCAGGGACAGCAGCTCGTCGGCATCCTCGCCGAGCTGCTCACCGCGGCGTTCGGCGAGAGCTTCTTCACCTCGGGATGGCTTCGCGTCAAGTTCATCGCCCCCGTCTTCGTCCACGACGACCTGACGGTGGAGGGGATCGTCACCGCGGTCGACCGGAGGGACGACTCCACCGAGGTGGAGCTGGAGATCTGGATCCGCCGGCCGGACGGGCGGCTCGCCGTCGCCGGTTGGGCGAGCGCGACACTGCCCGACGCATCGGCGGGCGGACGTACACAAGAAGAGAAAGAGACACACACACCATGACCACTGCAAAGACCGGCGGGCAGCTCGTCGTCGACTACCTGCGCTCCTTCGGGGTCGAGTACGTCTTCGGCGTCGTCGGGGGCCAGACGCTCGCGATCACCGATGCGATCATCGACACTCCCGGCATCGAGTTCATCCACACCCGCCACGAGGGCGCGGCCGCCGTCATGGCCGACGCCTATGGCCGCCTCACCGGCCGCCCCGCCGCGTGCATCGCCACCACCGGTCCGGGCGCGACCAACCTCCTCACCGGCGTCGGCGGCGCGTTCCGCGACTCCAGCCCGGCCTTCATCCTCACCTGCAACAACAACGGCGAGAACATCCACAAGGACGACGCGCAGAACGCCGACCACGTCGAGCTGTTCGCGCCGCTGACCAAGTTCAGCAGGCTCGTCGCCCACGCGACGTCGATCAAGCAGGCCATGGAGGAGGCCTACGTCAACGCGATGAGCGGCAACCCCGGCCCCGTGCACCTCGACTTCGCCAGGGACACCATCGAGGGGACCATCGAGAATCCCCCCGTCGTGCCCGAGGTCCACCCGTCGCGCAGCTGGGTCACCGACCGGCCGTCGCCGAACCGCGAGGCGCTGGCGCGGGTTGTGGAGCGCGTCCTGTCCGCGGAGCGCCCGGTCATCTGGGCCGGCAACGGCGTGAACATCGCCGGCGGCGGCGAGGCGGTCCTCGCCCTCGCCGAGGCCCTCGATATCCCCGTCATCACCACCTTCAACGGCATCGGGTCGGTGCCCACAGGGCATCCGCTCGTGTTCGGCTCGCTCACCCGCATGGGCACCAACCTGTCGAGCCGCGTCATCCAGGGCGCCGACCTGGTGCTCGCGCTCGGCAACAGCCTCAACGCCGTATCGACGTCGCGCTGGAAGCGCGCCCTCCCGGAGGTCGTCCAGGTCGACGTCGACCCCTCGATGATCGGGCGCTACTACGGCGAGGTCACCTACGGCGTGGTCAGCGACGTCGTGTCGTTCTCGGACGAGCTGCGCGCGGCGGTCGGCGAGAAGGCCGCTCCGGCCCGCGCATCGCGCGCCGACTGGATCGCCGAGCTCACGGCCGCGAAGGCGCAGTGGCTCGAGGACACCGCTGTCGCCGACGCGTCGCCCGAGGGGTTCGTCTCGCCGGCCGACATCGTCACGGCGCTGCGCGAGGTCGCACCCGACGACACGGTGCTCATCCCGGATGCGGGGAACCCCGGCATCTGGTCCTTCCTCTGGGAGATCACCCAGCCGCGCAGCTACATCAAGCCGGTCGGGTTCGGCAACATGGGCTTCGCACTCCCCTCCGCCATCGCGTCGACGCTCATCGACGCCGAGCGGCCCGTCCTCGCACTGATCGGCGACGGCTCCCTCGGCATGAGCCTCGGCGAGCTGGAGACGCTCGCTCGCGTCGGGGGGCGGATCTGCGTGGTCGTCCTCAACGACGCCAGCTACGGCAACATCCGTCAGGAGCAGGAGCTCCACTTCGGCCGCACGGTCGGCGTGGACTTCAACCCGGTCGACTTCGCCGCCGTGGCCCGCGGCATGGGTGTCGACGGCGAGGTCGTCAGCGACCTCACCACGCTGAAGGATCGCGTCGGGGCCGCCCTGCGCGGCGACCGGCCGGTCGTGCTCGACGTGCCACTCGACCGCGATGTGAACGCGTGGACGTTCCCCCCGTTCGCCGAGTTCTCGGCGGGCGAGTGACCACCGAACCGGTGTAAGAAGAGTCCCATGCCTGCCGTCCTCGCCATCGACATCGGATCGTCCGCCGTTCGTGCCGCCGTGGTGCTTCCCCGCCGCATCGTCGCACAGCAGACGGTCCGGCGCGGCGGGGCCGGCTCGGGCCTCAGGTTCGACCCGCTCGCGCTGTGGGACGACGTCTGCCGTGCGGTTGCGGCGCTGCCCGAGCGGCATCGCCGCGACCTCGGCGCCGTCGGCATCGCCGGTCACGTCGGCGCGGTCATCGTCGACGACGTGCTCGCACCGATCGGCGCCGCCTACGGGTGGGCCAATCCGGAGGGCGTGGAGGAGCTCCGCGGCGCGCTCGGCGACGAGCAGGATGCGGTTCTGCGCGAGACGGGCCGCCCGACCCTCGGCGGCGGCCCGATCGCGACCCTCCTCTCCCTCCGTCGGCGCAGTCCCGGAGAGTACGCCCGCGTCGCGCACGTGCTCTCGCCGAAGGATTACGTGCTGGCGCGGATGGGCGGCGCGGTCGTGACCGACCACACCTCCGCGGCCTACTACGGAGCCTCCTCCGTGCGCGACCGCGCGTGGTCGCCCGGCATCCTCGCCCGTCTCGGCCTGCCGGAGCAGCTGTTGCCGGTGCAACACGCCTCCGCCGACGTCGTGGGCGCCGTAACCACCGACGCGGCGCACCGGCTCGGCGTCGCACCCGGCCTTCCCCTCGTCGCCGGCGGACCGGACGGGACGATCGGGGCGATGGCCGTGGCCGGCACCCGGCGCGACGCGATCGTCGACGTCGCCGGCACGACCGACGTCCTGGTCCGGGTCGTGGCCGAGGCACCGACGCCCGGCGGACCCGAGCTGAAGAACCCGTACGCCCTGGACGGACTGTGGACGACGGGCGGATCGACCGGTATGACCGGCGGCGCCGTGTCGTGGTGGGCGCACGCCCTCGGCCTCGGCTCCGCAGCCCAGGCCCTCGACGCACTCCGCGGCGAGATGGAACACACCGGTCCGGGCGCGGACGGCGTCAGGATGCTGCCGTGGATGTCCGGCAGCAGATACCCACGCTGGCGGCCGGACGCCCGGGGTGGCCTGTCGGGCCTGCGCGGTGAGCACGGACCGGCGCACGTGTTCAGGGCGGTGCTCGAGGGCGTCGCGTTCTCGGTGCGGCAGGGCATCGACTCCGCAGCGCACGACGACGGCATGCCGGTGCTGCTCGCCGGGGGCGCCGCACGTTCGCCGTGGCTGGTGCAGCTGCGCGCCGACATTCTGGGACGCCCGGTCACGGCGATGCGCGAACCCGACGTAAGCCTGGTGGGCGCCGGTCTGATCGCCCTCGTGGCGACGGGCGAGCTCGACCGGGACGAGGTGGTGTGGTCGGAGAGCGAGGACATGGACGAGGTCGTCCCGTCCCGCGACTCGGCCGCGTATGACGAGGTGTATTCGGAGTGGCTCGACGCGGCATCCGCCGCGGACGGCTGACGACGAAGACCGGCGATCGAACGCGAGCGCCGGAGGTGGAGTCATCGGATGCCGATGACGAGAGCGCCGCTGCGGCGGAATGGAGACAGCGTGGTCGACGAGATCTTCGACATCATCATCGTGGGGAGCGGCCCCGTGGGGAGCGCGTTCGCGCGCACCGTCGCCGACCTGTCCCCGGATGCGCGGATGCTCATGCTGGAGGTGGGCCCCCAGGTGTCCACCCCGGCGGGCCGGCACGTGCGCAGGCTCGTCGACCCGCGGGAGTCGCAGCGGGCGCAGGTCGCCTCGCAGGGACCGGTCCGGGGCCCGCTGGGTCTGCCGCCCGCCCGCGCGCTGGGGTCGGATGCCGACCGACGACTGCCCGTCGGCATCCGACCCGGCACCTTCCTCCTGTCGGACGGGATGCTGGCCTCGGACTCGCGCGGATTCCCCGCGGGCGCCATGAGCTCGAACGTGGGCGGCATGGGCGCGCACTGGTCCTGCGCGTGCCCCGCGCCGGGATCGAGCGAGCTCATCCCCTTCCTCCCCGCCGACCAGTTCGCCTCCGCGCTCGCAGACTCGTACCGGCTGCTCCACGTCACGCAGCACGCGTTCGACGGCTCCGAACTCGCCGCCGGTGTGCTGGGCGCACTGCAGGCGCGCTTCGACCCGCGGCTGCCCGAGGGCCGCGGCGTGCAGGCCATGCCGCTGTCGCTGCCGCCGGATGCCGACGGCGTCCTCGGCCTCGGCGGCACCGACACGATCCTCGGCGATCTGCTCACCGAGGAGAGCACGCGGTTCACGCTGCGCCCCGACACTCTCGTGACCTCGCTGATCCGCAGCGGCGACCGCGTCGTGGGCGTGCGGACGAGGAGCATGATCGACGGCAGCGAGGCCGTGATCCACGCGGGCATCGTCTACGTGGCGGCGGACTCGCTGCGCACCCCGCAGCTGCTGCACGCCTCCGGCATCCGCCCCGATGCGCTGGGACGCTACCTCAACGACCACCTGGACGTGCGCTGCTTCGTGCGCCTGCACGACGACTTCCGCGATCTGCCGCGGGGCGTCTCCGAGGCGGACAGGGGCGGGCTCGCCCGCGACGCGGGAGTGGTCTGGATGCCGTTCCTGGAGGATGTCTTCCCGTTCTCGGTACAGGTGATGCAGATCGACGCCTCACCTATAGCCCTCGACGAGAGCACCGCTCCGTGGCCGGGCTCCTACATCGGGGTCGTCGTCTTCGGCGGGAAGGACCTCTCCCCCGACGACCGCGTCCGGTTCAGCGACACCGAGACCGACGCGTACGGGATGCCGGCGCTGAAGGTGGAGCACGCGCTCAGCGCCCGGGATCACGAGACGTACGGGCGGATGTTCCAGGTCGAGGACGAGATCGCCCGGACGCTGGGGACCTATGTCAGCGAGGCCGCCGCCCTGCAGGAGGGCGGCTCGTACCACTACATGGGCACGATCCGGATGGGTGAGCACGACGACGGGCGGAGCGTCGTCGACCCGTTCGGTGCGGTCTGGGGCGTCGACGGACTGTGGCTCGGCGGCAACGGTGTCATCCCGACCTCGACCGCGTGCAACCCGACCGCCACCAGCGTCGCCCTCGCCGTCCGCTCGGCGAAGAGCGTCATCGCCGGCTCCTGACCGAACACATCGACGGAGGATATCCATGCACCACGCCATCGTTCTCGCCGAGCCCGCTCCGCTGGCCGAGGTCTCCCTCGACTGGCGCGAGGTGGAGACGCCGGAGCCGTCCGAGGGGCAGCTACGGATCCGGGTCGCCGGATGCGGGGTGTGCCGCTCGAATCTCCACATGATCGAGGGCGACTGGGTGGGCGGTGGGCTCCCGGCCTTCACGCCCATCGTGCCCGGGCACGAGGTCACCGGCATCGTCGACGCCGTCGGCGCCGGGGTGGAGGGGTTCCAGGTCGGAGACCGGGTCGGGACCCAGCCGCTGTGGTGGACGTGCGAGGAGTGCGAGCACTGCCTCGGCGGCCGCGAGCAGTACTGTGCGCGGCGCATCACGGCCGGAGAGCGGGTGGACGGCGGCTACGCGGAGTACATGCTCTCCACGGCCGCGCACACGTACCGCGTCCCGCCCGAGCTCGACCTCGTCGCGGCTGCACCGCTGTTCTGCCCCGGGATCACGGCGTACACCGCGGTGTCGTCGCTCGGCCTGCGTCGGGGCGAGCGGGTCGCCGTGTTCGGGCTGGGCGGGGTCGGTCACATGGCCGTGCAGTTCGCGGCGCTCGCCGGCGCCGAGGTGACCGCCGTCGCGCGCAACCCGAGCCACCTGGAGGCGGCAGGCGAGCTGGGTGCCACGACGCTGGTGGATGTCACGGACGACGACGCTGTCGCGGCACTGCGGGGGACGATGGACGCCGCCGTGCTGTTCGCGCCGTCCGATGCCGTCGCGCGGACCGCCCGCGCCTCGGTCCGGCTCGGCGGCCGGATCGTCAGCGGCGTGAACGCCGACTTCGGCACGATCCGGTTCGCCGAGGGGAAGAGCTACAGCGGATCGCTGCTGGGGTCGCGCGCGGCGATGCACGAGGTCCTCGCCCTCGCCGCCGCGGGCCGCATCCGCACCGTGGTCGAGGAGTTCCCCCTGCGGGAGGCGCGGGAGGCGCTCGATCGCCTCGCTCGCGGCGAGATCCGTTCGCGGGGGGTGCTGCGGATGATGGACGATGCCGAGACGCGTCCTCGCGTAGCACGCCGAGATGGTTCTCGCGCGAGCCAACAGCATAGATAACTATATGATTGCCGCACCAGGTCGCCTCTGGTATATGCGCCCTGATGGCAGTCGACCGGACGGAACCGAACCATGGCCAATGCGCCCCTGTACCAGACCATCACGCAGGACATCCTCGATCAGATCCAGAGCCAGATCTTCCCACCCGGGCACCGGCTCGAGAGCGAGTCCGCGCTCGCCGTGCACTACGGCGTCAGTCGGATGACGGTGCGTCAGGCGCTCGGCCAGCTGGAGTCCGACGGACTGGTCACCCGGAAGCCGGGGAGCGGAACGTTCGTGAACGCCCCGCAGGCGACCCGGCGGGAGACGAACAGGATCGCTCCCTTCCACGAGGAGCTCGGCGTGAGCGCCGAGGAGATCACCACCGTCGTCGAGCTGCAGGAGGTCGAGACTCCGCCGGAGTCCGTCGCGGAGCAGCTGTTCACCGCACCGGGCGCGTCCGCGACCCATCTGATCCGCGTGCGGAAGTACAAGCAGCGCCCCATCGCGGTGCAGGAGTCGTGGGTGCCCTACCTCCGCGCGCCGCAGCTGTCCCGCGAGCCGCTGATCGACGGATCGCTGTACAAGACCCTCGGTCGGCTGGGGCTGGAGGTGGCGACCGCCGACCAGCGGGTGACGGCGGTGCTGGCGACCGAGCGCGATGCCGTGCTGCTCAAGATCGAGGTGGGGAGCCCGCTGATCCGCACCCGGAGGACCGCCCACTCGAGTGCTCGCGACGTGGTGGAGGTCGCCGAGTCGGTGATGCTGCCGGAGTTCCCGATCGCGATCCACCTTCGAGCCGGTGCTTGACTAGACGTCTAGAGTAGGCCACCCTTGCTAGGGGGCCTCGATCGGGCCGCCGAAGGGAACGACGAGGTGACCTACTGGCTCGGACTGGACGTCGGCACATCCTCTCTGAAGGCGGTCGCCGTGGATGCCGGCGGCGACGTGCGGGCACGTGCGTCGATCCCCTACCGCGGCGTCGACCGCGTCGGGGAGCAGGACACCCGCGCCTGGGCCGACGCCGCGCGGCAGGCGATCGCCGAGTGCGCGCACGACGACGGACTCGCCGGCGTCAGCGTCACCGGCCAGGTGCCGACGATCGTGCTCGTCAACGAGCACGGCGACCCCGTGCGGATCGCCTCCACCTGGCAGGAGCAGAAGTCCGCCGCGCACGCCGACGCGCTGGAGGCGCGCTTCGGGCGCTCGACCGAGCTGTTCGGGTTCGCGCTCCCCTGGGCGGCCTCGCAGGTGCCCGCCAAGCTGAGCTGGCTCGCCGACACCGATCCGGAGGCGCGCTCGCGCACCCGCTGGTTCCTGCAGCCCAAGGACTACCTCGGCCTGCTGCTGACCGGGAACGCGGCATCCGATCCGTGGTCGATGAAGGGCGTGGTCAGAGTCCCGGGCGGCCAGGTCATCCCCGACGTGCTGGCCGCGGCCGGCTGGGATGCCGCGACCTGCCCGCCGATCGCGCGGCCGGAAGCGCCGCTGGGCACGACCCGCGGGCGGCCGTTCGGCCTTCCCGACGGCATCCCGGTCAGCGTCGGCTGGTCGGACGCGCTGTCCAGCATGTTCGCCCTCGGGGTGCTGACCGCCCCCGGCGCGTTCGTGATCTCCGGGACCTCGGACGTTGTCGGTCTGACGGGCGACTGGGAGGACGTCGACGCCGCGGGACTGTACGTCGTGCCCGCCGGCATCGCGCCGAAGACCATCGTCTACGGGCCGACACAGACCAGCGGCGCCTCGATCGCGTGGGCGGCGGCCCTCCTCGGGCTGCCGGTCGACGAGGCGCTCGCCCTCGCCGAGACCGCCGACCCCGCCCACACGCCGTCGTTCGTGCCGTACCTCGATGGCGAGCGCGCGCCGCTGTGGCGCAGCGATCTGCGCGCGGTCGTGGCAGGACTCGACCAGCACTGCGGGCGGGCGGAGTTCATGCGCGCGGTCGTCGACGGCGTCGGCGGCTCCGCCCGTCATATCCTCGAGGTGGCGGCGGCGGCCACCGGCGCCTCGATCGCGGGCGTGCGCGTCGGGGGTCGCGGCGAGCAGGAGCTCGTCGGCCTCTCGGCGAAGGCGGCGGCGCTGGGCCAGCCGCTGTCCGTACTCACCGAGCCCTACGTCTCGGCGTACGGCGCCGCCATGCTCGCCGCCGTCACCTCCTCCGGCGGCGACTGGTCGGCGGCGGATCGCCTCCGCGGACGCTTCCTCGACCTCGAGCCTGCCGCCACCGATCGCGACACCTACGACACCTACCTCCGCACGAGCAGAACGGCTATGGAATGGACCGGCTGACCCCCGACACGGCACTGCCCGCAGGCATCATCTGCGTCGTGCGAGCCCCCACCCCCGAGCAGGCCCTGACGATCGGGCGCGGCGTCCGTGCGGCGGGCGTGGATGCGATCGAGATCACCTTCACGGTGCCCGGCGCCGTCGACGTGATCGCCGAGCTGCGCCGCTCCCCCGGCGCCGCCGTCGGAGCCGGGACCGTGCGCTCCGTGGCGCAGGCCGAGCAGGCTCTCGGGGCCGGCGCCGAGTTCCTCGTCAGCCCCGCAATCCGCGCCGAGGTCGTCGCGGCGGCGCACCGCGGCGGAGTGCCCGCCGTGCCGGGCGCGCTGACCCCCGTCGAGGTCGAGGCGTGCCTCGACGCGGGGGCTGTGCACGTGAAGATCTTCCCGATCGGGTCCGTCGGCGGGGCCGCCTACATCAGGGCGCTGTCGGAGCCGCTGCCCGAGGTGCGCTGGGTGGTCTCCGGCGGCATCTCCGTCGACGACGTCGCGTCGTACCGGGACGCGGGGTGCCACGCCGTGTGCCTGGGCGGCACGCTGATCGATCGCCGCGCCGCCGAAGCCGGGGACGTCGACGCGGTGACCCGCCACGCGGCACAGGTCATGGCAGCCCTCGCACCGTGAACCGCGCCAGGCGCACGACCACTTTCGAAGGAGAGAGCGATGACCACGACCATGCCCGCGACCAGCGACACGATGAGGGCGGTGGTGAAGCGCGGCGAAGGCGTCGAGAACGTGGTCGTCGCCGACGTGCCGGTCCCCGGCACCCTGCCGGGACTCGTCAAGGTGCGGGTCGTCGCGACCGGTATCTGCGGGTCGGACGTGCATGTCGCCCACGACGACTTCGGGTACGAGGCTCCGGTCGTCATGGGTCACGAGATCCTCGGCCGCGTCACCGAGGCGGGCTCCCCGGAGGACGAGCACTGGGTCGGGACGAGGGTGGCGTGCGAGACGTACTTCTCCACGTGCGAACGGTGCGACATGTGCCGCTCAGGTCGCCGCAACCTCTGCCGCGACAGGAGGTCCCTTGGGTCGTTCGAGAATGGGGGGTTCGCGCCGTACATCGTCATGCCGGTCATCAACCTGCATGCGCTCCCCGACCGGCTCGACGAGTACGAAGGCGTGCTCACCGAGCCCCTCGCCTGCGTGGCCCACTGCCTCCTGGACCCGCCGGTGGTCGACGCCGGCGACCGGGTCCTCGTCACCGGCCCCGGTGCAATGGGGCAGCTCGCCGCGCAGGTCGCCCGGGTGCAGGGAGGCGACGTCACCCTCGCCGGCCTTCCGCGGGATGCCGAACGACTCGCCGTGGCCGAGGACCTCGGCATCCGCACCACGACGGATGCCGTCGAAGACGAGGCGTTCGACGTCGTGATCGAATGCTCCGGCACCGCCCTCGGAGCGGCAGACGCCCTGCGCGCCGCCGCACGAGGCGCCCGCTACGTGCAGATCGGCATCTTCGGCCGCGAGGTGCAACTCCCGTTCGACCAGGTGCTCGTCAAGGAGCTGAGGGTCTCCAGCGGGTTCTCGTCGACCCCGGAGTCCTGGCGGCGGGCGATCAAGCTCATCCGGCAGGGGCGCGTCGTGCTGAGTCCGCTCGTGACCGCTCGCATTCTCGCGCTTCGCCGACGCCCTCGCCGTAGTCGAGAGCGGCCAGGGGTTGAAAACGGTCATCGTGCCCAAGTAACAAACGACCGTCGTTGTATGGTGCCGCCGCGAGGTTGACGCGATGAGCCTTGAGACTAGTACAGAGCGACGCCGGCGAGTTCGTTCTCACCGAAATGCTGCGCGACGAGTCGGGGAAGGGTCGCAATGAACCGGCAGTCGATCTTGAAGGCTGGATATCCTGGGACGTTAGTCAGGTCGACCCAGTCACCGCCAGGATCTCAAATTTGCGGTGGGCAGCGCGGTGTCGACGATCCTGCCCGACGAGTCCTCGCTCGCGGCTTTCGGCGACGACCTCATGGATCCGTCGGTCAGGCGGCCCGCGGCCGAGGCCGGGTATCGGCAGGGACGCGTCGCGGCATCCGCACTCGCAGAGTTCTGGGGCTGACGGCGTCGGTGGTCTCGGGCACGATGGAGGCATGACCGACGGGTACGACTCCGAGTTCTTGGCCACCTCCGTCCCGCTCCCCCGCCCGCGCGGCGTCGTGCGCGACCTCGCCTATCCGCGGTTCTCGGTGCTGCTCGACCCTGAGCGCCGGTTGGCCGCCGTCACCGCGGTGAACATCGACGGGGCGCAGCTGCGCGAGGTGCCGCGCTCCGGCGACTGGCGCCTCGATTCGCGAGTGGATGCCGACGAGCAGGCCGGCCCCGACGTGTACTCCGGCAACGACCTCGACCGCGGCCACCTCGTGCGCCGTCGCGACCCGGGCTGGGGCACCGCCGCGGAAGCTCGGGATGCCACGGAGGCGACGTTCTTCTACACGAACGCCGCGCCCCAGGCCGCCGGATTCAACCAGTCGAAGGAGCTCTGGCTCGGGCTCGAGGACCACGTGCTCGAGTACGCCGAGGCGACCGACCAGCGGGTCTCGGTGTTCACGGCGCCGGTGCTCGGCGACGACGATCCGCCATACCGCGGCATCCGGGTTCCGCTGAGGTTCTGGAAGGTCGCCGCCTGGCAGGGCCCATCAGGGCTGGCTGCTGCGGGGTTCGTCCTCGATCAGACCGAGCTCGTCGACACCTCGCAGGGTGTTCTCGCCGTTCCCCCGCTGGGAGCGTTCCGGACGTTCCAGGTTCCGATCGGCGACATCGCCGAGATCGCCGGGCTCGACTTCGGCGCCCTCGCCGAGGCGGATGCGCTGAGCGTGCGCGGCGTGCGCCCGGGTGACTGGCAGGTGCTCGACGGCACCGCCGACATCGTGCTCTGAGCGCTGGATTCAGATCGCCATCGCGTACTCCGCCGTACCCCAGCGCGATCAGCAGCGACAGTGCACTCAACCCCCATTCCAGTGCCGCAGCTTCTGCGGGTTGCATACGACCCACACGCTGCGCAGATACCCGGCCCGAATCTCGCTCGTGACCACACCGACGACGACCCCTCCGCGGCGGAGAACGACGCCGGACGCCCCATTGATCGATGCCATCTCGACAGACGTCCCTGGCGTCACCAGCTTCACCAGAGCGAATGCGACGGCGTTCCGCCCTCTCATCGGGGTCGGCGGGACCTGCGCCTCGCCACCGCTGTCGATCGTCAGGATCACGCGAGGATGAAGCGTCGCACCAGCGCGCTCAGCGTCCGTCTCGGCGAGCGCTCGCGCCAACTTCTCGACCGGATCTCGTCCTGACGCACCGCGGCGCCACCGGCGCATCCACGCCGGGTGATTCCCGCGATTCATGCTGTCGCTGCAGCGACATGCTGGAGCTTCGGCGGACTCATCATCCAGAGCAACTGAAGAATGCCGTCCTCCGAGGTCGTCACCGTCACGACAGTGGTCACAGCGCCGTCTTCGATGAGAGCGGCGGCCGGCTGACCGTTGACCTGCACCCAGTCGATCGACTTCCCCGTCCAGAAGTGATGCGCGAATGCCGCGACGAACTTCGCCACCCGGCTGCGCCCGATCACGGGGATCCGCGCGGCGAGCTTCACTCCATTGCCGTCGGAATAGCTCACGACGTCGTCGGCGAAGAGCGTCTCCAGTTGCTGCGCGTCGCCCTTCTGCGCCGCAACGAGAAACGCTTCTCGCGATTCTCATCGCCCGTGAACAGGTCGAGACCGACCCTCCCTGCCCCGACGATAAGCATGAGGTGCGTCGCGTACCGGTGCCAGTCGTCCGTAGGATGTTCGCCGAGCGGCACATGCGCCGCGGTCAGCAAGAAAGCTCTGCCCTCCACCTCCGCGAGGAACGCACTACCGAGCAACGTTGCAACCGGCGTCACCGCGCAGGCCGGGATGGCTGGCAAAAGCGTCACTCTTGCATCCTGGCAGGCGAGGGCGAAAGGCCGCTGGCCGCTCGCGTCTTGTTCGGCTTCCACACAGAGATACCCGCTAGCTTCGATCAAGCAACCGCCGGAGAGCTCCGTAAGCCTCCTGCTCGAAGCCGAGCGAGTAGATCTGCTCGTATGCGCGGTAGGTGCGGCTCCACTTGAACATCTTCGGCTCGCTGCCGTGCCGCCAGATCACAAGACGGCCCGATCGCGTCCAGGGCAGAATGGCTGATTGCCACGTGATCGGGATCAGAGCGATCTCCCCCGGCCTCACATCGAACCGGATCTCCTTCTCTCGCGGAGGATCCATGTGAATGCACTCGTCAGGGTCTTGGAGCTCAGTTGCCGCAAACTCACCCCGGTGCAACGCGCTGACGAGCGGCAGATGCCCGTCACCGCGAAGCGGGCGCCCCTGCTGATCCATGATCGACTGACTGACTGTTATGTCCTTCACCGGGCGCCCTCCACGAGCGTTAGACAGGTGGATAGTGACTTCGGCGGAGTGCGTCAGACGGATCTCGAGGCGGGGGCGGGACAGGTATGCGCTGGCGACTCCGATGATCGCGATCACGCCAGCGACGATCGTCATCCAGTTCGCGACTTGGACAACCGCAGCGTCGAACGCACTCACACGCGGGACCGCCCGAGCTCCGAAATGTCCAGATGGACAAGTCGTGGACATTTCATCTGCGAAATGGACATTTCTAACTAATCCCTACACCACCGCCGCCGAAGTCGCCGGGCGCCATATCCGCGAAGCGCGAGTAGTGGCCCTGGAACGCCACGTTGATCGTCGCGGTCGGGCCGTTACGGTGCTTGGCGACGATAAGGTCGGCCTCGCCGGGACGCACGTCCTTGTCGTAGACGGAGTCGCGGTGCAACAGGATCACCATGTCGGCATCCTGCTCGATAGAGCCCGACTCGCGAAGATCGCTGATCTGCGGCTTCTTGTCCTGACGAGCCTCTGAACCACGGTTCAACTGCGACAGCGCGATGACCGGAACCTGCAGCTCCTTGGCCAGCAGCTTGAGCGCACGAGAGAACTCCGAGACCTCCTGCTGACGCGACTCGACGCGCTTGCCGCTCGTCATCAGCTGCAGGTAGTCGATCACGACCATCTTGAGGCCCGCGCGCTGCTTGAGCCGGCGGCACTTCGCGCGGATCTCGACGAGCGTCATGTTCGGGCTGTCGTCGATGTACAGCGGCGCGTCATTGATGCGGCCACGCGTCGAAGCGACCGTCGTCCAGTCGCGCGGGTCGAGCGTTCCCTTGCGCATGTGCTGCAGCGGAATGGCGCCCTCTGCACTGAGCAGACGCATCGCGATCTCGCTCTTGCCCATCTCGAGCGAGAAGAAGATCGCGGGCTGGTTGTGTCCGATCGCCGCGGCGCGAGCGAAATCGAGAGCCAGCGTTGATTTGCCCATGGCCGGCCTTGCGGCGACGACGATCATCTGACCACCGTGCAGGCCGTTGGTGAGCTCGTCCAACTCTTTGAACCCGGTGGGAACACCGGTCATCGAGCCATCGCGTCCGCTCGCTGCCTCGATCTCCTCGACCGCGGCATCCACGGCGACGGTGAGCGGGACGTAGTCCTCGGCGGTCTCGGTGCCGGTGACCGAGTAGATCTCGGCCTGCGCGTTGTTGACGATGTCCGTCGCGTCGCCCTGGCCGTCGTAGCCGAGTTGCACGATGCGCGTGCCGGCATCGACGAGGCGGCGGAGGATCGAGCGCTCCGACACGATACTCGCGTAGTACCCCGCGTTCGCCGCCGTGGGGACGATCGAGGTCAGGGTGTGAAGGTAGTCGGCGCCACCTGCACGGCCGAGTTCGCCGGTCTTGATCAGTTCGTCGGTGACGGCGACGACGTCCGTCGGCTCGCCGTGCGAATACAGCGACAGGATCGCCTCGAAGATGAGCTCGTGCTTGGGGATGTAGAAGTCGGCGCCCTTGAGCGTCTCGATCACGTCGGCCACGGCGTCCTTCGACAGGAGCATGCCGCCGAGGGCACTCTGTTCTGCGAGGAGGTCGTGCGGCGGGGTGCGTTCTGGCTTGCGCTGCCCTCCGAGTCGCTCCTCCGAGATGTCGGCTATCGACACGGGGCTCCCTTCGGTGCGGCTGGCTGGTGTTACGGCAAGGGATGCTGCGTTCCCCGGCCAGGCGACCACGGAGTGTTCCGCGGCCACTGCGAGCGAACCACACACCACCGACATCTCGTCGCTCGTCCACGCTAAGAGCGGAGTTTTCCCCATGCAACACGGCCTGTGGATAACTCTGTGGAGAGGGTGCGAACAACTTCGGAGTGTCTGTGCAGAACGGGTGTGGATAACCCTGTGGCGCGCTTTCATGTTGGACTTTTATTTGTGCCCTTACCTGCGATTTCCCTTTTCCCCACCCTGTGGATGGCAACCTGCTTAAATCAGTGATTGAAGGTTTCCCCTGCCGCTGCGGGGTGTGTACAACTTGGGGAGAAGTCAAGAGGGAATTTTCTCGGGCGCGTCCGACCCCTGTACACCCCCTGATGGCGTCCATCAAGGCCCCTGGACAAGCCTCGAAACCATGGGTATGGTCTCGACAAACACGCGCGGCATGCTGGCGCGACGTTTCCTCAGAGGGGGAGGTGAACGTGAACTCAACAGCAACGCGTCGGCTCTCGACCGGTATCGGCTGGGGCGCGTTCATCGTGCTCGCCTGGGCCGCGCTCACGCTTCTCGTCTCCAGTGGTACTGCGCACGCCGATGAGGATGCGGACGGACCTCTGGACGGCGTGACCTCGCTCATCGGCTCGACTGTCGGCGCCGGTTCTGGCCTCGTCTCCGACGTCGTCAAGGAGACGGTCCCCACCGTCGTCGAGAAGGTGGCACCCGTCGTCACGAAGACGGTTCCGGCAGTCGCCGCCCCCGCGACGAACACGGTCGCCGCGACAGTCCAGGCGATTCCCGTCGTCCGCGACGTGGTCCCGCCGATCGTCACCCCGGTCGCGCAAGCAACCACCGAGACCGTCGCGGAGGTCACGACCCCGCTGACGGATGCCCTCCAGGACTCCCCCGTCGCTCAGCTCACCGACCCCGTGCTCGAAGTCGTCTCCGACGTGCCCATCGTCGGGCATCTGGTCGATGACCTCGCCCTCCCGGATGCTGTCACCGACATCGCCGGCTCGGTGGATGCCACGACAGCAGCGCTCGGCAGCACCGTAGAAGATGCAGTGCCTCCGGTTCTGGATGCCGTCGAGGCAGTCGTTCCTCCCGCTCCTTCAACACCGGGAGCGGATACGGGCACGGACGTCGTCGTGGAATCGCCGGTTGTGAACCTGCCGCCGCGCGCGGATGCCGTGACGGACGGGTCGAGAGTCACAGCATCCACCGCCGTGCTCGTCTCATCGTCCGCCTTCGTCGAGCGGTACGCGACACCGGCCTTCGAACAGGCGACGTCCACGGCCGAGCCTGACGCCACCGGTGTGCCCGTCCGACCGACCGGCCCCGCTCACGCACCCCCGGGGATCACCAGCGGTCCATCGTCCTCCTCCTCCGGCTCGCCCGGAGGGTCAGTGGGTGATGCCGCTCGCCTGAGCGACGCATCCGCCGACGCGCTGCACGCCTGGCACCGTGCCCTCGGCGACGTCGACGACGATCTGCCGTGTTCACCGGTCGCCGAGACCGACGCTTCTCCTGACTGATCAGGGTCCGGTCATCCCTCGCGGGTGACAGATGATCGGCGCGCACCCGCGCGCTGTTCCGGATCCATTTCAGTCAGGAGTTGAATCAACATGCGAACCTTCGTGAAGCGCGCCCTCTGGGGCGTCGCGATCGCCGGCGGGATCACCCTGCTCGGCGCAACTGCGGCCAACGCGGCCGAAACCGATGGAGAGGACAGCATCCTCTCCGGAACCCAGGCGCTCATCCCCGTCTCGGTACCCGTCGATGTCACAGGCAACGCGATCTCCTTGCTCGGGACCTCCACAGCGGATGCTCCGGCGCCCGCTGCAGCCCAGCCGGCCCCGGCGCCAGCCGCGTCGACGCCAACGGCTCAGACCAGCGGCGCTGACGGCACAGCATCCGGCACCCAGGCGGTGGTCACCGTCGATGTTCCGGTGACGATCGACAACACCGCGGTGAGCGTGCTCGGCACATCCAGTGCTGACGCCCCCGCCGCACCGGCGAGCAACGAACCGGCGGCGCCCGCGACCCCGTCCGTGACGACGTCCGGCACCGACTCGCTGCTCAGCGGAACGCAGGCGCTGCTCGACGTGAACGTGCCGGTGACCGTGACGGGCAACGCGGTCTCCGTCCTCGGCGAGAGCGATGTGGCGGCGGCGAGCGAGTCGCCGGCACCGGTCTCCACGACCCCTGTCACCTCGGATGCCGCAACTGATGGAACCGACGGTGTCGCGAGCGGCACACAGGCGATGGCTCCGGTCACCGCACCGGTGAACGCCACGGGCAACGCGGTCTCCGTCCTCGGAGAGAGCACCGCGACCGACAACGGTGCGACCGCCGCGCCGACCACACCGAGCACCGGAACCTCGGCCATGCCGAACACCGGAGGCATGGACGGCGTCGCGAGCGGCACGCAGGCCGTGGCCCCGGTCACCGCACCGGTGAACGCAACCGGGAACGCGATCTCCGTCCTCGGAGAAAGCACCGCAACCGACAACGGTGCGACCGCACCGGCCGGCGAAGCGAGCGGCACGGCGCCGGCCACTGACGGAACCGACGGCGTCGCAAGCGGCACGCAGATCGCAGCTCCGGTCACCGCACCGGTCACAGTGACCGGCAACGCCATCTCTGCGCTGGGCTCCAGTGCGGCGACAGGTATGACGGCTCCGATGACCGGCGGCACCGGCGGCGGTGACGGCATGCTCACCGGCGGTGCGGACTCGATCCTCGGTGGATCGCAGGTGGCACTGCCGATCTCGATTCCGATCACGATCGGCGGCAACGCCGTGGGTGTGATCGGCGACTCGACGGTCGACGTGCCAGCGGTCGACCCGGGAACGGATCCGGGCACCGACCCCGGAACAGACCCCGGAACAAACCCGGGAACCGATCCTGGAACCGAACCCGGCACAGACCCCGGCACTGATCCCGGAATGACTCCGGGCGCGAACCCCGGCACCGCCCCCGCCCCCAGCGGGCAGGGTGGCAATCTCGCAACAGCAGACGGCGACATGCTCGCCATGACTGGTTCGGACCTCCCGGTCCTCCCGGCCCTGCTCGCCGCGATGATGCTGCTCATCGGAGCCGGACTGCTGCGACGTCACGTCATCGGCTGATCCCCATCAGCGGATGACGATCGTCCGTCCCCAGCGGACGCACGTCGCACACCAAAAGACGGATGCCCCGGGGTCCGAAGACCTCGGGGCATCCGTCGAGCCGTGCTGCTTACTTGGCGGCGACGACCTGAAGGGTGATGACGGCGACGACGTCCTCGTGCAGACGCACGGTGGCCTCGTGGTCACCCGTCGACTTGATCGGCGCGGTGATGGTCACCTTGCGCTTGTCGATCGTGCCCAGGCCTGCGGCCTCGACAGCGTCGGCGACGTGCTCGGTCTTGACCGAGCCGAACAGGCGTCCACCGTTGCCGGCCTTGACCGTCAGGCGGACCTTCTGGCCCTCGATCTTGTCCTTGAGTGCCACAGCCTCGTCGCGGTCGTGGATCGCGCGTGCCTTGCGGGCGGCCTGGATCGACTCGACCTGCTTGGCGCCACCACGGGTCCACGCAGTCGCGTAGCCCTGGGGGATGAGGTAGTTACGGGCGTACCCGTTCTTGACCTCGACAACGTCACCGGCGCTTCCGAGCCCGGCAACTTCGTTCGTGAGAATCAGCTTTGCCATTTCCGTACCCCTTAGCGGCCAGCGCCGGCGTAGGGCAGGAGAGCCATCTCGCGTGCGTTCTTGATCGCCTTGGCGATCAGACGCTGCTCCTGCACCGAGACTCCGGTGATACGACGGGCGCGGATCTTTCCACGCTCCGAGATGAACTTGCGAAGGGTCGCGACGTCCTTGTAGTCAATGACGCCAACCCGGATCGACTTCGCGGGAGCGGTGGGCTTGCCACCCTTCCGCGGCTTGCGGCGGTCGCCGCTCGACTTTCCAGCCATGGTTTTTCCTTAGTGAATGAGCGGATGCCGTGGCATCCAGAAGTTGTTTAGAAAGGCGTGTCGTCGCCGAAGCTGCCCGGAGTGCTCCAGGCATCTGCACTGGTCGACGAGCCGGGCGTTGACCACGGCTCCTCCGACACCTGCTGCTGCTGAGCCGGACGCTGTCCGCCGCCGCCACCTGCGCCGCCGGAAGCAGCGCGCGTGACCTGAGCGGTCGCGTAACGCAGCGACGGGCCGATCTCGTCGACCTCGAGCTCGATGGCCGTGCGGTTGTTGCCCTCACGGTCCTGGTAGGAGCGCTGACGCAGGCGGCCCTGCGCGATGACGCGCATGCCCTTGGTCAGTGATCCAGCCACGTGCTCAGCGAACTCGCGCCACACGGACGCACGGAGGAACAGCGCTTCGCCGTCCTTCCACTCGTTCGCCTGACGGTCGAAGGTTCGCGGCGTCGATGCGATGGTGAAGTTCGCCACCGGCAGCCCGTTCTGCGTGTAACGCAGCTCGGGGTCGGCCGTGAGGTTTCCCACCACGGTGATGACGGTTTCGCCGGCCATGAGACTCAGGCCTTCGCAGCCTTGGCGGCCTTGCGGGCAGCCTTCTCTTCGGAACGCTTGGCCTCAGACGCGATCATCGCCTGTGCCTCTTCAGCGCGGAGGACCTTGGTGCGCATGATCTGCTCGTTCAGCTTCAGCTGACGGTCGAGCTCCTGCGTGGCCTCGCTGGTAGCGGTGAAGTTGACGACGGCGTAGATGCCCTCGTTCTTCTTCTGGATCTCGTATGCGAGCCGGCGCTTGCCCCAGACATCGACGTTGTCCACTGAACCGCCATCGTTGGTGATGACCTTCAGGAACTTGTCGAGCGTGGGAGCAACCTGGCGCTCGTCGATCTCAGGGTTCAGAATGACCATGAGTTCGTACTGGTGCGTCACTTACCCACCTCCTTCGGACTTGAACGGCTTCCGAGACTTTCTCGGAAGCAGGAGGGTGTGTGCACGTGCCAGCCCTTCGCGCCGCAGAGTGCGGTTCGGTGGGCAGACAACCACAACAGTCTACTTCAGATCCGGGCGTGTCGCGAACGGGGCTGTGGAGTCGAGCGCTGCGCCGCCGAACTCCAGCGACGGCTCGTCGTCGACCGACAGCGACAGGACGGCCGTCTCGACCACCTCGTGCGCTTCGATCTGCCGCTCGACCTCGCGCAGCCGGCGAGCGACGTCGTGCTCGCGTTCGTCGCCGGAAAGGTCGATCTCGGCGACGATGAACAGCCGGTTCGGGCCGACGTATTCGATGTGCAGGTAGGTGACGCGTTCGATCGCCGGCGCTTCCAGCAGCGCCCGCCCGACGCGCGAGCGCAGCTCGGGCGATGCGCTGGTGCCGACGATGAAAGCGAGATTCCGGCCGATGAGCAGGACGGCCACGATCGCCAGCAGGATGCCGACGAGGATCGAGCCCACCGCATCCCACACCGCCTCGCCCGTCACCTCATGCAGCGCGATGGATCCGCCGGCAAGGACCAGACCGATCAGCGCAGCGGCATCCTCGAAGAACACCGCACGCAGCGTCGTGTCGCTCGTCTGGATCACGAAGTCCCACGTCGACGATCCCCGCTCGCGCGCCAGCCGCCGCGAGCGGACGAGCGCCTGCGTGAACGACGCGCCCTCGAGGACGAATGCGATACCGAGCACGATGTACGCGATCACCGGGCTCTCGACCGGCTCATCGGAGGCCAGCTCCTGGATGCCGTGCATGATCGACACGATCGCGCCGGCGGTGAAGATGCCGAAGGCGGCGATCAGCGACCAGACGAACGCACTGCGGCCGTAGCCGAGGGGATGGCGCTCATCCTTCTTGCGGCCGCCCTGCCGGTCGGCGATGAGCAGGAAGATCTCGTTGCCGGCATCCGCCCACGAGTGCGCGGCCTCCGCGACCATGGACGCTGAGGACGTGATGATCGCCGCGACCGTCTTGGCGATCGCGACGAGGACGTTGGCGAGGAACGCGATGAGCACCGTCACGCGCCCAGGCTACGCCCGCTGGGGGCGGCGGGTACCGTGGTCGGCATGGAGTGGATCTCGGACGTCTCGGTCGGCGACTGGTTGCGTGCGCGCCTCGACGACGACTGGTCGATGCACCACTTCGTTCCGCACGGGTACGAGGCGTATGCGCGGGTGTTCCATCCTGGGTTTGTCCATCGCGCGCCGGATGCTGTCGAGCATCCCGCCACGTGGGCCGACGCGGCGGCGGCCTTCGGCACGACTCTGCATGCACAGGCATCCTGGCAGCACCTGGTCCGCACCCCCTCCGACGGCGACTGGCACTCGCGCATCGCTCCGGACGGTCGCGAGTTCGCAGCTCCTCTGGAGGGCGCACTGGATGCCAGCATCCTGAGTCGCCTCGTCGACCATCTCTCGACGCACACTACGACGCCGGACTCCTGTGTCGCGGCGGCCTGGGAAGGCTGGGGCGGGATGCTCGGGTACACGGGCACCGGGCCGTCTCAAGCATCGCTCTCGTTCAGTGACGACGAGGTTCATCAGCAGGTGCTGCGGCAGAGCTTCCGCAATCCGTTCGAGAACCCGTTTCAGCGCGCGACCTGGCAGCCCGGCGTCCTATCGGACGAGATCTCGAAGGGCGCCCGACTCGAACTGCCCGACCGCGGTCACGTGCTGTTCTCCAGTTCGTTGTCGGACTTCGCTGACCCGGAGTGGCAGAGCCGGGCGCCATGGGGCGATCAACCACTGAGCCTGTTGTGGCCCGAAGACCGCGCATGGGTGATGGTGAGCGAGATCGACTTCGACTCGACGGTCGTGGCCGGGTCTCATGAGCTGGTCCGTGCGATCTGCGCGGACCCCGCGATCGAAGCGCTGCCGATCCGCGAGAGCTCGTCGCTCCACTGGGACTCCGACGAGATCAACCGCTGAACGCTCGCGTTCCCTGTTCCTCCCAGCGAAGAAGGATTTCGCGGGTCCGGATGCTCCGGAAGCCGAGAGATCCTTCTCCCATCGGGCGCGTAGCGCCCAGCACCGCCTGGGCTCAGCGGCGGACGGGGTCCTTCTGCGGACGCGGCTCGAGCGTGTAGTCCGTCGTGATGTCTGCCCAGGTGTCCTCGCCCGCACGGCCGCGCGCACGGCGCATCCCGAGGATGCCGTCGACCAGCGGTGCTCCGATGCCGAGCGCGAGAGTGCCGGCGACCGAGCGGTCCTCCGAGCCCAGCACGCTCTTGCGGTGCCACGCCGCCCGCAGCGCACCGCCGCGTCCGGTGGGCACGACTTTCGCCGGCAGCGCCCCGCCGCGGCGGAGGGTGACGAGTTCCTGAACGCGGCTCCACCAGTCCGACTCATGCGGGGCATGGAAGTAGTTGTCGTGCATCCAATCGGCCTCGGGATGCCGGAACCGCCGCGCGACGACGTCGTCGGCGTCGCCGAGCAGACCGCTGCCCACGAACACCGTGTTCAGGAGCGACTTCTCGACCCCGAACGTGCTGAGGGCGATGACCGGGATGCCGCGCGCGATCGCCTCGACGGCCGCGGTCGAGCTGACCGTGACCAGTCCCTCGGCACGGGAGAGCGCAAGAGCCATCGGCTCGTACGAGAAGACGAGGTTCGCCGGCCGATTCGCCAGCAGCTCGGCGTAGGCATCGCGCTCGAGGTGCGTCTCGGCCTCTCCTGGCCGCGACCGAAGTTTGACGACCACGCGCCGGTTCGGTCTGGCCGCTGCCGCCCGGCGCAGGATGTCGACGAGCGCCTCGCGCTCATGGCGCTCCGCGGGGACGAGAGCCTGCGCGGCGAAGATCAGATCGGTGCCTCGGCGCTCGCGCTCGGCGACTGCAAGGCCGCCGCGCGGCATCCGCTGATCGCGATCCGACGCGCCGGAGCCGACGGCATCCACGGCTCCCGCGCGCGAACGGGAGAGAGCGCTCGCCGTTGACGCGGTGCGCGCGTACGGCAGGGTCGCGAGGGCCGTCGGAACGACGATGCCGAGCCGATCGGCCAGAGCCTCGAAGGCCCGGATCTCACGGTGCGAGTGCAGCACGAGCAGATCGGATTCGCGACGGTACTCGAGCGCACCGCGCAAGGCCGGGATCGACATCCCCGGCAGTCCGCTCACGACCACCGGTCGTTGCGGAAGACGGTCGATCACCCGTGCTATCAGCCGCACGAAGTGCCCGCGGCCGGCGAGCACGACGACATCGGGCAGGTGCCCCTGCAGCCAGCCGCGAACCTCGTCGAAGCCGAGCCTCGTGACCGATTCACCGCCGAAGCTCGTGCCGGCGAGGGCCATGTGCTCCTGCTCGCGGCTGACCGTGAGCGGCGTGCGCACGAGCAGCATGTGACGGCGGATGCCAGGCACGGCGTCCAGCAACGACGCCGACCACTTCACGAAGGAGTCGGCATCGCCGATCGCCACGACTCGAAGTTCGGAAGCGCGCGGCTCTGGGTTCATGAGCTCAGGCGCCCACCCGCCGCAGCTTCGCCATCGGCGCCTGTTCACCGGGGAAGACGCGCTTGACGCCGTCGCCGAGCGCGGTCTCGATGATGCGGATGTCGCGCACGAGGTGCTCGAGCCCGCCGGGCTCGAGCGAAGCCGCGTGGTCGGAGCCCCACATCGTGCGGTCGAGCGTGATGTGCCGTTCGACGGCGACGGCACCCAGCGCCACGGCTGCGAGCGAGATCTGCAACCCTCGCTCGTGACCGGAGTATCCGATCGGCACGCCGGCGAACCTGTCACGCAGCGTGGAGATCATGCGGATGTTCGCCTCGTCGGGCTCCATCGGATATGTCGACGTCGCGTGCATGAGGATGACGCGATCGGTGTTCAGGACGTCCATCGCGCGATCGATCTGATCCATCGTCGACATGCCCGTCGAGAGGATGATCGGCTTGCCCGTCTCGCGAAGAGCCTCGAGGAGCTCGGTGTCGGTGAGGGATGCCGAAGCCACCTTGTGCGCGACGACGTTCAGCTCTTCGAGGAACTCGACGCTCGGCACGTCCCACGGCGAGGCGAACCAGTCGAGTCCGCGCATCGTGGCGTAATCGCCGACCTCGATGTACTCGTCGCGCCCGAACTCCACGCGGCGGCGGTAGTCCAGATAACTCATCGTGCCCCACGGCGTCTCCCGCTGGACGTCGCGCATGTGCTCCGGTGTCGCGATCTCGGGCGTGCGCTTCTGGAACTTCACGGCGTTCGCGCCCGCGTTCGCCGCGACGTCGATGAGACGCTTCGCGATCTCCACGTCGCCGTTGTGGTTCAGGCCGATCTCCGCGATGACATAGGCCGGGCGGCCCCCGCCGATCACGTGTGAGCCGATGCTGACGGTCATGTCGCCTCCTGTCGTACGGCCTGAGGCCGGAAATGCCCCATCTCTCCTGGGTACGCCCCGACTTTGAACGGCGCGAGACGCGGAGGTTACCGGGGCCGGTCGGCGAGCAGAACGCGCTCGATGAGCTCGCGCACCGCCCCATCGCCGCCGCCGTGCGACAGGACGACGCGGGCGGCAGCGCGCACCTCCGGGCGGGCGTCGGCGACGGCGATCGGCCAGCCCACGATGGCCATCGCCCCGAGATCGTTGACGTCGTTGCCGAGATAGGCGATGTCGTCGAGCGCGATGCCCTGCTCGCCCGCCCACTCGGAGAGCGCTGCTGCCTTGTCGTCGATCGCCTGCAGAACGGGAACCCGCAGCTTGCGCCCTCGAGCGCCGACGACCGAGTTCGTCTCGGTCGAGATGATGAGCATCGGGATGCCGGTCCGGCGCAGCCGCGAGACGCCCATGCCGTCCGCGCGGCTGACCCGGACGAACTCGCGCCCCTCGCTGTCGACGAAGGCGGTGTCGTCGGTGTGGACGCCGTCGAAGTCCGTGACGATCGCTTTCGCAGGGATCGACTCCGGCTGGGCTGCATCGACGGACGGCTCATCGAGTGCGGCGATGGCGGATGCCACAGCGAGCTGCTGTTCGTCGTCGATCTCGATCGCGGTGCGCTCCGGTACCTCGACGATGCCGATGCGTCCGAAGAAGCGGTGCCCCGCCGCGCGGAACCCTGCCGCTGTGAAGGCGTAGAACGCTCCGGTCTCGAGGTAGTGCGGCTCGCGATCCTGCCGCCGCGGGCGGTGTTCGGCGTCGTGGTTGATCGCCTCGGCATGTCCGTGCTCGTCGCGACGCCACAGGAACCCGTAGGTCTCGAACGCGGAGAAGACGCTGTCGTATCGGTCTTCACGGATATGCGAGACCGCCTCGTCGATCCCGGCTGAGGGGATGAACGGCGAGGTCGCCTGCACGAAGACCACCGTGCCGACGGTCTCACCGTCGGCTTCGAGCGCGTCGATCGCGTGCAGCAGCGCGCTCTCGGAGGATGCCTCGTCGCCCGCGAGGCCCGCAGGGCGCTGGACGACCATCGCGCCCGCTGCGGTGCTCGCCGCGGAGATCTCGGCATCATCGGTCGTGACGACGACGAGATCGATCCTGGATGCCGCGGCCGCCGCCCGCACGGCGCGCTCGACGAGCGGCACTCCGCCGACCAGACGGAGGTTCTTGCGCGGAACGCCCTTCGACCCCCCGCGCGCGGGGATGATCGCGACCGTGAGTGCGTGCGTCATAGCCCGCGCACCGCCTTCCATGCTCGGGCTGCGCGACGACGCGCGCCATGGATCGTCAGGCGCAGCTCCTCGACGCGACCCACTCCCCCGGCCGAGCGCAGCATGCGTCGGGGCAGGCTCTCGACCGGAGCACCGGGCAGTCGCAGCTTTGCCAGCCGCGCCGGGTCGAAGTACCGGTCGCGCTCGATCTGCGGCATCGAACGAAGCAGTTCCTCGGCGCGGGGACGCAGGGATGCCGCGATCTTCGGCTGCATCGCGTAGCCGACCGCGTCGGTCAGCAGCTGCAGCCGTTCCGGCGACGCGTACGGCGAATCGGCTCTGGTCAGAGCATCCACGATCGTCGTCGGCACGCGATTGCTGTTCTCGAAGGGACTCAGACCGCGCAGCATCCGGCGCGTTCCTACCGAGGCGATCGGCCGTCCGTACAGAGCGCGGATGGTCGGCAGGGCGGTGGAGAACCCGGCGACGACCCCGACGGCATCCAATCGCTCAGCGACGATCTCGGCCGGCACCGGCCCGCGGTAGACGACGAAGTCGAGGCCATGGCTCTCCGCGCGCTCGCGCACCGCGTCGGTGAGCGCGGGCGGCGCCGACGGGTGCGGCTTGAACACGATGCGGGCGGGCTTCCACTGCAGCGCCGCGTCGATCATGTCCTGCTGCATCCCGACTTCCTCGTCGGACGAGACGAGGCCGAGGGCTGCGAGATACTGCCCGAGCACGAGCGCGGTGCCTCGTTCATCAGACGGCGTGCCGTCGGCGAGCGCGTCGAGCTCGGGGTCGGATCCCCCGGTCTCAGCGAGTGCGGTCTCCTCAAGTGCTGCGGCGAAGCGAGCGGCCGGCACCGGCGTCCGCGCGGCCCCCGATTCCCGGAACACGAGCGGTTCGACGCCGGGGACGACGTCGGCGTAGACCACGCGACCGATGCGCGCGACGACAGTACGGGGCAGCTGCACGCGGATCGGCGAATACGTCATGAGTCCGTCGCCGATGATCGTCAGGCGCGCGTTCGGGAACAGCGCCATCAACGTGCTGGCCGGCGCGACCTGCGGACTCTGCACGCACAGTTCGAGGTCGTCGTCGAGGTTCCATGCGCGCTCGAGCAGGCGGCGGAGGACCGGGAACTCGTCGGCGGGAGGTGCCCAGGAGCTCGGATGCCGCGGCTGCAGCAGCGCGTCGAGCGACTCGACCCGATCGAACCGGACGCGCAGTGAAGCCAGCCCGGCGTGGGCGTCGATGCCGACCGTCGTCTCCGGCACCCGAGCGGAGTTGAACGGCACGAGAACCCGCTCGCCGCTGCCCCACTGCCCGTCGCCCCCGAACAGCCCCTCGTCGATGGCGGCGGCCGCGGTGGTCAGGCCGTAGGCGCTGTGCAGCGCGAACAGGACGGTCACGTCGTGCGCCCCGCCTTCCGCAGCGATCGCGCCAGCACCCGGCGGCGCGATCCGTCGAGTCGCTGCAGGGCGCGCGCGGCGTCGTCGGCGGGAAGGGTCGCGAGCAGGCCCCGGATGCTGCGGCGCATGTCACGGCGGAGCCCGGCGTCCATGCGCCGCGAGCGCACCATGTGGTGCGAGCTCAGGGCCAGGACCGTCTGCACCGCTTTGGGGAGGAAGCGCTCGGCCTCGGCATCCGCCCGCACGATCTCGAGCACCTGCGCCATGGCGCGCGCGAAGTCGAGCTGGCGGCGATCGTGCACCTGGGTGAGCGAGGTCGCGACCCCGCGGCGATACAGCAGCGCCGGGGCGTCGACGACCGCGAAGCGCCGAGCCTGCAGGTGCAGCCGCCAGATCCACGGCCGGTCCTCGGCGGTGAACAGCCCGTCGGGGAAGGCGGCCAGCCCGTCGTCGATCACGCGGCGGTGGAGGATGCCGGCCCACGCGAACGGGTAGTCGACCATGGTCTTGTCGTCGGCGGGGAGGATCGCGTCGCGCGGCGAGGCGACGACGCCGCGCCACGGGTGCGGAGCCCGCACGAGAGTGCGCTCCTGGCCGGTCACCCGGACGTGGTCGGTCCGCAGGAAGTCGCAGTCCAACCCGTGCAGCTTCTCGGTGAGGACCTGCAGCCGGTGCGGCTGCATCCAGTCGTCGCCGTCGATGAAGCAGAAGGCGTCGCCCTCGACACGGGCGAGGCCCTGGTTGCGAGCCGTGGCGAGACCGCTGGGCGACGCGTTTCCGAGCACCTCGGCGTGGGCGAACCGCTCGGCGTACGCACGCATGATGTCGCCTGTCCCGTCGCTGGAGCCGTCGTCGATCGCGACGAGCTTGAGGGCAGAGGTGTCTTCGAACTGGCGCAGCAGCGTCTCGAGCGTGGTGCCGATGTACGGTGCGGCATCCTTGGCGGGGAGGATCGCGGTGACCTGTGCGCTGCGCATGGATTCGGATGCTGGCATCCGCACGTTAACGCCTGGTGACTTGCCCCACCCTCGGCGTCAGGCGGTGGGCGCGAGCCCGAAGTAGGCGAGCTCCGCATCGTTGAGCATCCGGGAGCGGATGAGGAACCGCATTCCCGTCGGCCCCTCGACCGAGAAGCCCGCTCCCCTGCCGGGAACGACGTCGATCATGAGGTGCGTGTACTTCCAGTACTCGAACTGCGACTCGGACATGTACACCTCGATGGGCGCGTCGAGCCCGGCATCGATCGTGCCGAGGAGCACGTCGCTCGGTCCGGTCAGGAACATCCCGACCGGGTAGCACATGGGCGATGATCCGTCGCAGCATCCACCGGACTGGTGGAACATGAGGGGGCCGTGCTGCGCTGTGAGATCCCGGAGCAGGGATGCCGCGGCATCCGTGACCGCGACCCGCTGATAAGTGCCGATGCTGACCATGTCATCCTCCTCGCGTGGTCTCGGGCGGGCGCCAGCGGCGGCACCCGCCCGAAGTCGTGGCGGATCAGAAGAAGCCCATCGGGCCTTCGGCGTACGAGACGAGGAGGTTCTTCGTCTGCTGGTAGTGGTCGAGCATCATCTTGTGGTTCTCGCGACCGACGCCGGACTGCTTGTACCCGCCGAAAGCGGCGTGCGCCGGGTACTGGTGGTAGGTGTTGGTCCAGACGCGGCCGGCCTCGATCGCGCGGCCCGCACGGTACGCGGTGTCTCCACTGCGACTCCAGACGCCGGCACCGAGACCGTACAGCGTGTCGTTCGCGATCGAGATCGCGTCGTCGAATCCGTCGAAGCTCGTCACCGACAGCACCGGTCCGAAGATCTCCTCCTGGAAGATGCGCATGTCGTTGGTGCCCTCGAAGACGGTGGGGGCGACGTAGAAGCCGTCGGTCAGGTCGCCGCCGAGGTCGACGCGCTCCCCGCCGGTGAGGAGTCTGGCACCGCCCTGCTTGCCGATGTCGATGTAGCTGAGGATCTTCTCCAGCTGGTCGTTCGATGCCTGCGCGCCGATCATCGTCGTCCGATCGAGCGGGTTTCCCTGAACGACCTTTCCGACCCGATCGAGGCCGTCGGCCAGGAACCCGTCGTAGATCGAGCGCTGGATCAGCGCCCGCGACGGGCACGTGCACACCTCGCCCTGGTTCAGAGCGAACATCGTGAAGCCCTCGAGAGCCTTGTCGTAGTACGGGTCGTTCGTGGAGCGCGCGACATCCTCGAAGAACACGTTCGGCGACTTGCCTCCGAGTTCGAGCGTGACGGGGATGAGGTTCTGCGAGGCGTACTGCATGATGAGGCGACCGGTGGTGGTCTCGCCGGTGAAAGCGACCTTGCGGATGCGCTTGTGCTGCGCGAGCGGTGCACCCGCCTCGATGCCGAAGCCGTTGACGATGTTCACGACGCCGGCCGGCAGCAGGTCTCCGATGATGTCGAACAGGAACAGCAGGGATGCCGGAGTCTGCTCGGCCGGCTTGATGACGACGCAGTTGCCTGCGGCGAGCGCCGGGGCGAGCTTCCACACGGCCATGAGGATCGGGAAGTTCCACGGGATGATCTGGCCGACCACGCCGAGCGGCTCGTGGAAGTGGTACGCGACCGTGTTCTCGTCGAGCTGGCTGATGCCGCCCTCCTGTGCGCGGAGGACCCCGGCGAAGTAGCGGAAGTGATCGACGGCGAGGGGGATGTCGGCGGCGAGCGTCTCGCGCACCGGCTTGCCGTTCTCCCACGTCTCGGCGACGGCGATGCGCTCGAGGTTCTGCTCGATGCGATCGGCGATCCTGTTGAGGATCACGGAGCGTTCGGCAGGACTCGTCTTGCCCCAACCGGCGAACGCCTTCCAGGCGACGTCGACCGCCCGGTCGATGTCCTCGGTCGTACCGCGCCCGACCTCGGTGAAGGGCTTGCCGTTGACCGGACTGACGTTCTCGAAGTACTGCCCCTTGACGGGATCGACGAACTCTCCGCCGATGTAATGCCCGTAGCGCGGGCGATAGTCCGCGATGGCGCCCGCCGTACCCGGCGCGGCATATGCGGTGGACGCGATCTCTTCGACAATGGTCATGACTGTCTCCTTCGACGGGTCGCAGCGGCGTCGCTGCAGGCTGTGCGTCGACGATAGGACTCCGGACGTTGCACGCCGATGCACAACGTTGCGGATGGTTGCAGTCAGCTGTTCTGCAGCCGCTCGATGCGGGTGACGAGCCCCGCGCGCCGCGGCGAGCGCGCCGGCAGCATCTCGAGGCACAGCTGCAGCACCTCTTCGTCTTCGGCGCCCTCGGGGATGTCGGCGTAGGTCAGCAGCACGTCGATGCTCGCCTCGGTGAGCATCGCCTCACGAAGAACTGCGCGCACCGTGGCGCGGACCTCCTCGACGCCCGGCGACCTCGACTCGGGAAGCACCGGCCCCGCGTATGTCGTGAGCGCGACCCGGTGCGCACCGCGATTCAGGAGGGCGATCATGTTCTGGGCGTCGGTCTCCAACCCCGCGGTGAGTCGATACGGTCGGGACTCCGGCACCAGTGCGGGCGCCGAACCCTGCAGCGCCTTGCGCAGCCGCACCATCTCCGGGCGCAGCGTGTCGGGGGATGCCCCGTCGCCGTAGACGAGCTCGGCGAGCCGTTCGGCCGAAACGCCGTGGGGGTGCACGGCGAGCATGAGCAGGATCTCCGCATGCCGCGCGCTGAGTTCGAGGGCGGCACCCGCTCCTGCCGTCTCGAGCCGTGCCCGATCCCTCCCGAGCACGCGCAACGTCGCACGCATCGGCGAGGTGTGCTTCGCCGCGGGTCGTGCCGACGCGGCTCGTGCCGACGGCGATCGTGTCGGAGTCGCACGTGCCCGAAGCCGGCCGACGAGCAGTTCTGATTCGACCGCGCGAGCCGTGGCATCCACGAGCAGACGCGCCTGCGGCGTCGCCACCTCGGGCCCGCCGGTGACATCGATGACACCGAGGATCCGCCGCGTCTCAGGGTCGAACACCGGGGCCGCGGTGCACGACCAGGGGTGCACGAGCCTGTTGTAGTGCTCGGCCTGGTGGATCTGCACCGATTCGCCGAGCGCCAGAGCGGTACCGGGCGCAGAGGTGCCCACGGCATCCTCTGACCAGTTCGCGCCCGCGACGAAGCCCATCTCGCCGGTCATCACCCTCGTGTGCAGGTCACCCTCGACCCACAGCAGGCGCCCGGCGTGGTCTCCGACCGCCACGATCACCCCGGACTCCGCCGGATCCCCCGGCAGCAGCAGTGAACGGATCATCTCCATGACCCCGGCGAGCGGATGCTCGAGTCGATAGTGCTCCAGGTCCTCTGCGGTGAGCGCGAGTGGAGGCAGACCATCCGCGCCGACCTTCTGCCGCCGTGACCGCTCCCACGAATCGCGGACGAGCGGCCGCACCTGTTCGAGACGCCGGTCGTCGAGGTTGCCGGCGACGAGCTCTTCGTGTGCGCGCTCGATGATCAGCCGGGATGTCTCGGGTGAGACACCACGCGATGCGGACCACGGCGATGACACGAGTCTCCGATCGTCCATGACTCGATCTCTGATCGTCCTCGAGCAGAGTTTCGTCCAGTGTAAGCGCCGGATGACGTGCGGTGCGGGGTCGGCGGCTACCGTTGAGGCGTGACAACGCCCGCACCGGTCTCCTTCGACGCCCGACCGCTCACCGAGCCCGTCGATCCGAAGGACGTCAGCGCGTTCGTCCGCGAGATGCGGGCACGCGGGGCCGGAGGGTCCGTGGCGAGCACGGTCATCGTGGTCATCGTGGTCGCGATCATGGCCGCCGTCGCGCTGCCGATGGTCGCGGTCGGCATCTCCGCCGGCATCCGGAGCGGATCGGCCATCATCGGTCTGCCGTTCCTGTTCTTCTTCGTGGTGCTCGTCGCCATCGCCGCGTTCGCCTTCATCGCTCACCGCCGGAGCCGCGTCGCGCGCTTCCGCCTCAGCCGCTTCGCCACGGCGAACGGCATGACGTACCAGGACCAGGTGGATGATCCGCCGCTGCCCGGCATGATCTTCCATCTCGGCCGTTCGCGCAGGGCGACGCAACTCGTCCGCGGGCACACGCCACGGTTCGTGGAGTTCGGCAATTACCAGTACACGGTGAAGTCGGGCAAGAATTCCACGACCTACAAGTGGGGCTACGTCGCCGTGAAGCTCGACGTTCCGCTGCCGAACATCGTGCTCGACGCCCTCGGCAACAACGGGTTCGGATCGAACCTGCCTGCTTCCTTCGCCAGGGACCAGCGGCTCTCGCTCGAGGGCGATTTCGACAAGTACTTCACGCTGTACTGCCCCGAGGGTTACGAGCAGGACGCCCTGTACCTGTTCACCCCCGACATCATGGCTCGCTTCATCGACAGCGCAGCTCAGCTCGACGTCGAGATCGTCGACGACTGGCTCTTCCTCTACACCAAGCGGGAGGCCTCGACGCTGGATGCCGCGACCTGGGCCTGGCTGTTCGGCGCCGTCGGCGCGCTGATGACGAAGCTCGATCAGTGGGCGCGGTGGCGCGATGATCGACTGATCCAGGAGCAGGGCCCGACGTACTCATCGGCCTCGGCATCCGCCCCGGGTGCGCCCGCCGGTGTTCCGGATGCCGGGAGCACCGGCGCCGGCACGCACGCGCTGCCGTTCGCGCCCCCGGCCGGGATGCTGACGCCGCCGCCCGGGGTGGCCAGGCAGGGTCGGCGGCTGAAGCGGAGCGGCCGCTGGGTCATGATCCTGATCGTCGTTCTGGTGGGCGTCGGGTGGATGTTCTTGCGCGTGCTCGCGTAGCACCGCCCCTCGTCGCACACCCGCCCGCGAGAAGCGGGGGGCGTCAGGCCGCCCGAACCCAGTCGAGGGTCACAGCATCCAGCGCTTCGACCAGCGCCGCCTCGGCGTCGGAGGCGCGCATGGCGGCGCCGATGCGCTCGGCGTTCGCGCGGTAGGACGCATCGTGCAGGACCTTCTCGACTGCTGCGCGCACACGCTCGTGCCTGACCGTGGTCGCGCGCAGGTTCACCCCGGCACCCGACCATCCGACGCGGGCCGACACCTCGACCTTGTCCTCGGTCTGCCCTGCGACGACGATCGGCACCCCATGGGACAGCGCCTGCTGCACACCGCCGTAGCCGCCGTTCGTGACGAGCACGTCGACGAGCGGCAGCAGCCGGTCGTACGGCAGGTACTCCGCGACGCGTACGTTGATCGGCAGGTCGGACGGGAGCGTGTCGATCGGCCTACCGCCGGTGGACACGACGACGAGAGCGTCAGATGCCGCGAGCGCCGTGATCGTGGGGATCACGAGCTGCGTGAAGTCGGAGTTCGCGATCGTGCCCTGAGTGACGTGGACAACGGGGTGCGACCCGTCGAGGTCGCCCCACCAGTCCGGCAGGTCGCCGGTGTTCGCCGGTCTCGGAGTCAACGGCCCGGCGAACTGCACGGTTCCGGGCAGATCCGGGCGCGGATACTCGAACTCCGGCACCGTGAACTGCACGTACGCGTCGGCGCGACCGGGCCAGTCGAGCACGAAGCCGCCGAGCAGCTGCCCGGTCTCGCGGACAGCCATGGCGTCGGCCTCCTTCTGCACGCCGCCGAAGATGACACGCTCGGCCATGGTGCGCAGCGCTGCGTTGCGCAGTCGACCGATGGGTCCGGGCATCGGGGTGACGCCGAGGCCGAACGGCGCCGTGTCGCGGCTGCGGGCGCCGAGCGGGAAGATTCCGAGCACGACGACCGGCGGTCTCCGGGTCTTCGGCAGCAACTGGAGCAGCGCGCAGCCGACGAACAGCGGTTCGGACAGGATCGCGTCGATCTGGCCGCGGGCGATCTCGGCCCGCACAGCGGCGAGCTGCGCGGCGCCGGGACGGATGAACAGGTTGCTCATATCGAAGCGGAGAGCCGCGGGGCCGGTCAGGCCCACGCGCTCGGGGAACGCGGCATCCGCGTCGTCCAGGTCGACGTCGGCGTCGGCCGGCAGTGCGACGAACTGTGCGCCGGTCGCGGTGACGCGTTCGGCGTAGCGGATGCTGGTCAGAAAGCGCACCTCGTCGCCGCGCTCGATGAGGTGACGCGCGATCTGAAGCAGCGGCAGAACGTGGCCGTGCGCCGGCGTACAGGTGATGAGGTAAGTGGACATGCGCTGTTCTTTCCGTAAGGTTGAATTTACTGAAGAAGTATTCATCACCCCGTGAGGAAAGTCAATGGTTTCTGAGGCTCCCCGTGCCTACCGCTCCGAGCTGCGGGCGCAGCAGGCGCTCGAGACACGACGACGCATCATCGAAGCATCCGCCCGCCTTTTCGCCACCAACGGCTACCAGGCGACCACAATCGCGGCAATCGCGCGCGAGGCCGGGGTGTCCAGCGAGACGGTGAAGTCGGCGTCGTCGAAGGCCGAGCTGCTCATCTCGGCCTTCGAGGTCACGTTTTCGGGCTCGGAGGGGGCCGACTCGCTGACCGACACCGAGGTTGCGGCTGGCGTCCTGGATGTCCCGGATGCCGGGTTCCTCGACGCCGTGCTGACGCAGATCGCCGCGGCGAACGCCCGTGGTCACGCGCTGTGGACGGTGCTGCTGGGTGCCGCGCTGTCCGACCCGGTCGTCGATGCCGCGCTGCAGGGGATGCTGGCCCGTCGAGCCGCCGACAACATCGCGTTCGTCACAGAGCTCGTGCGGCGCGGACTCGCCGCGCACACGCAGGATGTCGCCGGCACCGCGGCGGTGCTGTCGTTCCTGCTCTCGCCCGAGGCGTACCAGCAGCTCGTGGCGCAGTCCGGGTGGAGCCCCGAACGCTATCGCGCATGGCTGCGGGCTGCCGTCGCCGCCGAGCTCGGCCGCTGACGCCCGCCCGCGAGAAACCACTTCCAGCCCGAGAAACACCCCTTGAGGTGGTGTCTCGTGCTGGAAATGGTTTCTCGGCAGCGAGGTCAGCCGCGCGCGGCGGCGCGGCGGGCGGCCTGCTCGACCGGATCGGGGACGGGAAGGCTCGCGATGAGCCTGCGCGTGTAGTCGTCCTTCGGGTTGCCCAGCACCTGTGCGGTCGGGCCGGACTCGGCGATCTCACCGTGGTGCAGCACCACGACCTTGTGCGCGAGCATGTCGACGACAGCGAGATCGTGCGTGATGAACAGCGTCGCGAATCCGAACCGCTCCTGCAGCTCGCCGAACAGCTCGAGGACCTTCGCCTGTACGGAGACGTCCAGGGCGCTGGTCGGCTCGTCGGCGATGAGCAGTTTCGGGTCCAGAGCCAGTGCTCGGGCGAGCGATGCGCGCTGGCGCTGCCCACCCGAGAGCTCGTGCGGGAACCGGTCGCCGTACGATCCCGACAACTGCACGGCTTCGAGCAGCTCGTCGACCTTGCCTCGGGCATCGACCGGGTTCTTCGCCAGGCCGTGCACGATCAGCGGTTCTGCGACGTTCTGCGCGATCGTCAGCAGCGGGTTGAAGCTGGTCGCCGGATCCTGGAAGACGAAGCCGAGCTGATTCCGCAGAGGACGGAACCGGCGCTCCTTCATCCCGAGCATCTCCATGCCGAGCACCTCGAGCGAGCCGCCTGCGACGGGGGTGAGTCCGGCGATCGCGCGTCCGATCGTGGTCTTGCCCGATCCGCTCTCTCCGACCAGTCCCACGACCTCACCCGGTGAGAGCGTGAAGTCCACGCCCTTCACGGCCTGGAACGCGTTCCGCCCGAAACGCCCGGCGTACTCGATCACGAGCCCTTCGGCCTTGACGAGCGGTCCCGTCTCGGACACCGGCGCCTCGCGCTCGCTGACCTGCAGCCGCGGCACGGCGGCGAGCAGTCTCCGCGTGTATTCGTGCTGCGGGTCGGCGAACAGCTCCCTGACGGGGGCGGTCTCGACGAGTTCGCCCTCGAGCATCACCGCCACGCGGTCGGCGAGGTCTGCGACGACACCCATGTTGTGGGTGATGAGCACGATCGCCGTGCCCTCCTCGTCCCGCAGGGTCCGCAGCAGCTCGAGGATCTCGGCCTGCACGGTCACGTCGAGCGCCGTCGTCGGCTCATCCGCGATGATCACCGCGGGGTCGAGAGCGAGGGCCATCGCGATGACGACGCGCTGCTTCTGACCGCCCGAGAACTGGTGCGGGTAGTCGTCCACTCGCCGCTCCGGCTCGGGGATGCCGACCCTCCGCAGCATGTCGATCGCTCGGCGTCGCGCCTCCTTCTTCGACACGTTGCCGTGCGCACGGAGGCCCTCGGCGAGCTGCCACCCGACGGAGAACACCGGGTTCAGGGCCGTCGACGGCTCCTGGAACACCATCGCGGCCTTCTCACCGCGCAGCCTGCGCAGGCCTGCGGCATCCAGAGTCGTGACGTCCGTGCCGTCGACGACGACGGCACCGCGCACCGTCGAGGTCTCGGGCAGGAGCCCGAGGATCGAGCGCGCCGTGACGGTCTTGCCCGATCCGCTCTCACCGACGATCGCGAGCACTTCGCCCGCGCGAACATCCAGACTGACGCCGCGGACGGCGTGCACATCGCCGCCGTCCGTGACGAACGTGACGTCCAGGTCGTTGATCTCGACAGCGGATGCCATCACTGCACCTCTCCCAGGTCTTCACGTGCGATCGGCTGCGTCGCGGCCACGGCATCTGCGGGCGTCTTGCTCGCACGCCGGCGGGCCCGCAGGCGGGGGTCGGCGAGGTCGTTCAGGCTCTCGCCGATGAGGGTGATGCCGAGCACCGCCAGCACGATCGCGAGCCCTGGCGGGACCGCCGTCCACCAGATGCCGGCTGCGACGTCGCTGATCGACTTGTTGAGGTCGTACCCCCACTCGGCGGCGGCCGTCGGCTCGATGCCGAAGCCGAGGAAGCCGAGGGCGGCGAGCGTGGCGATCGCCTCGGAGGCGTTGAGCGTCACGATCAGCGGCAGCGTCCTGGTGGAGTTGCGCAGCACGTGGCGGAACATGATGCGTCCGTTCGACGCACCGATGACCCTGGCCGACTCGACGAACGCCTCGGCCTTCACCCGCACGACCTCTGCTCGAACGACGCGGAGGTACTGCGGCACGAACACCACGGTGATCGAGACGGCGGCGGCCATCACGCCGGGCCAGAGACCCGATTGGCCGCCCGAGATCGCGATCGCGGCGACGATCGCCAGCAGAAGCGTCGGGAACGCGTAGATCGCATCGGCGACGACGACGAGGATCCGGTCGACCCAGCCACCGAGGTAGCCGGAGACGAGTCCGAGCAGCACGCCGATGACGACGGAGAGGGCGACGGCCACGATGATGACCATGAGTGCGGTCTGCGCACCCCAGATCACGCGGGAGAGGACGTCGTACCCGCCGACCGTCGTACCGAGCAGGTGCGCGGCGCTGGGTGCCTGCTGGGCGCCGAAGTTGCCGTCTTCGCCTTTGAGCTGGTTGTACTCGTACGGCGCGAGCAGGGGCGCGAAGATCGCGCAGATCAGGAAGATGCCGGTCAGCACGAGACCGGCGACCAGCATCCCGCGCTGAAGGCCGACGCTCTGACGCAGCTGACGGATCACGGGGAGCCGTGCGAAGAAGCTGTTCTTCGCCATGTCAGTACCTCACCCTCGGGTCGATGAAGGCCGCGACGATGTCGACGATGAAGTTCGTCAGCGCGACGATGATCGCGATCATCGCGACGATGCCCTGCACGGCGACGAAGTCGCGTGCGCTCAGGTAGGCGGCGAGCTGGAACCCGAGGCCCTTCCACTCGAACGTCGTCTCGGTCAGCACGGCGCCGCCGAGCATGAGCGCGATCTGCAGGCCGATGACCGTGATGATCGGGATCAGTGCGGGGCGGTACGCGTGCTTGCGCACGAGACGCCCCTCGCGAACGCCGCGTGAACGAGCCGCATCGATGTACGGCATGTTGTACGTGCCGATGACGTTGGTGCGCACCAGCCGCAGGAAGATGCCGGCGGTGAGGAGCCCCAGCGTGAGGGCGGGAAGCACGGCGTGCAGGAGCACATCCTGGATGTACACCGGGTTGCCCGTCGCGATCGCGTCGATCAGGTAGATCCCGGTTCCGCCACTGCGGTTGAGGGCGACCTCCGTTCGCACATTCGCGCGACCAGAGACCGGCAGCCAGCCGAGCCACACCGAGAAGATGAGCTTCGCCACGAGACCGGAGAAGAACACCGGGGTGGCGTAGAACAGGATCGCGGAGACGCGCAGAGCGGCATCCGGCCAGCGGTCGCGCTTTGCGGCGGCGATCATGCCGAACGGGATGCCGACGGCGAAGGCGACGATCAGGGCGTAGCAGACCAGCTCGAGCGTGGCGCCACCGTAGGTGACCAGCACTTCGACGACCGGCTGGCGGTCGGTGATGGTCGTACCGAAGTTGAAGGTGAGGATCTGGCCGAGGTACTCGAAGTACTGCACCAGGATCGGCCGGTCGTAACCGGCCTCGTGGATGCGCTGCGCGAGCTGATCGGCAGGGAGCCGGCCGCCGAGTGCAGCGGTGATCGGGTCACCGGTGAGGCGGATGAGGAAGAACACCACGGTGACCAGGATCAGCACCGTGGGGATCATCAGCAGGAACCGCACCAGCACATAGCGTCCGAGCGAGCTTCCACTGCTCGGTCGTCGGCGTGAGGTGGGCGATGCGGGGGCAGCGGGCGCAGGGCCGGCCGCCGGGACGGAGATATCTGTCGTCATGACGGAATACAGGCGTCGGCCGTCGGGTGTGCGCACACGACGCACACCCGACGGCCAGACACGCTAGTTGTTGGTGATCGGAGCGAAGCGGAGCTTGAACGAAGCGTCGAGGATGACGCCGTCCACGCTCTTGCCGGCGACGGCCACCTGAGCACCCTGCAGGTACGGAACCGTCGACAGGTCCTGGGCCACGAGGTCCTGGATCTTCTCGATGTCCGCGGTGCGGGTGTCGGGGTCGGCCTCGACGGCCTGCTTCAGGATGAGGTCGTTGACCTCGGCGTTGTCGTAGTGGTTGCCCAGGAAGTTCTCCTTGAGGAAGAACGGCGTGAGGTAGTTGTCCGCGTCGGAGTAGTCCGGGAACCAGCCGAGCTGGTACGCCGGGTAGACGTCAGCCGTGCGGTCCTCGGAGTACTGGACCCACTCGGTGGACTTCAGGTCGACCGAGAACAGGCCGCTGTCCTCGAGCTGCGACTTGATCAGCGCGTACTCGTCGCCGGACGACGGGCCGTAGTGGTCGGGGCTGTACTGCAGGCTCAGCTTCACCGGGACGGTGACGCCTGCATCCTCCAGCGCGGCCTTGGCCTTGTCGGCATCCGGTGCTCCGTTGCCGTCGCCGTAGAGACCCTTCAGCGACTCGGTTGCGCCGGCGAAGCCCTCGGGGACGTAGGAGTACAGCGGGGTGTAGGTGCCCTTGTAGACCTGGTCGGAGATGGCGTCGCGGTCGATCAGGTCGGCGACGGCCTGGCGGACGGCGAGAGCCTTGGCCGGGTCGGCGTCACTGGTCGTCGCGCCGTACGGCTGCGTGTTGAAGTTGAAGACGATGTAGCGGATCTCGCCGCCGGGGCCGTCGATGACCTGCACGTCGTCGTTCGTGCCGAGGTCTTCGACGTCGGTGGCAGACAGGCTGCGGTACGCGACGTCGACGTCACCCTGCTGGACGGCGAGCTTGAGGTTCGAGGACTCGGCGTAGTAGCTGAGGATGACACCGTCGTTGGCCGCGGCGTCGAGAAGTCCCTTGTAGCTCTCGTTCGGGGCGAACTCGACGGTCTTGTTGAAGTCCCACGAGGTGATCGTGTACGGGCCGCCGAAGGCGTTCGCGTCGACGATGTCCTGATCGGGGGTGAGCGCGTCAGCCGCGAACACCTCGTCATCGACGATCGCGCCGGGGAAGCTCGTGAGGATGAACGGGAAGACCTGGTCGTTCTCGGTCTTCAGGTGGAAGACCACGGTGGTGTCGTCCGGGGCGTCGATGGTGTCGAGGTTGTACAGCAGGCTCGATGCGCCGTTCGGGTCGGCGATGGCGATATTGCGCTCGAACGAGAACTTCACGTCTGCCGACGTGAGGTCGTTGCCGTTCGCCCACTTCAAGCCCTCGGGGAGCGTGACGGTGTACTCGGTCGGCGAGGTGAACTCTGCCGACTCTGCGAGGTCGGGGACGACCTCGGTGCTGTTGTAGTCGGTGTTGACCAGGTACGGGAAGACCTGGGTCTGAACCGCCAGCGAGCCGTTGTCGTAGGAACCGGCCGGGTCGAGCGTGGTGACCTTGTCGGTGGTGCCGACGATGACCGTGCCGCCACCGCCACCGCCTCCGCCGTCTCCGTCGCCTGTGTTCCCGCCGCCGGCGCAGCCGGCCAGGATCAGACTCGTGACGCCGATCGCGCCGATGGCGAGGCCAACGCGGCCCCTGTGGATGTGCGAAGACATGGATCTCCCTCGTCTGTGAAGGTCGTGCCGCATCGGGTGGACGCGGCGATGCACTCAATCATGCGCGCGAGGGGGCCTCAACACGAATCCGCCGCACGATTTGTAACGAGACCGCAACGTGTCGCGGGGCTCTGGCGGGCGTCGGCTAGGCCGGGCGGAGCGCCTTGCGCACCTCGGGCAGCACCTCGGTCGCAAGCAGCTCGATCGAGCGCAGCGTGTCGCGCTGGCTGATGCCGCCGAGGCCGACCTGCGCGAGGAAGCGCGTGTGGCCGAGCATCTCGTGCTCCCACAGGATCTTGTCGGTGATCTCCGCAGGGCTGCCCGCGAACAGCGCTCCGCCTGGATCCGCCCAGGTGTCGAGGGTGTCACGGTCGAGTCGCCCGCCGCGCGGCATGTTCTCGGCGAAGTAGGCGGCGTAGTGCGGGAAGAACGCGTCGCGCGCGGCCTGCGTCGTCTCGGCTACGTGGAAGTGCGAGGTCACGCCCAGCTGCGGTGCGGCGAGCCCCGCGGCGGAAGCCGATTCGCGGTGCAGTGCGGCGAGCGCACGGAACCGCGGCGGGGCGCCGAGAATCGCGAGGTACATCGGCAGCCCGAGGGAGCCGGCGCGGGCGGCGGAGGCCGGAGTGCCGCCGACCGCGATCCAGACCGGGAGCTTCTCCTGCTGCGGACGCGGGTACACGCCGGCATCCCGAAGCGGGGCGCGCGTCGTTCCCGTCCACGTGATCTCGCTGCTCTCGCGGGCGGCGAGCAACAGGTCGAGGCGGTCGTCGAAGTACTCGTCGTAGCGCTGCAGGTCCTGCCCGAACAGCGGGAACGACTCGATGTAGGCACCGCGACCCGCGGTGATCTCGGCGCGACCGCCGCTGAGCAGATCGAGCGTCGCGAACTCCTCGTGCAGGCGGACGGGGTCGGCGCTCGAGAGCACGGTGACCGTGCTCGTCAGGCGGATGCTCTCGGTCTCCCGCGCTGCGGCGGCGAGCACGATCTGCGGGGACGAGACCGCGAAGTCGGGCCGGTGGTGCTCACCGACGCCGAACACGTCGAGGCCTGCCTGATCGGCGACGCGTGCCCACTCCAGGAGCTGCTCGAGGCGCGCCGCAGGGTCGGTGAACCGGCCGTCCAGGGTGCGGCTGAGTTCGCCGAACGTGAAGATGCCGATCTCGAACGGAGGGGTCATGCGGTGTGATCCTGGGGGGATCCGACGCGAGCGAGGAACGCCTGCACGTCGGCGAGCATGCGCGCGTCGATGCCATGGCCGAGGCCGGGGTAGCTGCGGGCGTCCAGGGTCGTGTGCACCGGTGCCCAGGCGTCGGTGCGCTCGACAGCGGCCGGCGCGATCACCTGGTCATCCGCGCCGCGGCCGAGGAACATCGCAGGGCGCGATTCGCGCAGCGCTGCATCCGCCTTCTGCTCGCCGGCCGCGACGAATCCGCCGAGGACGACCGGTGCGAGCACGCGCTCCGGTGCGGTGCGCAGCAGCTGAGTGGCCATGAGGCCGCCCTGCGAGAAGCCGATCGGCACGATCCGCGCAGCACTCGGAACGGCAGCATCGACCCACGACCGGATCGCGCCGGTCGCGGCATCCAGCGCGTCCTGATCAGGATGCCCTGGCGTCACGATCCGGAACCAGGCGTGTCCGCCCGGCGTCACTTCGATCGGCGCACGCAGAGAGGCCCACGGCATCCCGTCGGGAAGAGCCGACGCCAGGGCGGTCAGATCGCGCTCGTTCGAGCCGTACCCGTGCAGGAAGAGGGCGACGGCGGTCGCGTCGCCGGCGAAGTCCTCGGATACGATCGCGGCCGGAGTCATCGCCCCAGCACCTCGTCGACGCCCGCACCGGGGAGGGCGATCGTGACCTGGGTGTTCCACGGGTCGGTGACGGTGACGGCGCGGCCGTCGTCGGCGAACTGCAGACCGCGTGCCTTCAGGCGGGCGACGAGGGCGTCGAGGTCTTCGCGACCGGGGACCGTGATGGCGACATCCCCGAGGCCGAGCTGCGCGGCGCGGGGTCCGGCGCCGGCACTGTTCCAGGTGTTCATGGCGACATGGTGGTGGTAGCCGCCTGCCGAGGCGAACAGAGCGCCGGGGTAGCTGCCGACCGTGGTCTCGAATCCGAGAGTATCGACGTAGAAGGCGCGCGCGGTGTCGATGTCGCCGACCTGCAGGTGGACGTGCCCGACGGTGCCGGCCTGCGTGGCGACGGAGTCGACCGTCCGCTGGTCGAGGTGCTGCTGGAGGTAGGCGTTCGGGTCGAGGTGCAGGGTCGACATCTGCAGCTCGCCGTTCACGTACTGCCACTGGTCGCGAGCGCGGTCGACGTAGAGCTCGATGCCGTTGCCCTCCGGGTCGGTGAAGTAGAAGGCCTCGCTCACCAGGTGGTCGCTCGAGCCGGTGAAGTGGCCGCGATTGTCCTGCGCGGCGCGGAGCACGGTGGCTGCGAGCGCCGGCGCATCCTCGAACAGGAACGCGGTGTGGAAGAGGCCGGCCTGCCTCGGGTCGACCGCGGGGAGATTCGGCGTGCCGATCAAGCGCACCATCGGGGTCGTACCTCGGCCGAGAACGCGGTGCACTTCGGTACCGCGACTGCGCTCCTCGATCGGATCCAGGGCGAGCGCGTTCGCGTAGTACGACGACATGTTCTCGAGGTCGCCGACGCGGAGGGTCACGGCATCCATCGCGGTCTGCGTGTTCAGCGTGCGGTCGGTGACGGACTCGGTGGCGGTCATTGCGGCTCCTCTGCGAAAGTATTTACTTGCAGGTGCAACCAACTGTCGACGAGATGTATTCCCGCGAGCGACGCGCGCGGTGCGCTACCCCCGCGCGGCCCACCATTCGCGCAGACGCTGCTCGGCGGCATCCGGGCCGATCATGCCCTCGTCCAGACGCAGGTCGAGCAGGAACCTGTATGCCTCGCCCACCTCGCGACCGGGGCCGATCCCGAGGATCTGCTGGATCCGGTTGCCGTCGAGCTCTGGACGCATGGCGTCGAGCTGCTCCTGCTCGCGCAGGTCGGCGATGCGCTTCTCGATGTCGTCGTAGGCGGATGCCAGACGAGAGGCCTTGCGCCTGTTGCGCGTGGTCACGTCCGCTCGGGTGAGGATGTGCAGGCGCTCGAGCAGGTCGCCGGCATCGCGCACGTAGCGGCGGACGGCAGCATCCGTCCACGTCCCCTCGGCATAGCCGAAGAAGCGCAGATGCAGCTCGATGAGCGTGGCCACGGCATCCGTCGTGTCGCCGTCGAAGCGCAGGGCCTGCAGACGCTTGCGCGCCATGCGCGAACCGACCACGTCGTGGTGGTGGAACGTCACCGCTCCCCCTGGTTCGAGCTTGCGCGTCCGCGGCTTGCCGATGTCATGCAGGAGCGCGGCGATGCGCAGGGCGACGTCGGGCGCCTCGCCGGGGTGGCGGGAGTGCTCGAGCTCGATCGCCTGCTGCAGCACGGTGAGCGAGTGCTCGTAGACGTCCTTGTGGTGATGGTGCTCGTCGACTTCCAGGCGCAAAGCGCTGATCTCGGGCAGGAACTCCTCGACGAGGCCGGTGTCGACGAGCACGCGGATGCCGCGGACGGGGTCGTCGGTCTGCATGAGCCGGACGAGCTCGCCCTGGATGCGCTCGGGGCTGACGATCTTCAGCGTGTCGCGCAGGCGGGTGATCGCCTCCCGCGTCGCGTCGTCGATCTCGAAGCCGAGCTGTGCGCTGAAGCGGGCGGCACGGAGCATCCGGAGCGGATCGTCGCCGAAGCTGACGTTCGGATCGGCCGGGGTGCGCAGGATGCCGGCGACGAGGTCCTCGACGCCGCCGGTCGGGTCGACGAGCTTGATCTCTCGCGCCGTCTCCGGGGATGCGACCTGCAGAGCCATCGCATTCACGCGGAAGTCGCGACGCACGAGGTCGCCCTCGATCGTGTCGCCGAACTCGACGGTCGGCTTGCGGGTGACGCCGTCGTAGCTGTCGGCGCGGTAGGTGGTGATCTCGACCTGCTCGCCCTTGCCGCCAGAACCGGGCACCCTGGCGCCGATCGTCCCGAAGGCGCGGCCGATGTCCCACTGCGCGGTAGAGATCGGCGTGACGATCTTCAGGATCTCGTCGGGCGACGCGTTGGTCGTGAAGTCGAGGTCGTTCACGTCGCGGCCGAGCAGCGCATCGCGCACCGGCCCCCCGACGACGGCGAGCTCGAAGCCCGCAGCGTGGAACGCGTCGGCGACCGCCGAGACGACCGGTCCTTCGGCGAGCGCGCGCAGACGTGCAAGCCCCTCGGCCATGTTCAGCATGGGTTCCAGATTACCGGGCGCTTGCGACGTGACTCATCGTGCCGAATCCCGGATGACTCGTGCGCAGTCCGGCAGGCCCCGTCACGCCGCTAGCAGTCGGCGGAGCACCAGGCCGGGGGCGGATGCCGCGACCGCAGCCCGCTCGGCGGTCATGCCCCCGCCGGCGAGGGCCCACTCGTCGATCGCACGCAGCACGGCGAAGACGATGTCGGCCTGCAGATCGAGCGGAAGCTCGTCGCGCACGGCGCCGGACGAGCGCCCCGTCTTCAGCACGTCCTTCACCCAGGCGCGCACGCTCGCCAGCAGTTCAGCGCGAGCGCCCGACGCTTCCGCTCCGCCCGGCAGGTAGAAGATCCGGCCGAGGTGCTGCAGCGCCGGTGTCGCAGACAGGGCCCCGAGCTGCTCCAGCAGCTCATCGACGTGTCGCCAGAACGCTCGCGCGCCGAACTCCGCGAACTCGGCGGGCGCCGGCGGCGTCCATATGGCGGCCACATCGGCGATGAGCATCCGCACGACCGTGTCGAACAGCTCGTCCTTGGATCCGACGAAGTGGTAGAACGAGCTCTTGCTCATGCCGGCGGCACGGATGATCCGGTTCAGCGACGCGCCCTCATACCCGGCGCGCGAGAACTCCGCGACCGTCGCCTCGGCGAGCGCGCGGTGTCGGTCGGGTGCCGGCCGTTCGAAATCATCCATGTCGCGATCATACTGGACCACCCAGTCCAATCAGGAGTAGGCTCTGGACCACCCAGTCCAGAGCGTCATCCGGAGGACCGCATGCTCACCGCCACCACGCTCTCCGAGCAGCTCGAGGCGCAGAGGGACGATCGCCTGCGCGTCCTCATCGCAGGTGCCGGCGTCGCCGGTGTCACTCTCGCGTCTTTCCTGCGCACCCGGGGTCTCCATCCGGTGCTCATCGAGCGGATGCCGCGCATGGAGCATCCCGGCTACATGCTCGCCCTCATGCCGACCGTCGATCCCGTGCTGAAGGACATCGGCGTGCACGACGAGTACCTCGCCCGCAGCGCGCCGCTCACCCGCTACGCCTTCCGCTCACATCGCGGCAGGACGCTTCGCACGGACGACCTCGGCGCCCTGCTCTCGCTCCACGGCGATTACCAGGGCATCGAACGCGGTGTGCTCCTCGAGGTGCTCACGGCGCACGGATGCCCGGTGACGTTCGACACGACGATCACGACGATCGGAGACGACGTCGGGTTCAGCTCCCGCGAGCGCGCGGCGTTCGATCTGGTCGTCGCCGCCGACGGCATCCATTCGCGCACGCGCGACCTGCTCGAGGTCGGCGAGGTGTCGACCGTCGACACCGGCTGGGCCGGCTGGGTGACCTGGTCGGACGCGCTGGGCGACGACCCCGCGCTCGGCGAGGAGCTGTGGGGTGATGGTCTCTTCCTCGGCGTCTATCCCGTCAAGGATCGGATCGGCATCTTCCTCGGCGGCCCCGTCGCCGATCTGAGAATCGGGCCCTCGGCGCTCGCTGCGCGCGTCCGGAAGGCCGCACCCGAGATCGGTCCGCGACTCGGCGCGGCCCTGGATGCCGTCACCGCCGATCCCGACACCTATCTGTGGCCGCTCACCGACGTCCGTGCGCAGCGCTGGATCGATGCCCGACGACATGCGGTGCTGCTCGGCGACGCGGCATCCGGATTCCTCCCGACTGCCGGCATCGGCGCGGGCATGGCGATGGAATCCGCGTGGATGCTGGGGCGGATGCTCGCGCACGCCGACCGCACGAGTCTCTCGGCGGTGCTCGCCGAGTGGGAGCACGTGCAGAAGCCGCGCGTCGAATCCGCGCAGTCAAACTCGCGGATGCTTGCGAAGCTGATGTTCCGCCGCGGCAGGGCCGTCGCATGGTTGCGCGAGACCGCGATGCGGGTGATGACGGTCAAGGCGGTGCTCGGCCCGATCATCAGGCTCATCGCCGAGCAGCCAGACCCCGATGCCGCGGCCGAGAGCGCGATCAGCGCCCGGTGATGTCGCGCAGCTCCTGGGCGTGACGGCGGGTCATCGACATGATGCCGGTGCTCATCGCTGTCGCTCCGATCAGGGCGATGCCGAGGAGGATCCAGATGCCGAACTGCGGATCGACCAGACCGAACAGATACACGACGACGACAGCCGCCAGGATCGCCAGACCCTCGACGACGGCGAACGTGATGAAAAAGCGGCTCTGACGCTGTTGGTGCTGCCGCTTGAGCGCCTCGACCCGATGGTCGTCAGAGCTGCCGTTCAGCGAATAGCTCATGCCCGAAGCGTAGCGGGGCGGTACCGCTCCGGAGGATGCTGCGTTTCACCGCGAGCTGTGGTTGGAGCGCGACCCGCGAACGGATCGGCTATTGCGGCTTGGTAGCCGGCGCGATGCCGCGCACGGCGACTCGATCTTCACCACGATCCTCCTGTAGCGGTCGGGCCGCCCTGATCCGTCAGACCGGGTCGCCCTGAACGGGACCCTCGGTGTTCGGCTTCCAACCCAGCGCCGGGGCGACGTGCTCGGCGAACGCCTGCAGCACGTGCAGGTTGTAGTCGACGCCCAGCTGGTTCGGGATCGTCAGCATCAGAGTGTCCGCGGCCATCACGGCTTCATCGGCGAGCAGCTGCTCGATCAGCACATCGGGCTCTGCCGCGTAGGTCTTGCCGAAGGTCGAGCGGAATCCGTCGATGATGCCGACCTGGTCGCCGTTCTCGGCACTGCGCAGACCGAAGTACGCGCGGTCCATGTCGGAGATCAGCGGGAACACACTGCGACTGACCGACACTCGGGGAGTCCCCTCATGCCCTGCCGCCTGGTACGCCGCCCTGTACAGATCGATTTGTTCGCGCTGTAGCACGTGGAACGGCACCCCGGTGGCCTCGGTGAGCAGCGTCGAGCTCATCAAGTTCAGACCCTTGCGTCCGGTCTCCTCGGCCGTCGCACGCGACCCGGAGCCCCACCAGATGTGCTCGCGCAGCGTCTCGGAGCGCGGCTCGATCGCCAGGTAGCGGCCCTCGCCGACCTGCTGCGGGTCGCCCTGGACGACGCCGGCACCGTCGATCGCCTCGAGGAACAGGTCGAACTTGTCGCGGGCGAGGTCAGCGCCACGAGGGTCTTCCGACCCCACGTATCCGAACGCCTCGTAGCCGCGCAGGGCGGTCTCGGGTGAACCGCGGCTCACGCCGAGCGCGATGCGCCCACGGGCGATGAGGTCGAGAGCGGCGGCCTCTTCGGCGAACTGCAGCGGGTTCTCGTATCGCATGTCGATCACGCCGGTGCCGACCTCGATGCGCTCGGTCTTCGCGGCCATCGCCGCGAGCAGCGGCATCGGCGACGCGGCCTGACGCGCGAAGTGATGCACCCGCACGTAGGCGCCGTTCACGCCGATCTCGTCCGCGCCGACGGTGAGATCGATCGACTGGTGCAGCATGTCGCCGGCGGTGCGGGTGCCAGAGCCGGGGACGGGCGCGTAATGGCCGAACGAGAGGAAACCGAAAGCCTTCATGCTCCATGCAACCGAATGGATGCCGGCGGCATTCCCCGAAGCGCGTCAGGATGCCGCGACGAGGAACCCGTCCTGCACGAGCTCGCGGATGCGCGGCTCCAGCTCTGCCCAGAGGTCGGCCAGCGGCACGTCGAACAGGTCGGCGAGGGCGCCGGCGATCTGCGAGACCGTCAATTCGCCGTCGCAGGCGCCGACGAATCCGGCGAGCGCGGTGTCGGCCGAGACGGTCCGCCCGAATCCGCCGCCCTGCCGCAGCTCGATCACGCTCGGATCGTCGTCGCCGGGCATGTAGTGCCGCGCCTCGGTGACATCGGATGCCGTCACGAGAGTCTGCGGGATGCCGTCGCCGAGTACGTCGTGAGCAGCGAGCCCGTCGCGCAGCGCTCTCCCCGGGGCCGAGAGCGGCTGCGACAGCCTCTCGAAGCGCCGGAGGGGCGCGCGGCCGGCGGCGCCCCGTCGCAGCAGAACATATCCGAAGCCGACGGCCGTGACACCGCGGTCTGCGAAGTCGTCGAGCCAGGCTTCGAGCATTCGGCCGAACTTCGACTCACGTGGCGTCGTGCCGCCGTCGCGGATCCACAGCTCGGCGTACTCGAGGGGTGTGAGCTCTTCGCGCTGGACCACCCAGGCGTCGAGGTCCGGCGCGATCCACGATTCGAGGCGGTCGAGACCTGAGGTCGTCGACCCTTCGGCCCCCGGCCCGGTCGAAGGATCGGAACCCGAGGACACCGACTCCCAGTTACCGAGAAGCTGAGCGATCCCGCCAGGGGTGAGATGCGCTGGGGCGGATCGCACGAACTGCTCCACCAGCGCATCGCCGATGAGTCCCCCGTCGCGGTACTCGTACGCCGTGACACCGTCCACCCGGGGCGTGATGACGAACGGCGGGTTCGACACGATGAGGTCGAACGCCTCCCCCTCCACCGGCTCGAACATGCTCCCCAGCTGGAAAGTGATGTTGCTCACCCCGTTCAGTCGCGCGTTCAGCGCCGCGAAGGCCAGTGCGCGCGACGACACGTCGGTTGCGACGACCTCGCCGGCGTGCCGAGACACGAGGAGCGCCTGGATGCCGCATCCGGTCCCGAGGTCGAGCGCCCTGCCTACGGGCGTCGGCACGATCAGCTCCGCCAGGGTGCGGGATGCTCCGCCGACCCCGAGCACGTGATCGGCGGGCAGCTCGGTGCCGAGGGCGAGTTCGTCGAGATCGCTGGCGATCCACCACTCCCCGATGCCGTCGGCGTCCACGAACGACTGCGGTCGCACGAGCGCCGTCGGCACGGCATCCGCGCCGCTCACACGAGCGAGCCCCAGGGCTGCGAGACCTTCGGCGCCGAGCCGCGGCAGCGCCGCCGAGACCAGCGCGGCGGGCTGCGGCATCCCGAGAACCAGCAGACGACCCAGGGTCGCCAGCGCACTGGAGTCGCCGTCGACGGCCCGCAGCAGCGGCTCGCGGACTCCGCGACCGAGGGCGTCATCCGCCTCCTCTCCCCACAGGCGCCGCAGCGGCTCGGAGCGGAAGTCCGAGGCATCCAGGTCGGCGGCGAGCGCCGAGACGAGGGCAGGGTCGGGTACGGGAGGCAGGGCGTCGGACACGGCGGTCACTCTACGCGCCTTCAGGGTTCCCCGACGCCGCCCGCCTAGAATTGCGGGGTCACAACTCACGGGCCGCCGCCACCGCGCGCCCGAGGAAGACCAGAGACTTGATCAGCCCCCGAAACGGCAGACGTGCCCGCGCGCACCGCGGCATCCGCGGTGCGCTGGCGGCGGCCATCGCCGTCGGGGCGATCGCGGCCGGTCAGTTGATCGCCCCGGCATCCGCCGTCGCCGACGTGCAGACGCCGGACGAGGATGCCGTCGTCGAGCTCTCGCTGACCGCCGGCATCCACGGGGTCGTGGCGCCCGATGCGCCGGTGACCGCGACCGTGACGATCGACAACGGCACCGACGCGGCCGTGGCCGCAGGGCGCGTGTCGGTCGAGATCAACAAGACCCCCCTGGCGGATGCTGCGGCGCTGACCGCCTGGCTCGACGGCGGTGACGCCGACGGCGCGTTCACCTCGATCGGCGTCGAGGACTCCGATGAGGTGGCCGCCGCCCAGACCGCGTCGACGACGATCAGCGCGACGACCACCGTGCTCGGCAAGCTGCCCGCCGGCGTCTATCCGATCCGTGCGCTGCTGACGGGGCCGGAGATCACCGAGAGCCCCGGCGCGACGAGCGTGCTCGTGGTCACCGCCGAGAAGGACCTGCAGCTCACCGTCGTCGTGCCGATCACCGCGACGCCGGCCGACGGCAGCCTGCTCAGCGCCGAGGAGCTCACAGCCCTCACCGCGCCCGATGGCGCCCTGACCGCGCAACTGGACGGCGTCGCCGGCACCTCGGCCGCCATCGCGATCGACCCGCTCATCCCCACGGCCATCCGTGCTCTGGGTTCGGCCGCGCCGGCGGATGCCACGTCGTGGCTGGCCCGCCTGGAGTCGCTTTCGAACGAGCGATTCACGCTGCAGCCCGGAGATGCGGATGCGACGATTCAAGCGCGTGCGGGTCTGCCCGAGCTCCTCCGACCGCTACCGCTGTCGCCGTTCATCGACCAGGCGAACTTCGTCGACACCGGCGAAGCCGAGGGCCCGACGCCGAGCCCGACGCCGACGGAGCTCGAGCCGGAGATCCCGACCGACTCCGAGCTCGGCGCGGTCAGGGATGCCGAAACCGACATCCTCTGGCCACTCGGCGAAGCCCGAACCGCCGATCTCGAGACCTTCGACGAGTATCTCGATGCGGACATCACGACGATCCTGCCGTCCTCCTCCGTCGCGGCCGAGAGCAGCGCGCTGGTCGAGGTCGACGGCCACCGTATCCTCGTGACCGATGCCGTCGCCTCCGCAGCGCTGTCGGAGGCCGCCGCCACCGCCGACGAGTCGGATCGGGAGCGCACCATCACGGCGGGCATCGCCGGGCTGAGCCTCGTGCCGCACTCGTCGCTGCTCATCGGCCTCGACCGCAACGAGACTCGCACCGCTGACGCCCTGCGCGAGACGATCCTCTCGCTCTCGTCGATCGGCGCCCCGACGTCGCTCTCCGCGCTGCGCTCAGAGGAGCCGGCATCCACCACGATCGTCGGCGACACCACGACGGCGCGAGCTGACGCGTTGAAGGATCTCCTCGCCGACGAGGTCCGGCTCACCTCGTTCGCGTCGATCCTCGACGACCCGCTCGTACTCCTCTCGCCGGAGCGCATCGAGATCATGCGCCTGATCGGCGTCGGCACCGCGAGCGTCTTCGCGCCGGGGACCGGAGCGCACCGCACGCAGACAACCGTCACCCTGAACTCCGTCGGCGTGCAGCAACCGAGTCCCGTTCAGCTGTTCACGGCCGCCGCTCCCCTGCCGGTGTGGGTGCGCAACGACCTCCCCTGGCCGGTGAACGTGACGCTCACATCGACGCCGTCGGATGCCCGCCTCGACATCGAACCGCTCACCGCTGTGGCAGCGCAGCCGGCGAGCAACACGCGGGTGAAGGTCCCCGTTTCCGCACGCGTCGGCAGCGGCGTGCTCGATGTGCGGTTCAGTCTCACCTCTCCCACCGGGGTGCACATCGGCACCGACCAGACCGCCAAGGTCACGGTGCGCGCCGAATGGGAGGGCATCGGCCTCGGCATCCTGGGCGGCCTCATCGGCCTGCTGCTGATCCTCGGCATCGTGCGCACCATCGTTCGTCGTCGCAAGGACAGCGAGGCGGATGCCGCGACAGAGGCCCCGGCGGCGGAGTAGGTCCGACCCCGGTCACAACAACCGCAGCGGGAATGCCGCGCGGTTACGATTGGTTTCACGCAGGGACGCGTCTGCACGCGAGAAGGAAGAGGACATGCGCAAGGTCATCATCATCGGCTCCGGCCCCGCCGGATTCACCGCCGCCATCTACGCGGCCCGCGCGAACCTCGAGCCGCTTCTGATCGCGAGCTCGGTCGAAGTCGGCGGCGAGCTGATGAACACCACCGAGGTCGAGAACTACCCCGGCTTCCCCGACGGCATCCAGGGTCCCGACTTGATGTCGAAGTTCCAGGCGCAGGCCGAGCGGTTCGGCACCGAGGTCGTGTACGACGATGTGACCTCGCTCCAGGTCGACGGCCCGGTCAAGAAGGTCGTCCTCGGCAGCGGAGCGGAGCACGAGGCCCACACGATCATCTACGCCACCGGCTCTGCGTACCGGAAGCTCGGCATCGAGGGCGAAGAGCGCCTCTCGGGCTACGGCGTCTCGTGGTGCGCGACGTGCGACGGCTTCTTCTTCCGCGAGAAGACGATCGCCGTCGTCGGCGGCGGCGACTCGGCGATGGAAGAGGCCACGTTCCTCACCCGCTTCGCGGACAAGGTCTACGTGATCCACCGCAAGGACACGCTGCGCGCCTCGAAGATCATGCAGGAGCGCGCGTTCGCGAACGACAAGATCGAGTTCATCTGGAACAGCGAGGTCGCCGAGATCACCGGTGGGGATGCCGTCACCGGCGTCACCCTGCGCGACACGGTCGACGGGTCCACCCGCGAGCTGTCCCTCGACGGTCTGTTCATCGCCATCGGCAACGACCCGCGCACCCACCTGGTGCACGACAAGCTCGAGCTCACCGCCGAGGGCACGATCTGGGTCGACGGCCGCTCGTCCCGCACCTCCGTTCCCGGCATCTTCGCCGCCGGCGACGTCATCGACCCGACCTACCGCCAGGCGATCACAGCCGCCGGCTCAGGAACGGTCGCCGCTCTCGACGCCGAGCACTTCCTCGCGGATCTTGAGGACGCCTCGGTGGAGGTCCCGGCTGCCGAGGCAGCCGAGATCATCGCGTAGGGAACAGTTCCGACACCTCTGCTGTTGCAGTGGGTGAACTTCGATCAAGGAGAAGCAGATGACTGCCAAGGTAACGAGCCAGGCGACGTTCGAGCAGGACGTGCTGCAGGCTGAGGGCCCCGTCCTCGTGGACTTCTGGGCCGAGTGGTGCGGACCGTGTCGCATGGTCGCTCCTGTTCTGGACCAGATCCAGGCGGAGCACCCCGACAAGATCACCATCATGAAGCTCAACGTCGACGAGAACCCCGAGCTCGCGATGAAGTACCAGATCACGTCGATCCCGGCGATGAAGGTCTTCCAGGGCGGCGAGGTCAAGACGACCATCATCGGCGCCAAGCCGAAGCCCGCTCTCGAGCAGGACCTCGCCGCGTTCATCGGCTGATCCCGTTTCACTGAAGAACCCGTCCTTCCGTCAGGGAGGGCGGGTTCTTTCTGTTCGGCGGCTCAGCCCGGGATGCTAGGACGCGTCAGCGATCGTGGCATCCCACCGGCGATGCTGCGATCCCTCGCCGAGGAGCCCCCACACGGCCGTCGTGAGCTCCGGATACTCGAGAGCGATCTGCCGCATCACACGGTAGTTGCGCGCTGCGTTCGGGCGAACGCCGTCATTTGCTGCGATGTTGTCAGCCCGCAGGAGGAACACGACGAGCTCGTCGACGCTGGGGAGATCCTCCATGAACTCCCAGGGGTCCTCGCCGCTGAGCAACCGCTCCTGGATGAGCACAGCCAGCTCGTCCGACGCCTCTGCGCGCAGCACCTCGAGGCTGGCGCGGCGGGGGACGGCTTCAGACATGCTTCCAGAGCCTACGCGGGCTTCTTGCCACCGCGGCGCGGCAGGTTCACGACATCCGTCATCGTCTCGAGCTCCCGCCCCTTGGTCTCCGGCACCTGGTAGAAGACGAAGAAGAACGACACCAGCGCGAAGAACGCATAGAAGCCGTACGCGAACGTGAGCCCGATCTCGGCGAACGCGGGGAACGTCGTCGAGATGAAGAAGTTCGCGACCCACTGCGCTGCCGCGGCGACGGCCAGTGCTCCGGCGCGGATCTTGTTCGGGAACATCTCCCCCAGCAGCACCCACACGAGCGGGCCCCAGGTGGCGCCGAAGAAGACGACGAAGCCGTTCGCACAGACCAGAGCGATCAGCGACCACGGCTGCGGCAGGGTGACAGCACCGTCCTCGAGCGTGCCGAACGAGAAGGCCAGCGCCATCATGCCGAGAGTCACGGCCATGCCGATCGATCCGATCATGAGCATCGGGCGGCGGCCCACCCGATCGACCAGCAGGATGGCGACGATCGTGACCACGATGTTGGTGATCGATGTGATGACCGAGGTCATCAGGGCGCTCGACTCGTCGAAGCCCACCGACAGCCAGAGCGTCGTCGAGTAGTAGAAGATCACGTTGATGCCGACGAACTGCTGGAAGACACTGAGCAGGATGCCCACCCAGACGATGGGCTTCAGACCGAAGCGGTCACCTCTCAGATCCTTCAACGACTCGTTCTTCTCGTCGCCGAGACTCTCGCGGATCTCCTCGATCTTGAGGTTCACGTCCGTCTCGCCGGTGAAGTCGTACAGCACCTGCGAGGCCTTGTCGACCTTGCCTCGGGCGACGAGGAACCGCGGGGACTCCGGCAGTCGGAGCGCCATGATGCCGTAGACGATGGCGGGGATCGCTTCGACCATGAACATCCATCGCCAGGCGTCGATGCCGAGCCACAGGACGTTCGCCGCCGAGCCCGCGATGTTCGCGAGCAGGGCGTTCGAGAGCAGAGCGGTGAAGATACCGGTGACGATGGCGAGCTGCTGGAGAGAGCCGAGCCTGCCGCGGACCTTAGCCGGCGAGACCTCGGCGATGTAGGCGGGGGCGATGACGGATGCCGCACCGACACCGAGACCGCCGATCACACGCCAGACGATCAGGTCGATGACACCGAAGGCGAGTCCGGATCCGATGGCCGAGACCAGGAACAGGATCGCCGCGATCACCATGACCGGGATGCGCCCGAGCTTGTTCGCGAGACTTCCGGCGAACCATGCGCCGATGGCGCAGCCGATCAGCGCGGACGAGACCGCGAAGCCCTGCAGGCCCGGTCCGAGCTCGAAGGCCCCGGCGAGGGCATCCACGGCACCATTGATGACCGCGGTGTCGAACCCGAACAGGAAGCCGCCGAGCGCTGCCGCGATGCTGATGCCGATGACCCGGCCGTTGAGCCGGCCTGCTTTGCTCTTGTTCTCGGACATGTGCCCTCCCCCGTCTCGGTCCACTCTAGGAGCCGGACGGGGACGGGGCGCGGAGACGGGCGGAATCCGTCAGGATCCGTACTGCTCCTCACCCAGCTCCGAGAGGATGCGGTTGAGGTCCTGGATTGACGCGAATTCGATCGCGACCTGGCCTTTTCGCGCGCCGAGTGTGATCTTGACGCGGGTGTTCAGGCGGTCTCCGAGCTTGCCGGATACCTCGTCGAGGTACGCACGGCGCGCGCCCGGCTGGGGCTTCACCTTCTTGGCGCCGGCCGCTGGCAACGCCTTGGCGGCTGCCTCGGTCGCACGCACAGAGAGGTCCTCGTTGATGACCTTGTCGGCGAGCTTCTGCATCTGCTCCGGGTCGTCCAGCGACAGCAGGGCGCGGGCGTGACCGGCCGACAGGACTCCCGCCGCCACGCGCTGCTGCACGGGAACGGGAAGCCTGAGCAGACGGATCGTGTTGCTGATCTGTGGGCGGGACCGGCCGATGCGGGTGGCCAGTTCCTCCTGCGTGATGCCGAAGTCCTCGAGGAGCTGCTGGTACGCGGATGCCTCTTCCAGCGGGTTCAGCTCTGACCGGTGCAGGTTCTCCAACAGGGCATCGCGGAGCAGATCTTCGTCGGCGGTGTCGCGGACGATCGCGGGGATGGTCTCGAGGCCGGCTTCTCGTGCGGCGCGGGTGCGCCGCTCCCCCATGATGAGCTCGTAGTCGCCGTCCGTGTTCTTCCGGACGATCACCGGTTGCAGGACGCCGAACTCGCGGACGCTGTGGACGAGCTCGGCCAGATCCTCCGTGTCGAAGTGCGTACGCGGCTGACGAGGGTTCGGAACGATCGTCGTCGGGTCGATCTGGATCAGGTGGATGCCGGGAACAGACTCGAGCTCGGCCTCCGGAGCATCCTGCTTCTCCGGCTCACCGCTCGTCGGTGGGGCCTGGATCGTCCCTCCGGGGAAGAACACGTCCACCGGACGCGCCGAGGTCTGGTCGGCCGTGGGGATGAGTGCGCCGATTCCTCGACCGAGCCCAGTGCGCTTCGCCATCAGTTCTCCTTGCTCTGCGTCTTGTGGGACGCGATCTCGACAGCGGCCTCGCGGTACGCGATCGCGCCGGCGGAGGACCCGTCGTACGCGATGACCGTCTGGCCGAAGCTGGGGGCCTCGGAAACACGCACCGAACGCGGGATCACCGTGTTCAGGACCTGCTCCGGGAAGTGATTGCGGACCTCATCGGCGACCTGCTGCGCCAGGCGGGTGCGACCGTCGTACATCGTGAGCAGGATCGTCGAGAGGTGAAGACCGGGATTGAGGTGCTTCTGGATCATCTGGATGCTGCCGAGCAGCTGGCTGAGGCCTTCAAGCGCGTAGTACTCGCACTGGATGGGGATGAAGACCTCTGATGCCGCCGTGAAGGCGTTGATCGTCAGCAGTCCCAGCGAGGGCGGGCAGTCGATGATGACGAAGTCGACCGGGTGGTCAGCGATGTACTGGTCGAGGGCGCGGCGGAGGCGGTGCTCACGGGCAACCTGCGACACGAGTTCGATCTCGGCGCCGGCGAGGTGGATCGTGCTCGGCGCGCACAGCAGCGTCTCGGCCTCCGGGCTCTGCTGAACGATGTCGGCGAGCGGAACATCATCGATCAGCACGTCGTAGACGCTCAGGGTCTCCGCATCATGCGGGACCCCGAGGGCTGTGGATGCATTTCCCTGCGGATCGAGGTCGATCACGAGCACCTTCGCTCCGAAGGAGGCGAGCGCGGAAGCGATGTTGACGGCTGTCGTGGTCTTGCCGACGCCGCCCTTCTGGTTGGAAACCGTGAGAACGCGGGTCTCACCCGTGAAGGTGACCTCGACGTTCTCGAGGTTGCGGCGGCGAGCACTCAGATCGGCGATTTCGCGAGCCAGGGGCGTATCGATCCCGAAAGCCTCGTTCGGCGTTGTCTTCTCGGACTGTTTCACGTGAAACATCCACTCCTCTCGATGGCCGCGTTCCACTCTACTTGGCTCCCTCAGTGCTCGGTTACTCGCGGGCGTGAGAGCCGCACGATGTTTCACGTGAAACATTTCCACCGGGCATCCCATGGTCGTTGAGCGAAGCCGTCGCAGACGGCGAAGACGAAACGGGGCGAGCGAGCGAAACGAGTCGAAGCCGCAGCCCGGTGCGGCTTGTCTGCAGGAGGGCTTCGACCCATCGCCGAGGAGCTCCTCGCTCAGCCCGTTTCGTCTCGCTCCGCTCGGTCAACGAACCGCGACCGCATCCACGCACTCCCGAGTCGATGTTTCACGTGAAACATCACTGCCTGCGGAGACGGTCAGACGACGCGAACCTTGGCGCGCACAACGCGCGTCGTCTCGGCTAGGACGCCCTCGCCGAGCACATCCACCCGCACATCGCTCAGCCGGTACTTCTTGAGTTGCTTGGCCGCAGCTTCGATCTCGGCGGAAGCATTCTGCCCCTTGAGCAACGCGAGCTCTCCTCCGTCGCGTACGAGCGGCGCGGTCCAGGGCAAAAGAGTCCGCAACGCGCTGACCGCGCGGGCGGTGACGACGTCGAACTGCTTCGGCACGACCTCTTCGGCTCGGGCCCGAATCACGGTGACGTTGGAGAGTCCAAGCTCGTCTACCTGCTCCGTGAGCCAGGTGACGCGTCGCTCCATCGGCTCGATCAGAGCCCAGGTGACATCGGGGCGTGCGATAGCGAGCACGACACCGGGAAGTCCCGCGCCGGATCCGATGTCCGCCGCGGACCCATGGAACAGCGGTGCAGCGATGGCGCTGTTCAGAACATGCCTCGTCCACAGGCGGGGCAGCTCGAGCGGGCCGATCAATCCTCGCTCTTCTCCCTGCGCAGCGAGGTTCGCCGTGAACGCCCTGGCCAGGTCGATGCGGTCACCGAACAGCGCGGCCGCGGCATCGGGTTCGGTCTCAACAGTCATCCCAGCGACCTCAGCAACGTTTCACGTGAAACATCAGCGCCGGCGGATGACCGTGTGACGGTCTGCGCCCTCGCCGTACGACTCGGAAACGAGTTCGCGGTCAGCCACGATGTCGTGCACCAGCTTGCGCTCGTAGCTCGACATGGAAGGAAGTGAAGCCTGCGATGCTCCCTCGTCCAGTTTCACGACCGCGGCATCCACCAGCTTCTCCAGCTGACGACGGCGAGCGTCGCGTGATCCCCCGATGTCGAGGATCAGACGTGAGAACGAACCGGTCTTGCTCTGCACGGCCAGACGGGTGATCTCCTGCAGCGCCTGCACGGTGTCCGGATCCGCAAGCACGGAAAGACTGGAATCCTCGGACTCGACCGAGACGTACGCACGTCCCTGACGGACGTCGAGGTTCAGGTCGCCGTCGATGTCGGCGATGTCGAGCAGTCCCTCGATGAAGTCGGCGGCGACGTCACCCTCGAGCTCGAGCTGCTCCACGGAAGGTTCAGAGCGCTCTGCGACGTTGTCCACGGCCATCAGTTCGACCCCTTCTTCTTGGCGCGCTTCTTGCTCACCGGCTGCTGACGCTTGGGAGCCTCCTGCTTGGCCTTCTCTACTTCTTCCAGCATCCGCTTCTGCTCCGCTTCGTAAGCCGCCATCGGAACGACCTTGCCCGACGAGTCGATCGCCTTGCCCTTTCGAGCAAGCCTCTCCTCGCGAGCCTTCGCGGCCTCGGAGCCGGGCGTGGGCATCTCGCGGATGACGAGGAACTGCTGGGCCATGGTCCACAGGTTCGAGATGAACCAGTAGACGACGACACCGAGCGGGAAGAAGACACCCGAGAAGATGAAGCCCAGCGGCAGCACGTAGAGCATGATCTTCTGCATCTGGTACGCCTGGCCGGTCTTGGCCTCGGGCGACAGGTTCTTCGAGATGATCTGCAGCTGGGTGAAGAACTGCGAGCCGATCATCAGCACGACGAGAATCACCAGCAGGACGATGGCGATCGTGTTCTGCGTCTCGACAGCCTGACCGAGCGTGCCGTGCAGCGACACAGTTCCGAAGATCGTGGCGTCGTAGAACTCCTTGGTGAGCTCGGGACTGAGCAGTCCGACTCCACCGAGGCCGGCGATGGCATGCTTGCTGACGTCGTTGAGCACGCTGAAAAGCGCGAAGAAGATCGGCATCTGCACGAGCAGCGGCAGACAGCTCGACATCGGCGACGTGCCGTGCTTCTTGTACAGGCCCATGGTCTCGCGGCTCATCGCCTCGCGAGAGAGCTGATCCTTCTTGCCCTTGTACTTCTCCTGGATCTTCTTCATCTCAGGAGCGATTTCCATCATCTTGCGCTGGCTCTTGATTTGCCGCACGAACAGGGGAAATACTGAGGCGCGAACCACGATCACAAGACCGATGATCGACAGGATCCAGGTGATTCCGGATGCCGCCGGCAGGCCCACAGCGGTGAACAGCCAGTGCCAGGCGACCAGGATGAGTTCAACAGCCCACTTCAGGGGCCACAGGATGGTGCCGAGCAGATCGAAGCCGCCACCGGTGTCGGTCGGCGTGGGTGTCGCAGAGGCGAGCAGAAGGTCAAGACCCACTGTTCAGTCCTTTCGAGAAGGTACGACGAAACCTCGTGCGGTCAGGTCGTGTCGGAAATGGTCGTGTGGGCGGACGTCGTCGACGCCGCCTTTGCTCCAGGGGTTGCAGCGCAGGATGCGCCACGCAGAGAGCGCGGCTCCCTTGATCGCACCGTGCTGCTGCACCGCTCCTACAGCGTAAGCCGAGCACGAAGGGTAGTACGCACAGACGTCCCCGTAGATCGGCGAGATCACAGCCCGATAGGCGGTGAGAAATCCCAGCACGAGATTGCGAGGGATGAGCGGGATGCTGCGCGCGACGTCGCGGGCACGCAGATGTCCCGTGCCCATCGCATACGAAGGCAGCGCGCTCATGATGTGGCCTGCGCACGATTCAGACGTGCCAGGCACCGCGTCACGTCGGCTTCGAGTTCGGCGAAGCTCGCTGACGCAGACGCAGGAAGGGCACGGATGACGACATCCGTGCCCTCAGGGACCCCGGCGATCGCGCCTGCGCACACGGCCTTGAGCCGACGGCGCACGGTGTTGCGGATCACAGCGGTACCCACCTGCTTGCTGATGATGAACCCGAATCGGGGTTCGCGCGCTTCCCCCGTCGTCAACATGGAGGTGACGACTCGGGCGCCCCCGCACCGGACACCGCGACGGACGACTGACCTGTAGTCAGTGCCTCGCGTCAGCCGGAACGGACGGGCGAGCACAGCGGTTCCGGGCTCAGGGCTTACGCCGAGAGCTCGGTGCGGCCCTTCGCACGACGAGCCGACAGGATGCTGCGGCCGGCGCGGGTGCGCATGCGAGCGCGGAAGCCGTGCTTCTTAGCGCGACGACGGTTGTTGGGCTGGAACGTACGCTTGCTCATGGAATCACTCCGGGAATGGCGTCACCGGGAGAGTACGACCGGAGACATTGGGGAACTGCCCAGATCCGGGCATAAGTCAACCGATTAAGGGTACGTCTTGGCGGCGCAGAGAGCAAATTCCCCGCGCTGGGCGCCTGGCGCACGAGCCACTTCGCACACCAATTATCCACAACTGCGACTTTCGTGACACGCAGGACACGCCCCCGGTTTTCCACAGGCAGGTTGCCCTGCACAGCTTCGATGACTACCGTGGCATCCGAAGTTATCCACAGGGGAGCCGGGCCGATTCGCCCACCCCGACGCGAGCCACTGCCCGGAGCACCATGTCCTCACCTGCCCAGCCCGACGTTCCGATCTGGGCACAGGTGTTGGAGCTGCTCGATCATGACGATCGTGTCACTCCGCAGCTTCAGGGTTTCCTGAGCCTGGCCGTACCCGCCGGTGTCATGAGCGGCACCCTCTACCTCGACGTCCCCAATGACCTGACCGCGGCGCAGATCAACAAGCGTCTGCGCGTGCCGCTGATGGAAGGTCTGGCGCACCTCGGCCAGGAGGTCACGTCCTTCCGCGTCGTCGTGAACCACGAGCTCGCCGAGCAGCCGACCGCGCCGATCGCGGTCGCCGACTTCGGCCGCCCCGAGGCACCGCGCACCGATCTCACCATCGAACAGCCGACACCGATGCGCCATGAATCGCGCCTCAACCCGAAGTACACCTTCGACAACTTCGTCATCGGTCAGTCCAACCGTTTCGCGCACGCCGCTGCGGTCGCCGTCGCCGAAGCGCCGGCCAAGGCGTACAACCCGCTGTTCATCTACGGCGACTCGGGGCTCGGCAAGACCCATCTCCTCCACGCGATCGGCGACTATGCGCAATCGCTCTACACAGGAGTGAAGGTGCGGTACGTCTCGAGTGAGGAGTTCACGAACGACTTCATCAACTCGATCGCGAACAACCGCGGCTCGGCTTTCCAGGCTCGATACCGCGACGTCGACATCCTTCTCATCGACGACATCCAGTTCCTGCAGGGTCGCGCCGAGACGCAGGAGACGTTCTTCCACACCTTCAACACGCTGCACGATCACAACAAGCAGATCGTGATCACCAGTGATGTCGCGCCGAAGCACCTCACCGGTTTCGAGGACCGGATGCGGAGCCGGTTCGAATGGGGTCTCATCACCGATGTGCAGGCTCCCGACCTCGAGACCCGTATCGCGATCCTCCGCAAGAAGGCGCAGAGCGAGGCGCTGCACATCCCCGATGACGTCCTGGAGTACATCGCCACGATCGTCTCGTCGAACATCCGTGAACTCGAGGGCGCCCTGATCCGCGTCTCGGCCTTCGCGAGCCTGAACCGCTCGCCGCTCGACATCTCGCTCGCCCAGACCGTTCTGCGCGACATCGTCGACACGGCGGAGGACAACATCATCTCGCCGACCGACATCATCTCGGCGACCGCTCAGTACTTCAAGCTCACCGTCGACGATCTGTACGGCTCGAGCCGCTCGCAGCAGATCGCGACGGCTCGGCAGATCGCGATGTACCTGTGCCGGGAGCGCACGAACCTGTCACTGCCCAAGATCGGGCAGCTCTTCGGCAACCGCGACCACACGACGGTGATGTACGCATACAAGAAGATCAGCGACCTCATGAAGGAGCGCCGCTCCATCTACAACCAGGTGACCGAGATCACCACGCAGCTCGGTCGACGCTGAAAACGTCCCCTCGGAAGTCTTGACAGCAGCCGCCGGCATCCCTTTAAATGCCGCTTTGCACATGTGGATAACTTGTGGATGAATACGGTCCGCGCTCGGGACGAATGTGTGCGGATCGCGGCATACTGTGGATAACTCGTCGACGAGCGGATGCGACTGACCACCTGTTTTCGCCCGGATTCCTCACGAATTCCACATCTCACAAACGTGTAGTTCCCTACGGAGCGTTGCTATCCACCGAGTTATCCACAGTATCCACAGGTGTTAACACTGTTAAGAAGTTAATCCTCTAGAGCCGGCATCCGATCACCTCGAAGATGTGGGAAGTCCGGCGTATGGCGCATCTGCGCTCTGGGGATACGATGGGAACCCCTGAGGTGGGTCACGCCTCTCAGGTCATGTAATTCACGACGAGGGAGAGCCCGTGAGGTTCCAGGTCAACCGCGATGTCTTCAGCGAAGCAGTGTCGTTCGTCGTCAAGCTGCTCCCGCAGCGCAATCCGCAGCCGATCCTGGCAGGTGTGCTCATCGAGGCGGGTGACGAGGGTCTGACCCTCTCGGCGTTTGACTACGAGGCGTCGGCTCGCACGACCATCGACGCCACGGTGGACACCCCCGGCACGATCCTCGTCCACGGACGTCTGCTCTCCGACATCGCCAGCCGTCTGCCCAACGCCCCGATCGAGATCGCCGTCGAGGAGGACGGCGGCATCGCGGTCACCTGCGGTTCGGCTCGATTCACGCTGGCTGCGATGCCCGTCGAGGAATATCCGTCGATCCCCGAGGTGTCTGGATCTTCCGGCGTCGTCCCGGCTGACGATTTCGGCACCGCGATCGCGCAGGTCGGGTTCGCGGCATCCCGTGACGACGTCACCCCCGTGCTGACCGGAGTCCAGCTCGAGGTCGCAGGTCACAACCTGAGCCTCGTCGCCACCGACCGCTACCGCGTTTCGCTTCGCGACGTCCCGTGGGATGGCGAAGCCGCCGAGCAGACCGCTCTGGTCCCTGCCCGCACGCTCACCGAGGTCGGCAAGACCTTCGGTCACGCCGGCACGATCCAGGTCGCTTTCTCCGGCAGCGGCGACCGCGAGATCATCGCCTTCACCGCCGGCAACAAGACGGTCACGTCGCTGCTGATCAAGGGCAACTTCCCGCCGGTCCGCCGACTGTTCCCCGAGCAGACCGAGCACTACGCGGTCGTGAACACCGCCGATCTCATCGAGGCGGTGCGTCGTGTCGCCCTCGTGCTCGACCGCGCCGCTCCGCTGCGCTTCACATTCACGTCCGACAGCGTGACGATGGATGCTTCGGGCAGCGAGCAGGCACGCGCATCTGAGTCGGTCGACGCCCACCTCTCCGGAGGCGCCGATGTCACTCTCGGTCTGAACCCCCAGTACCTCACCGAAGCGCTGAGCGCGGTCAAGAGCGAGTTCGTCCGCGTCACGTTCACGTCGAGCGACAATGCGAACAAGCTCAGCCCGGTTCTCATCACGAGCCAGACCTCGGTCGACCAGGCCGGCTCTGACTCGTTCAAGTACCTGCTTCAGCCGAACCTCCTGTTGCGCTGATCCTTCTTCCTCGACTGTTCCTTCATCAGCCGGCCGGTCAGCGTTCCGAGCGAAGCGATGGATGCCTCCGACGGGCTGGCACCGGGTCTGGCGGGAGCCCGGCCGAAGGCCGAGGGAGGGCATGTCCCGACGAAGGCATCCATCGCGTAGCGAACCCACTCGTGAGGTCCGTCACCCGAGGCATCCGTGCCGCTGCGAACTCGGTGTCACACCCCCGAAGTAGGCTGAACCCGTGATTGTGGAGCACCTGAACCTGGTCGACTTCCGCAATTACGCGACCGCTGATCTGAGCCTTCTGCCAGGGCCGAACGTTCTCGTCGGCCGCAACGGCCAGGGCAAGACGAATCTCGCAGAGGCCGTGGTCTTCCTGGCGACTCTCGGATCGCACCGGGTGTCGGCGGATGCTCCGATGGTCCGAGACGGCAAGGACTTCGCGGTGATCCGAGCCCGCCTCTCCGTCGGCGAGAGGCGTGTGCTCACCGAGGTGCAGATCAATCGACAGGGTTCGAACAAGGCGCGCATCAATGGCTCGCCCTCCAAGACGAGCGAGCTCCCCCGGTACGCGCACGTGGTGCTCTTCGCACCGGAGGATCTGCAGATCGTGCGAGGAGACCCGTCCTCCCGCAGAAGATTCGCAGATCAGCTGCTGATTCAGCGCACCCCGCGCATGGCGGGTGTGCTCGCCGACTACGACCGCGTGCTGAAGCAGCGCACGGCGCTGCTGAAGTCGGCCAGGGCTCGCGGCATCCGCGGTGAGGCTCTCACGACTCTGGATGTCTGGGACGACAAGCTGGTCGCTCTGGGATCCGAGATCATCGAGGCGCGCTTGCGCCTGGCATCCGATCTGCAGCAGCCTCTCGCCGATGCGTACACGGCGATCGCGGGCGCCGACCACAAGCCGGAGCTCGAGTGGGCGCTGTCGGTGCGCGGCGGCGACCCGGAAGAGGGCGAGGTCGAAGCATCCGATTCTCGTGGCGCGCTGGCCGACCAATTCCGCGCAGCCCTGCTGGCCAAGCGGAACCAGGAGCTCGACCGAGGACTCACCCTCGTCGGCCCGCACCGCGATGACCTGCTGCTGCGGGTCCGCGACCTGCCGGTCAAGGGATACGCATCCCATGGCGAATCGTGGTCCGTCGCCCTCGCCCTCCGTCTCGCATCCGCCGAGCTGCTGCGAGCGGAGTCCCCCGCCGGCGACCCCGTGCTCATCCTCGACGACGTCTTCGCCGAGCTCGACGCCGACCGGAGACAGCGACTGTCGGGCCTGACGGTCGGGTACGAGCAGGTCATCGTCACCGCCGCGGTCGAAGAGGACATTCCCGAGCCGCTCCACCGGCACGTCGTCCGCATCCATGCGGGTACGATCAGCGACGACCGCGACCCTTCGACAGGCTCAGGGACCGAATCGACAGGAGAGGAGGGCGAATGACCGACGCTGAGACCCCGGAGACGGTCGCGACCTACCTGCGCCTGCGCGGACTCAAGCCCAGCTCCAAGAGCTGGAAGCGCAAGCGCCGCATCCGCGATGACGATGACAACGCTCCGTTCACCCCGGGTCGTGACCCGGGGGCGCTCGGTTCCGTGCTCGACAAGCTCAGCCGCGAGGCCGGGTGGGAGATCACGCTCGCACGTGAAGATCTCGTCCGGCAGTGGGCGGATCTCGCGGGAGCCGACACCGCCAAGCACTCCGAACCGGTATCTCTGGAGAACGGGATGCTCACCGTGAAGTGCGATTCGACGGCCTGGGCGAAGAACCTGCAGTTCATGCGCGCGACCATCCTCACCGAGATCGGCCGGCGCTACCCGCAGGCGGGTGTGGACAACCTCCGTTTCATCGGTCCGGACGTCCCTTCTTGGAAATGGGGGCCCAGAGCCGTCCCAGGGCGGGGCCCTCGCGATACCTACGGGTAGGACACCACGAATGGGGTCCGAGGCGATTTCAGGGCCACACACGGCCGTTCAGCGCGATGAACCGGTCTTGATGACGCTAGACTGGGTATTCGAGATATCGATGTGGAGAACGCCCTCTGATGACGCCTGAAATTCCTGCTGACGAGCCTGAATCCACTAACGGTCACACCCCGGCGACGGAGCCGTCCACCGATTACGGTGCCGACCAGATTCAGATCCTCGAAGGCCTCGAAGCCGTGCGCAAACGCCCCGGCATGTACATCGGGTCCACGGGCCCGCGTGGTCTGCACCACCTGGTCTACGAGATCGTCGACAACTCCGTCGACGAGGCACTCGCGGGCTACGCCGACACGATCCTGGTGACGATCCTCGCCGACGGCGGCGTTCGCGTCGTCGACAACGGTCGTGGCATCCCCACAGACCCGCACTCCTCCGACCCGAACAAGTCGACCGTCGAGGTCGTGCTCACGATCCTGCACGCCGGTGGAAAATTCGGCGGCGGCGCGTATGCCGTCTCCGGCGGTCTGCACGGTGTCGGCTCGTCCGTCGTGAACGCACTGTCGACCCGCTTCGACGTCACGGTGAAGCAGAAGGGCTTCGCCTGGCACCACAGATTCGCGGATGGCGGTGTTCCCCAGCAGAAGCTCGAGAAGGGTGAGCCGACCGACGCCACCGGCACCGACATCACGTTCTGGCCGGATCCCGAGATCTTCACCGAGTCCGTCGAGTTCGAGTACGACGTACTGCGCACCCGCTTCCAGCAGATGGCGTTCCTCAACAAGGGGCTGCGCATCGAGCTGCACGACGAGCGCGAGGGTGCGACCTACGAGGTAGAAGAGGACGGCCAGGCGGTCACGAAGCAGCGCAGCGACGTCTTCCTCTACGAGCGCGGCCTCGTCGACTACGTCGAGTACCTGAACAAGGTGCGTCACGCCGAGGTCGTCACCGAGGAGATCATCGACTTCGAGGCCGAGGACACCGAGCGCAAGATCTCGCTCGAGATCGCGATGCAGTGGACGACCGGGTACTCCGAGAACGTCTACACCTACGCCAACACGATCAACACTCACGAGGGCGGCACTCACGAAGAGGGCTTCCGTGCTGCACTGACGACGCTCGTCAACAAGTACGCCCGTGCCAACAACCTCCTCAAGGAGAAGGATGACAACCTCTCCGGTGACGACGTCCGCGAGGGTCTGACGGCCGTCATCTCCATCAAGCTCGGCGAGCCCCAGTTCGAGGGGCAGACCAAGACGAAGCTCGGCAACACCGAGGCGAAGGCGTTCGTCCAGAAGGTCGTCGGCGATCAGCTCGGCGACTGGTTCGAGCGCAACCCCGCCCAGGCGAAGAACGTGATCCGCAAGGCGATCGACGCGGCGACCGCTCGGCTCGCCGCTCGCAAGGCTCGCGAGACAGCGCGTCGCAAGAGCGTGTTCGAGTCGGCGGCGATGCCCGACAAGCTCAAGGACTGCACGAGCAAGGACCCGTCGATCAGCGAGATCTTCCTCGTCGAGGGAGATTCGGCCGGCGGCTCGGCCGTGCAGGGACGCGACCCGCACACGCAGGCGATCCTGGCGCTGCGAGGCAAGATCCTCAACGTCGAGCGCGCACGTCTCGACAAGGCTCTGGCCAACAAGGAAGTCCAGGCGATGATCCAGGCCTTCGGCACCGGCATCGGCGAGGACTTCGACATCGAGAAGGCCCGCTATCACAAGATCGTCCTGATGGCGGATGCCGACGTCGACGGCCAGCACATCACGACGCTGCTGCTGACGCTGCTGTTCCGCTACATGCGCGGGCTCATCGAGGCCGGATTCGTCTACCTCGCGATGCCGCCGCTGTACCGACTGAAGTGGTCGAACCAGCCGCACGAGTACGTGTACTCGGATGCCGAACGCGACGCTCTGCTCAAGCACGGCCTCGACAACGGCAAGCGCATCCCGAAGGACAACGGCGTGCAGCGCTACAAGGGTCTCGGCGAGATGAACGCGAAGGAGCTGTGGGAGACGACGATGGATCACACCACGCGCACCCTGCGCCAGGTGACCATCGAAGACGCCGCCAGCGCGGACGAGATCTTCAGCGTGCTGATGGGCGAGGACGTCGAGTCCCGCCGCACGTTCATCCAGCGCAACGCGAAGGACGTCCGCTTCCTCGACATCTGAGGTAGGCGACTCCGGATGCTTCGACGAGCTCAGCAATCGAAAGAAACACATGACTGACGAAGAACGCACAGAGCCGGTTCACGAACACGGCAAGATCGACCAGGTCGATCTGCAGTCCGAGATGCAGCGCAGCTATCTCGACTACGCCATGGCCGTGATCGTCGGCCGCGCCCTCCCCGACGTGCGCGACGGCCTCAAGCCCGTGCACCGCCGCGTGATCTACGGCATGTACGACGGCGGCTACCGCCCGGACAAGTCGTTCTCGAAGTGCGCCCGCGTCGTCGGCGAAGTCATGGGTCAGTATCACCCGCACGGTGACACCGCGATCTACGACACCCTCGTCCGCCTCGTGCAGCCGTGGGCGCTGCGCTACCCGCTCGCGCTCGGCCAGGGCAACTTCGGCTCGCCGGGCAACATGGGTGCGGCAGCTCCGCGATACACCGAGACGAAGATGGCTCCGCTCGCGCTCGAGATGGTGCGCGACATCGAAGAGGAGACGGTCGACTTCTCGCCGAACTACGACGGGCAGACGCAGGAGCCCGACGTCCTGCCGGCGCGGTTCCCGAACCTGCTGGTCAACGGATCCGTCGGCATCGCGGTCGGCATGGCGACGAACATCCCGCCCCATAACCTCCGCGAGGTCGCGGATGCCGCGCTCTGGGCGCTCGACAACCCCGAGCTCCCGCGCGAAGAGCTCCTCGAAGGTCTGATCAAGCGCGTCCCCGGCCCTGACTTCCCGACCGGAGCGCAGATCCTCGGCACGAAGGGCATCCACGAGGCGTACCGCACCGGGCGCGGCTCGATCACGATGCGCGCGGTCGTCGACGTCGAAGAGATCCAGGGCCGCACGTGCCTCGTGATCACCGAACTGCCGTACCAGGTCAACCCCGACAACCTCGCGGTGAAGATCGGTGACCTGGCGCGCGACGGCAAGGTCACCGGCATCGCCGACATCCGCGACGAGACCAGTGACCGAACCGGTCAGCGCATCGTCGTCGTCCTCAAGCGGGATGCCGTCGCCAAGGTCGTTCTGAACAACCTGTACAAGCACACGCAACTGCAGGACAACTTCGGCGCGAACATGCTCGCGATCGTCGACGGTGTGCCGCGCACGCTCGCGCTCGACGGATTCATCGCGAACTGGATCACCCACCAGATCGACGTGATCGTCCGGCGCACGATCTTCCGCCTGCGCAAGGCGGAGGAGCGCATGCACATCCTGCGCGCCTACCTCAAGGCGCTCGACGCGCTCGACGAGGTCATCGCGCTGATCCGCCGCTCCCCCACCCCTCAAGAGGCGAACCAGGGTCTGCAGAAGCTGCTCGACATCGACGAGATCCAGGCTGACGCGATCCTGCAGATGCAGCTTCGCCGCCTGGCGGCGCTCGAGCGTCAGAAGATCATCGACGAGGCCGACGAGCTCGAGATCAAGATCGCCGACTTCAAGGCGATCCTCGCCGACGAGGCGCGCCAGCGCACCATCATCCGCGAGGAGCTCACCGAGATCGTCGAGCGCTTCGGCGACGACCGCCGCACGCACATCCTGCACGGCTTCGACGGCGACGTCTCGATGGAAGACCTCATCGCCGAAGAGGAGATGGTGGTCACCGTCACCCGTGACGGCTACATCAAGCGCACGCGGAGCGACAACTACCGTTCGCAGCACCGCGGCGGCAAGGGCGTCAAGGGTGCGCAGCTGCGCGCCGACGACATCGTCGAGCACTTCTTCGTCACCACGACGCATCACTGGCTGCTCGTCTTCACCGACAAGGGCCGCGTCTACCGCACCAAGACGTACGAGGTGCCGGAGGCCGGCCGTGACGCGAAGGGCACGCACGTCGCGAACCTGCTCGCGCTGCAGCCGGATGAGGGGATCGCCCAGATCCTCGACCTCGCCAACTATGAGGTCGCCGACTACCTGGTGCTCGCCACCCGCGACGGCCTGGTGAAGAAAACCCGGCTGAGCGAGTACGACACCAACCGTCAGGGCGGCGTGATCGCGATCCGTCTGCGTGAGGACGACGAGCTCGTCAGCGCGATGATCGTGGATGCGTCGGATGACATCCTCCTCATCAGCCGTAAGGGGATGTCGGTCCGCTTCCAGGCGACCGATGCGGCTCTGCGTCCGATGGGGCGTGCGACCGCCGGCGTCACCGGCATGAAGTTCAAGGGCGAGGACCGACTGCTCTCGGCGTCCGTTGCGACACCGGACGGCTTCGTGTTCACGGTCACCGACGGCGGCTACGCGAAGCGCACCGAGGTCGAGCAGTACCGCGTCCAGAACCGCGGTGGATACGGCATCAAGGTCGCCAAGCTCAACGACGATCGGGGCGTCCTGGCGGGCGGTCTGATCGTCAGCGAGGACGACGAGGTCTTGGTGGTTCTCTCCAGCGGCAAGGTGGTACGCTCTGCCGTGGCCGAGGTGCCCGCGAAGGGCAGAGACACCATGGGTGTTCTCTTCGCCCGGACGTCCGAGACGGACCGGATCCTCGCGATCGCCCGCAACGGAGAGCGGGGCCTCGTCGAAGACGAGGCGGAGGCGACGGCTGAGAACGACGCTCCGGAGACGGCCACGGCCCCCGACACCAACCCTGAGGAAGCAGACGCATGAGCACAGTAGCCGACAAGCTGGCTAAGAAGTCCACGCGCAAGACCGGCGGCAAGCAGGTTCGCCTGCGCCTGGTCTACGTCGACTTCTGGTCGGCAGTGAAGCTCTCTTTCCTGGCCGCGGTCGCCATGGCGATCGTGACGATGGTCTCGTTCTTCCTCATCTACCTGGTGCTGCAGGCGACGAACCTGATCACCCAGGCGGATGACTTCGTCGGCAACATCACGGACGGCTCCGTCTCGCTCGCATCGCTTCTGGGACTCCCCCAGGTCATGGCTTTCGCGGCAGTCGTCTCGATCCTCAACCTCATCGTGTTCACGGTGCTCGGCGCTGTGATCGCCGGGATCTACAACCTCGCAGTGAAGGTGACCGGCGGGCTGCTGGTCGGCTTCATGTCGAACTAGTTCTTCTCTACGAAGGGCGGATGCTGCGGCATCCGCCCTTCGTCGTTTCCGGGGCACCCGCACGCGGGGTAGGGAAAACCCGAATCGAGCTGTCCGGATTACTCGGTGTCGGCGGGCGGTGCCCGCGGCCTACGTTTGAGGCATGACCACTCAGACCGTCCCTCCAGCACCGCCGGCATCGTCGGCCGTGCCCGCCCTGGCGAAGACCCCGCCGCTGCGCATCTTCATGACCGTGCTGCACCTGGCCGGGCTCGGCGTCATCGGCGCGATCGTTCTCACGATGCTCTCGGGCCTGCTGGGTCTGGGCCTCGGACTCATCCTCGTGCTCGGCGTCGGACTGCTGTTCCTCGTCGGCTTCGTCTACTTCTTCTACGCCACCGCATGGTTCGAGGTCGGGCGCGCGAGCAGCCTGTACCGGCTCGACCTGCCTCCCCTGCGGTGGCGTGGAAGTCAGCACACCGGTTTCGGCGGCTGGCTGCACTCGCTGTGGCGCCAGCTGATCGACGGGCGCACATGGCGGGCGATCGCGAACTTCGTCATCGCCTGCGTCATGGGAGCGATCGTCCTGCGCCTGTTCGAGGGCATGATCCGCTCGGCCATCGTGTCGTTCGCGCCGCTGACCGGCGCTGAGACGATTCGCGCGCCGTTCCCCTTCTTCGCGGCTGAGACCGCGGTGAGCTGGGCGCCGCTGGTGGGTGCGCTCGGGGTGGTGCTGGCCGCGGCCGCGATCGTCGGCCTCGCCCTGCTGCACCGCGTGCTCACCCGGGCGATCGTCGTCCCCAATCGCGAGGCCGAGCTTCACGAGCAGGTCCGCACGACGAGCGCGCAGCGCGAAGGCGCCGTCCGTGCGGCCGACGTCGAACGCACGCGTATCGAGCGCGACCTGCATGACGGCGTCCAGCCGCGACTCGTCTCGGTCGGCATGACCCTGGGGCTCGCCCAGCAGAAGATCGATTCCGACCCCGACACGGCCAAGGCCCTGATCGGCGAGGCCCACACCTCGACCAAGGCGGCGATCACCGAACTGCGACAGCTCGCCCGCGGCATCCACGCGTCCGTCCTGGATGATCGGGGTCTGGATGCCGCGCTCTCCGCTCTCGCCAGCAGGTCGCACATTCCTGTGAGTCTTGACGTCCGGATGGACGGGCGCTGCAGCAGGGATGCCGAGGCCGCCGTGTACTTCTCGATCGCCGAGTCGCTGACGAACGCCGCGAAGCACTCCCGTGCCAGCGAATGCCGGGTCGTCGTGCGACTGCGCGAAGGCGGAACCCTGTGGGCCCGAGTCGAGGACAACGGCATGGGCGGGGCGCAGGTGCAGCCCGGCGGGGGTCTCGACGGCATCTCGAACCGGGTGGTCGCGGCCGGCGGCACCTTCCGACTGGAGAGCCCGCAGGGCGGCCCGACCTCGCTGGAGGTGAGCGTGCCATGCGCATCCTGATCTGTGAGGACTCTGTTCTCCTCCGCGAAGGGCTCGTGCGGCTGCTGGAGGACTCCGGTCACGTCGTCGTCGCAGCTCTCGCTGACACCGAGACGCTGACCGAGGCGGTGCAGACCACGGACCCGGAGCTCTGCATCCTGGACGTGCGGCTTCCTCCGACGTTCACCGACGAGGGCATCCGCGCTGCGCTGAGTCTGCGGCGGACGCACCCGCAGCTTCCGCTTCTGGTGCTCTCGCAGTACGTCGAGGAGCGCTACGCCAGCGATCTCATCGCGGCACAGGTCGGATCAGCACAGGGTGGATCAGCACAGGGTGGCCCGCTCGGGTACCTGCTGAAGGATCGCGTCGCCGACGTCGCCGAGTTCGTCGCCTCTGTGGAGCGGATCGCCGAGGGGGCGACGGTGCTCGACCCCGAGGTCGTCGCCCAGCTGCTCACGCGTCGCAATCGCGACGATCGGATGCTGCAGCTCACCGAGCGCGAGCGCACGGTTCTCGCCCTGATCGCCGAGGGAAAGTCGAACCAGGCGATCGCCGGTCTGCTGTTCCTGTCGGAAGCGAGTGTCGAGAAGAACATCACCTCCATCTTCCAGAAGCTGGGCCTCGAGCCGGATGAGTCGGGCAACCGACGCGTGCTCGCGGCGCTGGCGCACATCGAGAATTCGGGCGGGCCGAGCGGCTCGTCCTCGCAGACAGGAGCAGAACGATGAACGAGCAGGAGAACAGCGGCTTCAAGGCCGTGGCCATCGTCACGGCCGTGATCGGCGGCATCGCGCTCGCCGGTGCAGGAGCGACAGCGGCCTTCGGCGCCGTGCACACTGTCACCCGCGCGACGGACCAGTCCGATCGCCTGGACGTCGACGGCGTCACGGAGCTCGACGTCGACGTGTCCGCCGGGGATGTCAGCATCCGCTTCGGTGACGTCGACCAGGCCGAGCTGCAGGTCACCGGATCCGATCGCGAGTGGCGACTCGAGCGGGACGAGGACGAGCTTCGCCTGTACAGCCCCGAACGCTGGTGGGGTTGGGGCGGCGACTGGTCGTGGTTCGGAGGATGGGGCCGCGACGAGCACGTCGAGCTCGTCCTGCCGCAGGAGCTCGCCGGTCTCGACGCCGACGTGACTCTGAGCGCGGGAAGCCTGGATGTCGAGGGCGACTTCGGTGAGCTCGGTGCCGATGTCTCGGCCGGTTCGCTCTGGATCGACGGGACGGCGGAATCGCTGGATGCCGACCTCAGTGCCGGCGATGCCGAGATCAACCTCGCGGACGTCCGCGAGGCGTCGTTCGGCGTCGCAGCCGGTGACCTCGACGCTGCGCTCACGGGCGAAGCGCCCAGTGACGTGGAGATCGACGTGAGCGCCGGTTCGCTCACGCTCACCCTTCCGGATGTCGAGTACAACGTGACGCAGGATGTGAGCGCCGGTTCGCTCGACAACGGGCTGCAGACATCGTCCGATGCACGCAGCACGGTGTTCGTCGAACTGTCCGCAGGCAGCGTCGAACTGCGCCCGGCTGACTGATCGGCCTCGATTCGGATTTTCCGTCAAACTCCGGTAAAGTCTTGGAGGTTGACGGGGCTATAGCTCAGGCGGTTAGAGCGCTTCACTGATAATGAAGAGGTCCCAGGTTCAAGTCCTGGTAGCCCCACCGTTTCCTCCAATTCAATACCCGTTCGGGGCCTTAGCTCAGTTGGTAGAGCGCCTGCTTTGCAAGCAGGATGTCAGGAGTTCGAATCTCCTAGGCTCCACAGTTTCATTCACGTCGTTCTCTTCGAATTCACTCGTCGTCTGCGGCCTTGCGATCGATCGCGTTGAGAAGCTCCTTGAGTGCCTTCTCGATCGCCTCGTGCTTGTACTGACCCGCACGGCTCTCTCCTGAGATCACCGCGCATCGGTGCAGCTGCTGGAAGTCGCCGTAGGGAAAGTGGTAGCGACCCTTGGTGTCCTCGCCCATGTCGGTGTCTTCGCCGAGATGCCATTTCGCGTACTCGGTGATTCCGTTCTTCTCGATGAAGTCGTTCTCCTGATCAGTCGACGGTGCGTGCTCGCTCCAGTCGTCGCGATCGTCGTCGGTGAACTCTCCACGACGCAGCAGTCCACGAGCGTATGTCACCGCCGCGTCATTCAATTTCATGCTCATACCAGCAGACAACTCGCCATAGAAGCATCCACCGAGGGCGTTGACAGGCTCGTGAACTGCGCGTACGACTCGGTCACCGACAGGAACCCAGCGCGAAAGTCGACCTCAACGGGCCTCTCCAGGGTGGCGCCTTCTCTGTGTGGGGCGTCTACCCTGAGGTCATGACCGAGGCGCACGACGACCCGACGCTGCTGTTCCTGCACGGGGCCGGCGGGTTCCGCGAGGACGCGCCGCTGGCCAGAGGCATCGCTGAGGCATATGGTGCACGACTGGTGATGCCGATGCTCTCGGACGAGGACACGACGTTCGAGGCGTGGGCCGCACCGATTCGTGCGGCGCTGAGCGGACTGGGCTCCGCCGACCTCGTCGTGGGGCAATCCTTCGGCGGATCGATCCTTGTGAAGGTGCTCGCCGAGAGGGAGTGGAAGGTCCGCCGAGCCGTACTGCTCGCCATGCCGAACTGGGGCGAGGGCGGATGGGGCGTCGACGAGTACGCCTTCGATGGGCCGGAGCCTGGGCAGTTCCTTGTGCTCCACCACTGCCTCGACGACGAGGTGGTCCCCTTCGACCACCTGGCGCTCAATCGTGCGGATCTGCCGAACGCGGCTTTCCAGGTGCACGAGAAGGGCGGCCACCAGTTCGAAGGTCCGGCGACCGCCCTGCTTCGCTGATCGCTACGGTCGGTGATGAGCGCTTAGCGCAAGGGCAAAGTATCAGGCGAGTCCCGACTGGTACGCGAAGACGACGAGTTGCGCGCGGTCCCGCGCACCGAGCTTGATCATCGCGCGGCTGACATGGGTGCGCGCGGTCGCCGGGCTCAGGAACAGCCGCTCGGCGATCTCGTGGTTGCTGAGTCCCTCCGCCACGAGCGCGACGATCTCCGATTCCCGCGCGGTCAGCTGGTCGAGCTGCGGATGCGGCGTCACGGTGCGCCGTCCTGAGGTGACGAACTCGGCGATCAGGGTGCGGGTGACGCTCGGTCCCAGCAGCGCTCCCCCATCGTGGACGGTGCGGATCGCCTCTAGCAGCTGGACCGGCGGGGTGTCCTTGAGCAGGAAACCGGATGCTCCGACCCGCAGTGCTTCGAACACGTACTCGTCCCGTTCGAAGGTGGTCAGGACGATGACGCGGGTGTCGGACAGGCTCGCGTCCGCCACAATCCGCCTGGTCGCTTCGAGCCCGTCGATCCCTGGCATTCGGATGTCCATGAGAATCACGTCCGGCCGGGTCTCGGAGGCCTGGTCGACCGCGGCGAGCCCGTCGGTCGCCTCGCCGGCGACCGCGAAGCCGTCCTCGTTCTCGAGCAGGGCCCGCAGCCCGAGGCGCACGAGCTCCTGGTCGTCGACCAGCAGCACACGGATCACCCGGCACCTCCTTCAGCCGGGTTCGGCATCCCGTCGGGTTCGTCCCCACGGTTTTATCACCGAAATCGCGATCGTGAACAGCAGCGCGCTCGACGAGACGATCGGAGGGGCGATCAACTGCTGGCTGAGCGCGAACTCCTCAGGCGCTCCGGATGCCGCAGCAGCGAGCTCGGCGACGGATGGAACCAGTACGAGCAGGATCAGCGTGATCAGCACCACGGTGAGTGCGAGTTTCGTCGCCACCCACCAGTAGCGCAGCAGACCGTGCTTCGAGCCGAGCGCGAGCAGCAGACCGCTGAGCAGCGTGAGCAGGGCTGCGACGATGAGGGGCCAGCCGACGAACATCGCGATCGAGAGCGCGAAAGCCGGTGCCGATTCCGCCGGTGCGCCGAGCGCCGAGCGCCGCGAACGTCAGCACGCCGAGAACGAAATGCATGCCGAACCATGCAGCGACCGAGGACAGGTGCACGATCAGGGTGACCTTGCGCGTGCGGGCACCGAGCCGCGGGAACCGGGCGCGCCCTGCAGCTGAGGGGCGAGAAAGGTGCTGTGTCGTGGTGCTCATGACTTCCAGTCTCGGCACAGCGCGCTTCCAATGCGTACGCCAACGGACGTATCTCCGAGTACGTCCTGTGCAGGGCGACGTCGTGGTGCAACCCGAACAAGCTGAGGTCATGAACAGACGAACGCTGTCGCCCCCGACTGACGCGCTCATCCTCATCGCCGGCACCATCCTGACCCCGCGACGCACTGTCGGTGCCGCCCCGCGTCGGGCACGATGGTGAGGTGATGCGCACGACACGGAGTCTCGTCGGGAACCTTCTCCTGACCGCATTCCTCGTGCTCATCGGGCTGGGGAGCCTGCGCTTCCTGAACGCCTGGGGCAACCAGACGCGCTGCAGCGGTGTCTGCCGGCGCGCTGCGGTGGTGGCCGCTGGTCTCGTTCGCGATCTGCACAGTCGCCGTCACCACGTACCTCGTGCTGGGGTACCCGTTCGGGCCGATCCTGCTGAGCCTCGTCATCGCCACGTACACGCTTGCGCGGCGCGAGCGCCTCAGGATCGCGGTCATCGCTGCCGTGATCGCGCTGCCGCTGCTGGCCGTGCGGCTGTTCACGAACCCGGATGCGCTCGAGGGCTTCTGGGGGCTGGTGCCTGCGCTGGCCTGGATCGTCGTACCGTTCACCGTGGGGCTGACGCGCCGTCTCGTCGTGGATGCCGCGGAGCGCCAGCGTGCCGAGACCGAACGCCGTGCCGTTGACGATGAGCGCCTGCGACTGGCATCCGAGGTCCACGACATCGTCGGGCACGGGCTCGCCGCGATACAGATGCAGGCCGACATCGCGCTGCATGTTCGCGATCGCAAGCCCGAGCAGTCCGCCATCGCTCTCGAGGCGATCAGTCGGGCCAGCGCGGACGCGCTCGCCGAGCTGCGCGCGACCCTCGCGGCCATCGCGCCGGAGGGCGGTGCGGTGTCGCAGGACTCGCGCGCACCCACGCCGGGCCTCACCCGCATCGCGGATCTGTGCGCGCGGAAGCGCGAATCCGGCATCCATATCGATCTGACGATCACCGGGGATGCCCGCACCGTCGACCCTGCGGTGGGCGTCGCCGCCTATCGCGTCGTGCAGGAGTCGCTCACGAACGTCGCCAAGCACGCGACAGAGCGTCACGCCCGCGTCGGGGTGCAGTACGAGCCGGATGCCGTGCACGTCGAAGTCGTCAACCCCACGGCATCCGTCGCACCCATCGACGAGGGCTTCGGGATCACCGGCATGCGTCGTCGCGTCGCCGACGTGGGAGGCGAGATCTCCGTGACCAGCGCCGGCGGCGAATTCCGGGTCGCTGCCGTCCTTCCCGGGTGAGCCGTTGAGTGAGCCGCCGTCCCTGGACGAGCCGGCGTACGCGCGCTGACGTACGCGAGGTTACGTCGAGCGGCAGATGGCACAGGCTGCGATCGCCGCGAGAGTCGGGGCATCCGATAACGGAGGGGGTCTCTCATGACCACTGCAGCACTCATCGCCCTCGCCGAGCAAGGCCACCACTGGGGCGGATTCGACGGCCCGGGCTTCTTCTGGCCGATCTTCCCGATCGTCTGGTTCGTCCTGATCGCGGGCGGCATCATCACCGCGATCGTCCTCTCGCGCCGCCGTCACAACCTCGCACCGCGCCGCGAGGCCGAGGCGGCTCTCGCCACCCGCTTCGCCGCCGGAGAGATCGGAGAGGACGAATACCGCTCGCGCCGTGCCGTGCTGCGCGACAAGACGTAGCCGCCGTCCCACCCACCTCGGCGATGGGAGGAAAGTGGTCGGTCCCAGCGTGGAAGCCGATCACCTCCCTCCTATCACGGGGCGAGTCGATCACGTATCGTCAGAGCATGTCGACGACGACGCACACCCTGGACGTACCAGGGGCGATTCTCACTTACGACGTCCATGAACCCGAGAACGCCGGCGATCATCCGCCGCTGTTCGTCTTCGGCTCGCCGATGGGGGCGTCGGGCTTCACTCAACTGATCGCACACTTCGGCGACCGCACCGTCATCACCTACGACCCGCGCATCGCAGAGCGCAGTCACCTGAAGGACGGCGGCGAGGTGACGCACGACATCCACGGTGACGACCTCCACCGAGTGGCTGAGGCCATCGGGCTCGGCCCCGTCGACGCGTTCGCTTCGAGCGGCGGAGCCGTTGCCGCGCTCCCCTGGGTCTCGAGCCACCCCGATGACGTGCGCACGCTCGTGGCGCATGAGCCGCCGCTGACCGTGCTGCTCGAGGATGCCGAGACGATCACGAAGGTCAACGCCGACATCGTCGACACGTACCGCCGAGACGGATTCGGTCCGGCGATGGCGAAGTTCATCCAGCTGGTGAGCCAGGTCGAACCGCTGCGGGCGGATTACCTCGATCAGCCTGCCCCGGATCCGGCCCAGTTCGGTCTGCCCACGCACGACGACGGATCGCGAGATGATGCCCTGCTCGGATACAACATGGCGATGCCCGCGTTCGTACCGGATGCCGCGGCGCTGAAAGCATCCGGCGCGCGTATCGTTCCCGCGATCGGCGCCGCCAGCGGCGACGGGATGCCGGCACGGGGTGGGCGAGCGCTCGCCGCTCTGCTCGGTGTCGAACCTGTCGTGTTCCCCGGTGATCACGGAGGATTCGCGGCGAGCGAATGGTCGCCCGGCAACGATCCGGCGGCCTTCGCAGACACGCTGCGGGCGGTGCTCGACGGGGATCAGTCCTCGCTCGGCACGCCCGATCCCGGCCGTTGACGGGAGGAAAGTGATCGATCGGCGTTCGAGAACCGACCACTTTCCTCCCATCATGCGCGGCGATGCAGGCTCAGCGCCGCCGGCGCACCCCGTCCGCCAGCATCGCGAAGGCGGTGGTCGTGGCATCCCAGCCCATGCAGGCATCCGTCACGCTCTGGCCGTATGTGAGGCGCGTCCGTGCCGAGACGTCGAGCTTCTGCGCGCCTTCGACGAGGTTGCTCTCGAGCATGATGCCGGCGATCGCGGCGCCGTCGGCCGCGATCTGCTCGCCGAGCTCCGCGGCGACGACGGCCTGACGCACGTGGTCCTTGCGGCTGTTGCCGTGGCTCGCGTCGATGATCACGCGCGGGGTGAGTATCGCGGCATCCAGCCGACCAGCCGCCTCGGCGACGTGAGCTGCGTTGTAGTTCGGGCCATCCGCTCCCCCGCGCAGGATGACCGATGTGTCCGGGTTGCCCGTCGTCGACACGAGACTCGCTCGCCCGTCGGCGCCGATTCCCAGGAACGCCTGCGGGGCGGATGCCGCGGCCGCAGCATCCAGCGCCACCTGAAGCCCGCCGTCCATGCCGTTCTTGAAACCGATCGGCATCGACAGGCCCGATGCCAGCTGCCGATGGATCTGGCTCTCGGTGGTCCGCGCGCCGATCGCCCCCCACGTGATAAGGTCAGCGGTGTACTGCGGGCTGATCGGCTCGAGGAACTCGGTGGCGCACGGCATCCCGAGCGCCGTCACATCGCGGAGGAATCCGCGCGCCATCCGCAGTCCGGTCTCGATGTCGTGACTGCCATCGAGGTGCGGGTCGTTGATGAGTCCCTTCCACCCGACCGTCGTGCGCGGCTTCTCGAAGTAGGTGCGCATGACGATGAGCAGGTCGTCACGGTGCTCTTCGGCTGCTCGAACGAGGCGGCCGGCGTACTCGAGCCCGGCCGCCGTGTCGTGGATCGAACACGGGCCGGCGACGACGAGAAGTCGGTCGTCCTCCCCCGCCATGATCGCCCTGACCTCGTCACGGGTGCGAGCGACGAGTCCCGCTCGCTCATCCCCGATCGGCAGCTCGGCGGCGATGTCGCCCGGAGACGGGAGGGTCGTGAATCTCGAGACGTGCAGGTCGGCGGTGGTCTCGATCGCAGTGATGGTGCTCATGGGTCCTGTCCTGTTTCGGCAGCGGACCCGGATGCAGAGCCCGCCGTAAACGGCGAAAGCCAGAGCTAGTGCTCTGGCTTGTCGGCTCTGAAGGGTTGGTGCGCGCTAGTTCTGCGCCGGCCCCTCCAGAGCCGACTCGAAATACGCATACCAACGGGTTGTCATGCGAAAGACACTACCCCATCGCGCGGATGTCCCGCGCCGAGGCCCCCTCTGAGCATCGGCGCCCCCTCTGTTTCACGCAAACCAGAGGGGGCGCCGACGGCCCGGAGGGGCTTCGGCGAGAGGCGCGCGTCAGCCCGCCGCGAGTCGCACCCGCTCGGCCAGGAACGTCAGGTCGGTGTCCGTCACGGCGGTCACCGCGTACGCGGTCGGCCAAACATTGCCGTCGTCGAGGTGAGCTGCCTGATCGAACTCGAACGTCGAGTACCGCACCTTGAACTTCGACTTCGGCTTGTAGAAGCAGACGACCTTGCCCGCCTCGTTCGCCCACGCCGGCATCCCGTAGTACGTCCTCGGCACGAGGTGCGGGGCGTTCTCGGTCACCATCGCCGAGAGCCTCTCCCCCAGCATCCGGTCGTCATCGGGCATCTCGGCGATCTTGGCAGCGATCTCGGCCGCGCCCTCCGCACGCACCTCCTCGGGGCTCTTCTTCGCCCGTGACCTGGACTTCTTGCTCTCATCCAGCTTGGCCTTCATGGCAGCGCGCTCTTCGTCGCTGAAGTTCTTCTCGCTCATGCGTCTCTCCTTCGTCTGAGAACAGATTACGAACGCAGCGAACGCGGGTGCTTCTCGATTCCTGACCGATCGCATCGACCGCCGTATGGGATGCTGGGCGCATGACCTCCCTCCCGCACGATGACGTCGACCCCGGTGGCCTGCTCGAGTACTCGGTGGTCTTCACCGACCGCTCCCTGAACCACATGTCCGCCCGTTTCGTCGGCGTGATGCAGCAGCTGCTCGGCATCCTCGACGAGGCCTACGGCGCGCACACGTCTGCGGTCGTCCCGGGAGGTGGCACATACGCGATGGAGGCGGTCGCCCGCCAGCTCGCGACCGGTCGCCGCACCCTCGTCGTGCGGAACGGTCTGTTCTCGTTCCGCTGGTCGCAGATCCTGGATGCCGCCGGCATCAGCGACGACGTCACCGTGCTCACCGCCCGGCCGGACAGCGACGACGTGCAGGCGGCCTGGTCCCCGACGCCGATCGACGAGGTCGTCGCGGCGGTTCGCGCTCGCCGTCCTGAGGTCGTCTTCGCTCCGCATGTCGAGACCGCGGCCGGCATGATCCTGCCGGACGACTACGTGCGTGCGCTCGCCGATGCGGTGCACGAGGTCGGCGGCCTGCTGGTGCTGGACTGCATCGCCTCGGGTGCGATGTGGGTCGACATGAAGGCGCTCGGCGTCGATGTGCTGCTCAGCGCTCCGCAGAAGGGCTGGAGCGGAACGCCGGCCGCGGGGTACGTCATGCTGAGCGAGGCGGGTCGGGATGCCGTCATCAACCGTCCGTCGACGAGCTTCGCGATCGACCTCGCCAAGTGGCTGGCGATCGCCGACGAGTACCGTGCCGGTCGCCCTGCGTACCACGCGACGATGCCGACCGATGCGCTGGTGCGCAACCTCGCCGCCATGGTCGAGACGCGCGATCGCGGATTCGAGCAGCTTCGTGCGGCCCAGGTCGAACTCGGTTCGCGGGTTCGCAGCCTCCTCGCCGAGCGTGGTCTGCCGTCGGTCGCAGCCTCCGAGTTCGCCGCCCCCGGCGTCGTCGTCGTGCACACGGATGATCCCGCACTGAAGTCCGGTGCCGCATTCAAGGAACAGGGGCTCCAGATCGCAGCCGGCGTGCCCCTGCACTGCGACGAGCCCGAGGGCTTCTCGACGTTCCGCATCGGCCTGTTCGGACTCGACAAACTCGCGGACGTCGACGGAACGGTCGCGCGCCTGGAGACAGCGCTCGACGCGATGGGGCGCTGAGTCGGATCTCACCGCGCAGGCGCAGTCGCAGGCGCAGGAACAGGCACGGGGCACTGAGCACTACAGTTGACGCATGGATCTGCGCGTCGCGGCGTACGCGGTCATCACCGACGATGACGGCAGGGTGCTGCTGGCGCGTTGGGTCGACGGTCGCCGTGCCGCCTGGACGATGCCAGGCGGCGGGCTCGAGGCCGGTGAGGATCCCGAAGACGCCATGCGCCGGGAGGTCGACGAGGAGACCGGCTACACGGCGCGTGTCGGCGACCTGATCGGCATCAATTCGCGCGTGATCCCGGCGAACCGACGGTCACATCGGTCGGATGCTCCGCTGCACACCCTGCGGATCGTCTACTCGGCCACCATCACGGGTGGAAGCCTGAGGTTCGAGGAGCACGGAACGACCGACAGGGCAGGGTGGTTCACGCTGGCCGAGGTCAAGGAGCTTCAGCGCGTCAAGCTCGTCGACATCGCGCTCCGGATGGCCGGGCTCTTCTAGAGAGCTTCGGGAACCGAGATGTCGGCGACGGTAGCGCCGTAGGCGGCGATCAGCGCGTCGGCGTCGACGAACAGACCGTAGCCGTGGGCGCCGGCGCCCATCGCGATGCGGTGGCCGACGATGGACTCATCGGCGTAGATCGGCCAGTCCGTCGTGCTGCCGACGGGAACGATGGTGCCGCGCTCGTAGCCGGTCGCCGCAAGGGCGAGCTCGGGCTCCGGCAGCCGCAGCTTGTTGACGCCGACGAGGGCACGCAGCTTCGGCCACGAGATGGATCGGCCGCCGGGGATCAGCGCGAACAGGTACGTGTCGTCGCTGCGCTTGACCACGAGGGTCTTGACGATCCCGGATGCCGGGATGCCGAGCAGTTCTGCGGCCTCGTGGAGGCTGCGGGCATTCGGACGCTCGCGGATCTCGATGTCGAGACCACGGGCAACCGCGGCATCCCGGACCCGGTCGAGGGGATCGGTCACGCGTCGGGGGCTGCGAGCGGGTCGTCCGCGACCCAGAGCTCGTCATCCGTGCGCAGCGCCTGCCATGCGGCGTAGAGAACGCCGGCCGCTGCTGCAGCACCGAGGATGATCGCGACGATCGAGCCGAGCCCTGGGCCCTGCTTCTTCTTCACGATGCGTCCCTTCGAGACGGTCAGTCCCTGGCGCTTGGCGTTCGCCACGTCCCAGGCCGAGAGTGCGCTGCCGACGACACCGCCGACGATCGGGACGACCTTGTCGTCGACGACGTGGCGGCCGATCTTCAGACCGCGGTCGACGGTCGGCGCGACGCGACGATTGTAGGCGTCCTGGACCACAGGCAGAACCTGCTCGCGACCGACGTTGCCGAGCTGGCGACCGGCCTCACGGGCGATGTCGGCCGCGTGGCCGACGAGCTCCTGCTGGTGCTCCCAGAGGTCATTGGCGTCGTTCTGCAGACGGCGCAGTTCCTTCTTCCGCTTGCGGGTCAGGCTCACGATTGTTCTCCTGTCGATGTGGAGTACGGGTTCCCCATCTTGCCAGACGACCCTGGATACCGGCACTGATTCCGTCGACCCTTGTCATACGGGGCCGTCAGCGCTATCGTCCGGCACGTTTCCGGCCGGTCGGGCGCATGCTCTGCGAGAATGGATGCATGCCCCAGCACTCTCATGTCGCAACTCTGCACACCAACCACGGTGACATCGTCATCAACCTCTTCGGCGACCACGCCCCGAAGACGGTCAAGAACTTCGTCGGTCTCTCCGACGGAACCCAGGCCTGGACGGACCCGGCCACCGGCAAGCCCGGCGAGGGCGCGCTCTACAAGGACGTCATCTTCCACCGCATCATCCCGAACTTCATGATCCAGGGCGGCGACCCGCTCGGACAGGGCGTCGGCGGCCCCGGATACAACTTCAACGACGAGATCCACCCCGAACTGAACTTCAACGAGCCCTACATCCTCGCGATGGCGAACGCAGGCCTGCGCCGCAACGCCATCACGGGCGAGCTCGAGGGCACCAACGGCTCACAGTTCTTCATCACCACCGACCCCACCCCGTGGCTCATGGGCAAGCACACGATCTTCGGCGAGGTCGCGGACGACGCGTCCAAGAAGGTCGTCGACGAGATCGGCGCCGTGCGCACCGCGGCGGGCGACCGCCCCGTCGAGCCCGTCGTGCTGCAGTCCGTCGACATCGCAGCGGTCTGACCCCGCCCCCTCTGGCCGATCCGGATGACGTCCTCTGAGTTCGCGAGCAACAGCGACAACTTCTGTTACCGCCATCCGGATCGGCAGAGCTTCGTGCTCTGCCAGCGCTGCATGCGCACCATCTGCCCCGAGTGTCAGACGCAGGCGGCCGTCGGCGTCATCTGCCCCGAGTGCATGGCCGCGGAGCGCAAGAATCGCACGCCGGCACAGAAGCGCGCGCAGCGCCGGTGGGGAGGACGATCGTCGGGGAGGATCGCGGCCGCCACCCGCGGCGGCAAGCCTGTCATCACCTACGCGCTGCTGATCATCACGTCCTTCATCGGGCTCGTGCAGTTGATTCCGGGCATCGGTGATGCGGTCACCGATGCGCTGTACTTCCGCGGTCCGTTCCTGTACCCGGCGCTCTTCCCGTTCCCGTTCGAGCCCTGGCGTCTGCTCACGACCGTCTTCGCGCACGGCGGATTCATCCATCTCGCGCTGAACATGCTGGCGCTGTGGATGCTCGGGCAGATCCTCGAGCCGATGCTCGGCCGCACGCGCTACCTCGCGCTGTACCTGATCAGCGGTCTGGGCGGATCGGTCATGGTCGCGGTGCTCGCGCCGACCACGGCGACCGTCGGCGCCTCGGGCGCGATCTTCGGCCTCATGGCCGCTCTGCTCATCATCGGGCGCCACATCGGCGCGAACGTCACCGGCATCCTGATCATTCTCGGCATCAACTTCGCGATCGGGTTCATCTTCGGCGGCATCGCGTGGCAGGCGCACCTCGGCGGCGCGATCGTCGGCGCGCTGGTCGCCCTCATCTACACGCGTACGCGTCGCCGTGAACAGCGGACCTGGCAGATCCTGTTGCTCGTGGCCCTGGTCGTGGTGCTGATCGTCGTCGTGGCGTTCATTCCTCCACTGGTCCTCCTGGCTTAACAGTCCAGGTCAGAAGTTGTTAACAGGGTTCTCCACCCCTGTGAATAACACCGGTGTAATTCTCCCCAGCCTGTGGATAACTCGGTGGATAACTTCCGGGTGACAGCCCACAGCACGAGAAGAGCCCCTCGCCGAAGCGAGGGGCTCTTCTCGAAAGCGATGGACGATTACCGCCAGCGGGTCGTCATGAGGAAGCCGATGAGCGCGATGCCCAGACCGACGGCGAGGTTCCACGATCCGATGCCGGGAATCGGCAGAGTCGAACCGGAGAGGTAGAACACGAGGATCCAGGCGAGACCGAGCAGCATGAAGCCCAGCATGACGGGCTTGAACCAAACGGCGTTGGGAGCCTGCTCGCCCTCGCTGCGCTCGACGACGGGCTCTTCGCTCTTGCGGTCTCGTGCCATGCCGTCATTCTACCCATGAGCGCCCGCTTCCCTCGATTCGGTGCGAGGTGGACGAGTCCGAAGGTTATGATCACGCATATGACTGCTCCCGCCACGCAGCCGACCGGGCGATCTCGCCCCCACGGGCGGTCGCGGGCGACGTTCACGAGTGTGCTCGGTGAGCTCCTGCTCACCGCCGGTGTGCTCGTCCTCCTGTTCATCGCGTGGCAGATGTGGATCGGCGACATCATCATCGGCGCCCAGGGAAACAGCGAAGGCCAGGCCGTCTCACGGGAGTGGGCTGAGCTGCCGGCACCGGCGCCCCCTCCGTCGGTCGAAGACGATGACGGGACACTCCGGTACGAGCCGCCGATGCTGGAGCATCCCGCGGATGGCATCGCGTTCGCCCAGATGCTCATCCCTCGATTCGGCTCGGACTACAACGTCAAGATCGCCGGCGGAACGAGTAGGCCCGTGACACTCGACCACGGCTGGATCGGCGTCTACGATCAGTCGGCGATGCCTGGCCAGGTCGGCAACTTCTCCGTGGCCGGCCACCGCACCACCTGGGGCGCGCCCTTGAACAGGATGGACAAGCTCGAGCTCGATGATGCGATCGTCGTCGAGACACGGGAGGGCTGGTTCACGTATCGGTTCAGGAACCTCGAGTACGTGAAGCCCAGCGCGGTCGAGGTGCTCGCCGACGTCCCGCAGATGCCCGAGATGCAGACGGGGGAGCGGTACCTGACGCTCACCGCCTGCTCTCCGCTCTATTCGCTCGCCGAGCGCATCGTCGGGTACGCCGTCTTCGATGGCTTCCAACCCCGAGCCGAAGGCGCCCCCGATTCCCTGGCCCCGGTCGACGACGTCGCCGCGCCGTCCTGGTAGGAGTTCTGATGTACGCAGCGCTGTGGCGCATCCTTCCCGGCCCGTGGTGGCTGCGGGTGCTGATCCTGCTGGTCGCCGTCGCGGCGATCCTGTACGGGCTGTTCTTCTACGTCTTCCCCTGGGTGAGCCCGATCATCACGCCGGGAGAGGTCGACCTGGAATGAGCGCGAGAGTGCTCGTGGTCGACAATCACGACAGCTTCGTGCACACCCTGGTCGGGTACCTTCGCGAGCTCGGTGCGTCCGTCACGCTGATCGAGGCGGATGCCGCAGATGCGGCCAGCTTCGCCGCCCTGCTGCCCGAGTACGACGGAGTGATGCTGTCGCCCGGTCCAGGTCGGCCGCGGGATGCCGGGAGCTCGGTCGACGTCGTCGAGCTGTGCGCCGGGCTGAGGATGCCGCTGCTCGGCGTGTGTCTCGGCCATCAGGCGATCGGGGCGGCATTCGGCACCGAGGTCTCCCACGCTCCGGAGCTCATGCACGGAATGGTCTCGACCGTCGAGCACGACGGGTCGGCCCTGTTCGACGGCATCCCCTCGCCGTTCGACGTCGGTCGGTATCACTCGCTGGCGCTCGCGGAGGGGGAGCTTTCCGCCGAGCTCACGGTCACGGCGCGCACGGCATCGGGGACGGTCATGGCCATCGCGCACCGCGACCTGCCGATCGTCGGCGTGCAGTTCCATCCAGAGAGCGTGCTCACGCAGCACGGCTACCGCCTGCTGGCCAACTGGCTCACCTCCGTCGGAGATCCGCACGCCGTCGCGGCGGCGGCGAAGTTGCATCCGCTCGCGTGAGCATCTCACTCGCGTGAGATGCTCACGGACGGGAGAAGGGTTTCGCGGGTTCAGATCGGCGCGAGACCGCGACATCCTTCTCGCATCGCAGACAGGACGGGTGCCCGAGACGGGGCGGATGCCCGAGACCGGGGGCACGTCACGGGGTTCGTGCGATGATCGCGCGACGGATGCTCGCGATCATCGGCTCCGGCGCGTCGAGGTCGGCCTGAGTGAGGCGGATGACGATCCATCCTTCGCTCTCGAGATGCCGCTGTCGCTGGATGTCCTTTCGCCACTGTTCCTTATCGGTCCGGTGGCCATCCCCCTCGTACTCGATCGCGACCTTGAGCTCGGGGTAGGCGAGGTCGATGCGCCCCAGTAGCACGCCGCCCGCCCGCACTTCCTGCTGCACGACCGGCTCGGGCAGACCGCTCGCGATGAGCAGCAGTCGCGTCTCGGTCTCCTTCGGGGACTCCACCCGCTCGCGCGCCTGACGCAGCGCAGTGCGGATCGTCGTACTCCCGGGGAACCGCCACCACTCATCGAGGCGACGGGCGATCTCGTCGCGCGTGCTCATCGGCCTGCCCGGCCCCAATCCCGGATAGTTGGATGCCGTCGTCAGCAGTGCATCGATGATCGTGACAGCCTGCTGCACGGTTAGCGTGCTCGCGCAGGTGAACAGCGCCGCGACCGGGTCGACGACCGGGTGTCCTTTGAGGATGCGTGTTTCGGCGCGATCCTCGCGCAGCCGACGTCCCTTCACCCCCGCGGTCTTCGGCGCGGCCCCCGTCGGCGGCACGATGACCTCGATCGGCTCGTCCGGTTGCCACATCGTCGGCAGCGGTAGTCCCCAGTCGCGGGCCGCCGTCAGCCCGCCGAACCGTTGACCCGGTTTCAGACGCGGCTCGTAGCAGCGGACCACGTCATCGAATGTCACCGGCTTCTCGCGTGAGCGGACTCCGTGGAACGGCCGGTGCAGATCGGGGGTGCTGCACCGGCCGCGACGGATGCCGGCGGCTTCCGCGCTGCGCACCGAGAACCTGTCGCCGAGACGGCGGGGAAGCGGAACTCTGTGTCGCATCCCCTGATACTGGCGCAGTCGCGCAAACCGGCAACCCGAGATTCTCCGGGCCTGTGCACAGGTCGCCCATCCGGTCGCACTGTGCAGAACGTGTCGCGGGCGACAGGTCGCGAGTCGATGCGAGAAGGATTGCGTCGCTCCGCCGGCCTGTGAAGCCGCGAAACCCTTCTCGCATCGGCGCGAAGCGGGGGCGAGGCGAGGCGCGGGGGCGCGAGCAGGCGCGACTACTCGCCCGTGCAGTACCGGAGCTCGACGTCGGAGTGCACCGGCACATCGCCCGGTGCGGACGACATCGACGCAACCGTTGCCGGCGTCGTCGCGGGGCAGTCGGGCGACTCGGTCTGGATCGCGTTCAGTCCCAGTTCGCCGAGCTTCGCCGTTGCGGCATCCAGCGTCCAGCCCGTGACGTCAGGCAGCGTCACGCGCCCGCTGGCGACGACGAGGTTGATCACCGTCTTCGGCGCGACCTCCGTGCCCTCTTCGGCGCTGGCCTCGAGTACGGTGTCGGCAGCACTCTCGGCATCACTGCGCGGCGTCACCGTGCCGAGTTCGAGCCCGGCCTTGGTCAAGGCATCCTTGGCGGCGGTCTGCGAGAGGCCGACGAGCTTCGGCACCTCAACGGTCTCGGCACCGGACGATACGTACAGCGTGATCGTCTCGCCGACCTTCACCGATTGCCCGGCCTCCGGATCGGTGCGGATGACGTTGTCCTCGGCGACGTCGGCATCGGCCTCATAGATGATCTCGGACTGAAGATCGAGGTCGAGCAGGTCGGCCTGCGCGCGCTCCGACGAGACATCGACGAGGTCGGGCACGATGCGGGAGGATGTCGGGATCTGCTCGCCGCGCGGCATCATGATCACCCACAGCAGAACCGATATCAGCAGCACGGCCAGCAGTGCGACGCCGGCCCAGATCCATGCCACCGGAGGGCCGGACTGCGTGCGGGTCATCGTGGTGTCGGAGCTCAGCTGCCGCAGAGACCGTGCGGTCTCCTGCGCCTGCCGCGGGCTCGGCCCGTACAGCTCGCTGGTGAGCGCGCCCAGCTGCTTCTTCGTCGGCGCTTTACCGGTGACAGCGGAGTCGAGAGCGAGGCGGAAGCTCGCGGCATCCGGGTACCGCTGGTACGGATCCTTCGCGAGAGCGCGGAGCACGATCGGGTCGAGCGTCTTCGGCGCGTCCTCCTTGACCTCGGTCGGCGGCACCGGCGCCTCGCTCACGTGCTGGTACGCGACGGCGACGGGGGAGTCCCCGCGGAACGGCTGGCGTCCGGTGAGCAGCTCGTAGAGCACGACGCCGGTCGAATACAGGTCGGCCCTGGCATCCACAGGCTCGCCCTTGGCCTGCTCGGGGGAGAAGTACGCGGCCGTGCCGAGGATCTGCGTCGTCTCGGCGACCGTCGACGACGAGTCGGAGACGGCTCGGGCGATGCCGAAGTCCATGACCTTGACCTGGCCGCGGTCGGTGACCATGACGTTGCCCGGCTTGATGTCACGATGCACGACGCCGGCGCGGTGCGAGTAGTCGAGGGCCTCGAGGATGCCGTCGATGTAGCGGACCGCATCCTCGACGGACACCGGTCCTGCCGCGATGATGTCCTTCAGCAGCCGCCCGTGGACGAGCTCCATGATGATGTACGGCTCGCTGTCGGCCGATGTCGCGCCGTCAGCGGATCCTGGGTCCCCAGCGTCGAACACGCGCACGATCGACGGATGCGACATGCGGGACGCCGCCTGCGCCTCAAGCCGGAACCGGGTACGGAAGGCCGTGTCGCGCGCGAGCTCGGGATCGAGGATCTTGATCGCGACGTCGCGCCCGAGTGTGAGGTCGTATCCGCGGTACACCTTGGCCATGCCGCCGTGGCCGATGAGCTCGTCCACACGGTACCGCTCAGCGATGATGCGCGGCTCTGCTGCCAATGATCAGTCCCCCGGAATTCGGCGCCTCAGGATGCGGCGCGGTTCAGCTGTGCACAAGGCTACTTCAGCCCTGCTGAGCGTCACCTTCGGCGCCGCCGCCCTCTTCGGCCGGTGCTGCGGCGATCGGGACGCTCATCTGCGGAGACGGGTCGGACTCGCGCTGCTCGTCGCCGCCCGAGCACAGCGCCGTGTACGTGGCGGTGGCCTGGAGACCCTCTGCGCCGAGCGTGATCGGCGCACTGCGCACGCCGGGGTCGAACGCACGTGCCGTGCTGCCGTCGTCGAAGGTCGCGTTGGTGATCGCGACCTTGTACCCGCTGAGGGTGCCGGTACCGCTCGGGCAGGTGAAGTTGGTCCAGTTCAGCGTGACGACGGTGCCGGTGACCGGGTCGCCGGTGATGGTCGGGGCGCTCTGCGGGCTGCCGAGCTGCACGCGGTCGGCGAACAGGGTGAGCGTGATGGGCGCTCCCTGCTCCAGGTCGCCGCGGGGGCTGACGGACTCGACCGTGCCGACCTGCGCGTCGGACGAAGCCGCAGTGGACCCGGTCTCGCAGACCGGAGCGAGCCCGGCTTCCCTGGCCTTGGCCATGGCGTCGTCGCACGACAGACCGACCAGTCCCAGGCCGTCGACGCTGATGCGGGTCTCCGTCGGGGTCGGGGTCTGCGACGGCGTGTTCGACGGCGTCCTGGATGCTGTGGTCGAGGGCGGCGTCGACGGGCCGACGTCCGGCTCGTTCTGGTTCAGCAGCGCGAACAGAGTGCCGGCGAGAACGATCACGAGCAGGACGATCAGCGCGATGAGCGGCCACGTCCACGGGCTGCGCTTCTTCTTCTTGCCGTCTTCGCCTTCTACGACCTCATCGGTCGGCAGCTGCGCGGTCGTCGGCAGGATGCGCGTCGTGCCGTCATCGCCGGAGGCGGTCAGGAGACGGGTGGCGTCATCCCCGGCCGCTGCACCGGCGATCGCCGGCACGGCGATGGCCGCGGAGTTCAGATCGCCGCGGCGGAGCGCCTGAGCCGCACGCGCCACCGTCGCCGAGGACGACGGGCGATCGGCCGGCTTCTTGGCGATCATCGCCATGACGAGGTTCTGCACCGGGATCGGCACGGTGACGGGCAGCGGCGGGGGCTGCTCGTTGATCTGCGCCATCGCGATCGCGACCTGCGATTCGCCCGTGAACGGGCGCTTGCCTGCGAGGCACTCGTACGCGACGATGCCCAGCGAGTACGTGTCGGTCGCGGGGGACGCCGGGTGACCCGACGCCTGCTCGGGGGAGAGGTACTGCACGGTTCCCATGACCTGACCGGTCGCGGTCAGCGGCACCTGGTCGGCGATGCGGGCGATGCCGAAGTCGGTGATCTTGACGCGGCCGTCCGGGGTGATCAGCAGGTTTCCCGGCTTGATGTCCCGGTGCACGAGACCGGCGGCGTGCGCGGCCTGAAGAGCGGATGCCGTCTGCGCGACGATGTCGAGGGTCTTGTCCGCGCTCAACGAGCCGTCGCGTTCGAGCACTGTCGACAGCGCCTCGCCCGGGACGAGCTCCATGACGAGGAACGCGGAGCCGTTCTCCTCGCCGTAGTCGAAGACGCTCGCGATGCCCTCGTGGTTGACGAGGGCGGCGTGCCGCGCTTCAGCGCGGAATCGCTCGAGGAATCCGGGATCCCCCATGTACTCGTCCTTGAGGATCTTGATGGCGACGGTACGTCCGATGACGTGATCCGTCGCTTCCCAGACCTCGCCCATACCGCCGATCGCGATACGCGACTGAAGCTCGTATCGACCACCGAACGACACACCCTGCGTCGGCCTCATTTGTTCAGCACCGCCTCAATGATCTTCTTCGCGATCGGGGCGGCGAGTGTGTCACCGGAGCCCGACTGTCCCATCCCGCCGCCGTCTTCCACGACGACGGCCACCGCGATCTGCGGGTTGTCCGCCGGTGCGAAACCGGTGAACCACAGTGTGTACGGATCGTCTGGTTCGTGTTCGGCCGTCCCCGTCTTACCGGCGACCTCGACCCCGTCTATTCTTGCACCCTGAGCCGCGCCATCCGTGACGCTGGCGACCATGGCTGCGGTCACATCGTCGGCCACACCGGCCTCGACGGCACGGCCGAACTCCTCGTCCGGGTATTCGCGCACGGTGGACAGGTCGTTGCCGATCACGGCATCCACCAGTCTCGGCTTCATGACCAGGCCGTCGTTGGCGAGTCCGGCCGAGATCATCGCGACCTGCAGCGCCGTCGCGGTCACCTGCCCCTGACCGAATCCGGTCAGCGCCGTCTGCGGGTCGTTGAGGACCCGGGGGTAGCTGGACTTGGCGACGGGGAGCGGCGTGGTGAACTCCTGGTTGAAACCGAACTTCTCCGCGATATCGAAGATCGTCTCGCTGCCCAGTTCAACGGCGAGCTCTGCCATCGGGATGTTGCAGCTGAGCTTGACGGCCTCGGCGATCGTCACGGTGGAGCCGGATCCGCACGTGCCGCCCCAGGCGTTGCGCACCTGGTTGTTGGATCCGGGGAGGGTGTAGCGAGCAGGATTGGGGAGCGTCGACTCGGGCGTCCACTCGCCGGTGGCGTACGCCGCCGCGGCGACGAGCACCTTGAACGTCGATCCGGGAGGGTTGACGTCGTCGGTCGCGTTGTTGATGAGCGGGTTGGGCTTGAGGGCATCCAGAGCGTTGTACGCCTCTTCAGCCTGCGTCGCGCTGTGCACGGCGAGCTCGTTCGCGTCGTATCCCGGCGTCGAGTACATCGCGAGGATGCGTCCCGTCGACGGCTCGATCGCGACCGCTGCGCCCTGCTTGTCGCCGAACGCCTCGTACGCGGCGCGCTGGGCCGCGGCATCCAAGGTCAACTCGATGCTGAATCCGCGTTGCGGCTGTCCGGAGACGATCCGCTCGATCTCGGCGAGGAAGGCGCTCGCACCGGTGCCCGAGAGGTCGGCGTTGAATGCGTTCTCGATGCCGGTCGAAGACTGCAGCGCCGGGTTGAAGAACCCGGTGACGCTCGACCACATCGGCGAATCGACGTACTCGCGCTGGTAGCGGTACTCGTCGTCGGACGCGACGGAGGACACGATAGGGGAGTCGTCCACGAGGATCGATCCGCGCTGGATCTCGTAGCTGGCCAGCAGCGAACGGGTGTTGCCGTCTGCCTGGCCGAGGTTGTCGGCCTCGACGACCTGGATCCAGCTGGTCGCGACGAACAGCGACAGGAACATGAACAGCATCACGATGCTGAGTCGGCGCATCTCTTTCGTCATCAGCCGATCACCACCCTGGGCTGGCGGCGCACGCCGTCGGATATCCGCAGCAGCAGTGCCACGATCAGCCAGTTGGCGACGAGTGAGGATCCGCCGGCCGCGAGGAACGGCGTGGTCAGACCGGTCAGCGGGATGACGCGGGTCACGCCGCCGACCATGATGAACACCTGCAGCGCGATCGTGAACGACAGCCCGGTCGCGAGGAGCTTTCCGAAGTCGTCCTGACCGGCGATGCCGATGCGGATGCCACGGCTGACGAACACCATGTACAGGCAGAGGATCGCGAACAGGCCGATGAGGCCGAGCTCTTCGCCGAGGCTCGGGATGATGTAGTCGCTCTCGGCCAGGGGAGTGATGTCGGGGCGTCCCTGGCCGAGGCCGGTGCCGATCAGGCCGCCGTGGGCGAGACCGAAGATGCCCTGAACGAGCTGGAACCCTGGGCCCCTCGGGTCGACGACCTCTGGGTCGAAGGCGTACAGCCAGTTCGTGAAGCGTCCGTGCACATAGGGGAGGATCTGGGTCGCCGCGGCGACGCCGGCCGCGACCATCCCGAGGCCGATGAGAACCCAGCTCGTCTTGCCCGTGGCGACGTAGAGCATCGCGATGAACAGGCCGAAGATGAGCATTCCGGTTCCGAGGTCGCGCTGGATCACGATGATGCCCAGCGAGATCAGCCAGACGACGATGACCGGGCCGAGTTCGCGCATGCGCGGCCATGTGATCCCGAGGAATCGCTTGCCGACGGAGGTGAGGCTCTCGCGGGTGCGCACGAGGTAGCCGGCGAAGAAGATCGCCAGGCAGATCTTGGCGATCTCACCCGGTTGGAACGAGAAGACCCCGCCGATCGAGACCCAGACATCCGCGTTGGCCTCTGCGACCCCGAGGCCGGGGATGAACGGCAGCAGCAGGAGCAGGATGCCGGCGAGCCCGAACAGGTACGTGTAGCGGAACAGGATGCGGTAGTTGCGCAGCAGGATGACGATCGTGATCGCACCGGCGAGCGAGATCGCCGTCCACGCCAACTGCTTGGTGGAGAACGCAGACCAGCCGGTGTAGTGCTCGGCGATGTCGAGGCGGTAGATCATCGCGATGCCGAGGCCCGTGAGCAGTGTCGCGATCGGCAGCACGAACGGGTCGGCGTCGGATGCCACGGCACGCAGCACGAAGTGCAGGGCGAAGGCGAGGATGGCGAGGCCGCCGCCGATGAAGAGGATGAACGGGTCGATCAGGCCGAGGGCGCCGAGCTGCACGAGTGCGAGGGCTGCACCGCTGATCGCGCAGGCGAACAGCAGCAGCCAGAACTCGCGGTTGCGCTGGGTCTGCGGCATCCGCATCCGCTTGAGGGCCTTGATGACGGCGGTGTCGGCGGCGACGTCGGCGCTCATCCGATCACCTCCTCGTCGGTGCTCGCGGGGGCGCTCTGCGGGGTGCTCGTCGGGGTGGGGCTCGGCGACGGGGTCGCCGTCTCGCCCGTGACGGCCTCTTCTCCGGCGCGCAGCCGGTCGACGATCGCCATGGCGTCCGAGAGTGAGCGGGCGGTGATCGTCCGCTCGACGGTGGCGCGCTGGTAAGCAGGCAGGTTCGCCAGGAGGATGCCGGTGTCCTCGAGCTCGGTCGACAGTGAGATCGGTCCGATGTTCTGCTGCACGCCCTGGAAGATCACGACGCTGTCCTCATCGGCGCCGACGAAGTAGCGGGTCTGCGTCCAGTTGTAGGCGAGGATGCCGGCGCCGGTGAGCGCGAGGATGACGACGACGAGGGCGGCGACCCAGCCGATGCGACGGCGTCTGGCCCGGCGACGGTCCTCCTCGATGAGCTCCTCGAGGTAGTCGGCGGCCGGCTCGAAGTGCGAAGGATCGTTCGCGGCCTGTCGGACCGGATGCAGCCAGCTCGTCCTGGGGGCACGGGTCGGCGGGATGAGGACGCCGGACGGAGTGGATGCCGCCCCGACGATGGTGGGGGTGCCGGACGAGAGCGGGTGCAGGCCGCCCACCTCGACGAGCACGATCGTGACGTTGTCCGGTGCGCCGCCGTCGAGCGCCTGCTTGAGCAGGTTGTCGGCGGTGCGACCCGGGGCGAGGCCCATGCGCATCGCCTTGAGGATGTGCGTCTCGTCGACGACACCCGACAGGCCGTCGGAGCACAGCAGCCAGCGGTCGCCCGGGAGCGTCGGCATGACGAACATGTCGAGCTCCGGGTCGTGGTCCATGTCGCTGAGCACGCGCATGAGCACGGAGCGACGCGGGTGGTAGCGAGCCTCTTCGGGCGTGATGCGGCCCGAGTCGACGAGGCGTTGGACGAACGTGTGGTCGGCGGTGATCTGGGTCAGCTCGTCGTCGCGATAGAGGTAGATGCGCGAGTCGCCGATGTGGCCGATGACGGCGTGGTCGTCGACCATGATGATCGCGCTGACGGTGGTGCCGAGCCCCGCGAGCTCCGGCTGCTCCTTCGCTGCGCGGATGAGGTCGCCCGCCGCGGTCGTCGCAGCCGCCTGCAGGGAGGCTTGCGCGTCGTCCGTCGAGGAGAACGCCTGGTCGAGCTGCTCGAGGTGCTGGATGGCGATGGTGGATGCCACGTCTCCACCCGCGTGCCCGCCCATGCCGTCGGCGACCGCGAACAGGTTCGCTCCGGAGTAACCGGAGTCCTGGTTGTTGGACCGGACCTTCCCGGTGTGGGAGATCGCGGAGGCGGATCCTTCGAAGACCATGCCGGGTTCAGGCCCGCAGCTCGAAGGTCGTGGCGCCGACCTTGACCGTGTCGCCGATGCTGATGGGCGCCGGAGCGCTGCCCAGGCGCTTGCCGCCGAGGAAGGTTCCGTTGGTCGAGTCGAGGTCCTGGATGGCCCAGGTGTCGCCCCGCAGCAGGAGGCGTGCGTGGTGGCTGGAGGTGTAGTCGTCGCGGATGACGAGGCCCGACTCGCTGGAGCGGCCGATCGTCATGGCCTCTGTACCCAGAGGGAGTTCGAGCCCGGCTTTCGGTCCGGAAGTGATCACGAGCTTCGCGACGCTGCTCGTGGTGGCGGCGGAGCCGTCTCGCGGGGAGGGCTTGGGCTTGGATGCCGGTGCCGGAGCGGCGGCGACCGGAGCGCCGCTCGCTGCCTCGGCGGGGAGCTTGCGCACCTTCACGCCGAACAGGTCGGCACGCAGCGAGTAGACGACGCCGAACACGAAGAACCACAGCAGCACCAGGAAGCCGATGCGCAGCAGCAGGAGGACGAGTTCACTCATCGTGCGGCCCCTTCTGCGGCGATCGCTACGACGCGGAAGACGAGGTCGGTGCGACCGATCGTGATGGTCGTGTCGCTCGGCAGAGGCGCCTCGCGCACCTTCTGTCCATTGACCTTGGTGCCGTTGGTGGATCCGAGGTCGCGCATCATGGCGCGCTCGCCGTCCCACAGGACTTCGACGTGCTTGCGGCTGGAACCTGCATCCCCGATGGTGATGTCGGCGTCGCTGCCGCGACCGATGACCGTGCGCGCGCGTGAGAGGGAGTGCCGGCGACCGTCGACATCGATCACGGCCTGCCAGCTGACGCGGCCCTCGATCGTGCCGGAGTTCACGCGCACTGTTCCGGTGGCGACCTTCTCGTCGGATTCGAGCGCGATCGAGACGGGTCCGGAGAAGCTGTACCCCTGCGCCTTGGCGTGCTTGGTCACCAGCGCGTGGAGTTCGTCGGTGAGCGCACCGCCGAGGGCGTGCATCCGGTCGTAGTCGTCGCCGCTCAGGCGCACGACGAAGCTGTTCGGCACGATGATGCGGTCGCGGCTGACGACGGCGGCCTTGATGTCGGCCTCCCGGCGCAGCGCCGAGGCGATCTCCACCGGCTGGATGCCGCTGCGGAAGGTCTTGGCGAAAGCGCCGTTGACGGCGCGCTCAAGACCCTTCTCAAAGCTGTCAAGTAGTCCCACTGGGCTCCTCTGGCATGGCGGCGGTAGCAACATCGTAGCCAGACCACCTGGGTACGCGCCCCTTTGCGGCCCCGGCCGCACGTTCTGCGCCGGTGAAAGTGCGTGATATCCTCGTGAAGTTGAGTTCTTCGGAACGAGACGCTCGCGCGAGTGGCGGAATGGTAGACGCGCTGGCTTCAGGTGCCAGTGTCCTTATGGACGTGGGGGTTCAAGTCCCCCCTCGCGCACGCGAGTGAAATGGCCCCCGACCTGAGATTTTCAGGACGGGGGCCATTCGCGTATCCAGCATCCCTCCTCCGCGAGAATTGCTCTGCGCGCTGAGACCGGCGTTGGCAACGCAATTCTCGCGCGCCAAGGCAATTCTCGGGATGGGTCACACGCGCTCGACCGGCATCCACAGCTCGGTCGTCGCGGTGCTGAAGTCGTCGGCGCGCTCGAGAACCGCCACAATCGACGGCCCGGGGCGCAGTCGCCACGGGTTCGAGGGGAACCAGTCGGCCGCTGACGAGGCGTATGCCTCCTGCAATGCAGCGGGGTAGGCACCCGACGTGCGGAACACGACCCAGTCGCCCTCCGGCACCTCGATCTCATCGAGGTCCTCCGGTGCAGAGGTCGCGGCATCCGCCGCCACCCCGTGCAGGTAAGTGAGCTCGCTCCCCTCGGTGTAATCGGGGTCGACGTCGGCGCTGACCTGCAGCAGGCCGGCGGGCTCCGTGTTGGACAGCGTCTTCAGCCGGTCGTGCTCGGATGCCGGGATGCTGGCGATGTGCGCCCGGATGTGCGGGTTCATGCCCTGGTGGATGAGCGGGACGCGGGCGGCGTGCCCCACGAGGCGGAAATCGGGGCGGTGGGTGATGCGGGTGTCCATGGAGCTGTTCCCTTCGACGGTCAGGCGGAACCTGAGTTTCGGTTGCGATCGAAGGGGACCGCCGTTAGCGCGGACCTCGGCCGGGCTCGTTCCGTGTACCGAGCGGAACGCCCGACCGAACGCCTCTGTCGAGCCGTAGCCGTAGCGCACCGCCGTGTCGAGCATCCGGTGTCCGGCCACGACGTCCGCAGCGGCGATGGCCATCCGCCGGCGCCGGATGTATTCCGACAGCGGCATACCTGCGAGCGACGAGAACATCCGGCGCAGGTGGTACTCGGTCGTCCCGAGCCGCATGGCGAGATCGTTGACGTCGATATCCTCGGCGAGGTGCGTTTCGACGACGTCGACCAGGTGGTTGAGCTCTGCGATCACGAGGGTCTCCCTTCGCACTCCAGCCTGCGTTCCGTGCCCCGGCGGCGCCCGACATCTCCGGACCGATGCGGTCGGATCCGCTGCCGCTAGGCTGGATGCGACTCGTCAGGGTGGACGTCATTCCGCCCGCCATCCCTTGGAGTCTCTCATCCGCCGCAACGCCCACGCCTCCACCGCGTCGCGCGGAGTCGCGGCATCCGTCTTCGCCTCGGTCCTGTTCGGCGCGATCGGCCTGCTCGGCGGCCACCTCGACGGCCTCACGCCCGAACAGACCACGGCCTGGCGGGTTCTGTTCATCGCTGCGGCCCTCGGCGCGCTGCACGCCACAGGACCTCGCCGCGCCGCTCTGGTGACAGTTTCGCGCCGCATCATCCGCCGCCCGAGGCTCATCGCCGTCGTGTTGCTGAACACCGCCATCATGGCGGTGCAGTTGTGGGTCTTCATGTGGGGGCCGGCGAACGGGGACACGCAGGACATCGCCTTCGGATACTTCCTGCTGCCACTGGTCATGGTCGTGGTCGGCCGGTTGTTCTTCCGCGACCGTCTGCGCATGCTGCAGTGGGCGGCCGTCGCGGCCGCTGCCGTCGGCGTGCTCGCTCAGGCACTGATCGCCGGAGGCGTGGGCTGGCCGGTGCTCATCATCGCCGGCCTCTACCCGGTCTACTTCGCCCTGCGCCGCTGGGCGGGCATCGACTCGATGCAGGTCTTCCTCATCGAGATCCTCCTGCTCGTCATCCCGTCCGCCGTGATCGCGGTCTCGCACCTCGTCTCACCGGCGGATGCCGCGGCATCCTGGCCGCCGCTCCTGCTCATGGCGACCCTCAGCGCGGCGGCGATGATCCTCTACATCCTCGCCTCGCGCCTTCTGCCGCTGTCGCTGTTCGGGCTGCTGTCGTACCTCGAACCCGTCCTCGTGCTCGGGGCATCCCTGCTGCTCGGAGAGACGCTCGCCGTCGCAGACGCCTTCGTCTACGGACCGATCGTCGCCGCCCTCGTGCTGCTCGGACTCAGCGGCCGCCGCCGGCCGCGCGAGCACCTCGAGGAGCCGCCGCTGTAACGGGAGCGTTCGCGCGGGTGGGTGGGTGCGGTACGCCCGCGCGTCAGCCGCGCTGGTGCCGGGTGCTGCGGCGGATGACCAGGCGGGCCGGGATCTCGTCGAGCGCGGCAGGCGCCGACCCTGTGTCGATCTCCGACAGCAGAGCGGATGCCGAGGCGCGTCCCAGCTCGCGACCCGACAGCGCGTTCGTCGCGGAGCGCTAGCCCGGCATCCTGCTCCAGCCCCACCGCGAGACGGGGTTTGCCACACGAGACGGGGGCGTATGGCCCGGGTCTCATGCTGCAAACCCCGTCTCGGCGCGGCGGCGCTCAGATCCAGCCGCGCTCCTCGGCCATGAGAACGGCCTGCTGCCTCGTCGCGACATGCAGCTTCGACAGCACGGCCGAAATGTGATTGCGCACCGTGCCGGGAGCAAGCGACAGCCTGCGCGCGATCTGCCCCGTCGTCTCGCCGCGCCGACCCGCTCGCAGCACGTCGAGCTCTCGGTCGGTCAGCGGGCAGCGCTCGTCACTCAGCGCGTCCGCCGCCACCTCGGGGTCGACGTAGCGGGCGCCGGCGGCGACGCGCCGGATGACCTCGGCGACCTCGTCGGCGCCGCGTGACTTCGGCAGGAATCCGGCGACTCCGGATGCCAGCGCTCGCCGCAGCACGCCCGGTCTCGCATGCCTCGTCACGACCACGCACCGTGCGGTGATGGAACGGCTGAGGCGTTCGGCCACTTCGACGCCGTCCAGTCCTGGCATCTCCAGATCGAGCAGGCAGACGTCCGGCTGCAGCTTCTCGGCCATCGCGACGGCCTGCACCCCGTCAGCGCACTCAGCGACGACGTCGATGTCGTCCTCGAGTCGCAGCAGCGCGGCCAGCGCCGAGCGGATCATCGCCTCATCGTCGGCGAGCAGCACCCGGATCATCGCGATCCCTCCGGCTCGGTCGCAGCATCCGGAACCGTGACGATCACGTGGAACTCGCCCTTGCCGCGCTCCACACGCACCGCACCGCGCGCCTCGGCGACCCGACGCGTGATGCCGTCGAGTCCCGAGCCGGCGCTCCCGGACTCGACGCGGGGTCCGTCGCCGGATACCCCGCTATCGGATGCCGCGTCGTTCGCGATCTCATACCGCCATGCATCCCCGTCGCGCGCCAGAGACAGACGAGCCCAGCGTCCGCTGCCGTGCCGCAGCACGTTCGTCGTCGTCTCGCGGATGACCGGCCCCAGAACGGATGCCGGTGCGTGGGCCGCATCGGCGGACACAGCGGCGTCGGCCGTCGTCCCGGCCGCGCGCAGGAGGTCGACGGCATTGGCGATCTCGTCCGGCAGCGGCACACCGCGGAAGCGCATCGCGAGGTCGCGCGTCCCCTGTCGCGCCTCGGCCACGCTCGCGCGCGCGAGTCGGAGCTGCTCCAACGCGGCATCGCGGTTCTCGTCTTGAGCCCCTGTCTTGTCGAGCAGCCGCTCCGCCAATTCGAGCTGCAGGGCGATCACCTGCAGGTGGTGACCCTGCAGGTCATGAACATCGGTGGCGACGCGCAGCCGCTCCTGCGTCGCGCCCAGACGCGCTTCGGACGCCCTGGCCCTGTCGAGCGTGACGAGAACGTCCCACCACCACAGCGACATCACGGCCATCACCGGCAGAGAGACGCCGATGAAACCGAACACCCACCAGGCTCCGACCACCTCGGCGTCGGCGTCGGCGAACACCGTTCGCAGGTCGATGAACCAGAGTGCGGCGAGCACCACCATCGCCACGAGCAGCAGCCGTACGCGGACGCCGCGCGGCCAGTTCAGCAGCGCAAGCGACTGGATGAGAGGCAGCGTCCCGACGAGCCAGAGTCCGCTGAGGATGCCGGTCACGACCCCGAACGCGATGGCGAGCGCAATGGGGATGAGGATGCCGCGCCAGCCGGCGACGGGCCCAGCGGCGTCGTCGCGGTGGCGGTACTGCAGCAGCAGGGGAAAGCTCGCCGCGCACCAGACGAGGCCGCCGACGCCGATCACGGCGAGCGTTGCGAAGTCGAAGCCCAGGCCCCCGAAGATGCTCAGCCAGACGAACACGACCATCACCTGGAAGGCCATGACACCCGACACGGTGTACCACCAGGTCGCCGTTATGCCCTGGTTCAGGCGGCGTGCACCGATCACCTCTGGGAGGGCGGAGCCGGGCGGGACTGTACTCATGCCCACAGCCTATGGGCGTGACAGTTGTCACCCATGCGGCGTGCGATGCTCAGGGAGAGAGGTGACAGCCTGACACTTCTGGGATGCCGCGGCACCGGCTGGACTGTACTCATGAACCTCATCGAGACCTTCCAGAACCTCGTCGCCCAGGTGCCCGAACTGGTCCAGCCGCTCATCGTCGCCCTCGCCGGCGCCGTGCCCTTCATCGAGGGCGAGGGCGCTGCGACCATCGGCATCCTCGGCGGCATCCCTCCTGTGATCGCAGCCATCGCGGCGATCACGGGCAACTTCCTCTGTGTCGCGCTCCTCGTGCTGCTGAGCTCGAAGGCCCGTGCCGCGGTCGTCGGCCGTCGCCGCGCGGGTGCGCTCGTCGGCGCTGACGGCCGCCCAGTCGCGGATGCCGGTGCCGCCGGCATCCCGATCGAGGACGACAACGCGCGCAAGACGGCCCGCAAGCAGAAGTTCCAGCGGGCGCTCGACCGCTACGGCGTTCCCGGGGTGAGCCTGCTCGGCCCGCTGCTGCTGCCGACGCAGTTCACCGCGACGATGCTCGCCGCCATCGGCGTCAGCAAGGCGCGCGTGCTGATCTGGCAGGCCGTCGCGATCGTCGGCTGGACGACCGTGCTCTCGCTGCTCGCCAGCGGAATCGTGCACTTCGCGGTCTGATGACGAGAGGTTGACGCCCTCACGCGCGGCGTCAACCTCTCAGCAGCGCGCGGAGGCCGGGGATGCCGGCTTCCGCATACGCGTCGCGCTGGCGCTGGGCTCCGGTCCCCGCCTCCAGGATCCGATCCAGATGCGCTGCCGCGAACGCCAGATCTCCGCTCGCGGTCAGCGCCGGGGTGATCACCTGCATCAGCAGGCTCACCGCCTGCCGTGCAGGAATGAGATCACCGCTGAACGGATCCACGAGGGTGGCATCCAGACCCTCCCGTGCTGCCGCCCACAGCGAAGCCTGAACGGCATCGCCGTCGCGCATCGGCACATCCATGTCAGCTGCCGACTCGACCAGAGCACGACCGAGGGCGGCGCACAGCAGGGCGTCCTCTGTCGTGAGTTGAGCGTCGAAGATGCGCAGTTCGACAGTCGGATACGTCTCCGACAGACGAGCAGCCCAGCAGACCGAGGCCAGATCGGGGATCACGTGCTGCGTGACGAGACGATCGACCGTCGCACGGTAGTGCCCCATGTCGCGGAAGTGGGGAGGGCAGCCTGTCAGCGGCAGCCGCCGCATGATCACGGTGCGCCAGCTCTGGTGCCCGGTGTCGCGCCCGTCGGCGAACGGGGAGTTGCCTGCCACGGCGAGCAGGGCCGGCATCCAGGGGCGGACGGCGTTCAGCGCCCTCACGCGCGCCTCATCGTCCAGCACCTCGACGTGCAGATGCAGTCCGTTGACGTGGTGTTCGTCGACGATGTGGCCGAGCCAGCGCGCTACCGTCCCGTAGCGCTCGGATGTCGAAACCGATGCCTCCGGTCCGATGCCGAAAGGTGTGCCGGATCCGATGGCGACCGCGCCGTGGTCTCGCGCGAACGATGCCAGTGCCAGGCGGAATGCGCGCAGTTGCTCGCGGGCGGCGCTCAGAGTCAGCACGGGAGTGGTGGAGAACTCGACCTGCGAGGTGAGGAACTCCTTGCCGACAGTACCCACGCCGCTGGGCAGCGCCCTACGTGCGGCGCTGCCCAGCGGGAGAGGAACAAGAGTGTTCTCTTCAAGGAGTTGGAACTCCTCTTCGATACCGAAACGGGTCACGTTCGTCGTCTCGGAACGGATGATCTGTCAGATCACTTGTCGAAAGCGTCCTTGACGTCGTCGCCGGCCTTCTTCAGATCGGCCTTGGCCTGATCCGTCTTGCCCTCGGCTTCGAGCTTCTCGTTGTCGGTCGCCTTGCCGGCGGCTTCCTTCATGTGGCCGGCGATGTCTTCTGCGGTGTGCTTCGCCTTGTCTCCAATGCCCATTGATCCATTCCTTTCGTCGGGGATCAGGTGATCCGTGGCAGACACGTTGGCACGGTCCGACGGATCGCGCGAAGGGGTTGACGGGCGCGCGGCCTGCGGTTAGAGCCCCACTGGCGATTCGCCATTCTCAACCTTTCGAGCGATGTTCGGATCCCCGCACGCTGGTGGGCTGGACATCATGACAGCAACGCGCACGCGCCTTCCCTACCGGCTCACCTCTCGAAGAGGTGCGTGGGCATCCCTCGGCATCGTCCTCATCGCCTTCGTCGCCCTGTTCGGTCTGTTGAGCCGGATCGATGCGCCATCAGGCAACGAGACGGCGCCGGCGGATTCGGAGTCGAGTCGCGTGAGCGCGCTGCTGGACGAGTTCCCCGATGCCGACGAGCAGTCGGTCATCATCGTGGCTTCGCGGGCGGATGCCGGTGAGCTGACGGCATCCGACATCGACGCCCTGGACGATCTCGTGCCCGCGCTCGACGAGCACACCGGCCTGGAGCCGTCGCCGCCGAGCGTCAGCGACGACGGCTACGCCGCGGTGATCGTCACGCCCATCAACGTCGGCGAGGACAACGCCGAGACCGCCGACATCGTGAAGGACCTGCGCGGATCGCTGCCGGACATCGATGGGCTCGCACTTCAGGTCACGGGCGGCCCGGCCTTCGGCGCAGACATCACCTCGTCGTTCGACGGCGCGGACTTCACGCTGCTGATCGTGACGATCCTCATCGTCGCGCTGCTGCTGATCATCACGTATCGCTCGCCGATCCTCTGGCTGCTTCCGCTCGTCGTGGTCGCATTCGCGGATCAGCTGGCATCCAAGGTCACGGGAGCTGTGGGATCGTGGCTCGACCTGCAGTTCGATGCCGGCATCATCAGCGTTCTCGTCTTCGGCGCCGGGACGAACTACGCGCTCCTCCTCATCTCGCGCTACCGCGAGGAGCTCGCCGTGAACGACGACCACCGAGCCGCGCTGAGCGCGGCCTGGCGCAAGACCGTTCCGGCGATCGTGGCATCCAACGTCACCGTCGTGCTCGCGCTGCTGACCCTCGCTCTCGCCGTCATCCCTGGTACGCGCGGACTGGGCATCTCGTCCGCCGTTGGCCTGCTCATCGCGCTCGCCGCAGTGCTCTTCGCGCTGCCGCCGCTGCTCGCGGTGTGCGGGCGCAGGGTGTTCTGGCCGTTCGTCCCGAAGCCGACCGCCGATTCCGCGGGTCATGCGGCTCCGAGCCGAGGATCCGTCTGGCATGGCATCGCGTCGGGCGTCATGAAGCGCCCTGCCGTGAGCCTCGTCGGCGGACTCGCGCTTCTCGCCGTCATGGCCACAGGACTGCTCGGAACGTCGGTCGGCCTGGACCAGGCGGAGAAGTTCCGCGTGCAGTCCGAGTCGGCCGTCGGCCTCGAGGTCCTCACCGATCACTTCGCCCCTGGGGAGTCGCAGCCGATCTTCATCGTCGCCGCATCCGATCAGGCGGACGAGGTCGTGGACGCCGTCACCGATCTCGGCGGCGTGGTGCGGGCGCATCCGACCGGCGAGACCGACGACGGTGCGCTGACCAGGATCATGGTGACCGGCGAGTACGCACCGGGGACCACGGAGAGTCTCGACCTCGTCGCGGAGCTGCGCGACGTGGTGCACGACATCCCTGACGCCGATGCGCTCGTCGGCGGCGCGGTCGCCACCGATCTCGACGCCCGTGCCGGCAACCAGCAGGACCTGCTGCTGATCGCGCCGCTCGTGCTCGCCGTCAGCTTGATCGTGCTGCTGGTGCTGCTGCGGTCGATAGTCGCTCCTGTGGTACTGCTGCTGGTGAACCTCGCGAGCGCCGCTGCCGCGATCGGCGTCGGGTCGTGGTTCAGTCGCGTGCTGTTCGACCAGCCGGCGCTCGATCTGCAGGTTCCGCTGCTGGCGTTTCTCTTCCTCGTCGCGCTCGGCATCGACTACACGATCTTCCTCGTGCACCGCGCCCGTGCCGAGGCCGAGACGCGCGGCACCCGCGAGGGCATGGTGCAGGCGGTGTCGCACACCGGCGCCGTGATCACCAGCGCCGGGATCGTGCTGGCAGCGGTGTTCGCCGCACTTGGCGTGCTGCCGCTGGTCACGCTCGGACAGCTCGGGCTCATCGTCGGAGTCGGCGTGGTGGTCGACACCCTGGTGGTCCGCACGGTCATCGTGCCCGCCCTGTTCGGGGTTCTGGGCGACCGGATCTGGTGGCCCAGGAACGTCGCGAAGGAGCCGCGGCGAGAATCCTGATCTTTGTCCCCCAAATGGGGGACAAACGCTTGCAGTTGGATATAGGCTGTCTCTGACGCACCCTCCGGTCGTCTTTGGCCCTCATCGCTCCCCCCGCGGTGAGGGCCGTTCCCGTTCTTGCAACATTTGGATTACCTTCTGGTCGCAGCGGTTCCGCTGGAGCGACCCGCAGATAATGTGGGCTTCGTCGGGGCACCCCGGCGAGATTCCAGCAGAACGGCAGTACATGAGCACCCAAGGCACGGTCAAGTGGTTCAACTCGGAGAAGGGCTTCGGCTTCATCTCCCCCGATGACGGCGGCGCCGACGTCTTCGCGCACTACTCAGCCATCGAGTCAAGCGGCTACCGCTCCCTCGACGAGAACCAGCGCGTCGAGTTCGATGTGGCGCAGGGCCCCAAGGGCCTGCAGGCCGAGAACATCCGCCCTCTCTGAGGCAGATACACATAGCACTCCCTGAGCGGGAGCACGTCATCTGCGTGCCCTCGCCCGGGGAGCGCTGTGGCTTAAGCGGCTTCTTCGACGAGCAGGAGTGAGCGCAGAGCGGCAGCGTCGACCGCGCGGAACGCGGCCGGTTCGCCCTCGGCATCCTCGCCGAAACCCCACTCGGAGAAGATGACGGGGATCCCGAACTCCGCTGCGCCCTCGATGTCATGGAAGCGGTCGCCGATCAGCACAGGTCGCGAGGTGTCGGCGCCGGCGGCCTCGAGACGCTCGAGCGCCCATCGGATGACGTCGCTCTTGCCGTCGCTGCGTCCGAGTTCCCCGGCGCGCGCACCGGAGATCGCGGTGAACAGACCGAGCAGGCCGTTGTGCTCGAGGATCGCGCGGACCTGGTTCTCCGGCTTCGTGCTCGCTGTCGCCTGGGGGATGCCGGCGGCGGCGACGTCGCGGATCACGTCGGGGACTCCGGGGTAGATGTCGACGGACGCCGCGTAACCGTCGCGCGCGGCGAGGGCGCGATAGGCGGTCAGCGCCTCACCGGCCCGCTCGGGGCTGAGGCCGGCGAGCTTCTGGAACGACTCGAACATCGGCGGGCCGACCCAGCGCGACATCTGTGCGGCTTCCGGCGCGGGCAGCCCGAACGATTCGTAGACTTCGAGCAGTCGGGGGAAGATGCCGGGGGTCGCGTCGGCGATCGTGCCGTCGACGTCCCAGAGCACGCAGGTATAGGGGGAGTGCAGCATGCGTCCAGCCTATGGGCGTGCGCTCAGAACAACCGCGGGATGCCGGACTCGATGCCCTTCATCTCGTCGTAGTCGAGGACGAGACAGCGGATGCCGCGGTCCTCGGCGAGAACGCGGGCCTGGGGCTTGATCTCCTGAGCGGCGAAGACGCCCTGCACGGGAGACAGGTGCGGGTCGCGCCCCAGGAGCTCGAGGTAGCGGGTCAACTGCTCGACGCCGTCGATGTCTCCGCGGCGCTTGACCTCCACCGCGATGGCCACGCCCGCGGCATCCCGAACCAGCAGGTCAACGGGACCGATCGCCGTCGGGTACTCGCGGCGCACCAGGGTCGCCCCGTCCGAGATGAGCGAGACCTGCTCGGCCAGCAGGCGCTGCAGGTCGGCCTCCACGCCGTCCTTCTGCAGGCCGGGGTCGATACCGAGCTCATGCGCCGAGTCGTGCAGGACTTCGTAGATCTGCACGCGCAGCGCATCGCCGGTCTTCTTGTGGGTCACGCGCCAGACGTCGATGACACCCGCACTCGCCTCTTCCTCGCCCGGCTCCTCGGCGGTGAGGGTGCACGGTGGGCTCATCCAGTTCAGCGGCTTGTAGCTGCCTCCGTCGGAGTGCACCAGCAGCGACCCGTCGCCCTTGTGCACGAGCAGACGCGTGGCGAGGGGCAGATGGGCGTTGAGGCGGCCCGTGTAGTCCACGGAGCAGCGGGCGATGACGAGGCGCACCCGACGAGCCTACTTCGTCCGGTGATCGTGCCGGGTGCGCTGTCCGGGGTTGTCCGGGAACGGGCGTACGGGCGGGGATGCGCTCGAGTGGCTCGCTTGAATGGGGGGCATGCCGAGACCTGAGTGGGCTGAGTACATCGTGGAGAGCGCCCACGCCGACGCTGCAGCGACGGGCGCCCTCATTGCTGTCGAAGCGCAGCGCAGTCGCCGCGTCCAACTCGAGGCTGCGCGGCGGCAGATCGAGGCCGCAGAGCGGCAGACCAACGCCGTCCGCGAGACGGCGTTGGCGACGCAGCATGCTGTTGCGGACGCTGCGGACCGCCAGGTCGCGGCGCAACGGGATACGACGCATGCCGTCGCCGATCTGGGCGCCTCGATGGATGCCCTGAACGACCGGCTCGGCGATTCGCTGGATCTCGGCTTCCTCCGGGTCCAGCAGACCGTGAGCGAGGGACTGGAGACCCTCGAGCGAAACCTGAACGTGATCGCTGGCATCACCCACGGCGGGTTCGAGCTGGTGGGGCAGCGGGTGATCGAGCAGACAGCCGTTCTCGGCGACATCGCGACGATGACCGCCCAGCCTCTGACGACCGCCGCCGCTGAACACTACCGGCGGGGGGTCATGTCGCTGGGGCAGGGGTGGCTCGATGACGCGGTTCCCGAGCTCGAACTCGCGATCGAGAAGGATCGGACCAATCCGGCGCCCCGCTACGCACTCGGTGTCGCCCAGGCCGCGCTGAACGAACCGGCTGCGGCGTTCGCGTCGCTGGTCTCGGCCATCAAGTACTCCACGGCTGACGAAAGATGGGGTTCACTGGCCGCGAGTGCCGCGATTCTGCTGCGCTCAGTCGCGACACCCGACCAGGCCGACGAGGTGGGGCGCGCTCTCGACAGCGCGTTGCGGGTCGCGCCCACGTGCGCGGAGCTTCTCCTGATCCGCGCCGTCCATCGTGGGACGCGAGGCGATCTCATTCACGCGTTCACTCTCGCTCCGGAGCTGGCGGTCGTGGCGATTCAGGCGGGCGTTCCCGGCGCGGAAGAGGCTGCGGAGATCGTCGCCTCCGATCCTTCGAGCCCGGTTCACGCGCGACGGGAGATTCAGCGACTCATCACCGCATCGGGAGACGACGGCTTCGGCCCCAATCTCGAACCGGCTGACATCCCGCAGGCGATGATCGGCTACGACGGATGGGTCCGCACCGCACTCCCCACTGTCGTGGAGCATGCCCGCGTCGGTATCGCACAGCGATTGGATGCGGCAGCAATCTCCGTATCGTCTACACGGGCGGCGGCGGACCTCGCCCGCCTCACTCTCGCGAGTATGCGAGAGGACGTTCGCGAACTCGAACGCCAGCGCGAAGGCGCCGTCGAGGCGGTCGCACGCGCCGAGGCAGCGGCCGCCGCCTACCGGATGCTCCCTGCCGCGACGGCGACAATCGAGCACACGCCGAATGTCGTAGGTGGGTTCCAGCCGTTTTTGCGACCTTTCGTGGCGTTGATCGTCACGGTGCTGCTGATGGCCTTCGCGGGTGCGAACTCGCCTATCGCGTTCATTGCCGGGACGTCGGCAGTCGTCTTCGGCATTCTGTTCGTCGTGTGGCTCGTCAAGGCCTTCGGCCACGCGGCCGAACGGCGCGCGGTGGCAAAGCGCGAGGCGGTCACCGCACAGCAGATCCGTGATCATCACGCGCGAATCGCGCAAGACCAGAGCGAGCGTGCGCGCGATCGCGCGGAGCGGGAACTGTCGGACGTCACACGGGCGCGACAGGCAGCCCAGCAGGCAGTAGCGACCGCCACCGATCGCATCGTCGAACTCGACGCCGATCTCCAGGCCGCCGAGATCGAGCATCGTCGGGCGCAGGAGGATCTTTCCCGCCTCACATTCGAGGCAGATCTTTACCAGCGGCCGATCCTCGCGCTGCTTCCACAGCTCGCGCCGGCTCGCATCCACCCGCTCGGATACGTCTCGTGACGCAACCCTCTCCCCTTCTCTCCCGATCAGATCACCGAAAGGCATCAAAATGACAACAAGCCCCGCCGGCTGGTATCCCGCCGAACAGCACCCCGGTCGTCAGCGGTACTGGGATGGAGATCAGTGGACCGATCACTTCCACCCACCGCTCGATGAGGCCCCGGCCGTCCCGCCCGTGACCGCCGCCGAGGTCACCCAGATCGCCGCGGCGTCCGGTGGGGACGACGATGTCGTCGCCATCCTCACGTCCGTGAAGAACGATGCGATCGCGGCCGGCATGCTGACCAAGCACAAAGTCACGTCGAAGGCGAACAAGCGGCGCCAGGAGGTTGAGGCCAACTTCACCGCGCGTCTGAAGACCGTCAAGAACTACTGGGTGAAGATCGACGTCATCAAGACGCCGCATGGCATCAGCTGGTCGCCCGACAATGGCGTCTGGAGCAAGGATGGGGCGTCGCGCGGGGGCAAGATGGGGCTGGCCAACGAGCTGTCCGCGGGAGGCGGCATGGTCAGTGGGCTCGTCGGGAACATGATCGCCGGGTCTGTCGCGAAGGCAGCGGCAAAGGACGCGCAGCGTGCCCAGATGGAGTACGCGGCTTTCGAGTCCGCGGTTCTCTCGAACTACTACCGCTGAGTCGATACATGTCGAACGTGTCGGCGTACGAGGCGATCATCGCGCGGGTCGTTGCGATGCGTGCCGCCGCCGACTGGCGAAATGGCGAGCAACGACTGCGTGAGTTGGAATCAGACCTGAAGACGCTGGGTGCACCGGCTGATCCGAGAGATCGGCAGCGCATCTGGGGGGACTTCTCCGCCGCCCGCGCCGCGTATCGCAACGCGCGCGCGGAGTTCTTCGCGGCGAGGGAGTCGGGGAGTGGTGCCGCCCGTGGACGGGGGGCGGGCGGCACCACAGCATCGCCCGCGTCACCCGCACGCGTCCGTGAACAAGACGAGGCGAAGCGGCGGAAGAAGACTCTGATCGGACAGCTCCGCCTCCTGCTCGGCGGAGAGCCTGGCGGACCGGCGACGGCGCAGGTGAAGGCGCTGGGCGGGGAGTTCTTCCAGGCCGGATACGCCGGGAAGGAGCACAACGATGCCCTCGCGGCGGAGTTCTCCAGCCTGCGCGCGGAGTACTTCCGCAAGCTCGGGGATGCGATTCAGCGTGCGCAGGAGCACCGCGATCGCATCGCACGCGATATGGATCACGCACTGTTCGTCCTGGAACGGATCGCGCACGGGTCGGACCTCACGGATCGGTGGGCGAAGTGGACCGAGGCTTCCGAGCGTTACCGCGCCTTCGGGTATCCCGGCAAGGAAAAGAAGGCGGAGCTCGATGCGCGCTTCCAGCGCCTGCGCGCCGAGCTGAGTGTCGCCCTCGAGCGGGACAAGCAGAAGCGCCAGCGACAGCGCGAGGCCGAGTGGGCGGCCGACCGGGCACGGCGCGGGCGGCCGGCTCGCTGAGGACTGGCCGGCGTTCGCACTATGCTGTGGTCGTGGAACAGGACGTGCGCGCTCAGAAGGCGTCGGCCCGCTTCAACTCCATCGTCGAGGAGCTCCGCATCCTGCGCGAATCTCGTGGCGTCACGTACCGAGAGCTTGCCGCTCGCATCACGCGACAACGCGAAGAGAATGGCCTCGCTCCGGCAACGGCCCGGATCGCGCACACGACGGTCGCGGATGTCTTCCGCCCCGGGCGTGCGCGGCTGAACGCTCAGCTCGTCGCGGAGATCGTGCGCGCGCTCGACGGCGATGCCGACACAGCGGAGGAGTGGCGTGCGCGGGTCGCTCAAGCGGCCCGGCTGGTCCCGGAGAGCCGTCCGACGCCTGACGCGATCGGTGCCTCGGCGTTCATCATCCCCAGCGTGCATCGCACCACGCCGGCGCTCATCGTCGCGCTCGTCACGGGCGGGCTCCTCCTGAACGCGACCGGCAAGTTCTTCAACCCGCTGCTGGGTGACGTCTTCTTCGTCGACATGGTGGGGACGGCTGTCGTGGCGCTGATCGGCGGGCCGTGGCTGGCCGCTCTCGTCGGGGTGCTTTTCGTCGTCGTGGAACTTCTCAAGTTCCAGGTCGGCGGTGCCCTGTTCGCGGTGACCATGATCTTCGCGGGCTTGATCTGGGGCTACGGGGTCCGGCGGGGTTGGGGCAACACGCTGCCGCGGTTTCTGGCCGTGAGCGCCGTGGTCGCCATCGCGACGTCGGCCGTCGCCGTGCCCATCACGATGCTGTACTACAACGGACACGTCGCTCGCGGGCTCGATGTGCTCTTCGCGCACCTTCAGGAGGGCGGCCTCGGGCCCTGGCTGGCCGTCAGCGGCACCAATCTCACCGTCTCTCTGGTCGACAAAGTCGTCACCGGCGCCATCGCCTTCCTGATCGCGCGTCTCATCCGGGCGTTGCCGAGAGTGGCCGAGCAGGTTTTCACCCCGCTGCGCTGACTCACCCAGGATGCCGATCTGCGGATCGTCCGGTTGAGCGGCTCGTGGCCGTCGCCCACGTGCGCGAGCAGACGAGCCTACTTCGTCGTGGCGGGTGCGCTCTTCGTCGCCAGCGGCTTGGCCGCGCCGGAGAACAGGCCGGATGCCACGACCAGCGCGACGAGGATGAACAGCGTGTTCAGCAGGCCGATGTGCTCGCTGATCACGCCGAGCACCGGAGGCCCGCCGAGGAACGCGATGTAGCCGATCGTCGCCGCAGCGCTCACGCGGGCAGCGGCCTTGGTCGGGTCGTCCGCAGCGGCCGACATGCCGAGGGGGAACCCGAGGGACGCGCCGATCCCCCACAGTGCAGCGCCGACGAAAACGAGCGGGAGCGACGGGGCGAGGATGAAGAGCAGGATGCCGCCTGCCGCCGCCACGGAGAGCGTGCGCAGGACGAGCACGCGGCCGAACCGGTCGACCAGGGGCCCGCCGAAGATGCGCACCGTCGTCATGCAGACCGAGAACACGGTGAGCGCCGCGGCGCCCATCGCCGTGCCGCCGCCGTGGTCCTCCGCCGTACCGAGCGCGAGCCAGTCGTTGGCGCCGCCCTCGGCGAACGACATTCCGAGCATCACGACGCCGAGCGCGTAGGTGCGCGGTTCGCGCCAGGCCGACAGGGCGACGTGCATCCGCTCGCGCCAGTGGGGCTTCTCGCCCGGCTCCTGAGGATCGAGCACGGACTCGCGATTCGGCACGTTCGCGATGCAGACGAACGCGGCGACGAAGATAGCTGTCGCCACGACAGCCGCGTGCAGCACGACCGAGAGGTGCGCATTGGTCGCCACCCACCCGGCGCCGGCGCCGATCACGGTGCCGAAGCTGAAGAACGCGTGGAACAGCGGCAGGATCGTCTTCCCCGCCTCCTGCTCGATCGCGGTGGCCTCGACGTTCATCATCACGTCCAGAGCGCCGTTGCCGAAGCCGAACAGGGCCAGACCGAGGATCACGATCGGGAACGCGGCGAATACGGTCGTTCCGACGCCGACGAGCGCCAGCCCGATCGACAGCAGGATCATGGTGGTCAGCATCCCGCGCCGAGCACCCGTGCGCGCCATCACGGCAGGGCCGGTCGAGATGCCGATGATCGACGCGATGCCCATGCCGAGCAGCAGCAGCCCGATCTGCGAGTTGCTGATGTCGAGTGCGCTCTTGATGTCGGGCACGCGTGACGCCCAGGTCGCGATCGAGACGCCGCTGGCGAGGAAGATCGCGAAGATCGCATTGCGCCACCGGACGTACTGTGAGCGCGTGAGCGTTGAGTCCATGCGCTGAGCATATCGAATCGATTCGATCTGGGAAACTTAGAGCGGCTATCCTCGGAACCATGAGCGCTTCATCCGCACCGCGCAGGGCGACGCTGTCCGTCGTCGCCCGCGAAGCGGGAGTGTCGACCTCGACCGCGTCCGTCGTCTTCAGCGGCAAGACGAAGGTCTCGGATGCGACGCGCGATCGGGTGCTCGCCGCAGCGGCCGCGCTCGGCTACACCGGACCTGACCCGATGGCCGCCTCACTGCGGCGAGGGCGGAGCGGGATCGTCGCTGTCGTGCTCGAGGGGCAGCTGCGCGCAGCCTTCCTCGACCCGGTCACCATCCCCATGATGGACGGGCTCACCGACGGCATCGCCTCGCTCGGCGCCGGGGTGCTGCTCCTCCGCGACGACCCGGCGGACGATGACATCTCGGCCCTCACCACCGCGCCGGTGGACGCGGCCGTGCTGATCGGATGCTCCGGTCGCACCCGTGAATCGTTGGACGTGCTGCGCAGCCGAGGGCTGCCGGTCGTCGTGATCGAGGGGGACGCCGGGGAGGGGATCCCGCGCATCACGCTCGACAACCGCGAGGCGGCCGCCGAGATCGCCAGGCACGTCCGCGAGCTCGGCCACACGGACGTCTCCGTCGTCACGCTCCCGCTGGACAGCGCTCGGACGCGCGGCCCCGTCACCGCCGAGATGGTCGAGCGCGCGACCGTCGAGGTGACCGTCGACCGGCTGGCCGGCGTGCGCGACGTGTACCCCGCAGCCCCTGCGCTCGCCGCATCGGCCAGCTCGATCGACGAGGGCGTCATCGCCGGACGCGAGATCCTCACCGATCCGGCATCCAGGCCGACGGCGGTCATCGCTCAGAGCGACCTGTTGGCCGCCGGCGTCATCCGTGCGGCCGAGGAACTCGGACTGCGCGTGCCGGAAGACCTCAGCGTCGCCGGATTCGACGGCATCCGCGTCGACGGGATCGGCGATCACGTGCTCACCACGATGGTGCAGCCTGCCGTCGAGAAGGGCCGAGCGGCCGGCGAGCAGATCGCACGGATGCTGCGCGGCGAACCGGCGACCTCGCTGCATTTCACCTCCCGTTTTCGTGCGGGATCGACTACTGCCGCGCCCGCGAACTGAAGAACTCCGCGCCGGGACGCCGCGGCTGGCGGGTAAACTGGATGAAACCCGCCCGCCTGCGCCTCTCGAGGCCGACGAGCCATTGAGGAGCCGCCCATGACAGTGCTCCTCGCCGTGTTCCTCGTGGGGGCCCTCGTCCTTCCCGCGCTGGTCCGTTGGCTGGGAGCCCAGGCGTTCGCCATCGCCGCGCTCATTCCTGCAGCGGCATTCGTTCATGCCCTCATCCTCACGCCCCAGGTGCTTGAGGCCGACTCGGCGCCCTTCGAGTCGATCTCGTGGGTGCCGCAGCTGGGTCTGAACCTCTCGATGCACATGGACGTGCTCGGCTGGATCCTCACCCTGATCGTCACCGGAGTCGGCGCGCTGGTGCTGCTCTACTGCCGCTGGTACTTCTTCGACGACACCACAGAACTCGGCCAGTTCGCGGGCGTCCTGCTCGGCTTCGCCGGCGCCATGTACGGCCTCGTCCTCACCGACGACATCATCATGCTCGTGATGTTCTGGGAAGTCACCAGCATCCTCTCCTACCTCCTCATCGGCCACTACCGTCGCCGCGCCGCCAGCCGACGTGCTGCCCTGCAGGCGCTGCTGGTGACCACGCTCGGCGGCCTGGTCATGTTCGTCGGCGTCGTGCTGCTCGCCGTGGATGCCGGAACGACGAGCATCATCGCGATCCTCGAGAACGCGCCATCCGGTCCCTTTGTGGATGCCGCGATCGTCATGCTCCTGGTCGGAGCCATCAGCAAGTCCGCCATCTTCCCCTTCCACTTCTGGTTGCCCGGTGCCATGGCGGCGCCGACCCCGGTGAGCGCGTACCTGCACGCGGCCGCGATGGTGAAGGCCGGGATCTACCTGATCGCCCGATTCGCGCCGATCTTCGCCCTGTCGGCCCCGTGGCGTCCGATCGTGATCTCGCTGGGCGTGTTCACGATGCTGCTCGGCGGCATCCAGGCCCTCCGAGAGACCGACCTCAAGCGCGTGCTCGCCTTCGGCACCGTCAGCCAACTCGGCTTCTTCACCGTCATGGTCGGGTACGGCACCCAGGCCACCGCCCTCGCGGGACTCGCGCTCGTCATCGGCCACGCACTGTTCAAGTCGGCGCTGTTCCTCATCGTCGGCGTCATCGACCGTCAGCTCTCCACGCGTGACATCACAGAACTCTCCGGAGTCGGCAGGCAGGCCCCTGTCATGGCGGTCGCGGCGTTCATCTCCGTGGCGTCCATGGCCGGCATCCCCCCGACGATCGGATTCGTCGCCAAGGAGTCTGCCCTGACCTCGCTGCTCGATGACGCGATGGGCGGCTCAGCCTGGGGACTGGTCGCTCTGATCGGCGTGATCGTCGGTTCCATGCTGACGACGGCATATGGCGTTCGGTTCCTGTGGGGTGCGTTCTGGCGGAAGCACGACGAGCGCGGGCAGCGGATGCCGGACACCGCATGGCCCGACCCGCCGGTCGGATTCCTGTCGGCGCCGATCATCCTCGCCGGGCTCACCTTCGCCGCAGGCATCGCGGCCCCGGCCATCGACATCGCCTTGCACGGATACGCGGTCACCGCCCTTCCCGGTCTCGATGCCGACGGCGCTGCTACCGAGGGACCAGGGCACCTGGCGCTCTGGCACGGGTTCGAGCCGGCGCTCGGCATCTCGGTGCTGTCGATCCTCATCGGCGCCGGTCTCTTCCTCCTCACGATCCGCACGGGGTGGGATCGCAGGGCACGTCTGCTGCGGTTCACCGCCGCAGACGTGTACGCGCTGGTCATGCGCGGCGTCGATCGGCTCTCCGTCATCACCACGACGCTCACGCAACGCGGTTCGCTGCCGGTCTACGTCGGCACGATCTTCGTCGTCGTCGTCGCGGCCGAGGTCACCGCGCTCCTGGCGTCGGACATCGATCGCCTGAATCTGTCTGCCTGGCACACGCCGACCCAGATCGCCGTGGCACCGATCATGGCCATCGCCGCGGTGTTCGCCGTGCAGGCGCGCAAGCGCTACACGGGCGTGGTGCTCGTCTCGGTCACGGGCCTCGGCATGGTCGCGCTGTTCGCGACCAGCGGCGCCCCCGACCTCGCCCTCACCCAGATCCTCGTCGAGACCGTGACCATGGTGACCTTCGCGCTGGTGCTGCGGCGGTTGCCGTCGCGCATGGGCGAGCACAACGCCTCGGTCTCGCGCATCCCGCGTGCCCTGCTAGCGATCGGCACCGGGCTCACGATGGCATTCGTCGTGATCGTGGCGACGCAGTCCCGAGTCGCCGATCCGATCTCGATGACGTTCCCCGAGCTGGCCTACGAACTCGGGCACGGGAAGAACGTCGTCAACGTCGCCCTCGTCGATCTGCGCGGCTGGGACACCATGGGCGAGCTGTCCGTCCTCGTCCTGGCGGCCACCGGAGTGGCATCCCTCGTGTTCGTCACGCACCGGGCCGACATGCTCGCAGCGCGCCCGGCGCTGCCCAAGCGCATCCGCCGCAAGGCGCGCATCGCGCCGCTCGTCGAGACCACGGAGGGCATCCGGTTCCAGACCGCTGAGAACCGCAGCAGCCCGCGGGCGTGGCTCATCGGCGGGCAGCAGATGAAACCCGAGAACCGCTCGATCCTGCTCGAGGTCATCGTGCGGATCCTCTTCCACACCATCATCGTCGTGTCGATCTACCTGCTCTTCGCCGGTCACAACCAACCCGGCGGCGGATTCGCCGGAGGGCTCGTCGCCGGCATGGCGCTCGTGATGCGCTACATCGCGGGCGGACGCTGGGAGCTGGGTGCCGCCACCCCGACGGATGCCGGGAGGCTGCTGGGCGCCGGACTCATTCTGGCCGTCGGCACGGCGGTGCTGCCGCTGTTCTTCGGCTTGGCACCGCTGACCAGCACGTTCTGGGAGTGGGAGATCCCCGGCATCGGGCATATGGAGTTCGTCACCTCGACCGTCTTCGACGTCGGCGTCTACCTCGTCGTGATCGGCCTCGTGCTCGACGTGCTGCGCAGCCTCGGTGCCGAGGTCGACCGCCAGACGCAGGAGCTGCGCACGCGGGGGGTGAGCATCTGATGGACGTGTCACTCACCCTCATCATCGTGATGGCCGTGCTGTTCTCCGCCGGCGTCTACGCGATGCTCGAGCGCAGCCTGACCCGTGTGCTGATCGGATTCATGCTGCTCGGCAACGCCACGAACCTGCTGCTGCTGATCGTCATGGGCGTGCCTGGCAACGCGCCGTTCTTCGGCTACAGCGACCTCAGCGACCCGCTGCCGCAGGCCCTCACCCTCACCGCGATCGTCATCACCTTCGCCGTGACGGCGTTCCTGCTCGCCCTCATCTACCGCTCCTGGCAGCTCGGCCAGGCCGACACCGTCGAGGACGATGACGCCGATATCGCCCTCCGCGAGCGCACCGACGAAGACGAAGACGTCCTGGATGACGAGGACGACACCGCCGACGAGGATGCCACGACGGACTTCGTCGGCGTGCAGACGGCACCGATCACCGTGCTGCACATGCGGGATCACCCGTCGATCCATGACGACGCCCCGTTCGATCGGGCGTGGGATGCGTCGGCATCGCGTCCTGACTCCGGGCAAGCATCCGACAACGCTTCCGACGACGGCGGGGAGGACCGCACGTGAGCGCCCTCGTCCCCCTGCTCGTCGCCCTGCCTCTGCTCGGCGCCGCCATCACGCTCGTGTTCGGACGCAGCCCTCGTCTGCAGGTGTTCGTCACGTTGGCCAGCCTTACGGCCGTCGCCGTCATCGCGGCGGTGCTGCTCGCCGTGGTCGACGCAGGCACTCCGCTGGCCGTGTCGGTCGGAGGGTGGCCCGTGCCGTTCGGCATCGTGCTGTACGTCGACCGGCTCGCGGCGCTGCTCGTCCTGATCTCCAGCATCGTGCTGCTCGCGGTCCTCCTGTTCTCGATCGGACAGGGAGCGGCCGACGGCTCGGACGAGACTCCGATCTCGATCTTCAACCCGTCGTACCTCATCCTCGCGGCCGGCATCTTCAACGCGTTCATCGCCGGCGACCTGTTCAACCTGTACGTCGGATTCGAGATCCTCCTCGTCGCCTCGTACGTGCTGATCACGCTGGGCAGCACCGAGTCGCGCATCCGCACCGGCGCGGTCTACATCGTCGTCTCCCTCGTGTCGTCGATCATCTTCCTCGCCGCGATCGCGATGATCTACGGCGCACTCGGCACCGTCAACATGGCGCAGATCGCCGAGCGGATGAGCGAGCTGCCGCAGGACACGCAGCTCGTGCTGCACCTCATGCTCGTCGCGGCGTTCGGGATCAAGGCGGCCATCTTCCCCGTCTCGTTCTGGTTGCCGGACTCCTACCCGACCGCGCCGGCACCCGTCACGGCGGTCTTCGCGGGATTGCTGACGAAGGTCGGCGTCTACGCGTTGATCCGCACCGAGACGCAGCTGTTCGCCAGCAACGACATCAACATGCTGCTGATGATCATCGCGCTCGCGACCATGATCGTCGGCGTGCTCGGCGCCGTGGCGCAGGCCGAGCTCAAGCGCATCCTCTCGTTCACGCTGGTGAGCCACGTCGGCTACATGATATTCGGCCTGGCGATAGCGACACCGGAGGCGATCGGCGCGACGGTGTACTACATCGTGCACCACATCATCGTGCAGACGACCCTGTTCCTCGCGGTCGGACTCATCGAGCGAAGAGCCGGAAGCACCTCCATCCTGCGGGTGAAGGGACTGCTGAAGGCCGCACCGCTACTGGCCGTGCTGTACTTCGTACCTGCCATCAACCTCGGCGGGCTGCCGCCGTTCTCCGGGTTCATCGGAAAGTTCGCGCTCTTCGAAGCCGCGGCATCCGTCGGCACCCCCATCATGATCGTGCTGATCTTCGGCGGCATCCTGACCTCCCTCCTCACGCTCTACGCGCTTATGCGCGCGTGGAACCTCGCGTTCTGGCGCGAGGAAGAGGACTCGACCGAGACCGAGGGGCGCATCTCCTACCTCGGCAACGCACCGGCCGCCGACGAGCAGCAGGAGCGGCGTCGCATCCCCCCGATCATGACGGTCGCAACCGGCGGCATGGTCGGTGTCACCCTGCTGCTGACGGTCTTCGCGGGGCCCCTCTACGCGCTGTGCTCCAGCATCGGAGAATCGCTGCTGCAGCCGGTCGAGCTCGTCCAGCTCGAGGGGGAGGTGAACCCGTGAGCCCGGAGTCCCGTCGCGGAATCCTGCGAGACATCGCGCTGCAACTGCCGTTCCTCGCGTGGTTGATCGTGCTGTGGATGCTGGTCTGGAACCAGTTCACGGTGCTCTCGTTCGTCACGGGTCTGGTCGTCGCGATCTTCGTCACCCGGGTGTTCCGGTTGCCGACGGTCGAGCTCTCCGGCCGGATCAACCTCTGGTACGCGGCGCTGTTCGTGGTGCAGTTCCTGTGGGCGATACTGCTCGGCGCGATCGCCGTCACGATTCAGGTGTTCGACTTCCGGCGGCAGCCGGGCGCCGCGATCATCGGTGTGCCGCTGCGGTACGCCGACGACCTCGTGATGACGCACGTCTCGATCACCGCCTCACTGATCCCCGGATCGCTCGTCGTGGAGACCGACCGGGATCGCAGCATCCTGTACCTGCACATCATCGGGGTTCGCGATCTCGACGACGTCGAGCAGCAGCGTCAGGGAGTGCTGCGCTGGGAGCGTCGCATCGTGCGAGCACTCGGCAGCCCGGCGCAGTATCGTGCGCTGAAGGCGGACGAGCGAGCGGAGGCCGTGCGATGAACGTGCTCATGACGACGATCATCGTGATCTTCAGCATCGCCGCGGTGCTGACCGTGATCCGCATCATCCGGGGGCCATCGATTCTCGACCGGGCGGTGGCATCGGACGTGTTGCTCACCGAGGTGATGTGCGTGATCGGCGCTGAGATGGCGATCAATGGTCACACGAGGAGCATCCCTGTACTGCTGATCATCGCGGCCGTCGGCGTGTTCGGATCGATCGCCGTGGCCCGCTACGTCGCACGGAGGGACAACACGACCTCATGAACGTGTTCGGATTCGAGATCCCAGACGTCGTGATCGACTCGGCAGTGCTCGTGCTGATCCTGCTCGGCGCGCTGCTCTGCCTGTCCGCCGCCGTCGGGCTGCTGCACTTCCGCGCCGTGCCGTCGCGGCTGCACGCGGCGACCAAGCCGCAGGTGCTCGGTCTCGTGCTGATCTGCCTGGCCGTCGCGCTGTCGCAGCGGTCGGTCGGCGGAATCCTGCTGGGGCTCGCGCTGGTTGCGCCGATCGTACTGATGCAGTTCGCGACCGCGCCGCTGTCCGCCCACATCGTCGGCCGCCAGGCGTACCGCAACGGCACCTCTGAGGAGCGCGACCTCGTCGTCGACGAGCTCGCCGAGTCGAAGCGGACCCCGCCGGCCGCGGGTTGACGCGCGGCCTCGCGCCGCCCGTTCTCGCCGCGAGACTCGGTCGCCTCTTGTCCGCGCTCGCATAACTCCGGAGAAAGCGGCCGCATCGGGCCCGCGGTGCACCTCTTTCCGCTGGTCTGGCGAAGACCTCCGGAGTTATGCGGAGATCTGCACCGGCTCGCTTACTGTGCACGGATGGCGGAGCACCTGAGTTCTCAACAGGTCGTGGGATTCCGGCGGTTGTCGGCCTCGGGCAGCGAGCACGATTCGGGGGATGGAGAAGCAGACAACAGCCGAACGCATCGCTGAGACGTACGCTCCGATGGTGTTCTCCCGCGCCGAACTCCTCGAAAGCGGCAGTACCGGAGCGGACATCACTCGCGCGGTGAAAGTCGGCGCCCTGCTGCGGCTGCGCCGGGACCACTATGCACACCCGGACATCGACGACCGCGTGGCAGAGGCGGTTCGAATCGGCGGCCGGGTCGCTTGCATCACCTTGCTGGAGATGGTCGGCGTGTTCGTGCTGCGATCGGCCGGATTGCACATGCACGTCCACCCGCACATGTCGCGTATCCGGAAGCGGAAGTCGCGCAATACGGTGATGCACTGGTCGCATCGGATGCGAAAGGGCGGCCCACGCCACGTGGTCTCAGTCCGGGATGCCGTGCTCCAAGCGATTCTCTGTCAGGAGCCGAGAGCCGCGATCGCCACTCTGGACAGCGTGCTCCACCTGCGTCTCGCGACGCGGATCCAGTTGGAGGAGCTCTTCATGTGCCTCCCGAGTCGCCTGCACACGCTCTTGAAGCTCGTCGATGCCTCCGCCGAATCGGGTTCTGAGACGTACATGCGGCTGATCCTGCGCACCCTGGGTCTGCGGTTCGAAACTCAGGTGACGATCCCAGGCGTGGGTCGGGTGGACTTCGTAGTCGAGGGGTGGCTCATCATCGAGTGCGACAGCAAGGAGTTTCACGCAGGATGGGACAAGCAGGTCGAGGACCGGACGCGCGACATCGCGGCCGCCCAGCTCGGATACGCGACCGTTCGGCCCATCGCAGCCGACATCCTGTTCGACACGTCCACCGTGCGGCAGCAGATCGCCGGCATCATCGAGGCGTTCGGACCTCGGATGCGCGTGCGTCGTGCTGCATGACTCCGGAGAAACTGCCCGTTGGGCGACCCGAGCAACCGGAAATACGCGGATCTCGCAAGAAGCTCCGGAGTTGCGCGGCCGGCGTGGGAACGGCGCTGCGCCGAGTCGCGTCGCCCGCCGTCAGAGCGTGGCGGCGAAGCGGCTGATCAGGTCGGCGGCGAGCTCGGCATCGCTGAGCAGCGTGCCATGCCCGTGGTCGGGGATCTCGCGCACCTCGGCCCGCCCGGGCACGAGTGCGGCGATCTCACGGCACCACGACACGGGAGCGAGCGGGTCGCGCTCGCCGCGCAGCACCAGCACGGGGCAGCGCACCTTCGCATAGGCCTTCTCGGGCTCGTGCACCACGGTCGCGCGGATCTTCCGGATCAGGTGCGGGCCGCCGCGCAGATACTCCCGCGCGCCGCGCCACAGCACGATCGGGCGTTCGCCGAGCAGATCGCGCAGCAGGTACGTCGCCTGCTCCCGGATGCTGCGCGATGCGCTGTTCACGGTGGGCCCGGCGAGCACCAATCCATCGATGAGCGACGGATGCCGCGAAGCGAGCTCCGCGCCGATCTGACTGCCCATCGAGTGGCCGACGATCACGGCATCCGAGACGTCGATGCTGCGCAGGAAAGCCGCGATCAGATCGGCGTGCCGCGCCATGGTCAGAGTACGAGAGGGCTCGGGCGCCTCACCGAACCCTGGCAGATCGAGGGCGATGATGCGGCCGGGGAGACGCTCCACGAAGTCGAGGTAGACGCTGCGTCCCATGCCGATGCCGTGGATCAGCACGTAGGGTCGGGAGCCCGTGCCGAAGTCCTCGGCGATCAGGGTCGCGCCGCCATGGGCGAACTCGACGACGGATACGGGAGTGCCCTCAGGAGCAAGCAGACGTTCTGGCACCACTCGACCCTATCCCGCACTTCCGCCGGTCACCGGCAGCAGGCGGTCACAGCACCGCGGACAGGAAGTCCCGCGTCCGCTGCTCCTGCGGGTGGCTGAAGATCTCCTCCGGCGCACCTTCTTCGACGATGCGGCCGCTGTCGAACATCAGCACCCGGTTCGACACGTCCCGCGCGAACTGCATCTCGTGCGTCACGATCAACATCGTCACATCGGTCTCGCGGGCGACGTCGCGCAGGATGTTCAGCACCTCGCCGACCACTTCGGGATCGAGCGCACTGGTCACTTCGTCGAGCAGCAGGATCTCGGGTTCCATCGCCAGCGCTCTGGCGATTGCGACGCGCTGCTGCTGCCCTCCGGAGAGTTGCGTGGGGTGCGCGTTCTCCTTGTCCGGCAGCCCGACCTTCTCGAGCAGCGCCCTGCCCCGTTCGAGAGCATCCTTCTTCGACAGCCCGAGCACATGCACCGGTGCCTCGATGATGTTCTCGATCACCGTCATGTTCGGGAACAGGTTGAACTGCTGGAAGACCATGCCGATGCGCTTGCGCATCTCGTTCTTGTGCTTCTCCTTCAGCTCCACGCGCTTGCCGTCCCGCGAGTAGTGCGTGAGCGGCTTGCCGTCGATGAGGATGTACCCGTCGTTCGCCTCCTCCAGCGTCATGACGAGCCGCAGGATCGTGGTCTTGCCCGACCCGCTCGGCCCGATCAGGGTCACCCGGTCGCCGCGACGCACGGTGAAGTCGAGGTCGTGCAGCACGACGTGGTCACCGAAGCGCTTCTCGACCCTGTCGAAGCGGATCGCCGGCACATCGCCGTCGCTCAGAGCGATGGCGCCGGTATGCGCGTCAAGCGGTGGTGTATTCAAGACGTTTCTCCAATCGCCTGGCCAGCAGCGAACTGAGGTAGCTGGCGACCAGGTAGATGAGGCCGGCGATGATGACCGCCTCGACGAAGCGGAAGTTCTTGCTGCCGTAGAGCTGTGCCTGGCGCACCATCTCGACGACCGTGATGACCATGAGGAACGGGGTGTCCTTGAACATCGAGATCACGTAGTTGGCCAGCGCCGGCAGCGTCGATCGCAGGGCCTGCGGGATGATCACGGCCGTCCAGGTGCGACCGGGCGACATCGACAGGGCGGTCGTCGCCTCCCATTGCCCAGGAGGCACCGCATCGATTCCGGCGCGGTACACCTCGGCCATGTAAGTCGCGTAGTGGATGCCGATGATGATCGTTCCCAGCACGATCGGCGGCACCGTGGTGAAGACGTAGTACGCGAAGAGCAACTGCACCACGAGTGGGGTCATCCGGATGAAGTTCATCACCAGAGTGATCAGGGCGCTCACCGGACGCGGCGCCGTGCGGCGGCCGAGGGCGATCGCGAGTCCGAGGACGGCGGCGATGATGCTGCCGATGACCGTCACGACCAGCGTGACGGTGAGAAACTTCTCCAGGATCTCGGGGAACGCCGCAGCCGCATGCTCCCAGCTCCAGAAACTGTTGTCGTCGTTCATCCGAACTGGCCCGCCCCCTTGGCATCCGGGATCGGGGCGGTCGTGATCGTGTCACGCCACTTCCCGCCCTGTCCGAGGCGGTGCTTGGCACGCGTCTCGAGTGCGTTCATTCCGAGCGTCAGCAGGTACGCGATCGCGAAGTAGATGAGCAGGCCCAGCCCATAGGCGAAATACACGTCGGTCTGCACGCGTAGCCGGTTCAACTCGGCCGTCAGGTCGACGATCGTGATCAGATAGACGACCGCGGTTCCCTTCAGCAGCTGGATCAGCAGATTGTTCAGCGATGGCAGCATCAGCGCCCACGCCTGCGGGAAGATGACGCGCCACATCCGCTGCGTGCGCGACATGCTGAGCGCCGTCGTCGCCTCCCATTGCCCGGCCGGGACGGCACCTATCGATCCGCGCACGACCTCGGCGCCGTATGCGCCGTAGTTCAGCCCGAGCGCCAGGATGCCGGTGAAGACGGCGGGCAGTTCCAGATTGAACGGCGGCAGCGGCAGCACGAAGAAGAAGAAGAACAGCTGCACCAGAAGCGAGGTTCCGCGGAACAGCTCGATGACGATGCGCGCGAACCCGCGCAGGATGATGTTCTCGAATCGTGCGAGCAGGCCGAATGTGATCGCGACGACGATGGCCAGGAGGGCGCCTCCGGCGGTCAACTGCAGAGTGATGATCACCCCGTCGACCAGCTGCGGCAGCGCCCTCCAGAGCGCGTCGAAATTCTCGTTCACTGAAGGGGGATCAGCCCAGCTCGCCGGAGCAGAGCTGCTCGGTGGTGAGGTCAGCCGGGGGCAGGTTCTCGGCGGTGAATCCGAACGGCTCGACCAGGTCGAGGTACGTTCCCTCGTCGGCCGTGATCTTCGCGAGCTCCTTGTTGTACGCCTCGAGCAGCTCGGTGTCGTCCTGGCGGAACACGGTCGCGCCGGCGCCGATCTGCTCGACACCGTCGATCTCCTGGACGAACGCGTCGGTGGTCTCGACGTCGTCCAGACCCTCGGTCATCCAGTTCATCGACACAGCCGTCAGGGCGAATGCATCAGCGCGTCCGGACTGCACGATCTCGATACCGGCCTGGGCGCTGTCGACCGGGACGGTTCCGGCGATGCCGAGGTCGGTGGCGTATCCCTCTTCGATCGCGCCGGACTGCACAGCGAGCGTGACGTCGTCGGCGGCAGCGACCGAGTCGAGGTCGCTGAGGTCCTTCGGGTTTCCCTTGGGGACGACCAGCGTCGTCGTGTACATGATCTCTGGGTCGCTGAAAGCGGCTTCGGCGCAGCGGTCGGGAAGGATCGACATTCCTGCGCTCACGGCATCCCAGCGGCCTGCGTTCAGGCCGGGGATGAGCGAGTTCCAGTCGACCTCTTCGACCTTGATCTCGTCGATGCCGAGGTTCTTGAAGATCTGCTCGTGCATGGCGATCGTCGCGCCGGTCGGCTCGCCGCCCTCGACCCACGAGTACGGCTGCTCCGACGCGATCGCGAGAGTGATCGAGCCTTCCTCCTGGGCCTTCTCGAGGGTGCTCATGCCTTCGGTGTCCGCATCGCCACCGGCCGAGCAACCGGCAAGCAGGCCCAGCGTGAGCGTGCCGACTGCCGCTGTGGCGACACCGATCCGTGTCGTTCTCTTCGTCATCATGTCCTCGCGTTCCGTATCGGGTTCCGTTCTCGGGCGCGCCACTCGGCCGCCGTAGACCGCGAACCAGACTAGGGAAGCTGTCGGCAGATGTACAGTCGGACGCGCAGATTGTCGACAAGTATGCAAAATCGTGATCTCGGGAGACACTGGGTTTCCGGATCGACTTCGTATCTCGCCGTCGAGGATCGACAATGAGTTGTTCGCTGTTTCATCCCCATGGGCAGCGACGAGCTGAAGGGATGCTCATGGCCTCACACACTCCGCGACCGGTGACGCCGATCTCGATGGTGCGCGTGCCGCGCCCGTCGACGGTCGACCTGATCACCGCCGAGCTGCGTTCGGCGATCAGATCGGGCGCACTCCCGGTGGGCAGCCCGATCGGCGAGGTCGAGATGGCGTCCCAGCTCGGAGTGAGCCGCAGCCCGCTGCGCGAGTCGATGCAGCGCCTCGTCCAGGAGGGGCTGCTGACGGCATCCCCTGGTCGCGGCATGAGGGTGAGCGTGATCGGACCAGATCGCGTCACCGACGTGTACGACGCCCGTCTGGCCATCGAGGCGCAGGCCGCGCGGCTGATCATCAAGGCCGGCGCCGATACCGTCCTGGACCGGCTCGAGGCCGCTTACGCTGCGCTCGTCGAAGTGAGCCAGGGCACGGATGCTCTCGCCATCAGCGACGCCGACCTCGAGTTCCATCGGCTGCTCGTCGACGTGGCAGGCAGTCCCAGGCTCGGGCGCTACATGTCGACCCTCGCGATCGAGACCCGAATCGCCGGACTCAGCGGCAACGGCGACGGCTACACCGCACGACGTTCCGTCTCGGACACCTACCGGCAGCTGCTGGACGCGCTCGCCGCGGGCGACGCGGTAGCGGCGTTCCTCGCGCTGGAACGCCAGTTCGCCGAGGCGGTCGCCCGTCTCACCGGCGAGGACGACGACGTCGACACGGTCGAGACCCCGGTCACCGAGGCCATCGCCGTGATCACGCCGATCGAGGTCAGCGAAGAGGACTGACGCTCACGTCTTCGACGTCAGTACGACTCACCCCCGCAGGGGTCGATGCCACTCACCCCGCAGGGGTCGATGCCACTCACCCCGCAGGGGTCGATGTCACTCACCCCGCAGGGGTCAATGTCAACGTGTCGACGGTCACCTCGTCGACGGCGTCCGGTGTGTACGCCCAGACCGTCTGGATGCCGTGCGACCAGTTCTCGGTCTGATCGACGTAGTGCGGATGGAACGCGTGCCCGGACGCTCCGGTGAGGTGGTTCCACGACGAGGCGTCGAAGTCCGACAGGTCGATGACCATGCGCATCGACGGCACCGTGGTCGTCGCGTAGGACTCGCCGATCATCCACCCGGTCGCGTTCACGACCGACGCCCCACCGCCGACCGGGTACGGTCCGCGGTTGAACAGCGCCTCGATCGGCGCGATGCCCGAGGAGCCCAGGGTGTCGCTGCGAAGCGTGATCGCGTGCAGGCCGCCCCAGTTCCATCGAGCGGTCACGTTGCCCTGCAGCGCGACGAGCTCGTCGTACGCATCCTCCGCAGAAAGCGCGAGCATCTCGTCCATGCTGCTCGCACCGATCTGCTCGTTCGTCCACAGCGGGTCGGACGGGTCGTCCAGGAGCGCGTCGACGACTGCGAACAAGCGGCCCTGGCTGCCGTAGGGCAGCGGCTCGTCGCGATTCGCGAACAGGTTCAGCACGAGGTTCGACCAGAGCACGTTCGCGTAGGCCGCCGCGGCGGAGTCCGCGTTGTTCTGGGCATCCCATGTGCGCAGCAGCGCCACGGCCTCCTTCGGCCCCGCGCCATCGACCGCGACGTCGCCCATCACGGTGGCGAGCTTCTTGCCGATCCACATCTCGTTGTCGTTCTGGATGTCGCGCATGTCGGCGCCGGTGAGGGGAGCAGCGGCCGCCTTGCGCTCGATGAGGTGCGCGATGCGCGCCGCACGGTACCCGTAGTCCCAGTCCCGGGAGAGGAAGTGGTCGTAGTCGTCCGTGACGATCGCGTTGTTCGCGGTGACGATGTACCCGGATGCCGGGTTGTACGACACCGGCAGTTCGTCGAACGGGATGAACCCCGTCCAGTCGTACGAGCTGTCCCACCCCGGCTGCGGAAGCCAGCCGTCACCGGCGCCTCGGATCGGCAGGCGTCCTGGCGCCTGGTAGCCGATGTTCCCCTCGACGTCCGCGTAGATGAGGTTCTGAGCCGGGACGTCGAACAGCGATGCCGCATGACGGAAGGCGTCGAAGTCGTGTGCGGTGTTCATCGCGAACAGCGCACTGGCCGTGGTGCCGGCATCCAGCGCCGTCCAGCGGAGGCTGACCGCGTACTCGCCGGTCATGCCGCTCCCGGCATCCGTCTCACCGTGGGTGAGGGCGGACCCATCCGCGATGACCAGGTCGTCGGCGACCGCGGTGAAGTCATCGGTGAGTCCTGAGAGAATCGGGCCGTGCACTGTCGAGCGGATCGTCAGGTCGATGTCGTCTCCGCCTGCGACCTTCACCGTCTCCTCGCGAACCTCCAGCGGCACGAGCTCGCCGTCGCGCCAGTACTGGTCGCCGTCGACCTTCTCGACGTAGAGGTCGGCGACGTCGGTGGTGAGGTTCGTGAAGCCCCACGCGACCTGGCTGTTGTGCCCGATGACGACGCCGGGAAGACCGGAGAACGAGAACCCGCCGACGTCGAAGGGGCACTCGTCGCTGACGGTCGAGCACCGCAGCTGAACCTGGTACCAGACGCTGGGAAGCGCGGCTCCGAGATGCGGATCGTTGGAGAGCAGCGGCATCCCGGTCGCTGTCAGTGCGCCCGACACGACCCACGAGTTCGATCCGATGCCCTCGCCGGCGTCGCCGAGCAGAATGCCGGCCGCCTCGATGACGCTGTCCGCCTCCTGCCATTCGATGGTCGTGACCGCGTTCTGGATCCCGGTGCCGTCGCCGTCCGTGCCGCCAGTGCCCTCGGTGAACGAGGCCGCGTCGGCATCCGTGCCGGTTCCGACCTCCGGCAGCGTCGAGATCTTCGGAACGATCACGGGGTTCTCGTCGAACGGATAGGCGGGGTAGAGCTGCTCGAGCAGCGCCATGCTGTCGGCCGGGGCGTCGGTATCGCCCGTCTCGGCGACGAGCAGCGCGCGCTCGGTCTCGTCCTCGATGTTGGTGCGGAGATCCCAGGCCATCGCCTTCAGCCAGGCGACGGAATCAGCCGGCTCCCACGGCTCGATCTCGTAATCCGGGTTCTGTATGCCGAGGACGGCATACTCCAGGGACGCCTCGGCACCGTCGTTCTCCGCAAGGTACGCGTTCACGCCGTCCGCATAGGCCTCGTAGTAGGAGCGGGTCGTCTCATCGAGCGCCTCGACCTCCTTCTCGGCGACCTCGCGCCAGCCGAGCGTACGCAGGAACATGTCGGTGCCCGCCTGTGATTCGCCGAACATCTCCGCGACGCGCCCGCTGGTCACATGCCGGCGGAAGTCCATCTCGAAGAAGCGGTCCTGAGCGTGCACGTAGCCCTGTGCGTAGAACAGGTCGTGCGAGGAGTCGGCGGTGATCGTCGGTACACCGAGGGCGTCGCGCTGCACCAGCACCTCGGACTGCAGCCCGCTCGCCGTGACCTCACCCGAGGTCTGCGGGAAGGAGCGCTGAATCGTCCAGACCACGAAAAACGCGGCGGCCACAGCGATGACGACGATCGCGGCGACCACGATGAAGGCGATCCGTCCGATCCGAGCCGCGAGGTGTCGGCGGGTGGGCTCCACAGATTCAGTCGTCATCGCACAGCTTTCAGGGTCGACCATGGGATTCGGTCTCACCGAACCCCGGAGCGCGTTTCGGGTGCGCGCCCTGGAAGCCTAGCCGATCAGGCGTTTCCGCCCGCGAAGCACTGTGGATGAGTCGTGCGTCACCCGATGAGGCTGGGCTGCAGGTCGCGCAGCGTCCGCCGGTGCGTCATCCTCGTCACACCGATCGCCGCGAGCACGAGCGCGCCGACCATCCACATCGCGAGGACCGCGAGATCCCACAGGGCGCGCGTGATGTCTCCGCCGTACATGAGCTGCCTCATGGCATCCACCACGAACCCCATCGGCAGCACATGATGCAGCGCTGCGAGGGGGCCCGGGAGCGTCTGCCAGGGGAACGTCCCGCCGGCGGTCACCAGCTGAAGGACCATGAGCACGAGGCCGAGGAACTGCCCGACGGATCCCAGCCAGATGTTCAGTGCCAGGATGATCGCGGTGAACGTCGCGGATGCCACGACGAGCACCCCGAGTGCCCCGACGAAGTTGTCGAACCGGAACCCCAGCGCGATCGTCAGCACGCCCATCAAAGCCACCATCTGCAGGGCCCCGAGTAGGGCAGGGGTGAGCCAGCCGGCCAGGGTGATGCGCAGCGGGGAGTGCAGGGCGGTGACCGCGCGCCGCGAGACGGGCTTGACGATCAGGAAGAGCGCGTAGATTCCGATCCAACCCGCCAGCGCCCCGAAGAACGGCGCGAGGCCCGCGCCGTAGTCCTCGGCGGAGGCGTCGTCAGCGGTCGTGATGCGCACGGGATCGGCGATCGTGTCGGCCTGCGCTGCCCGCTGGTCAGCGGTGGATGCCGGGATCTGATCCACCCCGGACGCCAGGCCGTCGCGCAGCTCGGCCGTCCCGTCGGACAGTGTGGCCAGGCCATCGCGCAGTTTCGCCGCGCCGTCATTCGCCGCCGAGGCGCCGTCGCGCAGCTCTGCCGCTCCGCTGGAGAGCGTGCCGGCGCCGCCGGCGAGTGCGTCGGCGCTGGAGGCGAGAGTCGCCGAGCCCGCGGCGAGCTGATCGATCTGCGAGATGGCCGTCTGGGCCTGGCCGGTCGCCGCGTCCACACGATCGCCGAGCGGCTGCAGGAGAGCTGTGATCTCGTCGATCTCGGCGTCCGCAAGACCCCGGTCCGACAGCGCTTGGCGCAGATCGGCGCGCACCTGCGGAAGCGCCGACTGCGCCTGCGAGATCGCATCTCCCACGCGGTCGGCGGCGGCGGCGATGCGCGCGTTCCCGTCGGCCACCTGGTGGGCGCCGTCGGCGAGGCGGCGTGAGCCGTCCGCGAGCTGGGCCGAGCCGTCCGCAAGCCGCGCCGAGCCCGAGGCGAGCTGTGCGGTGCCATCGGCCAGAGACGCCCCTCCGGAGTGTGCGGAGACCGCCCCGTCGGCGAGCTGCGACGCACCGTCTGTGGCCTCGACCAGGGAGGCGCGCACGTCGCTGAGCCCGGTGAGCAGCCGGTTCGCAGCCTCGGTGCCGACCTTCTCGGCCACCGTGGCACGGATCTTCTCCACCGCCTGGGTTCCCATGGTCGAGGCGAGGTAGTTGTTGGCGTCGTTGGTCGCGAGCTTGAGTACGGCCTGCCGAGGATCAGTGCCCGAGGCCGAGGTCAGCGCCTCGGAGAAGTCGCTGGGGATCGTCACGGCGAAGTCGACGTCACCCGCCTGCAGCGCGGACGCTGCGGCGTCGGCATCCATTCTCTGCCAGTCGAACGCGGCACCCTCGACCAGCGTCTCGGCGACGTCGTCGCCGTAGTTGACGTTCGTATCGGGGTCGGATGCCGATGGCGCGCCCTCATCGTCGACGACGAGTGCGACCGGCACATCGCTGAGCTTCGCGTAGGGATCCTGGTTAGCCCAGAGGTACAGGCCGCCGTACAGGACGGGTACGAGCATGAGCGCGAGCAGGGCGATGATGCCCATCTTCGTCGAGGTCAGCCGCCGCAGCTCGGCGGCGATCATCGATGGAACCTTCATCACTCCTCCTCGGCAGATGCCGGGGCTTCCACCGGCATCCGCTCGATCGCGGCGGCTGCCGCGCCTCCCACGATCACGAGCACGGCGAGGCCGCGGTCGGCGAACTCGCGCACGACCGGCCACCACGATTCTGGGCGACCGCCATGACGGTCAGGATGCACGAGCACGAGGCCCTCGACGCCCTCCCGCAGCACCGCGAGTTCGCAGAGGATCCGCACGCGGGCCGCGGTGGGCACGGCGCTGAACGGCAGGCCCGCGAGCTCCGGGTAGCCCGTGTTCTTCAACCAGCGGCGCGCGTGCAGGGGAGTCGCACCGCGGCCCGCAAACATGAGTTCTTCGCCGACGACTCCGGCGACGGCGACGTCCGGGTGCGGGTCGTTGACGTCCGGGGCGTCGATCAGGGCGATGCGACGGCGCAGCAGGGCGGCATCCTCGTCGTCATCGATCGTGACGCGACCGGTGTCGGAGCGCATCCGACCGCTCGCGATGAGGCCGAGCACGGTCGGACGCTGCTCGGTCTCTGCGAATGCGACCGTCGCGGTGCCGGTCTCATAGGAGAGCGAGGTCTCCGGCAGAGCCTGCCCCTGGCGTCCTTTCGAGACGCCGTGGAGTTCGATCCTCATCGGGCGGTCTCCTTCGAGAGCAGGTCTGGGTGAGCCTGGAGAAGCTCTTCGGACTCGCGCCAGGAGAGCCCGCCGATGCTGAGCATGGCGCGCACGGCGATGGATCGGGCGTCGGCGACGGATGCCGTGAACGCGGGCGCCCTGGTCACGAACGTGCGCGCACCCTCCTCGATGATGCGGGCGAGGGTCTCGGCATCCATATCGGTGCGCAGGGTCTGGGCCGACTGCCCCTGGCGCACGATCTCGAGCAGCATCCGCCGAACCGGCGCGAGCGCCGCGGCGGTCGAGGCGACGTGCTCGTCGTCGAGGGCGACGGCGGCGATGAGCTGCACGTCCTCGGCAGCGCCCCACAGCCGAGCGGCGAGGCGGGCCAGGTCGAGGCGGGCGTCTGCGGTCGCCGGCTCCTCCGCGATCGCGTTGAAGCGCTGTGCGCCGGTTGCGATGAGCTCGGTGACGAGCGCGGCACGGTCGTCGAAGTGGCCGTAGAGTGCGCGGCGACTGAGCCCGGCGGCGCGGGCGATGACGTCGATCGACGCGCGCGGATCGTTCGCGAGAGTCTCGCGTGCGGCGGCGAGGATGCTTTCACGGTTGGCGCGTGCGTCGCTCCGGGGTGCGCGGGTCGTCTGAGTCACCACTCCAGAGTAATAACGTGCACAAGTGTGTGCAAGTTAATTCAGCGGATGCTCAGCTGCGCCGGAACACGTACCCCGGCCGTCCGTGTCGCGAAGACCGTCAGTCGGTGCCGGAGTCGAATGCCGCACCCTCGGATGCGGCATCCACGGCCTCGGCGAGGGCCTCGTCGCTCTCCTCCACCGCGCCCGTGATCTCGGATGCTTCGCCCGCGGTGACGCGACCGACGAGCTCGCCGGTGGCTCCACCGACAAGCCCGAGGCCCGCGTACTGCTCGAGGCGTGCGCGCGAGTCGGCGATGTCGAGGTTGCGCATGGTGAGCTGTCCGATGCGGTCGACGGGGCCGAAGGCGGCATCGCCCACGCGCTCCATCGAGAGCTTCTCGGGGCCGTAGGAGAGGTTCGGCGAGACGGTGTCGAGGATCGTCCAGTCGTCGCCGCGGCGCAGACGGATCGTCACCGAGCCCGAGATCGTGAGTCCGACCCAGCGCTGGATCGACTCGCGCAGCATGAGCGACTGCGGCTCGAGCCAGCGTCCCTCGTACATCAGCCGGCCCAGGCGCCGACCCTGCTCGTGGTACGTCGCGAGGGTGTCCTCGTTCAGGATGCCGTTGACCAGGCGCTCGTACGCAATGAACAGCAGCGCCATGGCGGGAGCCTCGTAGATGCCGCGCGACTTCGCCTCGATGATGCGGTTCTCGATCTGGTCGCTCATGCCGAGGCCGTGGCGTCCGCCGATCGTGTTCGCCTCGTTGACCAGTGCCACAGGGTCGCTGTACTCGACGCCGTTGATGGCGACGGGACGGCCGGCCTCGAACGTGACGGTGACGTCCTCGGTCTCGATCGCGACGGACGGATCCCAGAACTTCACGCCCATGATCGGGTCGACGGTCTCCAGCGACACGTTCAGGTGCTCGAGGGTCTTCGCCTCATGCGTCGCGCCCCAGATGTTGGCGTCGGTCGAGTAGGCCTTCTCAGCCGAGTCGCGGTACGGGAACCCGTGCTCGACGAGCCACTCGCTCATCTCCTGGCGACCGCCGAGCTCGGTGACGAAGTCGGCATCCAGCCATGGCTTGTAGACCCGGAGGCGCGGGTTGGCGAGCAGGCCGTAGCGGTAGAACCGCTCGATGTCGTTGCCCTTGTAGGTGGAGCCGTCGCCCCAGATGTCGACGCCGTCCTCCTTCATGGCGCGCACGAGCATGGTGCCGGTGACGGCGCGGCCCAGGGGCGTCGTATTGAAGTAGGTTTTGCCGCCGGAACGGATGTGGAACGCGCCGCACTGCAGAGCGACGAAGCCCTCCTCGACCAGCGCGGTCTTCGCGTCGACGATGCGGGCGATCTCCGCGCCGTATTCGAGAGCGCGACCGGGGATCGACTCGATGTCGTCCTCATCCGGCTGCCCGAGGTCGCCGGTGTACGTGCACGGCACCGCGCCCTTGTCGCGCATCCATGCGACGGCGACGGAGGTGTCGAGACCCCCGGAGAAGGCGATGCCGACGCGCTCGCCGACGGGGAGGGACTGCAGGACCTTGGACATGGTGTCCATTCTATCGGCGCTCGGCGTGGCGATTTTCGGCGTGACGTGGGCGTTCGCAGAGGCCTCGGGCCGCGGCGTCGGAGTCCTCTCGCGCGATGCTGCGCGGCGGCTCAGGAGGAGGCGAGCTCGCCCTGAGGGGTGTCGGCCTCCGTGAGCGCTTCGAGGAAGCGGATCACGGCCTCGCGCTCATCCGCGTCGATGGCGGCGGCGGCCGCGAACCTCCTGGCGTGCTGCCGGCCGATGGTGTCGTGAGCGGAGAGCCGGGTGCTCTCGGTGACCTGGAGGCAGGCCGTCCGGCGGTCATGGGGGTGCGGAACACGCACGAGATGTCCAGCGGCGACGAGCCGGTCGACGAGCTTGGTCGTCGAGGCGCTGGAGATCCCGACCTCGTGCGCGACGTCTTTGGGCGTGACGATCGCACCCTGTTCCGTGGCGCGGATGATCATGCGGATGGCGTGCATGTCGCTCTCATTGAGCTTCATGTACCGCTTCGACGCCTCGGCGAGTGCACGCGATGCGACCTGCCAGCCGCGCAACGCCTCGAGGACGCGGTAGCACTGCTCGATCTCCTGGGGAGAGAGCCCTGACCGATCCACAAGATCCGATTCGCGCGGGAAGTACTGCATCGCTGGCCCCTTCTGCGCGGCTCTGTGCGGGCTGGTGCGCTATGCCATCCTACCTGTTACGCTAAGCATACCTCTCGCCAAGCTAACAAAACGAGAGTCGCGGACGAAAGGCGGTGGTGACGTGGAGATGGTCGTTCTCGTCGACGACGACGGTGCACCGATCGGCGTGCATGACAAGTCGACGGTGCACGGGGAGTCCACTCCTCGGCACCTCGCATTCTCGTGCCATATCGTCGATGCGGACGGCAGGCTTCTCGTGACGCGGAGGGCGCTGGGCAAGCTCACCTGGCCCGGCGTCTGGACGAACGCGGTGTGCGGTCATCCGCATCCTGGCGAGTCGCTGGAGGATGCCGTGCGGCGCCGAGCGGCGTTCGAGCTGGGCATCGATGTCGATGAGATCGTGTGCGTGCTGCCCGAGTTCGGCTACGTGGCACGGGATGCATCCGGCATCCAGGAGAACGAGTACTGCCCGGTCTTCACAGCGCGCGCCGTCTCGTCGCTCGACCCGAACCCCGACGAGGTCGCCGAGTTCCGGTGGACGACCCCATCGGCGCTGGTGGCAGCGGTCGGCGCTGCGCCGTGGGCCTTCAGCCCGTGGCTCGTGGAGCACCTCGCAGAACTGGCGCCGCACCTGACACGCGCTGGAGCAGAGGTCGGCGCTCATGTCTGAGGGCACGGCTCAGCTCGCCACGACGTTCGACGAGCGGCTGCGCGAGATCCTGGCGGCCGCGCGGCGGCGAGCGCGCTCCTACCCTGCCTCCTTCGAACAGCTCTGGGAGGCGCTCGCGACCATGGCGAGCGGCGGCAAGAAGCTTCGCCCACGGCTGCTGATGGACGCCTACGCCGCACTCGGCGGATCGGATGAGCGATCGGCGATGGACACGGCGTGCGCCGTCGAGCTCCTCCACCTGGCCTTCGTCATCCACGATGACGTGATCGATCGCGACCTGACGCGCAGGGGCGAGCTGAACATCACCGGCAGATTCGCGATGGATGCCGTGCTGCTCGGCGCCGAGCGCGAGGACGCACGGGCGTGGGGCGAAGCATCCTCGATCCTCGCCGGTGATCTCATGCTGACCACGGCGCACTCGATCATCGCCCGCCTCGACGTCGATGCGGAGCGTCGGCACGCGATGCTCGACGCCCTCGAGGATGCCGTTCACGAGAGTGCGGCCGGAGAGCACAGCGATGTGTGGCTGAGCCTGCACCTCGAGCCGTCCGGACCCGAGGACGTGCTGCGGATGGTGGAGCGGAAGACCGCTGCCTACTCGTTCCAGGCGCCTCTCGTCCTCGCGGCGATCCTCGCCGGCGCATCCGCATCCGCCATCGTCGATCTCACCGGGATCGCCCGCCGGATCGGCGTGATCTATCAGCTGCAGGACGACGTGCTCGGCCTGTTCGGAGACGAGGAGCGCACGGGCAAATCGACACTGAGCGACCTGCGAGAGGGCAAGGAGACCCTGCTCGTCGCGTACGCGCGCACCGACCCCGCCTGGGCGGCCGTCGCGCCGCTCTTCGGCGATGGGCTGCTCGACGAGGCGGGTGGGCAGCGCCTTCGCCGGGTGATTCAGGATTCCGGCGCGCTCAGGATCGTCGAGTCCGTGATCGGTGATCGGTGCGACGAGGTCCACCGATTGATCCGGGACGCGGGCATCCCGGTCGTGCTGCGCGATCAGCTCGCCGCGTTGACGTACGCATGCAGCTCGCGGGACTCATGAACGCCACCGGCATCGACCTCTACAACGAGACGGCGAACGCCAGCGCGTCGACCGTCATCCGCCGTTACTCGACGTCATTCGGGTGGGCGAGCAGGCTGCTTCCCGCGGCGAAGCGCGAGCACATCGCCCACCTGTATGCGCTGGTGCGCCTCGCCGACGAGCTCGTGGACGGCCCGGCGGAGAGCGTCGGCGTCGACACTCGTACCAGGGGCATCCTGCTCGACGAACTGGAGGCCGACACGGCGCGCGCCCTGACGCTCGGGTTCAGCACCAACCTCGTCGTGCATGCATTCGCCCTGACGGCACGTGAGCACGGCATCGACATGGAGCTGTGCCGCCCGTTCTTCGCGTCGATGCGGCGCGATCTCGACGACGCTGCTCTCGATGCCGCTGCCCTGGACGAGTACATCTACGGATCGGCCGAGGTGGTCGGCCTCATGTGCCTGGCGGTCTTCGAAGCCGGGGCCGATCGCGAACCGGAGGAGCGCGAACGGCTGCACAGCGGCGCCCGCCGCCTCGGGGCCGCGTTCCAGAAGGTCAACTTCCTCCGCGACTTCGCCGAGGACCACGACCAGCTCGGGCGCACGTACTTCCCCGGCACGGACACCGAGCTCACGGACGACGCGAAGGCGGGGATCGTCCGATCCATCCGGGCGGATCTGCGCGCAGCCGATGCCGCGATCCCTCTGCTGGCGGAGGGATGCCGCCCCGCGGTCTGGGCGGCGCGAACGATGTTCTGCGAGCTCACGGATCGCATCGAGGCCACGTCGACCGATGTCCTCCTGCGCACCCGAGTCCGAGTGCCGACGCCCGTCAAAGCCAGCATCCTGGCCCGCGCTCTGGCAATGAGAGCGGCGCGGCATGAGCGGCGTCCGATCGTGCGAGGAGCACTGTGAAACCGGCATCCCGCGTCATCGTCATCGGGGGAGGCGTCAGCGGTCTCGCTGCGGCGTGCCTGCTCGCGCGCGACGGCCACCAGGTGACCGTGCTCGAGAAGAACGCCGATCTCGGCGGCAGGGCCGGCGCCTGGGAGCAGGACGGCTTCATGTTCGACACCGGGCCGTCCTGGTACCTCATGCCGGAGGTGTTCGAGCACTTCTACCGGATGCTGGGCACCACGACCGCCGAGCAGCTCGACCTGGTTCCGCTGCAACCCGGCTACCGCGTCTACGGTGAGCCCGCGCTGCACAGCGCGCGGGCGGACGAAGCCCCGGCGCCCATCGACGTGCGCACCGGGGTGGACGACACCGCCGAGCTCTTCGAGAGCCGTGAGCGCGGTGCCGGCATCCGCGCTCGCCGCTACCTCGCTTCCGCGACGAAGACCTACCGGGCGGCGGTCCGCTCGTTCCTCTACAACCCGTTCTCGTCCTGGCGCGACTTCACGTCGCCGGCTGTCCTCGCCTCTGCCCCCGCTGTCGTCCCGCTGCTGGCCCGCTCGCTGTGGTCGTTCGTCGCGCGGCGGTTCCACGACCCGATGCTGCGGAAGATCCTCGGCTACCCGGCGGTGTTCCTCGGGACCTCGCCCTTCGATGCGCCGGCGCTCTATCACCTGATGAGCCACATGGATCTCGTCGACGGCGTGCAGTACCCGCGCGGCGGGTTCCGCGCGTTCGTGACATCCCTCACCGCGCTCGCCCGCGGGAACGGCGTCGAGATGCTCACCGGCAGCGACGTGACGGCCATCATCAGCGAAGGCGGCGCAGCGCGCGCCGTCGAGTACGAGCGGAACGGCGAGACGCACAGACTGGATGCCGACCTCATCGTCTCGGCGGTCGACGAGCATCACACCGAGACCGTGCTGCTGGCGCCCGCCGACCGTTCGTACCCGTCGAAGAAGTGGGAGACGCAGATCTCCGGTCCGAGCGCCGTGCTCGTCATGCTCGGCGTCGACGGGACCCTGCCCGAGTTGTTGCACCACACCCTGTTCTTCTCCGACGATTGGCACGACAACTTCGACGCGATCTTCGGGGCAGAGCCCCGGGTTCCGCAGACGCCGTCGATCTACGTCTGCAAGCCGAGCGCCACGGATGACGACGTCGCCCCGGCCGGGTCGGAGAACCTCTTCGTGCTGATCCCGTTGCCGCCCGACACGACCATCGGTCGCGGTGGGATCGGCGCGTCAGGCGATGAGACCGTGAATGCTGTGGCCGATGCCGCGATCGCGCAGATCGCGGAGTGGGCGGGCATCCCCGATCTCGCCTCACGCGTCGTCGTACGGCGCACGGTCGGCCCTGCCGATTTCGCGTCGCAGTTCAACAGCTTCCGCGGCAGCGCGCTGGGGCCGGCGCACACCCTGTCGCAGAGCGCCTTCTTCCGCGGGGTGACCCGTTCGCGCCGCGTGGACGGCCTCTTCTACGCCGGGGCGACCACGGTGCCGGGGGTCGGGCTGCCGATGTGCCTGATCAGCGCCGAGCTCGTGCTCAAGCACGTCAGGGGCGATCACTCGCCCGGGCCTCTGGAGCCGGAATCGTTCAAGCCCGACTCCCTGGAGCCCGATTCGCTGGAGGTGCGATGAACGTGGTCTACGCAGCGTCGCTGGTGATCAGCGCGGCGTGCCTCGTGCTGCTGGACGTGCGGTTCTCGCTCGTCCTCCGGCGGCGTCCGGTGGCCGGTGCTGCGGCGCTCGTGATCGGCCTGCTCTTCTTCATCGCCTGGGATGCCGTCGGCATCGGCCTCGGCGTCTTCCGCCACGTCGACTCGGACTGGGCGACGGGCCTGTTGCTGGCGCCGGAGTTCCCCGTGGAAGAGCTGCTGTTCCTCATCTTCCTCAGCTACCTCACCCTCATCCTTCTGAGCGGATGGCAGCGCTGGCGAGAGCGGGAGAGTTCCCGATGACATACCTTCTGCTCTCCCTCCCGTTCGTCGCCGTGAGTCTCGCGGTGTTCCTCATCGGCTTCGCCGTCGCCCGGCGCCGAGACGAAGCGCGAACGTACGTCACTTCATGGGTCGTCGCAACGGTGGTGCTGCTCGTGCTGACCGCCGTGTTCGACAACATCATGATCGCGGCGGGATTCTTCGACTACCGCGAAGACGGCATCTCCGGCATCCGACTGGTTCTCATGCCCATCGAGGACTTCCTCTACCCGCTCGCCGGTTCCCTCCTGCTCGCCGGCGTCTGGCAGATGCTCGGCGGTACCCGCGCGAGGACGGAGCGAATGGATGCCTGAGCACGCCGTCCGCACCCTGCTCGTCGCCTCGCGTCCGCTGAGCTGGATCAATACGGCGTACCCCTTCGCCGCCGTCTACCTGCTGACGACCGGCACCATCGATCTCGCCTTCGTGGTGGGGACGCTGTTCTTCCTCGTGCCGTACAACCTCGCGATGTACGGCGTGAACGACGTGTTCGACTACGAATCCGACCTCGCGAACCCCCGCAAGGGCGGTGCGGAGGGGGCGAAGCTGCCGCCGTCGCTGCACCGCGCGACCCTGGTGGTGTCGGGCGTTCTCGCCGGGGTGTCCGTGGTCGCGCTCGTGATCCTCGGAGCCCACCGTCCGCTGTCGTGGCTCGTCCTGGCGGTGAGCATGTTCGCGGTCCTGGCCTACTCGGTGCCCGGGCTGCGCTTCAAGGAGATCCCGGTGCTCGACTCGATCACGTCGAGCACGCATTTCGTCTCGCCTGCGCTGTACGCCGCAGCGCTCGCCGGAACGACGATGACACCGCCGCTCGTCATGACGATGATCGCGTTCTTCTGCTGGGGCATGGCCAGCCACGCGTTCGGTGCCGTGCAGGACATCGTCCCCGATCGCGATGCCGGAATCGGGTCCATCGCGACCGTGTTCGGGGCAGCGGCGACGGTCAGGCTCGCGGTCGGGCTGTGGGTCATCGCCGGTGTGCTCATGCTGTTCACGCCGTGGCCGGCGAGCCTGGCCGCGCTCGCCGTGCTTCCGTACATCGCGATCGTCGCGCCGTATCTCACCATCGACGATGCGCGATCGGCGTCGGCCAACCGGGCCTGGCGCCGCTTCCTCGCCATCAACTACGCGGTGGGATTCGCCATCACGATGCTGCTCATCCTCTTGTGGACGAACTCCGTCCGGACGGAAGGACTCTCATGACTCGCGTGCTCGTCACCGGAGCGACCGGATACATCGGCGGTCGCCTGGTACCGCAGCTGCTCGACGCAGGACACGACGTCAGCGTCTACGTCCGATCGGCGTGGAAGCTGCGCGACGTGCCATGGCGAAGCCGGGTGAAGGTCTACTCCGGCGATCTGTCCGACCCGGTGGCGACGAGAAGAGCGATGAACGGCGTCGATGTCGCGTTCTACCTCGTGCATGCGATGAGCGCGGGGCGCGGGTTCGGGAAGGCCGAGAAGCAGACGGCCGAGACGTTCGCCGAAGCAGCCGCCGGTTCCGGTGTGGGGCGCATCGTCTACCTGGGCGGACTGCATCCGAGCACCGGCAACCTCTCGGAGCACCTCGCATCCCGTGCGGCGGTCGGCCAGGTCTTCCTCGATTCCCCAGTGCCGGCGATCGTGTTCCAGGCCGGCATCGTGATCGGATCCGGGTCGGCATCCTTCGAAATGATCCGACACCTCACCGAGGTGCTGCCCTACATGCCGGCGCCCCGCTGGGTGAGGAACCGGGTGCAGCCCATCGCCATCCGCGACGTGCTGCGGTACCTGGTGCACGCCGTCGACATCGGGGAGAAGCTCAACCGGACGTTCGACATCGGCGGCCCGGACATCCTGCGGTACGGGCAGATGATGAACGGCTACGCGGTCGAGGCGGGGCTCCCGCAGCGGCACATCGCCGCCCTTCCCGTTCTCACCCCCTGGCTCGCTTCGCAGTGGGTCAGCCTGGTCAGCCCGATCCCCCGCCAGATCGCGGTGCCGATCATCGCCTCCCTGCAGAACGACTGCATCGTGGGCGAGCACGACATCGACGAGTACATCGCACCGCCCGACGAGGGGCTGCTTCCGTATCGCACCGCCGTGCGTCTCGCGCTGCGCCGCGAAGCCGACGGCGAGGTCGAGACGAGCTGGCAGAGCGCGACGGTTCCCGGCGCTCCGAGCGACCCGCTGCCGAGCGACCCGGACTGGGCGGGACACACGGTCTTCACCGACCTGCGCGAACGTCGCACGACGGCGCAGCCGGACGCGGTGTGGGACGTGATCGAGGCGATCGGCGGTGAGAAGGGGTGGCACTCCTTCCCGCTGGCATGGGCCGCGCGGGGATGGATCGACCGTCTCGTCGGCGGGGTGGGCATGCGCCGTGGACGTCGGCACCCATCGAGGGTCAACAGCGGCGATGTCATCGATGTCTGGCGCGTGGAGTCCATCGATCGAGGGCGGATGCTGCGGCTGCGAGCCGAGATGCGAATGCCTGGTCGCGGCTGGCTGGAGCTCGGAGTCGAGCCGGCCGAAGGCGGAAGCACGTACCGGCAGCGTGCCGTGTACTTCCCCAAGGGCCTCAGCGGCCGGCTCTACTGGCTGGTGCTGCTGCCGTTCCACGGGATCATCTTCAACGGCATGGCCGCCAGCATCCTGCGGGAAGCGGAGCAGAAAGGACAACACGATGAGTGACTCGACGAGGCGGGAGACGAAGCCGCCCGCCGCGAGCGGAGTGCACCTCGAGGCCGGCGCGGTCGTGCCCTCCGCCACAGCGGCGACCCGCGAGGGCCCGGAGCACACCGCGATGCCGCAGGCGTACGACGCCATCCTGCTCTCGGGCTTCGGCGGGCCGGAGGGACAGGACGATGTGCTGCCGTTCCTCCGCAACGTCACGCGTGGCCGAGGCATCCCGGACGAACGGCTCGAAGAGGTCGCGCATCACTACCGGCACTTCGACGGCGTGAGCCCGATCAACCAGCAGAACCGCGAGCTGCTGCGGGCGCTGCGCGCGGCGCTCGCCGCCGAGGGCATCGACCTGCCGGTGTACTGGGGCAACCGCAACTGGGCGCCGTACCTCGACGAAGCGCTGGCCGAGGCGGCCGCGGACGGCATCCGGACCATGATCGCCATCCCGACGAGCGCGTACTCGTCCTACTCGTCGTGCCGCCAGTACCGCGAGGACTGGGCCGACGCCCTGGAGGCGGTGGGGCGGCAGCAGGGCCTGCAGATAGATGCGCCTTTGAAGATAGACAAGGTGCGGCAGTACTTCTCGCATCCCGGCTTCATCCGCCCGTTCGTCGACGGCCTGCGCGATGCGCTCGCCGCGGCGCGTGCGGCCGGTCACGCCGACGATGCGATCGAGGTGCTGTTCTCGACTCACAGCATCCCGACCGAGGATGCAGCGCACTCCGGCGGCGAGACGTTCGCCGGCGTCGACGGGGGCGGTTATGTCGCGCAGCATCTGGCGGTCGCGCGCGAGGTGATCGCCAAGACGGGGCCGGGGATCTCCTGGCAGCTCGTGTTCCAGTCTCAGTCAGGGCCGCCGACGCAACCGTGGCTCGAGCCGGACATCAACGACACGATCGGAGCGCTCGAAGGCCGAACAGCCGTGATCGTCGTGCCGCTGGGGTTCGTGAGCGATCACATGGAGGTCATGTGGGACCTCGACACCGAGGCGCGCGAGACGGCCGAGGAGCACGACCTGTGGTTCGCGCGGACGCCGACACCCGGCATCCACCCGGCCTTCGTCAGTGCGCTCGTCGATCTCGTCCGAGAGCGGATCGCCGGCATCCCCGTCGAACGGCGCCTCAACGAGACGGAGATCGGACCGTGGTTCGACGTGTGCCGCGGCGGATGCTGCGCGAACCCGCGGCTGGGGTTCAAGCCGGCGATCGCGGGGCTGCAGCCGTAGCGCCCGATGCCCGGAGCGGATGCCCGGGGCTAGGGTGAGCGCATGGGAGAGGCGATCCTGTGGGGAGCTGTCGCGGCTGCGCCGCTGCTCGTCGGCGCCGTGCTCGCGATGCTGCGGAAGTGGCCGCCTCGGTTGCTCGGCATCGTCCTCGGCTTCGGCGCCGGGGCGCTCATCGCGTCCATCGCGTTCGAGCTGTGGGAGGAGGGGCTGGATCTTGCCGGTCCAGTCCCGCTTGTGGTCGGTGTCGCCGCAGGCGCCCTCGCCTACTACGTCGGCGACAGGCTCGTCGAGCGCAAGGCTTCGAAGGGCGCCGGGGGCCCGCTCGCCGTCGGGGCACTGCTCGACGGCATCCCTGAGCAGCTCGTCCTCGGGATCGGCCTGGCATCCGGCGAAGGGGTCAGCGTCGCCCTCGTCATCGCGATCGTCGTCTCGAACCTGCCCGAGTCGATCGGCTCGGCCGCCGATCTCATGGACGGCGGCATGAAGCGCTCGCGGGTGCTGTGGCTGTGGGCCGGCGTCGCGGGCGTCTGCGCGATCGCGACGATCGCCGGTTTCGCGCTGGCGGATGCCGTCGGCCCCGAGTTCCGCGCCGGGGCGAGCGGCTTCGCCGCCGGGGCCCTGCTCGTCATGCTTGTCGACTCGATGATCCCGGATGCTCAGTCCAAGGCGAAGGAGTCGACCGGACTCGCGACGGTGCTCGGCTTCGCACTCGCCGCCGGGCTGTCGCTCGCGTCCTAGCTGTACTGACCCCGCCGCGGTCAGGACCCCGGGTACTCCTGCAGCCGCTCCTCGAACTCCTCCACGTCGGCCTCGCTGAGCAGCTCCGGTGCGAGGAAGTAGATCTGCAGACCCTCCAGCGGCTCCCCGGACTTCGCGCTGTCGGCCTCACGTTCGGCTCGCAACTCGCCCGCCGGGTCGTTGGAGAGGTCATGGATCACGGCGTAGAAGCGCAGTGGGTCGGGGTAGTTGTCGGTGTACCACTCCCAGGTGTGCTGGGTACGCGGGTCGCTGGACCCGTAGAACCTCTGCAGGATCGTGCTGTCGAGGCTCGACGACGGGTCGTTGAACGAGTACATCCCGTACATGCCGCGCTCGGTGACGACCTCGTCGATCACCTCCATGACGTCGAGTTTGCGCTCGTAGTCCTGGACCGGCTCGTTCGTCGCCCACGGCACCGAGATGTACTGGACGAGCATCGACTCCCCGCCGTAGCCGTTGCGTTCGGGCCGCAGATCCTCGGGCGCGACCTCGGTCCAGGTGTATCCGAACCGGTCGCTGAGCCGTCGCCGGATCTCGGCGAGCGTCGCGTCGCTCTGCTCGCGGACCTCTTCCAGCGACGGCTGCGCGAGGATCTCACTCGATGACCTGTCCTTGACGCCCGGGAAGGCCTCTTCGTGCTTCTGCTCCGCAGTCTTCTGGCCGCCGTAGCTGCCGGATGCCGATGTCTGCAGCGCACTCGCAGCCCCCATCGTCGCGACGTTGAGCATGAGCGTGATGATCAGTGCGGATGCCCCGAGCGCCCGCCCGCGCGCGGTGAACAGAGCCGCCACGACGACGCCGACGACGACCAGCTGCACCGTAAGCATCGTCACGCCGTAGATGAGGCTGGTGGCGCCGGCCAGCAGCGCTCCGAGCAGCGTGAGCGCGAACAGGATCGCCGCCAGCAGAGCGGCCCAGCCGATCGCGTTCGCCGGCTGCTTCTCCGCCGGAGCCTCGGCGGTGCTCACCAGCGGAGCGGCCGCGGGCGCGGTCCTGCGCCGAGCGCCGTGGTACCCGCCGGGCGGCGGTACCGGTGGGGCGCCCTCAGCGCCCGCGAGGTAGCGGGTGCGCTTCGGATCTACCATGGTTTGTCCGTCCCGCCGCCGGGGCCGTCCTCGTCGCCCATGTTCTGCTCGCGCTCCTCAGCACCCTGATCGAGCTTGTCCTGCAGCTCGTCGAGCTTGTCCTGACCTGGGCCTGACGGCTGCTCCTGCTCCTCGCCCTGGTCGGGGTTCTCCTCGCCGTTCTGCCGGCTCTGCTGCTGCTTCTCCTGCAGCCGGTTCTCGAGCTCGTCGAGCGTCTCGCTCATGTCGCGCTGCGGGTCCGGCGACTGCTGCTCGGCTTCGTCGCTGCTGCACTCCTCGGGCGTCTCGGCGGTGACGACAAGGCCTTCACCGTACAACTGGGCTGCCGCTTCGCCGTCGCCGGCATCACGTGCGGCATCGCCCTGGCGTTCGATCACCAGGGCGAGATTGACGCGGACGGCGCAGACCTCGAGTCCGGATGCCAGGGGCAGCGCCTCTTCGAGCTTCGCCCTGGCGCCGTCCAGCTCTTCGGCCCCGGCTAGGGCCGTGCCGATGTTGTACGGCGCCTTGAACGGCTCGAACCAGTTCAGGAACTCCTGCCCCTGCGCGGCCGCGGTCGAACCGGAGTAGTCGGCCACGACGTACGTCGAGATCGCCTGGTGGGCGAAGCCGTACATGCTGAGCACCTTGCCGACGACGAGGAGGGCGGTGAGCGTCAGGGGCAGGGTGCCGATCGCGATCCAGCGGCGGATGCTGCGCCGCCGCCTGTTCGCCGCGAGGAGGGCCGCCGCGGCATCCGCCTGCGTGGGGGCGGTCATGCGTCACCTCCGCGGAAGGCCAGTCCGCGCAGCTGCGCCGTGAGCATAGCCGCGCGCGCGAGCTCGACGCCGAGCAGCAGCACGATGATGAGCGCGAACACCCAGTACAGCTCGATCACGTTGCCCACGGAGCCGGACGCGGCGTAGTCGGTCGTCGTGGTCGGAGCCGCGGGCAGGTCGATCGCGGCGTCCGCCGAACGCACCTGCAGCGGAACCCCGAGATCGTCCGCGATGGTCTGCAGGTTGGTCTCGTCGATCACCGACATCGCCGGCTGCCCCTGGTAGTCGATGTAACCCTGATCGCCGCTGAACGACCCGGAGGTGACCTTCATCGGTCCGCCCTCGGTGGTGCCGTACCCCAGTACGGCACCACCGTCGACGTAGCGCGCGCTGCCGGAGAACGACTCGGGATCGCTCGACACGGTCTGCTCGCCATCGCCCAGGTAGAACACCATCCGCGACCGGTCGGGCGCCGATTCGGCCGCGCCGGCGAGCGTCTCCTGGAGCATCGTGTGCGCGATGCCGATGGAGCTGCCGCGGGACTGGGAGGTCACTTCGGGCCTCAGCACCTCGAGCGAGGACATCAGCGCTGTCGTGTCGGTCGTGAGCGGCAGCCGCTGCTCCGCCGCGCCGGCGAAGGTGATGAGGGCGAAGCGTGCGCCGGGGTACTCGTCGACGATCGCCTGCACGTCGGCCCGAGCGCCGTCGAGGCGTGGGTGGTCGCCGTCCCAGTCCTCAGCGACGATGCTCGCGGTCGTGTCGAGCACGATGACGATGTCGGTGTCCGTCGCGAGGGTCTCGGTGGCGCCGCCGGGGATGCCGGGACGCAGCAGCATGGCGAAGCAGGCGAGCAGCATAACGAGGCGCATCGCCCACAGGCCGGTCCCTGAGCCTGTCGAAGGGTGCCCTCGCACCAGCATCCAGACGGCGACCGCCGCGACCGGAGCGAACAGCAGGATCAGGAGGAAGACGTTCAGGACGGGCTGGAAGATCACAGTCTGACCCTCCACATCAGCACGATGAAACCGAGGGTGAGCACGAGCAGGACGGCGATCCACAGGTTCGGGGTGTCGGTCCAGACGACCTGCGCCTGGCCGCGGAGCTCGGTGGCATCCTGCTCCTGCACGTCTGCGATGATGTCGGCGACCGTCGTCGTGTCGCGCAACCCGTACGCCTCGCCGCCGGTGGACTGCGCTGCGGCCACGAGCTCGTCGCTGATCCGCGTGTTCACGCCCTGCACCGGATTGAGCGCGAAGACGCGGATGCCGGTGGATGCCGCGTACTGCGCGGCCTCTTCGAGGGTGACGATGGACGCTCCGGCGAGCTCGTTGTCGGTGGCGAGGATGATCGATCGGCTGCGCTCGTCGTCCAGATGATCGAAGCGCATGGCGCAGGACGCGAGCCCGTCTCCGATGAGAGAGGCTCCTGGTCCGTTCAGGGTGCCGATCCAGTGCTCGGGGATCTCATCGGTGTAGTCGAAGCTCTCGCGGATGCTCTGCAGATGCGTGCGGATGAACTCGTAGTCGTCGGTGAGCGGGAAGACCTGCACCGGCGAGCTGTTGAAGATGGTCAGCCCGATCCGTTCGCCCTCGAATCCGTCCAGCAGCTCCTCGAACACGCTGAGGACCTCGACGTCGACGTCGCTCATGGACCCGGAGACATCGAGGCACAGCATGATGTCTCGGCTCGTGTTCACCGGCTGGATCGTCTGCGACGACATGGGGCGGGCGGCGACGACACCGGCGACGACGGTCGTCACCACGCCCAGAGCCAGGATGCCGGCCAGCGCGGCGGTGCGCCGATTCACCGCTCTCCGGAACGAGGGCAGCGTCCGCAGGCGCTCAGCGCGGGCGATCGGCGCGCTGTGCTCTGTGCGATGTCGGACGCCCCGGCGAAGGCCGATGGTGAGACCGGTGGCGACGGCGAGCACGACCACTCCGGCCGCGATGAGGATCACCCACCACTGGGCTAATGCCATGTCGTCACCCCCTAGTGCCACTTCTCAAGGACCGCGCGGGCGGCCTCGGCGCCGGCGTGCGGGTCGATGGCGGTACCGCGCCGGAAGATGCTCGGGTAGTAGTGACGATGGATCGCGTCGATGAGTTCGGGCTGAACGCCGAGGCGGACGAGGTCGTCGAGTGCGAGGACGGGGGCCTCGAGGCCGCTGTACTCGTTGACGAACGACCTGATCGAGCGGCTGAGCTCGAGATTCGCCTCTCGTGCGTCGATCGCGCCATCGCGGTACGCGGCCTCGATGCGATCGATCGAGGTGCTGTATTCCGTTCGGAGCATGGACAGCACATCGCTGGTGGGCGGCATGATCGGTGCGGCACCCGCGATCGTGATGCTGCGCTTCGGTCGGGTGAGGAAGACGACGAGCCAGCCGGCCAGGATCACCAGAGCGATGATGCCGATCGCGAGCAGGATCCAGCCCCAGCCATACTGCGCGGGAGGGTAGAGCTCGTCAGCGCCGGACATGTGCCCTCCGATTCAGCATGCGCAGCAGGTCGGTGACCGCGGCATCCTGGGTGTCGAGGGAGGCCCGGCTGATCTCGAGGCGATCGAGCAGGTCGTCGCGGAGGGCGGCATCCGCCTGCGTCCTGGCGATGATCTCGTCCCGAACCTCGGCGTCACCGTGCACGAAGTCGGGGATCGACCAGTGCGTGTTCACATCGGCGCGCGACGCGTGGGACCTGCTCGCGAGCACGGGGTCGGCGTCGCGGAGCGTGATCCACAGGACGTCGTGCTGGACGCGCAGTCGGCGCAGCATCCGCTCCGTCTCGTCCGTGACGGGTGCCTCGTCCGTCACGATCACGACGATGCAGCGGCGTGCGATCGTCCGTGCGACGAACGCGAGCAGAGCGTCGCGATCACTGGGGGCGGATGCCGTGTCGATGGCGTGCTCGATCGTGCGCAGTCCGTGCTCGAGTGCTCCCTCGCTGCGCCCAGGTGCGCGGCGGCGGATGCGTTCGGCGTCGCCGTGGACGATGCTGAAGTCGTCGCCGTGCCGCAGCGCCAGGACGCCGAGGGCTCCGGTGGTGAGGATCGCCAGGTCCTTCTTCGGCTTCTCGTCGTGCGCTAGGGCGGTCATCGACAGGCCGGTGTCGACGACGAACAGGATCGTGTGCATCCGGTTCGCGCGATGGCGCTTGACGAGCGGCTCGCCCATCCGGGCGGTCGCCCGCCAGTCGATGTCGCGGATCTGATCGCCGTACTCGTACTGGCGCAGGTCCTCGAAGTCGAGGCTGCGCCCGTGCAGAAGGGACGCGTAGGCGCCGTCGAGCGCATGCATCGACTTCTGCGACGAGTGGATGAAGAGCTTGCTCTTCACCTGGGTGATCAGACTGGGCATGGCTACGGTGTGGGCACGACCGAGAAGATCTGGTCGATGATCTCCTCGCTGCGGATGCCCTCGGCGTCGGCCTCGAACGTCAGCAGCACGCGGTGGCGCAGGACGAGATGGCGGAGGGCGCGGATGTCCTCGGGGATGACATGGGCCCGGCCGTTCAGCAACGCGAGCGCGCGCGACGCCTGCAGGAACGCGATGCTCGCGCGCGGGCTCGCCCCGTACTTGATGAAGCGCGCGCGGTCTTCGCCGATGTAGGGGGCGGGGTTACGGGTCACGTATGCGATCGAGACGATGTAGTTGCGGATCGCGGCATCCACATAGATCTGGGACGCCGTCTCCTGCAGGGCCTTGACGTCCTCGAGCGACACCGCGCCGGCGACGTGCCGGTCGGGGTCGAGCACGCCCGAGTCGATGCGGTTGAGGATCTCGAATTCGTCGGCCGGGCTCGGGTACTCGACGATCTCCTTGAGCAGGAACCGGTCCATCTGCGCCTCTGGGAGCTCGTAGGTTCCCTCCTGCTCGATGGGGTTCTGGGTCGCGATGACCAGGAACGGCTTGGGGAGGTGGTGCACCTCGCCGCCGATGGTGGTCTGGTGCTCCTGCATCGCCTCGAGCATCGCCGACTGGGTCTTGGCGCTCGAGCGGTTGATCTCGTCGAGCAGCACGAAGTTCGCGTGCACCGGGCCGAGGACGGTGCGGAACGACCCGGTGGCCGCGTCGTAGATCTGGTTGCCGGTGATGTCGCTCGGCAGCAGGTCCGGTGTGCATTGGATGCGCTTGAAGCTCGCCTTGACCGTGTCGGCGAGGGTGGATGCCGCTGTGGTCTTGGCGAGCCCTGGGACGGACTCGAGCAGGATGTGCCCGCCCGCGATGAGCGAGACGAGCAGGCTCGTGCGAAGGCGCTCCTGGCCGACCATCTTCGCGGAATAGGCATTGGCGATGACCTTGAGGATGCCGGTGGCGCTCTGCATCTCCGCGGCGGTCGGGCCGGAGGATGCGGGGATCGAAGGATCGGCGACGCGCGGTGCCGCTGGTGCAGCCTGGCGCGGTGGGGGCGGAGGGGCGGCTGGCGCTCCAACGGGGGCTGCGTTCGGCTCGGTCATCCTGCCAGCGTAATCGCGGCTTCCACTCCGGTGCGCGCCTGTGGATGGGCAGTGGTTCCCGTCAGCGAGAGGCGCCGCGACGTCGACCCACCCAGACCACGAAGGCCGCGATCGCGATGATCGCCACGGCGATGCCCACGATGTACGCCACCACTCCGAGGTAGCCGCCCTGGAGGTGCGGGTCGAGGAACGGGTAGGGGTACCACCACGGGTTGCCATGCGCTGGGCCGACGATGAAGTTCGCGCGGATCAGCGTGTACGCCGCCCAGACGATCGGGAAGATCACGGCCGTCAGCATCGCACCCCGGGGCAGCGCGCGACGTCGCGGCGCGAACAGCACGTCGGCGAGCATCACGAGAGGGATGACCACGTGCAGGGTCTCGTTGGTCCAGACGTCCGAGATGCCGGCAAGTGGGATGTTCCGCAGCAGCAGGTTGTAGACGATGCCCGTGACGATCATGTACGTCGACGCGCAGGCGAGCAGCGTCGCGAGCCAAGCGGGCTCCGCCTCTGCGGTGCGCCGGGTGCGCAGCATCCACAGCCCGCCGATCACAAGGGCGATCACGGCGAGGACGTTCGAGAGGATCGTGAAGTAGCTGAAGAAGTTCGCGATGACAGTCGGCAGATGGCCGCCCCACGCGGTCTCCGATGAGAGAGCGTTGCCGAGACTCAGCGTCAGCTGCCGGATGATCGCGGCCAGGCCGAGCACCGCTGCGGCAAGTCGGACGTAGGGCCACCAGGTCGTCATCGGCTCCCCCTCGGGATCACGGTTTGTGCTGCTGGCGTCGGAACAGGTCCGCTTGGAATCTATAGGCATCCCCGCGATATCGGTTGACTCCCAGCAGTACCGGCGTGCCGTCCGCGGTGTATGCCGTCTCTTCTCCGACGAGCACGGGGGATCCGACGCTGGCCCCTAGAAGCTTCGCGAGCGGTGCGTCCGCGATGGCGGCGGTGACGCTGTACGCGCTGCGGTGAATCGCGACGTCGCACTCGTCACGCAGCAGGTCGTAGAGCGAGCGATCGGTGAGATCGATGTCCATCAGCGCTCGCGCCCGCTGCTCTGGCAGGACCACGACATCGAAGCAGACCGGGTTGCCGTCGAGGCCGCGCAGGCGATCGATCTGGATGACCGGCGACGTGGGAGCGATCCGGAGATGATCGGCCTCGTCGATGGTCGCCGGACGGATCTCACGGCGCATCACCGTGGACGTCGGGCGCAGTCCACGCGCTCGAGCCATCTCCGTGAACGACTGGAGCGTGCTGGGTGGCTCTCCGACGACTCGCGGTGGCACGAACCATCCGCGCTGAGCGGAGCGACTGACACGCCCCTCGGCCTCGAGAGCGCCGAGGGCGGCGCGAAGCGTCGACCGGCTGACGCTCATGTGCGACGCCAGATCGCGTTCGCCAGGCAACCGCGTTCCCGGCGAGAACACGCCGATCGCGAGGTCCTGAGACAGCTGCTCGTATGCCTGTGCGGCGGCCGGGGTCAATACCACGACGCCAACATACCACGGAGGCCATCTGGATCAATTATGCCGCAAATTGGTATTTGACTGGTGCAACTGGTCCATCGGTGTTAGCGTTCGAGATGTCCTCGGAGCCCGACTCCGCAGACCCCCTCGAGCAATACCCGACCACCACGATGGAGTGAACGATGTTGTCGAAGAAACTTCGCGCCGCAGGGGCGCTTTCTGCCGGCTTGGCCGCAGCCCTGGCACTGTCCGCCTGTGCTCCGGGAGGCGGCGCCACACAGAGCAGTGGCCCCACTGAGGTCTCGGACGACGTAGCCGGTGCCGGGGACGTCACGCTCAAGCTCTCCGACTTCTGGAGTTCGGCCGAAGAGGAGTGGATCACCACTCTGATCGACAACTTCGAGAAGAAGTACCCGAACGTCACCATCGAGCGCACCCGCGAGGACTGGGGCCAGCTGACCAGCACGCTGAACCTGCAACTGCAGGATGCCGGCGGACCGGACATCGCTTCGGCGAACAACGGATGGTCGTCGCTAGGCACCCTGGCGAAGGGCGGGTTGGTGGTCGACCTCGACGCCTACGCCGACCTGTACGACTGGAACGACGAGGTCCCGACGACCATCGCGCGTCAGAACCAGTTCACGAGCGACTTCAAGACCATCGGCGAAGGCACCTGGTTCGCGACGCCCCTGGCCAGGGCCTCGCTCATCGGCATCTATTACAACGCCGGCCTGCTGGAGGACCTCGGGATCGAGGTGCCTACCAGCCTCGATGACCTCGAGGATGCCGCGGCCGAGATCAAGGCGGCGGGAAAGGTGCCGTTCAGCTACAGCGGTCTCGACGGCAACACAGCAGCCCTGCTGGGCCTGCAGGCGCTATACGGATCGGCCGACGACATCAATGATTTCGTCTACGGCAGCGAGGACGTGACGGCAGCGGACACCGGGTTCAACGACGCTGCGACCACGCTCAAGGAATGGGGTGACGATGGCTGGCTGATGCCGAACTTCGAGGGGCTCGACTACCAGACCACACTCGCGAACTATCTCGACGGCGACAGCGTATTCCGGTTCGATTACACGGGGTCACTCGGCCTGTCCGGCGAACAGCTCGACGACTTCGGATACATCCAGCTGCCCCAGGTCGGTGGTGATTCGACCGTCGGCGTCGGCGCTGCACCCGGTGCCATGGTCATCTCGGCCAAGTGCGAGCACCCTGACGTCGCCGCGGCGTTCCTCGACTATCTGATGTCCGAAGAGGCGAGCCAGGCGGCCGTCGACCTCGGTCTGGTCCCGATGCTCAACGATGTCGAGACCCCCGACTCGCTCAGCCAGAGCGGCGAGGCGGCGGCGACGTCCACCCTCGACTCCGATGACGGCTACGTTCCGTACTTCGACTGGGCGAGCCCCACGATGCTGGACATCCTGTCGCAGAACACTCAGCTGCTGATGGCGGGCAAGACCACGCCAGAGGACTTCACCAAGGCGGTTGACGACGACCGGAATGCGTTCCTCGCCGAGTCCGGATCCTGACCCATGGCCATCCCCGATCTCGGTGTCGCCGCCGGCCGTCCGGCCAGTGGCGACACCGCGGCCACCGAACTCATCGTCACCGGTGGGAAGCGCCGCCGCACATCACGTGCGCGTCGACGCTCCCGCCGGGTGGGGCTGCTCTTCGCTCTCCCAGGGCTGGCACTGTACGCCGGGGTCGTGCTGTGGCCGATGGTCCAGTCGATCCAGTACTCGTTCTACAAGTGGGACGGCGTATCCGCCTCCGTGTGGGTCGGATTCCAGAACTACGTCAACTTCTTCACTGATCCCGTGCTGCGCTCGACGCTGGGGAACGTGCTGGTGCTCCTGGTGTTCTTTGCCGTGCTGCCCATCGCCCTCGGGCTCTTCTCTGCCGCGTTGATCACACGCTCACGTCAGCCGGGAATGGCTGTCTATCGCTGGATCTTCTTTCTGCCGCAGGTGCTGACGAGTGTCGTCACAGCACTGCTGTTCAAGCGGATGTACGCGCCGGAAGGACCGATCAATGAAGCATTGCGCGCGGTCGGGCTCGATGCACTGGCCAAGAACTGGCTCGGCGACTTCACCTGGGCTCTGCCTGCGGTGGGCCTCATCGGTACCTGGGTCACGTTCGGGTTCTGCATGGTGCTGTTCATTTCGGGCGCATCCTCCATCTCGACGGATCTCTACGAGGCGGCACGCATGGACGGCGCGGGACCGATCCGGGAATTCGTCTCGGTCACACTCCCCGGCCTCCGCGGCCAGATCGCGGTGGCGCTCACCCTCACCATCACCGCAGCGCTCCGAGCGTTCGACCTGATCTGGATCACGACGCGCGGTGGCCCTGGTACGTCGACGCAGACACCCGCAGTCGCGTTGTACAAGGCGGCGTTCGTGAACCCTAACGTCGGCCAGGCGGCTGCCATCGGCGTCGTGATGGCCATGCTGTGCCTCGCGATCGCTCTCATCATCACTCGGATCTCGGAAAGGGAGTAATCGTGTCATCTCGTTCCGAGAAGCTCTGGAACTACGTCATCCTCACCGTCATGGCACTGATCGTGCTGTGGCCGGTCGGCACTTTCCTGGCCGCGTCGCTGAGTCCTGATCGCGCAGGGCGGCCGTCCAGCGACCTGCAATGGGGCAACTTCGTCACCGCGTGGAACGATGCCGAGTTCGCTCGCTCGATGACGGTATCGCTCATCATCACGGTGGTGGTCGTCGTCGTCGGTGTGCTGCTGGCACTGCTCGGGGGATACGCGTTCGGCGTGCTGGGCGTGGTCGGCGAACGGTTCCTGTTCCCCGTGATCCTGTTGGGCATGATGGTCTCGCTCGAGGTCATCATCGTGCCGCTCTACTACCAGTTCCGCACCATAGGCCTCACGAACAATCTCTTCGGTGTGATGCTCATCCATCTGGGCATGGGAGTCCCCTTCGGTGTGTTCTGGATGCGCGCCGCCTTCCGGGCCCTCCCGCGTGCCGTCTTCGAATCGGCGGAGCTGGATGGCGCGGGCCCGCTGCGGATGCTGTGGTCGATCGCCGTTCCGAACCTGATGCCGGCCGTCTACACCCTGATCCTGCTCAGCTTCATGTGGACGTGGAACGACTACTTCCTCTCTCTCGTGTTCCTGCACGGTGACAACCAGACGGCGACCGTGGCGCTGGGAGTTTTTCAGGGCAAGTTCGTCACGCAGATCAATCTCATGGCCGCTGGCGGTCTCATCGTCGCGGCTCCGGTCCTGATCCTCTACGTGATCTTCCAGCGCAAGTTCATCTCCGGCATGCTCGCCGGCGCCATCAAGGAATGACCAGGCGTCATCCGCTCGATACGAAGGCAGCAAAAGTGCAACTCTCTCCCCAGATCCTCGACTCCGCCGATGAGGTCGGCGAAGCCGTCGCCGACGTCATCGTCGAACGACTCAGCGCCGCCGTCGACCGACCGTTCCTTCTCGGATGCCCGAGCGGACGCACCGCGGTTCCGGTTTACTCGGCACTCGCTCGCCGTGCTGCGGCCGGCAGCGATCTGTCACAACTCGTCATCGTGATGATGGACGACTACGTGGTGCAGACCGAAACCGGCGGGTTCCGCGTCGTCGATCCGGATGCCTCGTATTCGTGCCAGCGCTTCGCGCGAGAGGACATCCTCGCGCCCATCGCGGAGGCCGCGAGGGCAGCGGGCATGATCGCGCCCTATCGGATCTGGACGGCGGATCCTGCGGATCCAACGGAGTACGACCAGCGCATCGCGGACGCCGGAGGAATCGATGTGTTCCTCCTCGCGTCTGGTGACAGCGACGGCCACGTGGCGTTCAATCAGCCGGGCACCGGGCGTGACGCGCGGACGCATCTCGTCGTCCTCGGTGAGGCGACACGACGCGACAACATGGGCACGTTCCCCGAGTTCACCCAACTCGACATGGTGCCGCAAAACGGCGTCACGGTCGGCGTCGACACCATCGCAAGCCAGTCCGCCGAGGCGATCATGATCCTCACCGGCGACAACAAGCGCGAGGCGTTCGCTCGCATCACCGCAACCACCGCCTATGACGCCGAATGGCCGGCCACGATCATCACCGAATGCCGCAACGCTCGCATCGTCGCCGACCGCAACGCGGCATCCGTGCGGGTATGAACGTCGTCGGCGTCGATATCGGCGGAACCAAGACGCGGATCGCCCTCGCCGCGCAGGACCCGGCAGGCGGGACACTGCGCGACGTCGTCGTGTCGTCAGCATCCTGGCGGGGTCCGCTCGGCGACCCCGAGGCGGACGCCGTGGGCCTCGTCGGCGTGCTCGTCGAGCAGCTCGGCGATTCGGTGAAGGAAGCTCCGATCGTCGTCGGCGCGCACGGCTGCGACAGCACGGAACAGTGCCACGACCTCGAGCGTGCACTAGGGCGAAGGCTCGCCGGCGAGATCCTCGTGCTGAACGACTCTGAGCTCATGTCTCCTGCGATGGGCCTCCCTGATGCCGTGGGCGTCGTCGTCGGAACCGGATCGATCGCGACGGCCCGCACAGTGGGTGGGGAACTCCTCACCGCCGGTGGCTGGGGATGGCTGATCGGCGACGAGGGCAGTGCGCCAGCCCTCGTTCGCGAAGCGGTTCGCGCGGTGCTCACCCACCTCGACGACGCGAGTGGCGCTGATCCGCTCGTGACGCGGCTGCTGGCGGCGTTCTCGGTTCGAGATGGTGCCGAGTTGGCGCTCGTAGCGACGCAGACGGCGTCCGCCGAGGCGTGGGGTGCGCGCGCTCCTGAGGTGTTCACGGCCGCGACGGAAGGATCCGTTCTCGCGGCCGCCGTGATCTCGCGGGCAGGCAGCGCCCTCGCTGGGTTGGTCGCACAGCTGCGCCGTCGTGGCGTCCCAGCGCGTGACGTGGTCGCCGGCGGCGCGGTGATCGAAGCTCAGTCGCTTCTGCAGGGCGCGGTTCGTGCAGCGCTCGAGCTCGTAACCCCCGAGGTGACCCTGCACATCCTTCGGCATCCGCCCGTCACCGGAGCCATCGCACTCGCACGTCGCCTCGGCGGCGGGCATCCATCGACCATCAACTCGAATCGGAGCACGGAATCATGAAAGTCACCCTGATCGGAGCAGGCAGCCGCGAGTTCGCCGGCAAGATCGTTCGAGACCTCCTTCTCAGCGAACCGATCGCGCAGAAGGATCTGCAGATCGTGCTGATGGACATCGCAGCCGAGCCGCTCGCCGAGATGGAGGCATACACGCGCCATCTCATCGAGCGCCTCCAGCACTCGGCCGACGTCTCGTCGACCACCGACCTCGACGCGTCGGTCACCGACGCGGACTTCGTCGTCACGGCGATCGAGGTCGACCGCTACCACTATTGGTCGCAGGACTTCACGGTGCCCCGCAAGCACGGCTTCAAGCAGGTCTACGGCGAGAACGGGGGACCCGGCGGGATGTTCCACGCCCTGCGTCAGTTCGGGCCGCTGCTAGAGATCGCCCGCGCGATCGAGAAGCATGCACCGAATGCGCTGTTCCTGAACTTCTCCAACCCCGAGCACAAGGTCTGTGAGGCGATCTCACGACTGACATCGGTGAAGGTCGTCGGTCTGTGCCACGGCTACTTCTATGGCGTGCGCCAGATCTCCGCGTTCCTCGACATGCCGCGTGAACGACTCGAGCTTCCAGCTGCAGGCATCAACCACTTCACGTGGTTCCAAGCGGTGCGCGACCGTGAGACAGGGGAAGACCTCTACCCGCGTCTGCGCGAGGTCGAGCGCGAGGCGAACTGGGTGTCCGACTGGCACGAGATCGGCCTGTCCCGCATCCTGTTCCGCCGGTTCGGGCTGTGGCCATCGCCGAGCGCCAATCACATCGGAGAGTACATCAGCTGGGCTGACGACTACGTCCCGGCGCAGCTGCAGTACTTCCACGACCCCGCTGACGGCTCGCCCTGGCGCCCCGGTGCCCCGACGCCGGAGTGGTACTACGAGATCCGCTTCGCTGACACGGACCGCCCGTTCCACGCGCCGCGCCCAGACACCTCGCTCGAGCACTCCTTGGAGGAGACTCCGATCGAGTCCTCGGAGGAGCTGGCGATTCCGATCATCGAGTGGGTCGCGTGCGGTGTGGAGCGCGACCTCCCAGCCGTGAACATCCCGAACCGGGGAGCGATCCCCGGGCTGCCTGACGAGATGGTCGTGGAGGTGCCGGCGAGAGTCGAGAACGGCGAACTCGTCCCCATTCAGATGGAGCCGCTCCCTGAGGGCATCCTCGCGATGATCCAGTTGCACGGATCCATCCACAAACTGCTCGTCGAGGCGTACGCCGAGCAATCGAAGCAGAAGCTGCTCCAGGCGATCCTGCTCGACCCGGTGGTCGACTCTCACAACCGCGCGGTAGCGATGCTCGACGAGTTCCTCGAGCTCCAGGCGGACGCCCTGCCGCCGCTCACCTGATCCGCACCGCCCCAGCTCACCTCGAAAGGACCTCATGGCACTCCCTCCCCTCGACGTCGACACCGCCCTCGACGTCGACACCGCGCTCGACGTCGACACCGCGCTTGACGTCGACACCGTGCTGGCCGAGCTCACACTGGAAGAGAAGGTGTCGCTGCTCTCCGGCGTCGACGACTGGTTCACGCAAGCGATCGACCGGCCGGGCCTCACGCAGGCAGTCCCGTCGATCGAGGTGGGCGATGGCCCTCACGGACTGCGCAAGGAGACCGGTGTGGACATGATGTGGGTGCCGGCGACGGGGTTCCCAACGGCATCCGCGATGGGAGCGTCATGGGACAGAGACCTCGTGCGTCGAGTCGCAGCGGCGATCGGCGAGGAGGCCAGGGCGGAGGGCGTCCAGGTCGTCCTCGGCCCCGGGGTGAACATGAAGCGCTCGCCGCTATGCGGCCGCAACTTCGAGTACTTCTCAGAGGATCCGTTCCACTCCGGCGAACTCGGAGCGGCGTACGTCACTGGGCTGCAGTCCACTGGTGTCGGTGCGTCGCTGAAGCACTACGCGGCCAACAACCAGGAGATCGAGCGGACGCGGATCTCCGTCGTCGCCGATGACCGCACCCTTCGCGAGACGTATCTGGCCGCGTTCGAGCGGGTGGTCCGTCAGGCGGACCCCTGGACGGTCATGTGCTCGTACAACCGCATCCACGGCATCCACGCATCCGAGAACCGCTGGCTTCTGACGGAAGTGCTTCGCGAGGAGTGGGGCTATCAGGGTGCCGTCGTCTCGGACTGGAACGCCGTCCACGACCGTGTTGCGGCGCTGCGTGCGGGTCTCGACCTCGAGATGCCTGGTACAGCGGGCAGGACGGACGCCGAGGTCGTCGCCGCCGTGCGTGCCGGGAATCTCGACGAGGCCGTGGTGGATGCCGCCGCGCGACGCGTACTCACCCTCGTGGCTCGCGCGTATCCCGGTGTCGACGTCGTCGATGGCCCGGTCATGCACCTCGGTCATGCCGCTGGTGACCGTCTCACGGACGAGCAGCTGAGGCTCTTGAAAGCGGATGAGCACCACGCGCTGGCGCGTGAGGCCGCTGCAGCATCCATCACGCTGCTACGCAACGACGCACGACCGGCCGGAGGCCCAGCTCTCCCGCTGGGCCAGAACGGCGGTCGCATCGCCGTGATCGGCGCTTTCGCGGAGCACGCCCGCATCCAGGGCGGCGGGTCGTCCGGCGTGGATCCGACGCGGGTCGACGTCCCCCTGGAGGAGATCCGTGCGATCGCAGGGGCGGGTCGGGTCTCATACGCCCCCGGTTACGTGCATCTCCCGAAGAACGCATATCAGGACGACAACGTAGCGACTCTGGCCGCCCACGGAATCACGCTCGTGGAGGAGCGCCCGAAGGTCGCGCGCCGGTCCGCGACCCTGGCCAAAGAACTGCAGCTGGCCGAGGCCGTTCAGCATCTCGCGAAAGCACAGCCATCCGACACTGCTCGTCGGCTGATCGATGAGGCACTGACGGCGGCGCAGGACGCGGAGACGATCATCGTCTTCGCCGGCTTGCCCCTCGCATTCGAGCAGGAGGCGAATGATCGAGCCTCGCTCGCGCTCCCTGAGGAGCAGAACGTCCTCATCGCCGAGCTCGCGGAACTGCGGGATCGAACCGGTGCCGCACTCGTGATCGTCCTGGCCAACGGGTCGCCGGTGACCATGGAGCCTTGGCACGACAGCGTGGACAGCATCGTCGAGTGCGGACTCGGCGGGCAGGGCGTCGGCGCCGCGATCGCACGAGCACTGTTCGGGCTGGCCAACCCGTCGGGGCGGATCGCCGAGACGTATCCGCTGGCGATTGAGGACACCCCTGGATTCCCGAACTGGCACGGTGAGCGGGGCGTGGTCCTGTACGGCGAGGGCGTGTTCATCGGCTACCGGTGGTATGACGCGCTGCGGCGAAGGGTCCTGTACCCGTTCGGGCACGGACTCTCGTACACATCGTTCGGATACGCCGATCTGAGCGTCGAGATCGTGGATGCCGCTGTCGGACGCGTTCGTGTCACCTGCCGAGTGACCAATGAAGGGTCCAGAGCGGGTGCCGAGATCGTGCAGCTGTACGTCGGTGATCCGGATGCCGAGGTCTCGCGTCCGGTTCGGGAGCTGCGCGGTTTCGAGAAGGTGCACCTCGAACCGGGTGAATCCGCGGAAGTCGGCTTCGACCTCGATGGGCGGGACTTCGCCTACTGGGACGTTGCGGCCGATCGCGGTGACGATCGTCTTGGACTGTGGCGGCGGGAGGCCGGTGAGTTCATCGTCGAGGTCGGCGCGTCCTCGCAGGACATCCGCCTGGAGCACACGATCTCACTGCCGGATGACGCGTCGATCCCCGGGTTGGTCCGCGACGCCGACCTGCAGGGCGTTGTCGCCTCGAGATTCACTCAAGGACACGCGGGCTGACACGGGACCCTGTCTGCACGGTCCGCCGTCGCATCCGGGTGATGAGGACCCCGAGGAGGCACAGCGCGCCGCCCACGAACATGAGAGGCGTCGGCACCTCTCCGAGGATGATCCAGGACATCAGGATGGCGATCGCCGGCACGATGTACGTCGTGGCCGACGTCTGCCCCGCCGTGCTGCGCTGCAGGACGTAGGCCCACGTGGTGAAGGCGATCGCGGTGGGGAAGATGCCGAGATAGACGACCCACAACGTGGCATCCAGAGGTGCGGTCTGCAGATCGCCGATGAGGCTTCCGAGCCACGGCAGGAGCGCCACCGTGCCGGCGACGGCGCCGAGCCAGGTCAGCGTCGTCCCGTCCACGCCCGCGCTGAGCAGGTGCTTCTGCAGCAGCGTGCAACCCGCGTACATGACCGCGGCGAGGAGCGCGAGCAGCAGACCGGTGACGTCGAAGCCCGAGCTCGTCGCCGAGTTCATGCCGATCAGCACCACGCCCAGGAACGCGACCGGCGCACCGACCATCAGCGTCTTGGGGAAGCCCTCGCGCAGAAGCAGACCGCTGAAGACGACCACCATGAGCGGGGCGAGGTTCACGACCATCGCCGCCGTCCCTGCGTCGAGTGTGCGCTCTGCGCTGTTGAGCGCGAGGTTGTAGACGCAGAACCAGCCGATGCCCCAGACGATCACGAGAGGCCAGTGCCGACGTGCTGGGAGACGGATTCCGTGGCGCAGAGCGATGACCCCGAGCGCCGCCGCGCCGATGGCCATGCGCAGCAGCGCCAGTGCGCCGGGGTCGAAATGCGGGCCGGCCCCGCGGATCCCGATGAACGCCGAAGCCCACAGGACGACCGTCACGAGCGCAGCCAAGAGGATGAGCGGCGCCCGCCCGCGTGGCTGGTCGCCCTCCAGCTGGGTCGATATCGGGCGCGGCGATACTTCTGGCATCCCCCGATCATCGCGCCGGCCACGGACATTCGTCGATCGTGTCGACTGCCAACCGTCGTCGGTTTCCCGCCATGTCGTGCGCGATGGCCCGCCGAGAGGGCAGCGAGAGGCCAGTCGGTAGGATGGAGTCGCCCGAAGAGGGCCAGCTCATCGGCCGGTGCGAACCCGGCGAAAGCAAGGGGGATACCCATGCCAGGAATCGTTATCGTCGGCGTCCAGTGGGGCGACGAGGGCAAGGGCAAGGCAACTGATCTGCTCGGAGACCGCACCGACTGGGTCGTGAAGTTCAACGGCGGCAACAACGCCGGTCACACCGTCGTTGTCGGCAACGAGAAGTACGCGCTGCACCTGCTGCCCTCCGGCATCCTGTCTCCCGGCGTCACGCCGGTGATCGGCAACGGCGTCGTCATCGACCTCGAGGTGCTCTTCGACGAGCTCGAGGCGCTCTCGGCCCGCGGCGTCGACGTCTCCAAGCTCAAGGTCAGCGCGAACGCGCACATCATCACGCAGTACCACCGCACGCTCGACAAGGTCACCGAGCGCTTCCTCGGCAAGCGCAACATCGGCACGACCGGCCGCGGCATCGGCCCGGCCTACGCCGACAAGATCAACCGCGTCGGCATCCGCGTGCAGGACCTCTTCGACGAGAACATCCTGCGCCAGAAGGTCGAGGGCGCGCTCGACCAGAAGAACCACCTGCTGGTGAAGGTCTTCAATCGCCGCTCGATCACGTGCGACGAGATCGTCGACGACCTGCTGTCCTACGCCGAGCGGCTGCGCCCCATGGTCGCCGACACCGGTCACCTGCTCGAGGAGGCGCTGAAGCGCGACGAGGTCGTCGTCTTCGAGGGCGGTCAGGCGACCATGCTCGACGTCGACCACGGCACCTACCCGTTCGTGACCTCGTCGACCGCGACAGCGGCGGGCGCGTCATCCGGATCCGGCGTGGGGCCGGGGCGCCTCGACCGCATCGTCGGCATCGTCAAGGCGTACACGACCCGTGTCGGTTCAGGCCCGTTCCCGACCGAACTGCTCGACGAGCAGGGCGAGTGGCTGCGCAAGACCGGCTTCGAGTACGGCACGACGACGGGACGCATCCGCCGCACCGGCTGGTACGACGCCCCGATCACCCGATATGCGACGCGGGTCAACGGCATCACCGACCTCGTGCTCACCAAGCTCGACATCCTCACGGGCCTCGAGCAGATCCCGGTGTGCGTGGCCTACGACGTCGACGGAGAGCGCTTCGACGACGTTCCGGTGAACCAGAGCGATTTCCACCACGCGAAGCCGATCTACGAGTACTTCCCCGGCTGGACCGAGGACATCTCGAAGGCGCGTACGTTCGACGATCTGCCGAAGAATGCGCAGGACTACGTGCTCGCGCTCGAGGGCATGAGCAACACGCGCATCTCCGTCATCGGTGTGGGTCCGGAGCGTGACGAGGTGATCGTCCGCCACGACCTGGTGTGACGTGCCCAGGCGCACTGCGGGAGGGGTCGTGAATCGTCGCCTGAACTCGGGCTCGGCGACCGGATGCGACCCCTGCCGGCGCATTCGGACGAGAGGGTGACGACATGACTCGCTTCTGGATCGGCGGCTATGGCCCCGACATGGACGGGGATGCCGCGGGGATCGGCCTGCTCGAAGGCGACGAAGGACGCGAGCCGATCAGTCTTGCGTACCGTGGTGCGGTGGCCGCCGCGGCGTCGCCGTCGTGGCTCGCCTCGCACCCCGCACTCGATATCGTCTATGCCGCGCTCGAGGGCTCGGGCACCGTGCAGGCGTTCGCCCGAACCGGGGAGCGGTCGCTCGCCCGATTCGGCGCGCCCGTCGAAGTCGGCACCGGCGTGTGCCACCTCGCCGTCGCGCCGCACGGCCGGTACCTCGTGGTGAGCTGCTACGGCGACGGCCGCGTCGTGCGCGTCGGGATCGACGCCTCCGGGCTGCTGGGCGAGACGGCGGTGGCGGATGCTGCGACCGACCCGTACGGCACGAACCCTGTCCCGGCGGCACAAGGGGCGCCAGCGGCGCAGGGCCCCGACCTCAACGACGTGCTCGCATCGCTTTCGCCCGCGGCATCCGAGCCCCCGCGCTCCGGGCTGCTGCTGTTCGATGAGGAGCTGGGGCTGACGCCGGGCGCCCCGGACCCTGTTTCACCGGCCGCTGCGATGATCGCCGCCGCTCTCGCTCCGGCATCCACCGTCGACGCGCCGGAGCGCACCTCGCACGCGCACGCCGCGGCGTTCCTGCCGGACGGACGCATCGCCACGACCGACATCGGGTTCGATCTCGTGCGTGTCTGGCGGCCGACCTCTGCCGGGCTGGTGTCCGATCACCAGATCGTGCTGCCGCACGGCGTCGGCCCTAGGCACATGGTCGTGCACCCCAGCGGGCACCTCCATGTGGTCACCGAGTACTCGTGCGAGGTCTTCACCCTCGCTGCCGGACCTGACGGCCGATGGGCCCTCGTCGCGGCGACGGCGGTCAGCCCTGCCGCTCAAGCCGGAATCGACTACCCGTCCGAGCTGTCCCGCTCGCGGAACGGCGAGACGCTGTACGCCGGCGTCCGCGGCAGCAACACGATCGCGGCGCTGCGCGTTCGCGGCGCCGGCGATGTGGTCGAGCAGCTCGCGCTCGCCGAGTCCGGCGTCGACTGGCCGCGGCACCACCTCGTGCACGACGGTGCGCTGCTCGTCGCCGGACAGCGGTCGGACGAGATCAGCATCCTCGACCTCGACGAGCGAACCGGGGCGCCCCGCGGCATCCGTCACCGCACCGCGGCCCCCGCGCCCAGCAGCATCCTCCTCGCCCGCTGAGCCCGTCCGCACCGAGGCGCGGGCTCTTCCCACCCCGCACAACTCCGGAGGGTTTCGGCAGATCGGCATGATCTCGGCCGCCCACGCACCGATCCGGGCAGTCTCTCCGGAGTTATGCGGGCGGTTCGGCCTTCGCGAGCCAGCGGATCGGACCCGATCCTTCCCTGCCGAGCACATCAGCCGGGTTCTGCAGCGCGCAGGAGTTCAGGCTGAGGCATCCGCAACCGATGCATCCGTCCAGGTCGCCGCGCAGGTGCTCGAGCTGGCGGATTCGCGCGTCCAGCTCATCGCGCCACCGCTGCGACAGGCGAGCCCAGTCGCGCTTGTTCGGCGTTCGTCCCTCTGGCAGTGAATCGAGCGCCGAGCGGATGTCCTTGAGGGGGATGCCGACGCGCTGCGACACGCGGATGAACGCCACGCGACGCAGCGCGTCGCGGCGGTACCGGCGCTGGTTGCCGTCTGTGCGCTCGGACTCGATCAGGCCGTTGCGTTCGTAGAAATGCAGAGCGGATGCCGCGACCCCGCTGCGCCTGGAGAGTTCGCCGATCGTGATGCGGCGGCTCTTGTCGCCGTCCAGCTGTGGCATGATCTCTTCTTCCTCGCGCTGGCCGGGCTGCTTGCAGCCGCTGCGGCGATCCTCGCCCCGCGGACACGTCGGGAACAATCCCCGTGACACACGGTTGCACTTCGGGAAGACTGGCCCCGCACGCTGACCGGAAGAAGGCAACGCCATGTCGACAGACGAGTACGACCTCATCGTGATCGGAGCAGGTCCCGTCGGCGAGAACGTCGCCGACCGCGCCGTTCAGGGCGGCCTGAGCGTGATCGTCATCGAGAGCGAACTGGTCGGCGGCGAATGCTCGTACTGGGCGTGCATGCCCTCGAAGGCGCTGCTGCGCTCGGGCCAGGCGCTGCGCGCCGCTCAGCACGTGCAGGGCGTCATCGGGGGCGAACTCGATCCCACCGAGGTCCTCGCCCGACGCAACTCCTTCACGAGCGACTGGTCCGACGACGGACAGGTGAAGTGGCTGCAGTCCGCAGGCATCGACCTCGCCCGTGGTCAGGGTCGCATCAGCGGGGAGCGCGAGGTCACCGTCACCGATGACGACGGCACGGAGCGCGTGCTGCGCGCTCGTCACGCGGTCGCGGTCTCCACCGGATCTGATGCCGCGATCGCGCCGATCCCCGGTCTCGCCGAAGCGGCACCCTGGACGAGCCGTGAGGCGACGAGCGCTCAGGAGGTGCCGGCATCCCTCGCCATCATCGGCGGCGGCGTCGTCGCGGTCGAGATGGCCACCGCCTACGCGTCGCTCGGCGCGAAGGTCACCGTGATCTCCCGCGGCGGCCTGCTCGCGAAGATGGAGCCGTTCGCCGGCGAGCTCGTCGAGAAGGGGCTGCGCGCCGACGGCGTCGACGTCCGCACGAACACCGGAACGGCTCGCGTCGACCGCGATGACGACGGGGTCACGATCACGCTCGACGACGGCACCGAGATCCGTGCCGCGGAGGTGCTCGCCGCCACAGGCCGCCAGCCGCGCTCGGACGACATCGGACTCGAGACCATCGGGCTCGAACCAGGCGAGTACATCCGCACCGACGACACTCTCCGCGTTCAGGGGCACGACTGGCTGTACGCGGTCGGCGACGTCAACGGCCGCGTTCTGCTCACGCATCAGGGCAAGTACCAGGCCCGTGCGGCGGGCGACGTCATCGCGGCGCGCGCGAACGGCGACGAGATCGACGACGCGACCTGGGGACGCCACGTCGCCAGTGCCGACGCTGCCGCCGTGCCGCAGGTGGTGTTCTCCGACCCCGAGGTCGCCTCCGTCGGACTCACCGCCGCGGCTGCGCAGGATGCCGGGCACACCACCCGCGTGGTCGATGCCGAACTCGGCTCCACCGCCGGCGCCAGCCTGCACGCTGACGGCTACACGGGCACCGCGCGGATGGTCGTCGACACCGATCGGGATGTCATCCTCGGGGTCACGTTCGTCGGGGCCGACGTGTCGGAGATGCTGCAGGCCGCCACGTTCGCGGTCGTCGGCGAGGTGCCCATCTCCCGCCTGTGGCACGCCGTTCCCGCCTACCCGACCATGAACGAGATCTGGTTGCGGCTGCTCGAGGCGTACGGCCGGCAGAGCGCCTGAGGCCCATCCGATCGGCGGGGTGCTCCGAACAGTCCGTGTCGGCCCCTGCGCTGTCAACCCCCGGCGAATCTGCCCCAGATGTCTGCGGCATCCCCTACGCTCGAAACCGACTCCGAGGAGGCATCATCATGAAGGCTGTGCTCGCGCTTTGATCGAGTTCCGCTCGGTATCCAAGAGATTCCCCGATGGCACGCTCGCCGTCGAGGACTTCAGCCTCGTGCTGCCGTCACGGAAGACGACGGTGTTCGTCGGGTCATCCGGATGCGGCAAGACGACGCTGCTGCGAATGATCAACCGCATGGTCGAGCCGACGAGCGGCGACGTCGAGATCGACGGCGAGAGCGTGCTCGGCAAGAACCCCGTGGCTCTGCGGCGCAGCATCGGCTACGTCATGCAGAACTCCGGCCTCATGCCGCACTTCTCGGTCATCGACAACGTCTCGACCGTGCTGCGGTTGAACGGCACTCCCAAGAAGCAGGCGCACGAGCGGGCGCGTGAGCTGCTCGACACCGTCGGGCTCGACCGGGCGCTCGCCGACCGGTACCCGAGCCAGCTCTCCGGCGGGCAGCAGCAGCGCGTGGGTGTGGCCCGAGGACTCGCGGCCGACCCGAACATCCTGCTGATGGATGAGCCGTTCGGCGCCGTCGATCCGATCGTCCGCGCCGATCTGCAGCAGGAGCTCATCCGCCTGCAGCGCGACCTCGACAAGACCGTCGTCTTCGTGACCCACGACATCGACGAGGCCTTCCTGCTCGGCGACCAGGTCGTCATCCTCGACAAGGGCGCGCGCGTCGTGCAGGTGGGCAGCCCGAGCGAGATCATCGAGAACCCCGCAGACGACTTCGTCTCGGCCTTCATCGGCGCTGAGCGCGGCCACCGCGCGCTGCGGATCAAGCAGACCCCCCGCGGTCGTGTCGTGGTCGATTCCGAGGGCCGGACGCAGGGTTCGCTCCTCGACGACACGGATGCCGCCCCGAGGACTCCATGACCTGGGTCTCCGACAACCTCGACCTTATCTTCGGTCTCGCCCTCACTCATCTGGGTCAGAGCGCGATCGCGATCGTCTGCGGGTTCGTCCTGTCGCTGCCGCTCGGCTGGGTCGCGTGGCGCTATCGCCTCGTGCGCGGCCCGATCGTCGTCCTCACCGGGCTGCTGTACACGATTCCCTCGCTGGCCCTGCTGATCCTCCTGCCCTCCGTCGTCGGATATCAGGCCCGCAGCCCCGAGAATCTCATCGTCGGTCTCACGATCTACGCCGTCGCGATCCTCGTGCGATCCGTCGCCGACGGCCTCGACTCTGTCGACCCCGACGTCCGGCAGGCCGCGACGGCCGTCGGCTACGGCGGTGCGCGCCGGTTCTGGACGGTCGATCTTCCGCTTGCCGGCCCTGTGATCCTCGCCGGGCTCCGCGTGGCGGCGGTCAGCACGATCTCCCTGGCGACGGTCGGCATCCTCGTCGGCGTCGAGAACCTCGGCTACCTGTTCACGAACGGTCTGCAGCGTCGCATCATCCCGGAGGTCTCCGCGGGCGTTCTCGCGGTCGTCGTGATCGCGCTCGTCATCGACCTGCTGCTCATGCTGGCCGGCCGCGCCATCATGCCGTGGACGCGAACCGCATCCGCGGCGACCGCATGCCGTCGCATCGTGCCGATGAGGGCCGCCGCATGAATCTGTTCGCGGATGCCTTCGCCTGGCTGTTCTCACCGGAACGGCTGGAGGGTCAGTACGCGCTCCCAGTGCTGCTCGGCCAGCACCTGTTCTACACGGTCATCTCCGTGCTGATCGCCGCGGTCATCGCGGTGCCGGCCGGCTGGGCCATCGGCCACACCGGGCGAGGCCGCGAGATCGCCGTCGCCATCTCCGGTGCAGCCCGCGCCGTGCCGTCGTTCGGCCTCATGGTGCTGCTCGTGCTGCTGATGGGGGTGCTGCGCGTGCCCGAGGCTGCGACCATCACGTTCGTGCTGCTCGCTATCCCCTCGCTCCTCGCCGGCGCGTACACCGGGCTCGAGGCGATCGACCGGCACGTCATCGACGCCGCCCGCGCCACCGGAATGACGCAGTGGCAGGTGTTCTGGAAGGTCGAGGTGCCGCTCGGGCTCCCATTGCTCGTCGGCGGTCTCCGCTCGGCGACCCTGCAGGTCATCGCCACCGTGACGATCGCCGCGTACGTGAACCTCGGCGGCCTCGGCTGGCCGATCATCCAGGGGATCCCGCTGCGCCGCTTCGACCAGGTGCTCGGCGGTGCCATCCTCGTCGCCGTGATCGCCCTCATCGCCGACCTGCTGCTCGCCCTCGCGCAGCGCATGGCCGTTCCCACCGGCATCCGGGTCGCGAAACCAGGCACACCGTCACCGCGGGCTGCTCGTCGCGCGGCATCAACCACAGCCTCCACAGCATCAGCCTGACTCCCCACCAGAGAGGAACATCATGTTCAACGCACGCAAGTCACGCCTCGCTCTCGCGACGGGAGTCGCCCTGTCAGCGGCGCTCGTCCTCGCCGGCTGCGCGAGCAGCAATCCGCTCGACGCTCCCTCCGACGATTCCTCCGGTGACGGCGCGTCCGACACGATCGTCGTCGGATCGCAGGCCTACTACTCCAACGAGATCGTCGCCGAGATCTACGCTCAGGCGTTGGAGGGCGCGGGCTTCACGGTCGACCGCCAGTTCAACATCGGGCAGCGCGACGCGTACATGCCCGATGTCGAGTCCGGGGCGATCGATCTGTTCCCCGAGTACACCGGAAACCTGCTCCAGTACTACGACGACAGCTCCGATGCGACCAGCTCGGACGACGTCTACGCGGCTCTGCAGGACGCGCTTCCCGACGGCCTCACGGCGCTCGACTACGCCGAGGCCAGCGACCAGGACACCTACACGGTGACCAAGGCGTTCGCCGACGCGAACGGCCTCACCTCGATCGCCGACCTCTCGAAGGTCGACGGAACGGTGACCCTCGGCGGTGCTCCCGAGCTCGAGCAGCGTCCGTACGGACCCGCCGGCGCGAAGAGCGTCTACGGCCTCGACCTCGCGTTCTCGGCTACGGGCGACACCACGTTCGACGCGCTGCTGGCCGACGAGATCCAGGTTGCCGACATCTACTCGGCCGACCCCCGGTTCCAGACCGAGGACATCGTCGCGCTCGAAGACCCCGAGAGCCTGATCCTCGCGTCGAACGTCGTGCCGATCGCCTCGAGCGACGTCGCCGACGAGATCGCCGATGTCATCAACGGCGTCAGCGCCGAGCTGAGCGTCGACGACCTCGTCGCGCTCGGTGTGCAGAGCACGGTCGACCAGATGTCGCCGGAGGACATCGCCGAGGAATGGCTCACCGACAAGGGCCTGATCTGACAGCACTCCGATTCAGGTCGCGATTCTTGCCGTTCTGGCCGCCGCTTACCGGCAGAGATCGCGACCTGAACCGTGCAGCCCTGACCTCCGGGTTCAGACCCGGGAGTCCTGGCGAGGGATCCAGACCTTCTTGATGATGATCAGGATGGATGCCGTGACCGGCACGGCGACGAGGGCTCCGAGCAGGCCGAGCAGGGTGCCTCCGACGAGAGCGCCGATGACCACGAGCGAGCCGGGGATCGAGATCGCCCGGTTCATCACGCGCGGGGTGAGGAAGTACGACTCCAGCTGCATGTAGATCAGGTAGATGACGGCGAACACGAGCGCGAGGATCGGATCGGCGAACAGGGCGATGCCGGTGCCGATCACCCAGAAGATCAGCGATCCGACCAGCGGGATCAGCGTGATCAGGAACGCCACCACGGCCAGCAGCAGCGGGAAGGGCAGCCCCATCACCGTGTAGAGCAGCAGCACGACGAGGGCGTTGATGAACGCCAGCGTCACCATTCCCATGACGTACCCGCCGACGGAGTCCGTGATCTGGTCGGTGATGATCTCGGTGTTGGCGCGGTCGCGAGCCGGGACCAGGCGCAGCATGGCCTGCTTGATGCCGGGCAGGGTCGCGACGAAGTAGATGACGAGCACGAGCACGATCACGACGCCTGAGATGGCGTTCGCGATGGATGCTCCGACCTGGAGGGCTCCGCCGCCGATGACCGCGATGTTGCCCGGGTCGGAGAGGAACCCCTGCACGTCGCCGACGAGATCCTCGAACTGGTCGCCGAACTGGGCTTCCAGCGTGCGGTAGATGTCGCTGCTCGTGAAGTCGCTGATGAGGCCAGGCACGCTCTTCACGAACAGCGTGATCTGCTCGACGACCACCGGGATGATGAGCCAGAGGATGAGTGCGAGCACGGCGATCAGGGCGATGAGCACGACGAGCACACTCCACCCTCGGCCGAGTCCGCGACGCTCGAGGAATCGGACGGCAGGGTCGAGGCCGAGCGCTGCGAACAGCGCGAGGGCGATGTAGATGATGACCGTCGACAGGTTCGACAGTGCCAGCCCGAGCAGGATGGCGGCCAGCCCCCCGAGCGTGACCAGGAAGCCGAAGACGAAGGGCTTATCGATCCGCGTCCAGAACGACCGCGACGACGGCTGCGGCTCGACGACGGGTTTGGGGGTGAGGGGCGGGTCCTCCGGCTCAGGACGCTTGGCCTTCTTGGCCTTCGTCGCGGTCTTCGAGGCGGCATCCGCTCGCGAGGTCGGCGCTGCGGTCGCCTCGGCGTTCTTCGCCTCAGGAGGCACCGGCGCGCCGTCCGGGGTGGGCGAATCGTCGGGTGCCGCGGGCAGGTCGGAGCTCATGCGCCAACTCTAGAGTGCGGCCGCGCGATATCGTCTTAAGCGCCGACGAACAGCCTCACCGCTGACGAACAGGGAGAGCCATGACCGACGCCGAGGACGCCCGCGCAGAACTGCTGCGCCTGCGCGGCACGATCGACAACATCGATGCCGCCCTGATCTACATGCTCGCCGAGCGATTCCGGGCGACGCAGCAGGTGGGCGTACTGAAGGCCGAGCACGCGATGCCGCCGTCCGATCCCGCCCGCGAGGAACAGCAGGTCGCGCGATTGCGAGCGCTTGCCGAGACCGCGCACCTCGACCCCGAGTTCGCCGAGAAGTGGTTCAACTTCGTCGTCGCCGAGGTCATCCGCCACCACACCGAGGCCGCTGAAGGGCGCTGAGGCGCTGCATCGCGCCGGACCGTGACACCCCGCCGGGCATGACGGAGGGCGCCGTGGATGCATCCGCGACGCCCTCCTGAGTAGTCGGTGTCTGCCGCTGCGTACCCCTACGCATCCCCATCGCGACCGCGCCTCCCTCATGCCCCGGGTCGGGGCATCGGCGTGACACCTTCCGATGATCAAGAGCGCACGGGTTCCGTTCTGATACATCCGGCACGGAAAAAGTTCAGAAGCCGGTTCCGTGGCACTGGAACGGCGTGTGCACTCCGGTCTGAACGGATGCCGCGGCCAGCGCCGCTGACGGCGATCGGCCGGCACTGAGACCGGTGTGCAGAGCGCCGAGCAGTTCGCCGGCGACATCGTCCGGGACGAGAGCGGGGGCGGCGATCACGCTGCGGGTTCCGGCGTGCAGCCAGACCCGTGTCATCCCCAGCGCCTCTTCGCCCCAGCGCACCGATGACCGGCCGAGCTCGCACGCCGACAGCACGACCGTGTCTGGAACGCGGGGGATGAGGTCGACGTCGTAGCCGAACAGGGAGCCGTCGGCGAGCTCGAAACCGGCGAACAGCGGGTTGTCGGCGGCGTGCCGACCGTGGGCCGCGATGTGCAGCACATCGACGTCCGCCGCGAGCGCGGTCACGGCATCCACGCGCGCGTCATCGCCCGTCAGCACGGTCGCCTCTCTCCAGACGGATGCCGCGGTGCGCACCTCGTCGACTCCGCGAAGCACACGAGGGCCGGCGGCGAAACCTGCCGTCCGCAGCGCGCGAGGGGCGTGGCGCTCCTGCGCCCACCGCGACATCGACGTCGCCACGGTGAACGGGCGCCCGGCCATCGTCGGCAGCATCGCCCAGGGGATGCCGGCGAGGATGCCAGGGGTGGTGAGGACGACGCGGCGGTCGCCGATGATCGCACGGATGGGCCCGAGCAGCAGGTCATCGAGGCGCTGCATCCGCTCGGCCAAGGCGCGCGCGACGATCGCGGCCATCGGTCCGCTGCGGATCGACGCCGACACGTCGAGGTCGGCACGGAGGCCGTCTGCCGCGGCTGCGATCGCGGGACGGTCGAGCGTGACGATCGTGCTGTCAGCGGCCGTGGTGGCCACGCACGACATGGCGTCGCCGGTGAACACGAACGAGAGGGCGGCAGTGCCGGCATCCTCGCCGAACTCCGGCTGGGCGCCGTCGCGGCGTTCTCGTCCGAGCTCACCCTGCAGGGCCGTCAGGGCGATGCGCGGCCGGGTGTCACCGGCGCCGGTCGCCGTCCACTGGTGCTCGCGGACGCGGTCGCGCAGCTGTCTGACACGCGGATGCGTCGCCCACTCCTGGCCCGTGAGGTCGGCACGCAGCATCCGCAGTTCGCCGAGGTCGGCGGCGTGCTCGCTGTCGTGCGGAGGGCGAACAGGGGCGACCTGCTGGCTGAGGTGTCGCGCGCGCTCCGCCCAGTCGAAGAGGACCTCCGGATCACCGCTCCGACCTGCGGCGGCCAGACCGGCGAACACGAGACTGGTTCCGTGCATCGCAAGGGATGCCTGAAGGTCGAGCGCGCCGAACGAGCGCTGCCAGTCGGAGAGTACGTCCAGGCCCTCCGCGGCGTGACGGCGGGACTCCGTGTGCCGGGAGCGCGAGCGCGCGCGAACGGCACGGACCTCGGCGGCGCGGAGGCGCAGCGGGGTCGCGGCGTCGGCAGGCAGCCGGATGGCGCGTACCGGGTCGCCGCGGCGGACGGCCGCCAGCGCATCGCTCAGGTGCACGGCCGTCGCCTCGTTCGGGAAACCGGCGCGCTTCAGATCGCCGGCAGTGGCGGCGAACTCCGCCGCCGGCGGTGTGGCACCGGCGGCCAGCTCGGCGTCCAGCCGGATCGCGTCGCTGCGTGCCGCCCAGCTCTCGGCGCCGAGAGCGCGGAATCGTCGGGCGGCGGTCTTCGCCACCCGTCGTGCCCGCTTCGGGTCGTGCCGCAGCAGCGACCGGGCGAGTTGATACTCGGCCTCGGCGCGAGCGTGCCGCATGCGAGCCGCGCCGAATGTGGTCGCGACGCTCTCGAGCAGGCGTTCGGCCTCGTCGACGAGCCCGGCGTCACGCAGCACTTCGGCGCGGTCGAGATCGCTCATCGCCGCGCCGACGGGAGAGGATGCTGCGATCACCGGACGCGACTGCGCCATGAGGTCGAGAGCCGAGACGAGGTCGCCTCGCAGGAGGGCGGTGTAGCCGAGGTTGTGCCTGGCCTCGGCGGCGGCATCCGCAGCGCCGGCGTTCTCGTAGATCTCCACGGCGCGCTCGAGGTCGGCAGTGGAAGCGTCGAAGGCGCGGCGGTGCATGTGGACGAGCGACCGATTCAAGAGGCAGTTCGCCTGCGCCGTGCCCTCCAGCCCGTCGATCGCGCGGGAGAGCATGGTCTCTGCCTCGTCGAGGCGCCCGGCTCGGGTGAAGAGCACGCCGAGCTGGCCCGCCAGGATCGCGCGTGTCTCGACGCTGACGCCGTCCTGCTCGAGAGCGTCGCGGCACAGCGCTTCGGCGCGTGCCGGCTCGCCGGTCTGGGCGAGCACGTAGGCGAGGGTGCCGGCGATGCGCGCGCGAAGGTCCGGGTCGTCGACCGCGGCGTCGCCGACCGCGGTCTCGGCGCGGGCGAGCAGGCGTCGCGCCTCGGAGTAGCGCTGCGCATTGGACGCCGCGAGCCCGCGTTCGTACAGCTCGCGCGCGGAGTTCCCCATTGGTTCAGGATGCCGTGTCCGCCGCTCGCACGGAAGTCCGCGGCGGCCCGAGGCGGGAACAGGTGCAGGGAGATCGCACGGATGCAGGACGATCGAGCGGCGTGTCTCCCGGCATCCGTGCAGAACGTCATGCATCCGTGCCGTCAGGTCAGTGGAGCGTCCGGTGGCAGCGCCGCCAGCACCTCCTCCACGGCCTTCTTGACGGCGGCGACAGGTGAACCGGCATCCGGTGGCAGCGTACCCAGCAGCGCTGCCACCTTGCCGGCCACGTACGGAGCGGCGAACGACGTGCCGCTCCACGCCACGAAACCACCGCGGTAGTCGTCCGGATCCACGGTCTGCCGCTCGAACCCGTCGAAGTCCGCGCGCGTCGCCGCCTGCGTCCCCCCAGTGAACGCAGGCGTCGTCGACACCACCATCGCCCCCGGCGCATACGTGCGCACCCAGGGCCCGACGTTCGAGAACAGGGCGAGCGACCGCTGCGACGGGTTGAGCGCGCCGACCGAGAGCAGCGGCAGGTGCCCGTCGGGCTTCAGCCCGTTGTCCGTCCCCGGCCACGCCCACAGCGATGCCGGGAACGATGGGCGATCGATCGCGTCGTTCCCCGCCGAGCAGACCACGACCGTCCCCAGCGCCCTGGCGGTCTGCAGCATCTCGTGCAGCACGAGCGAGAACTGCCCGTCCAAGGGCGTCTCGTGGTAGTACCCGAGCGAGAGGTTCAGCACGTCGATCGGATGCCCGCCGTCCTCGCCCTCGACGAAGCGGCGCTGCAGCTCCACGATGCCGGCGACGGCCTCGAGGAACGTGCTCTCGTCCACCACGCCGAGAGACCCGGCGACGCGGATCGACAGGATGTCGGCATCCGGAGCCGTCTGACGGATCAGCCCGGCGATGAACGTGCCGTGGCCGGCGACCGCGTCGATCGCGCCGTCGAGCTGGCCGTACAGGTCGGGGTAGAGCTCGGGGTCGTCGTCGCCGGTGAGGCCGATCGGGATGCCGTCCAGCTCGATCCCTCGCGTCACGATGGAGCCCGGCAGCCAGGTGTGCTCGCCGCAGCCGGTGTCGAGGACGGCCACCACGACCCGGCGCTGCTTGTCCGCGAGCTCCTCATTGCGCGTCGGCGCCGCCCCGATCCACGCGATCGGCTGGCGTCCTCCGCGACCCGGCTCGAGGTAGTCGTCGCTGCCGACAGCACCCTCACCGCGAACGGGGTTGGTGCGGGTGAACGGGTTCGTCCGCGTGAACGGGTTTGTGCGGGTGAACGGGTTCAGCCCGACCGGGTCGATGGCCAGCACGTGCTCGAGACTCGCCCTCGGCATCGGCCCACCGACGATTCGCCGCGCTCGCTGCAGCACGCGCCAGGCGTCCGGCGGCACCGGCGACTCGCCCTCGCGGGGGATGTCCGGCGTGGTCAGGACGGCGCGGCGCACCCCGGGGATCCCCGGCAGCATCCCAGCCCCGCGCCCGGCGCGGACGACGTCCTCCTTCTCGACCGTCAGCTGCCAGCCGAACGAACCGGCGGCCTGGGTCAGCGCACGCAGGTCGCGGTCGTATGCGCCGTTCTCCCCGTCCAACCGCTCGGAGATCAGCATCCGATCGGGCAGGTACGCGGTCGGGAACGCGCGGATGCCGTCCACCGGCTCCACAGTCGGATCCAGCGCCGTTCCGCGCGGGATCGACCCCTCCGCCCGGTCCTGCCAACTCCACTTCTCGGGCTGCGCCATCGCTCTCCCTCTCGGCTCGACGCTTCAGTCCTCACACCTCGAAGTGCGGTGTGAGCAGGTCTTTCTGATCGCCGCCTACGACGAGGCGTACGCGGGTCAGCCCCGGTGCCACGTCATCGAAGACGAAGCGGCCCTGATCATCGGGAGTCGCCGTCCAGGTACGCTCGCCCTGTGTGAGCTGCACCACGATCGCCCCGGCATCCACCCACCCGTCCACGCGGCGTCGGTCGCGTTCGCTGTGGCTGACGTGAAGGAGGATGCTCGCTGAGCCGTCGCTGAACTGCAGCGTGGTGGTCTCCCCGTCGCCGCGCTCGCCGCTGCGCACCGGCGTCTCGACGTTCTCGATCAAGGTGAGCACGGCGTACTCGTGCGAGATGTCGGCCATCGCGATCGCGGCGATCGCCCGGTCGGCGAGGTCGGGCGGCGGCGGGTCGGCCAGTTCGGCGGCGACGCGCAATCGGGCGAGGAGCTCTGCGTCGCTGTCAGCCATCGCTGTCTCCTTCGGGCGGGGTTCCGAGCTGTGCGCGCAGTTTCACCAGACAGCGGCGGCGGGTCGGTCCGATGCTGCCTACCGGCATGTCGAGTTCCGCCGCGAGCCGTGCGTAGTCCGGACGGTCGTCGAACGCGATGACGCGCAGCAGCCGTCGGCACCTCTCATCGAGCGTGCGCACCGCCGCCCACAGGCGCCGCGACTCGTCGGATGTCGTGGCCAGCGCCTCTGCCGACTCCTGCGCAGGAAGCAGCGGCTCGAGCAGTTCCTCGGCCGTGGCATCCGATCGCCTGCTGCTCTTGGAGACCTTCCAGGCCTCCCGCCGAGCGGTCATCGTGAGCCAGCCGGAGATGGCGCGGAAGTCGGCGATCTTCTCGTGCCCTCGTACGAGCGCGAGCCAGGTGGACTGCACAACGTCCTCTGCGAGCGTGCGCTCCAGGCCGTAGGCCCGGACGACATGCCAGAGCACCGGCGTCATCAGCCGAACGAGGTCGTCGATGGCGCGCACATCTCCGGCGCGCCAGTCGGCGAAGAGATCGGCGGCGCGTTCCCACCGCGCCGGGCCATCGCTGACGGCGCCCCCGCGGGAAGCGTCGGTCATGAAGATCATTGTGCTCACACTTGATAGGAGCACGGCAAGGGATTTCTGATACATGACCGCCGGGTTCGGCGGAAGGATCAGAGGGTGATGACGCGTCCTCGCACGAGCCCTTCGACGGCGAGCACGTACGCGCGGCCGACCTCGGCATCCGTCACCGGACGCTGACCGGCGAACAACGCGTGGTGATTCGGCGAGTTCTCCAGCACGTTCGGGGAGACGGCGTTGATGCGGATGCCCCGCGGAGCCTCGGCAGCGGCCGTGACGACAAACGACTCGAGGGCGCCGTTCGCGACCGCTGCCGCCGCTCCTGTGGCGATCGGCTCGCGCGCCAGCACGCCGCTCGTGATCGTGATGGAGCCGCCATCGCGCACGTGATCCAGGGCGACCGTGACGACCTCGATCTGCGAGAGGGCCTTCGACGTGAAGGCGGTGAGGTAGTCGTCGCGCTTCAGTTGGGTGAGGTGGGCGAACGGCACGGATCCGGATGCCACGACCACGGCATCCACTTCGCCGACTTTCTCGAACAGGTCGCGCACCGAGGTCGGGTCGGTGATGTCGACGGTCCAGTCGCCGCTGCGCGACGCGGCGAGCACGTCGTGGCCGTGCGATTCGAGTGTCGTGGTGACGACGCTGCCGATGTGCCCGGATGCTCCGATGACCAGAATGCGCATGGGGTCGATCCTATTGCGCGATTCTGTGTCGCCCTCTTCGCGCTCGCGGCCTACTGCTCAGGGCCTCGGCACAGTACGCTGATTTGTGAAGTGTATGAACAAACATCACCAGAACGGAATCCTGTACCGATGACAGAGCGGGGGATCGGACCGGGAGCACCCGTGCTCGCCTTCGACGTCGGCGGCACCGACATCAAGTCGGCGCTCTTCGATGCGGACGGGACTGCGCTCGGACTGCGTCGCACGCCCACTCCGCCGTTGGGCGCCGACCCCGCCGGCGCCGTGATCGAGGAACTCGCCCGGTTGTCGGACGAGCTGCGCGCGCAGCATCCGCACGTCGTGCCCGAGGCGGGAGGCTTCGTCGTCCCCGGGATCGTCGACGCGGATGCCGGGCTCGTCGTCTTCGCGAGCAATCTGGGTTGGCGGGATGCCCCGCTGCGCGCGCTCGCCGCCGAACGGCTGCAGCTGCCGATAGCCCTGGATCACGATGTGCGCTCTGCGAGTTGGGCCGAGCACGAGCTCGGCGGGGCTCGGGCCCATGATGACGTCGTCGTGCTCATCATCGGCACCGGGATCGCCGGGGCCGTTCTCATCGGCGGTCAGCCGTACACCGCAGGCGGGTACGCGGGTGAGATCGGACACGCTCCGATCGCGGACGTCCCGCCGCGCGGAAACGCGATGCTCTGCGCGTGCGGTGCCTACGGATGCCTCGAGACCGTCGCATCCGCCGGAGCCATCGCCCGCCGCTACGCCGCCGAGACCGGGACGGCTCCCGATGGAGCCCGTGCGGTCATCGCGCGCGCGCTGGCCGGCGATCCGGTGGCGGCGCGGATCTGGGATGACGCTCTCGACGCGCTCGCCCTCGCGCTCGCGCAGTTGGCGTCGATCCTCGCTCCGGAGGCGATCGTCATCGGCGGCGGCCTCTCTCGCGCCGGAGACGTGCTGTTCGACGAGCTGCGCACGCGACTGGCGGCGCGGCTCAGCTTCCACCGGCTGCCGCAGCTCGTGCCGGCGCAGCTGGGCGGGGACGCCGGGCTGCTCGGCGCAGCGCTCCGCGCCCGCGAGCTGACCTGACGGGCGACGGGCGGCCGCCGCGCCTACTCTGAGAGCCGCGCCTACGCTGGAGGGGTGATCGCTCTCGCCGTGCTCCTGTTCGTCAACGCCGCTTTCAACATCATCGTGTGGCCGCAGTTCTACAAGCGGGTCGCGCGGGATCCGCGGGCACGGGATGCCGCCGGAAAGGCCACGGCGTTCCTCAAGGTGCACGCGGTGCTGATCGGCGTCGCGCTGGTTCTCGCGCTGGTCTCGGTCATCGCCGGCATCGCCGCCCTCGTCGGGGCGCTGTAGGGGTTCGTCCGCCGGCCGTCCGCGCTCAGCGTCGGGTGACGGGCTGCTGCAGTTCGGTCACCCAGTCGGACTGATCGTCGGATGCCGACTGCAGATAGTGCTCGCGGCAGGTCGCGGACGCCGTGAGACCCCGGTCGGCGACCGCGGTGCTGAGCGCGTGCCAGCTCTCCGCGATGCCTGACATCGATCCGAGGTGGGTCGCGCAGACCGCGGCATCCACGGCAGGCAGCTCGACGATCTCGATGCCTTCGCGCTCCGGGCCGTCGTATGCGAATCCGGCGACGATCGAGTAACCGCCGTCCGCGAGAGCCTCGTACTCCGCTATCGGGGTGTCGAGCGCGCCGGGCTCACCGCCGATGACGTCGGCGACCGCGTCGAACGCAGGCCCGACGACGGCGCCCACTTCGGGCTGCGACGCCACGACCCTGCGGACCGCCGCCAGGCGGACTGCGGGCAGGGGCTTCTCGACGAACTGGGTCTCGGACATCGGTATCTCCTTCGGTGAGCTGCAGTCACAGTACCGCCCCGCGGCCCTGCGCGTCAGCGGATGGCGAACTGCGCGGAGTGCGCGGCCCAGCCGGACTTGGCAGGCAGTGCCCGCAGCGCGGCTGTGGAGATGGCGAGCAGCACCGAGATCGTGCAGAGCACCGCGCCGACGACCAGGGTCGCGTCGCGCCCGATCAGCGACAGGCCGATGCCGGCGACGAGCGGTGCGAGCGGAATGGCGCCCATTCCGAGCACGGCGGAGGCACTGTTCGCCCGGCCGAGCATCTCGGTGGGGGTCGCGACCATGAAGTAGCCCATCAGCGCCGCGTTGACGGAGGGGATGAAGAACACGATGCCGGCGAGCACGAGGGTGAGGGGCAGCGGCTCGTGCACGGGGATGAGTCCGAAGACCCCGACCGCCGACACGGCCAGTCCGCCGATGATCACGGTGCCGGAGCGCACGCGGGAGACGATGGTCGGTGCGAGCAGTGCGCCGAGGAGCATGGCGACTCCGGCGCCGGTGGCGAAGAACCCGATCGTCACCGGCGAGTGCCCCTGCTGCTGCAGCGCGTAGATCACCGTCGTCATCGCGACGCTGAAGCCCAGGTTGATGATCGTTGCGACGAAGAGGACACCGCGCAGGTCCGGGCGGGAGAACAGCCAGCGGAACCCCTCGGTGATCTCGCGCATCGCGTTGGGCTTCCCGACGGCGACAGCGGCGGCGAGGAGACCCGTGTCCGCGGCATCCGGTTCGCCGTTCTCGGTGGGAAAACCCGGACCATCCGGCGTGTCGGCGGCGACGCGCGGGCGACGCGCCGGGTCGTCTCCGTTTTCCGGGGTGGAAGAAGGAGCCGGAGCGGGTATGGGGGCGGATGCCGCGACCGACCGCTGCAGCATCCAGGCGGTGACGGCGGCGATCAGGTGGCACACCGCCATCGCGGCGCCGATCAGCCACGCGCCTGCGGCGAGCAGCACGCCGCCGAGTGGTCCGCCGGCGAGCTGCAGCACGGCATCCCGACCCTGGTTAGCGGCCTGCGCGCGCCCCATCGCGTCGTCGGGCACGATCTCCTTCAACGCGCTCTCGCCGGCGATGTCGAAGAGCCCGGTGCGCGCGGCGAGCAGGATCTCCATGATCAGCAGCGTCGCGAACGTGAGTGCGTCCGTGAGCGCGAGAACGGTGAAGGCCGCTGACAGCACGACGCCGACGACCGAGCCCATCACCATCATGACGATGCGGCGATGACGGTCGGCGAGCACGCCGCCGAACACCGTCGTGACCATGCGGATGCCCATGCCGACCGCGCTGATCGCGCCGCCCTGAGCGGGCTCGTTCGTGACGAACAGGGCGATGAGCGGGATCGCGAATCCGAACAGCGCGCTCGCGAGCCCTTTGGCGGTGTCGCTGACCAGCCAGGCGGCATAGCGCCCGTTGCGGATCAGGCTGTGCGGCGCGGTCGCAGTGGTCATGTCGACGATGGTAATTCCGCAAGAAGAGTTGCGCAATAGGAATTGCGCAACTTCTGTTGTGAGTAGAATCGGGCCATGGCGGACGAGACACGCAAGCCCGTGCATCCGGATGAGCGGCACGCCTCTTCGGCGATGCTGAAGGCCTATGCGCACCCGCTCCGGCGGCGGATCGCGAAGGCCGTCGCCGCACGTGGTCACGCCAGAGCCGCTGATCTCGCAGTCGATCTGGATGTTCCGGCCAACAGCGTGAGCTTCCACCTGCGCGTCCTCGCGGATGCCGGACTCATCGAAGAGGACCCGCAGCACGCCCGTGATCGACGCGATCGAGTCTGGAAGGGTGTGGACGGGGCGTGGAACATCGGCTCCCCGGAGCATCCGGTCGAAGACGAAGGACTCGGGAACGCACTGATGACCGCGCTCGTCGAGGACCATATCGCGATGGTCCGGCGCGTGCTGGCGTGGTCGGCGGATTACGTGTCCGGGCGGGATGCCGCACAGCACGGCACCTTCTCGCAGCGGAACCTGCGAGTCACCGAGGCCGAGTTCCGCGAGATCGAGCGGCGCATCAACGACGTGATCACCGAGGTCACGGACGGCCACGACCCCGATGATCCGGACTCCCGGTTCTGGAACCTCGACATCATCGGCGCCGACGACACGATCTGAGTTCGCCTCCTGTCCTTTCCTTTCGCCGAGGCCCCGTCTTCGTGCCGAGACCCCGTCGTGCTTTCGTCAGCACGACGGGGTCTCGGTAGCAAGACGGGGTCTCGGCGGCTCGGGGGCTCGGGGCTCGGGGCGATGAAGAGCGAGCCCTACGGCTTCGCCCGGCGGAACGCCAGGAACGACACCAGCGAAAGCACGGCGACGACGACCAGTCCCCACAGTGCGAGGCCGAGAGCGCCGAGGTCGCCGACGCTCTGCCAGACCTGATCCCAGATCTCGAGCCGCGTCACGAGGAACACCAGTCCGATCAGCACGAGCGCGAGCCCGATGCCCACGACGGTGACGACGACCGGTCCCCAGCTCTTGTAGATCGTCGCGCCGGTGAAGCCTACGACGAAGAAGAACAATGCGAGCGTGAAGTAGACGATGAAGGCCCCGAGCGGACCGGCCTCCCACAGCCACGGCAGGTGGAAGACGTAGCCGTTGATGCCGTAGCCGTCGGTGAGCATCTCGATGGCGCCGCCGATGAGGAAAAGCACCCCCATGAAGACGCTGCCGAGGATCGCGGTGATCATGGTGCCGACGAAGAACTCCCGTCGGGTGATGCTCATGGCCTGCGAGAACGGGAAGGTCAGGGTCATCGCCGACAGCCCGACGGCGAAGAACACCCAGAGCGGGGCCTGCCCGCCGCCGCCGTACTTCGGCTCATTGCCGGGGATCATCGCGTAGATGAGGACCGACATCAGCACCGCTGCGCAGAGGACGATCAGCGGCACCCAGATGAAGGTCTGCTTGTTGATCAGTTGCAGACGGACGACGTTGAGCGTGCGGGACATCAGCGGACCTCCTGGCTTTCGTGCGTTGGCGCCGCGCTGTCCGCGCTGGCCTTCTGCGTGAGACGGACGATGAGCTGCTGCAGCGACACCGGCGCGAGATCGAGACCGGATGCCGCGACCCCTGCCCGCTCGTCGGCTGAGAGGTGACCGAGAACGGTGATGGATGCCACCCGCCCGAGCTCCTCGCGGTGGAGGACCTCCCGGCCAGAGGCCCAGGCGTCGACCTTCGCCGCATCGCCCACGACGGTGACGGCTCGGTCGCGCATGGCATCCGTCTCCTCGTTCACGAGGATCTTGCCGTTGTCGATCACGATCACGCGTTCGATGAGGTTCGAGACTTCGTCGATCAGGTGCGACGAGAGGATGATCGTGCGCGGATGCTCCGCGTAGTCCTCGATCAGCCGGTCGTAGAAGATCTGTCTGGCGACGGCATCCAGGCCCAGGTACGGCTCGTCGAAGAACGTGAGCTCGGCGCGCGAGGCGAGGCCGATGATGACGCCGACGGCCGAGAGCTGCCCGCGGGAGAGCTTCTTGATCGTCTGCTTCATCGGCAGCTGGAAGTCGTCGATCAGGCGATCGGCGAGCGCCTGATCCCAGTTCGTGAAGAACAGGCTCGCGGCTTTGAATGCGTGGCGCGGAGTCGCGTCATCCGGATACTTCTGGCTCTCGCGGACGAAGCACATCCGGCTGAGCACCCGGGAGTTCTCGTACGGGTGCTCACCGAAGACGCGCACGTCGCCGGAGGTCGCGAAGTTCTGGGCCGTGAGGATCGACATGAGCGTGGTCTTGCCGGCGCCGTTGCGGCCGAGCAGTCCGTAGATCGCGCCGCCCTCGATGCTGAGCGTGACGTTGTCGAGCGCGTTGGTGTCTTTGTAGTGCTTGGTGAGGTTCTGCACCTCGATGACGGCGGTCATGCGGGCTTCCCTTCAGATTCTGCGGATGACGCGGTGATGGATGCCGCAGCCGTCGCGCGTTCGCGCAGCAGGGCAGTGAGGTCGTCGGTGCCGAGCCCGAGCGTGCGGGCCTCGGTGAGGAGTGGGTCGATGTAGCGGTCGGCGAAGGCGGAGCGCCGCTCGGTGAGCAGCGTCTGCCGGGCACCGGTGGCGACGAACATGCCGATTCCGCGCTGCTTGTACAGCACGCCCTTTTCGGTGAGCATCGCGACTCCCTTCGCGGCGGTGGCGGGGTTGATGCGGTAGAAGGCGGCGAGCTCGTTGGTGGAGGGCGCCTTGGACTCCTCCTCCAGCGAGCCGTCGAGGATCTGGTCCTCGATCTGCTCGGCGATCTGGATGAAGAGTGCCTTGCCTTCTTCGATCACGATGCCTCCGGATGGTCAGTTGGTTACTTACTCGACCAACTAACCACTTAACCTTGGAAGTGTCAACCCCTGCCGCTGCTCTTTGTGCACGACTTCGGATCCGCGGCGCGCCACGCCGGGCTGCGCCGCCCAGCGGCGGCGTGTCTGCGGTCACGTCCGAAGCTGTGCCCGCGCGGTGGGCAGCAGCCGGGCGTCAGCCGCGCAGGTCGCGGCCGCGCAACGCGAGGGCAGATGCCGCAGCGAGCACCAGGCCGACGCCCCAGGTGAGCGCGAGTCCGCCCAGGTCGACGCCCTCGGCGAGCGGTGACTGCCCGAACACCCACGAGTACGGTGACACGGCGTTCAGCCACTCGAGGTCGCTCGACTGCTTCGCGAGCGCGTGCAGGATGTACCCGAGCACAGCGATGCCCGCACCGATGCCCGTGGCCCAGGCTCGGCGTCCTGTCGCGGCTCCCGCGAGCAGCGCCGCTGCGGCGGTGAGGAACGCGAGCCCGGTGAGAGCCGCGCTTGCGCCGATGATCCGCACGGGTTCGAGCTCGAGCTCGGCCGGGCCGTTCATCGCCCAGATCACGAGTCCGGCGAAGGCGCCGAGCCAGAGCAGCCGCACGAGCACTGACAGCGCGGTCTCGAGTGCGTACTGGCTGCGTCCGATGCCGTGCGCGAGGTCGAGTTCGGCGCGCCCGCTCTCCTCGGCGGCGGCGAGCGACGAACCCCACATCACCGCGGCGATCGTCAGAAGCAGGAAGCCCATCAGCCCGTAGAACGTCGCCTCGGTGTAGCCGGCGCCGCTGGTGATCTGGTTGTAGCCGAGCGTGTCGACGAGCTGTTCGGGCAGCGAATCGATGAGTTGCTTCATCTGGTCGCTCGCCCCGATGCTCGGATACAGCGGCAGGTAAAGGAACAGGACTCCGGCGATGCCGATTGTCCAGCCGAGCAGGCTGCGCCACGACTCGCTCAGGCTGCGCCGGAACACCGGCAGGATGCTACCCACGATCGCCCTCCCGTCCGTCGCGGCCGCGCGATCGTCGCGGTCGTCGCGTGGGGGCCGACGTGGGCGCCGTCGCCGACGCGGGCGAAGGATTCCCGTACAGCCGCAGCACCGACTCCTCGAGATCCGGTTCCTCGACGGTCAGGTCCTGCACCTCGTACTGCGCGAGCGCCTTCACGAACGGATCGATCGCGCCCTCGATCGTCGCGGCGACCTGGACGCCGCCCGACGCATCGGCAGCGGACGAGGCATCCACACCCGCTATTCCGGGGATGCGCTCGAATGCGGCGTGCGCAGCGGCGGCATCCGCTCCCCCGATGCGCACGCGTATGCGGCGCACCGAGCCCAGGCGCAGCGAGGCGACGTCTCCGTCGGCGACGATCCGCCCGGCAGCGAGCACGGCGACCTCATCGGCGGTCTGCTGGATCTCGCTGAGCACGTGCGAGCTCAGCAGCACGGTCTGCCCGGCGTCGCGGGCCTCGCGCACCATCGCCAGGAACTCCCGCTGCATGAGCGGGTCGAGGCCGCTGGTCGGCTCGTCGAGGATCAGCAGCTCCGGCCGATGCATGAAGGCCTGGATCAGGCCGACCTTCTGCTTGTTGCCCTTCGAGAGCGTCCGCACCGGGCGATTCAGGTCGACGCCGAGTCGATCGGCGAGGTCGCGTGCCGTGTCGAGAACGGATGCCGATGACCCGGTGCGTCCGGACACCTCGGCGTAGAACGCGAGCAGCCGATGCCCGCTGGCGCGCCCCTCGAGGTGCAGTTCGCCGGGGACGTAGCCGATCCTCCGCCGCAGCGCCGGTCCACCGCGGCGCGGGTCCTCGCCGAGCACCCGAACGGTGCCGGACGAGGGCCGGATGATGTCGAGCAGGGTGCGGAGCGTCGTGGTCTTGCCGGCGCCGTTCGGGCCGATCAGGCCGAACACCGTGCCCGGTCGCACGCGCAGATCGAGCTCGTGCAGGGCGACGTTGTGCCCGTACCGCTTGTGCAGCGCGCTGACTTCGATCGTGTCGGTCATCGCTCCTCCTCGGAGTCATCGGTCTCGGAGTGGTCGGTCTCGGTCGGGCGCGGCTCGGCATCCGCGCCGACTGCCGCGCGCGTCCCCTCGAGGAACGCGTCGGTCGCATAGATGCCGTGCGTGAGCAGCTCCATGGTCGGAAGCGTCGCGCGCAGGAGCCCTGCGGGGCTGAGCTGGTCCTCGCCGAGCGCGCGGGCGATCTGGCCGCGCATCACGACGTGTCCGAGCCCGAGCAGGGTGACCAGCAAGGTCGTCATCGCCGGATCGCTCATCGGCTTGAGCAGTCCGGCGGAGCGCTGAGCCTCGAGCACGTCGCCGGTCGCTGCGAGCATGGTGTCGAAGAGATGGTTCGCGGCCGGGGAGTCGTCGGTGAGCATCCGTGCGAGGTAGTCGATGTACGGGGCGTAGCGGTCGAGGTCGTTCAGCGCCGCGCGCATGCGATCGGCGGTCGGTCCGCCCACGAGGTCGTGGTTCTCGTCGGTGAAGACGCTCACGACGTAGTCGTCGCAGACCGTCCGCAGGGCCGCCTTGTCGCCGAAGTGGTGCACGATCAAGGCCGGGCTCACGTCGGCATCCGCGGCGATCGCGCGCATGCTCACGGCGTCGAAGCCGCTGCGCGCGAACGCGGCGATCGCGGCATCCCGGATGCGGGCGCGGGCGGTGAGATCATCGGATGCTGAACGCATGTACAGCAGACTAAACACCTGTTCAGTCCTTGTCAAGGAATGCCGCTCGTACCCTGGGGAGGTGGACTTCTCATACGCAGCCCTGCGCCGCTTCCCCGACGTGGAGGCGCCGAATCTGCAGGCGTGGGATGCCACGGACGAGCTCCTCGTCGCACGCGCTCTCGTAGCGTCGATGGCGGGCGACGAGATCGCGGTGATCGGCGACGAGTACGGCGCGATCACGCTCGCGTTGGCGGACGCCGGGATGCGCGGCATCCGCGTGCATCAGGACCTTGCCACCGGGCGCCGGGCGCTCGTGCGGAATGCCGCTGCGCTCGGGTTCGGAACTGCGGGTGCGTCCGTGGAGTGCGAGCTCGGGCCGGAGCTGCTCGAGGGCGCACGGCTGGTGCTGCTGCAGCTGCCGAAGTCGCTCGCCGAGCTCGAGGAGATCGTGGATGCCGTGGCCCGATGGGCCGCGCCGGGCGTGACACTCATCGCGGGCGGGCGCGTGAAGCACATGACGCTCACGCAGAACGAGGTGCTCGGGCGGAGCTTCGAGACCGTGCAGCCGCAGCGCGCCGAGCGGAAGTCGCGGCTGATCGTGGCGACCGGGGCTCGGGACGTGCCGGCCGAGCCGCCATATCCCGTGACGTCGGCGGTCGAGGCGCCCGGGCTCGACCGGCCGCTCACGCTCGTCGCGCACGGCGGCGCGTTCGCCGGGTCGAAGCTCGACATCGGCACGCGGGTGCTGCTCGAGGTTCTTGCGTTCCCCGCACAACTCCGGAGAAACGCGGCGGATGGGCCCAAACCCGGCCGAGACGACGCCAATCCAGGAAAAACCTCCGGAGTTATGCAGGCGGCAGTCACCGAGACCGTCGTCGACCTCGGCTGCGGCACCGGCGCGCTCGCCGCGACCTACGCACTCACGCACCCCGGCGCCAGGATCATCGCGACCGACCGGTCGGCGGCGGCCGTGGCATCCGCCAGGGCGACCATGGCCGCAAACCGCATCACAGCAGTAGTGACGCACGACGACGCGGGTTCGGAAATCCCCGATCAATCAGCAGATCTGGTACTGCTCAACCCGCCGTTCCACCTCGGTGCCAGCATCCACACGGGCGCCGCCATCAGGCTCTTCGACGCGGCCGCCCGCATCCTGAAACCGGGCGGCGAACTCCTCACCGTCTACAACTCGCACCTCGCGTACAAGCAGGAGCTCAGCCGCACGATCGGTCCGACGGAGCAGCTCCACCGAACACGAAAGTTCACTGTGACGCGCAGCATTCGACGGTGAATGCAAACAGGCCCGCAGATTGTCGACATTAGACAAAGGTCCACATTGTTGTTACGTTGAAATGTAGGCCTTTTGGTCTGAGACCAGTCCGCGGCCGCGTCCTTCTTTCGATTGTGCTGTGCTGCGAAGAGGCGCGGACGTATGGTCGATGTTCTTTGCGGTGAGTCCGAAACTCTCCGTCAGTGCCGCCAGCGCAGTGTGTCGAAACGGCCAGGAGCATCACCCGGGCGCAACCGATGCAGGCTCTCATCGACACCCGAAGTCGTGAGCCGCGGGGGAAACGTGACCGAAACCGCTCTTGAAGCGCGCAATCTTTTCAAAGTCTTCGGAAGGAATCCGAAGCAGGCCGTCCAGCGCCTGAAGTCCGGCGCCTCCCGCACCGAGGTGCAGGATGCCGGGACCGCTGCCGTCATCGACGCCAGCTTCACCGTCAACAAGGGTGAGATATTCGTCATCATGGGCCTGTCCGGCTCGGGCAAGTCCACGATCATCCGCATGCTCAACGGCCTGCACGACATCACCGACGGCACCGTGACGATCGGCGGCGACACGATCACCGGCATCCCCGCGTCGCGGCTGCGCGAGATCCGTCGCGAGAACGTGTCGATGGTGTTCCAGCACTTCGCGCTGCTGCCGCACCGCACGGTGGCCGACAACGTCGCGTATCCGCTTGAGCTCAAGGGCGTGCCGAAGGCTGAGCGGCTCGCGAAGGCCGGTGACGTGCTCGACATGGTCGGTCTCACCGGCTGGGGCGACAAGCTCCCTTCGCAGCTCTCGGGTGGAATGCAGCAGCGCGTCGGCATCGCCCGCGCCCTGGCCGCAGACACCGAGATCCTGCTCATGGACGAGGCGTTCAGCGCCCTCGATCCGCTGATCCGCCGTGAGATGCAGGAGCAGCTGGTCGAACTGCAGGAGAAGCTGCAGAAGACGATCGTCTTCATCACGCACGACCTCAACGAGGCCATGTTCCTCGGCGATCGCATCGCCGTGATGCGCGACGGCCGGATCGTCCAGATCGGCACGCCGGAGGACATCCTCACCGACCCGGCCAACGACTACGTCGAGCAGTTCGTGCAGGATGTCGACCGCGCCCGCGTGCTCACGGCGTCCAACGTCATGGAGCTGCCGCGTCCGCTGGTCGCCGAGACCGCCGGCCCCCGCACCGCGCTCCGCCAGATGCGCGACGCGTACATGTCGGCCGTGTACGTCACCGGTCGCGACCGCAAGCTGCTCGGCATGGTCACCGACCGGGATGCCGTCAAGCTCGTCCGCAAGGGCGAATCATCGCTCGCGTCGGTGATCAAGCCCGCTCCGCAGACCGTGCGTGAGGACGAGGTCCTGATGAACCTGTTCGTCCCGGCCGTCGAGTCGCCGCTGCCGCTCGCCGTGATCGACGGCGATGACCGCATCGTCGGCGTCATCCCGCGCGTCACGCTGCTGGCCGCGCTCGGCCCCGGCCCGAACTCCACGGAGGAGATCACCTTGCCGATGCCGCCTGTTCCCCAGGCCGAGATCGACGCCGTGCTCGGAGAGGCGGATGCCGCGACCGCGGCGGCCGCAACCGAAGGAGAGGCACTCTGATGGACGGGTTCCGCATTCCGATCGGCGAGTGGGTCGCCGCTGCCGTCGCGTGGGTCAAGGACAACCTCGACGGCCTCCTCGACGTCATCTCCTTCGTCGTCAAGTTCCTCGTCGACGGACTGACCGAGGTGCTCCTCGGCACTCCGATCGTTGTCGTCGTCATCATCGCCGCGCTGATCGCCTGGGCTGTCCGCTCAGTCTGGATGGCCCTCGGCGCCGCCGTCTCGTTCGCGCTCATCCTCAGCATGGGCCTCTGGGTCGCCGCGATGCAGACGCTGTCGCTGGTGATCGTCGCAGCGCTCGTCGCCGTCGTCATCGCGATTCCGCTCGGCATCTGGTCGGCGCGCAACGACACCGTTCGGGCCGTGCTCAAGCCGATTCTCGACTTCATGCAGACGATGCCGGCGTTCGTATACCTGATCCCCGCGATCGTCTTCTTCAGCATCGGCGTCGTGCCCGGTCTCGTCGCGACCGTGATCTTCGCGCTGCCTCCTGGCGTGCGCATGACCGAGCTCGGCATCCGCGGCGTCGACTCGGAGACGGTCGAGGCCGGACACGCCTTCGGCGCGACGCCGGGCCAGATCCTGCGCGGCATCCAACTGCCGCTCGCGACGCCGACCATCATGGCCGGCGTCAACCAGGTCATCATGCTCTCGCTGTCGATGGCCGTCATCGCCGGCATGGCAGGAGCCGACGGACTCGGAAAGCTCGTCGTTCAGGCCATCTCGACCGTGAACATCGGCAAGGGCGTCGAGGCCGGCCTTGGTGTCGTGCTGATCGCCGTCTTCCTCGACCGCGTCACTGCGGCACTCGGAGCACCGGGCGAGTACCGCTCCTCACTTCTCGGCATGCTGGCGCGTCGCCAGACAGAGCGGCGCAACGTCGCAGCGGATGCCACGGCCGAGGCGCCAACGGCGAACGAGGTCGACAAGGCGACCGCGGCCGGCATGCGGCGCGCAGCCCCTTGACCCACTGAACCCATACGAAACGCAGCAGAACATACGAAAGGAAGCACCATGAAGAAGTTCCGGCACATCACAGCCATCGCAGCACTCGGTGTCACAGCATCCCTCGCCCTCGCCGGTTGCGCGACGGGCAACGACGCCGCAGGAGGTGGCGACAGCGCCGGTGGCGGCGACGAGAGCAAGGGCACCATCACGCTCGGGTTCATCCCCTCGTGGTCGGACGGTCTGAGCATGGCGTACCTCGTCCAGGACCAGCTCGAGAAGCTCGGCTACACCGTCGAGCTCGAGACGCTCACCGAGGCGGGCCCGCTGTACACCGGCCTCGCGCAGGGTGACGTCGACATGTTCCCGTCGGCTTGGCCCGAGGTCACGCACGCCGAGTACATGAAGACCTACGGCGACGACCTCGAGGACCTCGGCGCCTACTATGAGAACGCCAAGCTCACGATCGCGGTCCCCAGCTACATGGACATCGACTCGATCGAAGACCTCAAGGGCGCCGGCGACCGCTTCGACGGCAAGATCATCGGCATCGAGCCCGGTGCCGGGCTCACCGGTGTCACGCAGGACTCGATGATGCCGGCGTACGGCCTCGACGGCGAGTACACGCTCGAGACCTCGTCGACCTCGGCGATGCTCACCGTTCTCGGCGAGAAGATCGACAACGAGGAGGACGTCGTCGTCACGCTGTGGCGTCCGTTCTGGGCCAACAGCACGTACGACGTGAAGGACCTCGAAGACCCGAAGGGTGCGATGGGCGAGGCGGAGACGCTGAACTTCATGGCTCACAAGGGCTTCGCCGAGGAGTTCCCCGAGGCCGCTGAGCTCGTCGAGCAGATCAAGCTGAACGACGACCAGTACGGTGCGCTCGAGGACCTCGTTGTCAACGAGTTCGGCGAGGGCCAGGAGGCCGAGGCCGTCGACAAGTGGCTCGAGGACAACGGCGACCAGTTCGACTGGGTCGTGGAGTAAGTCTCACCCCACTCGCGCCGAGGCCCCTCTGCGCGTCCCGGCCCCTCTGATCCCCGTGATTCAGAGTGGGCCCGGATGCTGCGAGGGGCCTCGATGCATGTCGGCGTCGCGCGTAGCCTGGCCCTATGGACGGGTTCGCCGCGGTCGACTTCGGCTTCGCGCGCGAGGTGCTCCAACGGGGCATCGCGGCGCTGTACGTCGTCGCGTTCGTCTCGTCGCTGAATCAGTTCCGTCCGCTGCTGGGCGAGCGGGGGCTGCTCCCAGCGCCGGAGCTGCTCGACTGGGCCGGCTCGTCGAAGGCGCGAAAGCGGATGCTGCGCCCCACCCTCTTCACGCGGATCCGCTACACCGACCGGCGGCTCGCCGCGCTGTGCTGGGCCGGCATCGTCGTCGCGGCCTCGCTGGTCGTCGGCATCCCGCAGTTCGCGCCTCCCTGGGTGCCGATGATCTGCTTCCTGCTGCTGTGGTTCGGGTACATGTCGATTTCGAGCATCGGCCAGACGTTCTATGGTTTCGGCTGGGAAATGCTGCTGCTCGAGGCCGGATTCCTCGCGGCGTTCCTCGGATCCCGCAACGAACCTCCGCCGACCGTCGTGATCGTGCTGTTCTGGTGGCTGGTGTTCCGGCTGGAATTCGGCGCCGGCATGATCAAGATCCGCGGCGGCCGCGAATGGCGCGACCTCACCGCATTGACCTATCACCATGAGACTCAGCCGATGCCGGGTCCGCTCAGCCGCCAGGCGCACCTGCTGCCGCGCTGGTTCCACAAGGGCGAGGTGCTCGGCAATCACTTCGCGCAGCTGATCGTGCCGTTCTTCATGTTCGCCCCGATCCTCGGGCTGTTCGTGCCCGGCCCTGTACCCGCGATCGTCGGCGCGGTCGCCGGGGCGATCGTGATCCTCACCCAGGCATGGCTGGTCATCACCGGCAACTTCGCCTGGCTGAACTGGGCGACGATCGTCATCGCGTTCTCCGCCATCGGCCTGCCGTCCGCGCGGACGACGGCGCCCGGCATCCCCCTTTACTGGCTCATCATCACCTCGCTCGTCGGCATCCTGTACCTCGCGCTCAGCTGGCCGGCGCTGCGCAACCTGTTCGCACGTCGCCAACTGATGAATGCGAGCTTCAACCGCTGGCAGCTCGCCAACGCCTATGGTGCGTTCGGCACGGTGACGAAGGAGCGGATCGAGATCGTCGTCGAGGGAACTCTCGCAGTCGATCCGGATGCCGGGGACTGGCGCGAGTACGACTTCAAGGGGAAGCCGGGGGACGTGCGCCGCGTGCCCAGGCAGTTCGCGCCGTACCATCTGCGGCTGGACTGGCTGATGTGGTTCCTGCCGCTCGGTCGCTCTCTGGAGGACTGGTTCACGGTGTTCCTCGTGCGCCTGCTCGAGGCGGATGCTCCGACCCTCGCACTGCTGCGCCGCGACCCGTTCGGCGGTGAACGCCCCGTGTGGGTGCAGGCCGTGTCGTACCGGTATCGCTTCACGACACGGGAGGAGAAGCGCGCGACCGGAGCCGTGTGGGTGCGAGACCGGCGGCGCATCGTGATGGGCCCGGTCGGTCTTCGCTGACGGGAACGACTTGCCGGCCTACGGAACGATCGAGTCGACGTACCCGCCGTCGACGCGGACAGCGGCGCCCGTGGTCGCGGATGCCAGCGGTGAGGCGAGGTACGCGACCATGTTCGCGATCTCCTCTGGTTCGATCAGGCGCTGGATCAGCGACTGCGGACGGTGCAGGCGCATGAACTCGCGCTGCGCCTCGTCCCAGGGGAGCGATGCGTCGACGAGCTCGTAGACGAACGTCTCCACACCGCCGGTGTGCGTGGGGCCGGCGATCACCGAGTTGACGGTGACGCCGGTGCCCGCGGCATCCTTCGCGAAACCGCGCGAGACGGCCAGCAGAGCCGTCTTCGACATGCCGTAGTGGATCATCTCTGCGGGGATGACGATCGCCGAGTCGCTGGCGATGTTCAGCACGCGGCCCCAACCGCGCGTCTTCATGCCGGGCAGCGTGGCGCGGATCAGCCGCACGGCGGAGAGGACGTTGACCTCGAAGTAGCGGCGCCACTCGTCGTCGCCGATCTCCAGGGGAGGTGTGGCGCCGAAGATGCCGAGGTTGTTGACGAGCACGTCGACGTCGCCGATCGCGGTGATGACGGCATCCGTTCCGGCCTCATCGGTGACGTCCCCAGGGGCGGCGACGAGGTCGCGGTCCTGTGCCTCCTCGCGCAGGGACGCGATGGTGGATGCCACGCTCTCGGCGCTTCGTCCGTTGATGGCGACGCGGGCGCCGGCGTCCGCCAGCGTCGCGGCGATGGCGCGACCGATGCCCTGCGTGGATCCCGTGACGAGAGCTGTTCTGCCTGTCAGGTCGATCTTCACGTCAGCTCTGCTCCTCAGGATGGCGGATCGGGTTGCGCTGGATCGGGCTGCGCTGGATCGGGCTGCCGGTTGCCTGGCTGTTGCGAACGGGCAGAGGGTCCGGCGCGTGCTCGGCAACGGGCTCGGCAGAGGCCGCGGCGGCCGTCGAGGGCCCCGTGATCTCCCGCGCGACCTGTTTCTCGAGCACCTCGACCGCCTGCTCGCTCAACACGATGAGTCCGTCGAGCTCTTCGCGCACGCGCTTGTATGCGATGTTGCGCTCGGCCTGTGTCGCCGACTCGTCGACGGCGACCTTCAGGAGCTTCTCGGCCCGGTCGAGCTTCTTGCGCTCGGCCTCGGAGAACGTGGAGTTCCGCAGCCGGCGGGCATCCTTCTCGGCGATCTCGAACGCGACGGCTGCGTTGCCGACGGCATCCAGATACTCGCTGACCTGCTGCTCGCTGACCTTGGCGCCCGGCGACGAGGGTCGCAGGTTGTCCGCAGTCTTCTTCGCGCGCAGGAACGCGGCGGTCAGCGGCTGCCGGCCGTCGCTCATGGCGGGGAAGGCGATGAGCTTCGCGACGTCGAGTTCGTAGTCGAGCCACCGCGCGGTGATCTCGTCATGCTCGGCGAACAGGCGCTCCAGCAGCTCCTTCGACGAGAGCTGAGAGTCGGATGCCACATCCTTCGCCCTGGCGCGCGCAGGCAGTGCCTGCCCGCGGGCGGCGAGCTGGGCGGCTTTGATCTCGCCCTTGACCCGCAGCGTCTCGAGCCGACGCTCGTGCCGGCGCTTCGCGCCGCGCTCCCACGCCTTGGCAGCACCGCCGGCCATCCCCATGATCGGGAAGATGAGCCACCAGAAGTTGCCCGCCCACTGCCAGAACTCTTGCATGATGCGTTCAGCCTAATGCGGGCCCGCTCTTCGCGGGTGGCGTCAGTTCGGATGCCGTGCCAGGATGACGACGGATCGGCTCGCGACGAGCCCGAACGGGAGGAGCAGACATGCAACTGGCCATGATCGGACTCGGCAGGATGGGCGCGAACATCGTCCGACGATTGATGCGCGACGGTCACGACTGCGTCGTCTACGACGTGAATCAGGATGCTGTCGCCGCACTCGTCGCGGAGGGCGCCACCGGCGCCGACAGCATGGCCGACCTGGCCGCGAAGCTGCAGCCCACCCGCGTGGTGTGGATGATGGTGCCGGCATCCCTGACCGGAAAGGTCGCCGAAGAGGCTGCCGCGGTGCTCGAACCGGGCGACATCCTCATCGACGGCGGCAACTCGAACTACCGCGACGACGTGCGCCGGGCGAAGGCGCTGCGCGAGAAGGGCATCGAATACGTCGACATCGGCACCAGTGGTGGCGTGTTCGGCCTCGAGCGCGGGTACTGCCTCATGGTCGGTGGCACCGACCGCGCCTACGCGCACATCGAGCCCATCCTCAAGACGATCGCCCCAGGGGTCGGCGAGATCGAGCGCACCCCTGGCCGCACCGGTGACCTCGCGCCGGAGGAGCAGGGGTACCTGCACTGCGGGCCGTCGGGGTCGGGCCACTTCGTCAAGATGGTCCACAACGGCATCGAGTACGGCATCATGGCCGCGCTCGCCGAGGGCCTGAACCTGCTCAAGAACGCGGATGCCGGCGTCCGAGAAGCCGAACACTCGGCCGAGGTCGCTCCCCTGGAGGAGCCGGAGTTCTACCAGTTCCCGATCGAGACCGACAAGGTCGCCGAGCTCTGGCGCCGCGGATCGGTGATCTCGTCGTGGCTGCTCGACCTGACCGCAGCCGCGCTGGGCGAGAACCCCACGCTCGACGGTCTCGCCGGCCGCGTCTCGGACTCCGGCGAGGGCCGCTGGACGGTCAAGGCCGCGGTCGACGTCGGCGTGCCGGTTCCTGTGCTCGCGGCATCCCTGTTCGAGCGGTTCGCATCGCGCGACGAGGACCAGTTCGCCAACCAGGTCCTTTCGGCGATGCGGCTGCAGTTCGGCGGCCACAAGGAGCTTCCCGCCGGTGACGTGCTCGAGGCGGGTGGGCGCAAGTCCGATTCGAGGGACGCGTAGTCGCTCCCTGAGCCTGGCGTCGATCCGTGGGGCTCAGGGATCGGTGGCTCAGAACCGCTGCGCCCCGAGCACCCCGAGCAGGCGGATCCTCTCCTCGTCGTCGCTGCGCGGCGCAGCGGTGAGCACGAGCAGCGCCTGCCCGCGGTCCTCCGTGAAGAGCACCTGGCAGTCGACCTCGATCGGTCCCACTTCGGGGTGGATCAGCGTCTTGTGGTCGGCGAACCGTTGCGCGACCTCCTGCCGCTCCCACAGCTCGCGGAACTCCTCGCTCTGCCGTGACAGCTCCGCCACCAGCGCTCCGGCCTGCGATCGCTGCCCCATCGCGCCGTACGCGACGCGCAGACCCGCGACCTGCGCACGGCTGTTGCGAGCGTGATCGTCCTCCGGGTAGTGCGTTCTGGCCCGCTCCGGTTGCACGAACCAGCGGTACGGCTCGTACCGCTCGAACCCCGACAGACCGACGTTGTCACCGAGCAGCGCTGCGGCCAGCGCGTTCTGCACCAGCGTCTCGCCCAGGCTCGAGATGATCAGCGCCGGGGTGTCCTCCAGCCGGTCGAACACCCGCTGCAGCGCCGGCGCCACGTGATCGGACGGAGCGATCCGGTCGGGTACCGTGTGCCCGGCGACCCGGTAGAGATAGTCCCGCTCGTCGGATGACAGCCGCAGCGCTCGGGCGAGGGATGCGAGGATCTGGGTGCTCGGCTGTGGCCCTCGCTGCTGCTCGAGACGGGTGTAGTAATCGGTCGACATCAGAGCGAGCTGCGCGACCTCTTCGCGGCGCAGGCCCGGCGCTCGCCGCCGCACGCCCGACGGCAGCCCGACGTCGCCGGGCCGCAGCTGCTCCCGGTGCCGGCGCAGGAACTCGGCGAGGGCTTCACGATCCATGCATCCATCATGCGCGCCTCGCATCGCGGCATCCAGGGATCGCCGGTCCCCCGACAAGCGCTCTCTGCCGCGCCTCCCGAGATCGGCCGATGCTCGGATCATGCGAATCAACGGAAACACCATCTTCATCCCCGGCGCGACCAGCGGAATCGGCTTCGCCCTCGCGCTGCGTCTGCATGAGGCCGGCAACCAGGTGATCGTCGGCGGTCGCCGTACCGAACTGCTCGAGGAGATCGCGGCGCAGCATCCAGAGATCGACACGATCAGGATCGACACGGCGGATGCCGCATCCATCGCCGCTGCCGCGAAGGAGGTCACCGCGCGCCACCCCGACCTCAACGTGCTCGTGCCGATGGCCGGCATCATGCGGGCGGAGGACTGGACCTCACCCGGCTTCCTCGAGACCGCCGAGGCGACGGTCACCACGAACGTGCTCGGCCCGATCCGGCTGATCGCGGCGTTGACCGAGCAGCTGCTCGCTCAGCCCGACGCCACGATCATGACGGTCTCGTCGGGCCTCGCGTTCGCACCGCTGCGGTTCACGCCGACGTACAACGCGACGAAGGCCGCTATCCATCAGCTCAGCGAGACGCTGCGTCTGCAGTTCGCCGACACGAGCGTTCGCATCGTCGAACTCGTGCCGCCGTCGGTGCAGACCGACCTCATGCCGGGCCACGCGGAGGACCCGCATGCGATGCCGCTCGGCGACTACATCGACGAGACGATGGCGATCCTCGAGAATCAGCCCGAGGTGACCGAGGTGCAGGTCGAGCGCGTGAAGTTCCTGCGCTACGGAGAGGCCCGCGGCGACCAGGCGCAGGTCATCGCGGCGCTGAACGGATTGGCGCGGACGGCTTAGGAGTCGGCATCCGTCTCGTCGGAGTCGATCTCCTCCTCGATGCCGGCGTCCTCGGCGTCGTCCTGCACCTGCGCCGGCGGCAGGTCGGCGAGGAACGCGCGGTCGTCGTTCGGGTCGCCGGTTCCCTTGTCGAGGCCGGCGCTGGTGGGATCGTCGGCGCTGGTGGGATCAGTGCGGGGGTCGCTCATGGGATGCTCCAATCGGTCGGTCGCACCAGCGTGCACCTGCCGAGCGGGACGCACCAGAGGGTTGACAACGTGGAGCTCGAAATCGATCGTCAGCGTCCGAGCTTCTCGGCGCACGGCACGCAGAGCTCGGCGAACGGGCGGACGCGGAGTCGTGCGGCCGGGATGCTGCGACCGCAGTTCGCGCAGATGCCGTAGGTGCCGGCATCCATGCGGGCGAGCGCGGCGTCGACCTGCGCGAGCTCGTCGCGCGCGCCGTCGTGCAGCCCGCTGAGGCGCGACCACTCGGCGGACAGCGGCACGCCCTCCGGATCGTGCTCGTCGTCGTCGCTCTGGCTGCTGCGGTCGCGGGTGAGCTGCGCGAGCGTCGCCTCGAGTGCCGCGGCGCGGTCGCTCGCCTGGCGTCGCAGCGCCTCGAGCAGGGTGCGCAGCTCGGGATCCGTCATGGCCCCAGCGTCAGCCGAACAGCAGGCTGAGCACGGTCGAGCCGCCGCCGACGAGGATCAGCGCGCCGATCGTGATCCACGCGATCAAGCGGATGCGGCGATTGCGGCGCTCGCCGAGATCGCCGTAGTCCTCGCTGGGCTCGGTCATCGGCTGCTCCTCACGTGGGAGGTATCGGTTCGCGCTGCTCTTCCCTGGTTCGCGCTGCTCATTCCTGTTTGCGCTGCAGAAACATCGACCGCGTGAACAGATTTCGACAGCGTCACGCGAGGGGCGGGCGCGAGAGCGAACGGCTTCACGAGTCCACCGGCTCCGCGACGGTCGGGCCGAAGGCCGCCGGCAGAGTCGCCTGCGAGGTCTCGCGCAGCTCGGCGGCGCTCACCGTGAAGAGTCCGGTGACCTCGAGGTCGGCCACGGTGTCGGTGACGCCGATGCGCAGCACCGGGTAGTTCCTGCCCTCGCAGAGTCCCTGGAACTTCACGTCGTCCTCGCGCGGCACGGTCACGATGACGCGGCCGGTCGACTCCGAGAAGAGAGCGGATGCGGCATCCACCCCGTCGCGGTCCATGAGCTCGGTCAGCCACACGCGGGCGCCGACGCCGAAGCGCATGACGCCCTCGGCGAGTGCCTGGGCCAGGCCGCCCTCCGACACGTCGTGTGCCGAGGAGATCAGCCACTCGTCGCGCGCGGCGCCGATGAGGCCGGCGAGCGTCTTCTCGCTGGCGAGGTCGACCTTGGGCGGAAGGCCGCCGAGGTGGTCGTGCACGACGTCGGCCCACGCCGAGCCGGACAGCTCGGTGGAGGTGGTGCCGAGGAGGTAGATGTTCTGCCCCTCGTCCTGCCAGCCCGACGGGATGCGGCGCGAGACGTCATCGATGATGCCGAGGACGCCGACCAGCGGAGTCGGGTGGATCGGGGTGTCACCGGTCTGGTTGTAGAACGAGACGTTGCCGCCCGTGACCGGGGTGCCGAGCTCGTAGCATCCATCGGCGAGGCCGTCGACGGTCTGCCCGAACTGCCACATGACCTCGGGGTTCTCCGGCGATCCGAAGTTCAGGCAGTCGGTGATCGCGGTGGGCTCGGCGCCGGTGACGGCGACGTTGCGGTACGCCTCGGCGAGCGCCAGCTGCGCGCCCGCGTACGGGTCGAGCTGGCAGTAGCGGCCGTTGGCGTCGGTCGAGATCGCGAAGCCGAGACCGGACTCCTCGTCGACGCGGATCATGCCGGCGTCGTCGGGGAAGGCGAGGGCCGTGTTGCCGAGCACGTAGTAGTCGTACTGGTTGGTGATCCAGCGGGTGTCGGCCAGGTTCGGCGAGCCGACCAGTCGCAGGAACTGCTCACGCAGCACGTCGCCGTCGTCCGTTCGGGGCAGCAGTTCAGCGGCATCCGCCTGCAGCGCGTCGATCCACGTCGGGTAGGCGACAGGACGGTCGTAGACCGGACCGTCGACCGCGACCGTCGACGGGTCGACGTCGACGATGCGCTCGCCCTGCCAGTCGATGACGAGGCGGCCGTCGCCGGTGACCTCGCCGAGTACGGAGGTCTCGACGTCCCACTTGTTCACGACCTCCATGAACGCCTCGAGCTTCTCCGGCGCGACGATCGCCATCATGCGCTCCTGCGACTCCGACATGAGGATCTCCTCAGCGGTCAGGGTGGGGTCGCGCAACAGGACGTTGTCGAGCGAGACGTGCATACCGGAGTTGCCGTTGGCGGCGAGTTCGCTGGTCGCGCACGAGATGCCGGCGGCGCCGAGGTCCTGGATGGCCTCCACGAGTTCGCCGCGGTAGAGCTCGAGGCAGCACTCGATGAGCACCTTCTCGGCGAACGGGTCGCCGACCTGCACGGCGGGGCGCTTGGTGGGACCGCCGTCGTCGAAGGAGTCCGATGCCAGGATGCTGGCGCCGCCGATTCCGTCGCCGCCGGTACGTGCGCCGAACAGGACGACCTTGTTGCCGACGCCCTCCGCGTTGGCGAGCTTGAGGTCCTCATGACGAAGGACGCCGACCGCGAGGGCGTTCACGAGGGGGTTGGCCTGGTAGACGGAGTCGAAGACCGTCTCGCCGCCGATGTTCGGCAGGCCGAGGCAGTTGCCGTAGAAGCTGATGCCGGCGGTGACGCCGTGTACGACGCGGGCCGTGTCGGGGTGGTCGATCGCGCCGAAGCGGAGAGCATCCATCACGGCCACGGGGCGCGCGCCCATCGAGATGATGTCGCGGACGATGCCGCCGACGCCGGTCGCAGCGCCCTGGAACGGCTCGATGAAGCTCGGGTGGTTGTGGGATTCTGCCTTGAAGGTGACGGCCCAGCCCTCGCCGACGTCGACGACGCCCGCGTTCTGGCCCATGCCGACCATGAGGCGTTCCTTCATCTCGTCGGAGACCTTCTGCCCGAAGCGGCGCAGGTAGTTCTTCGACGACTTGTACGAGCAGTGCTCCGACCACATGACGGAGTACATCGCCAGCTCGCCGCTGGTGGGACGGCGGCCCAGGATCTCGCGGATGCGGGCGTACTCGTCGTCCTTGAGCCCGAGGGCGCCGTACGGCTGCTCCTTCTCGGGCGTCGCCTCGGCGTTCGAGACGGAGTCGGGGACGTGCTGACGAGCGGATGCTTCGGGGGCGGTGGTCACGCGCGCTCCAAGGTTTTGCGGAAGGAGAGGTGGCAGGCGGGGCGGTCCCAGTCTACCGGCGCGGTCGACGCGCCGTTCCGCCGGTCAGGATCGTCGATGCGCCGCGGCGGTGAGTCGTTCAGCGAGCACCTCCGCGGCGTCGCGCAGCTGCTCGGGCCCGAGGATCGTGAAGGAGGCGTCGAACCGAGCGAGCGACGCCAGCACCCCGGTCCACGACCAGGAACCGACCGTGATGCGGCACGAGTTCGCGTCGACCTCCTCGAGCGTCCCGTCGCCGATCCACGGCGCGACGGCGCGGGCGGGGAGGGTGATGAGCACCTCTCCGACGCACGGCCAGCGGTCCTCGGCATCCGAGCCCTTCGCCCGCGCTGCGAGGTAGGTCTCGGCATCCGCCGCCGGTAGCGGGCGCGGCGTGAACGACGGGCCGGTCGGGATGCGCGGCGACATCCTGTCGAGGCGGAACGTGCGCCAGTCATCTGCCTCGAGATCCCATGCGAGCAGGTACCAGCGACTCTCGCGTGCCACGACCGTATGCGGTTCGGTGCGTCGCGGCGGGCGGTCGTGGTCGGTTCCGTAGTCGAACCGCAGCACGCGGCGGGCGTGCACGGCCGCGCTGACGGCCTCGAGCACGGCGGGGTCGAGTGCGGCGCCTGCGTCCTGCGGGCCGGTGAAGCGGATGCCGTCGACCCGATGCCGCAGGCGCGAGGGCATCACCTGTCGCACGGTGGCGAGGGCACGCACCGCGGCCTCGTCGATGTCGACGCCGGTGGCGGATGCCGTCTGCAGAGCGATCGCGATCGCCACAGCCTGATCGTCGTCGAACAGCAGCGGCGGCAGCTCGGAGCCCGCGGCGAGGCGGTAACCGCCGTCCGGTCCCTTGATCGCACCGATCCGATAGCCGAGTTCGCGCAGCCGATCGACATCGCGGCGCACGGTGCGCCGGCTCACGTCGAGGCGTTCGGCCAGGACGCGGCCCGGCCAATCGCGCTGCGTCTGCAGCAGCGAGAGCAGGGCGAGCATGCGCGCGGAGCTTCCGGTCATGGCATCCATTCTGCGCCGAGTAGAGGACGAGAACTGACCTCTACTGCTGTGATCGTGGGTCTCGGCGACCGCTCGGTCGTCGGCAGGTTCCACAACAGGAGAGAATCATGACCCTCACGACCACCACTCACCTCAACTTCCGCGGCGTCGCTCGGCATGCGCTCGAGTTCTACCAGTCGGTGTTCGGCGGCGAGCTCACGGTCGCCACCTACGGCGACTTCGGGATGCCGGCCGGCGTGCCCGGCGCCGACAAGGTCGTCTTCGGCAAGCTCACCGGCGAATACGGCATCCGTCTGATGGCCTACGACATCCCTGGTCAGGACGACGAGGACGCGTCCGCGACGGCGGGGTCGACGCGACGCGAGAACGGCGTCACGACCACCGATCGCACGTTCTTCCAGTCACTCGACGGCGGCTCGATCGAAGAGATCACGAGGTACTGGGAGCGCCTCGTCGAGGGGGCCGTGATCATCGAGCCCCTGGCGGCGTCCGCGTGGTCGGCTGGATTCGGGATGCTCACGGATCGTTTCGGCGTGACATGGGTGCTGGGTGTGACGGCCGAGTAGGTGACAGCGGAGTAGGTGGTGTCGGGGTGTCGCCTCGTGCCGTCTGAACGGGAGTTCAGCGTCGCGAAGCGACACCTCTCGACTGAGCGTCGAGCGTCGAGTGCGCCGGATGCTACCGTCGCTCCGCTTCGGCGACCGTCCTGCCCTCGTCGAACCGTGCCTTCGCCCGGTCCTGGCGTCTGCCGACTTCGACCAGCTCCGTCGCCTTCGGCAGTCCCATCTCACGCGTGGAGACGTAGATGCTCTCGGCGCGCTCGACGAGGAATGTCTCGTGCCAGACTCCGACGGTCCCTGGGGACTTGCGGGCGGCCTGGTTGAAGGCGGTCCATGCCGGGCGGTGCTCCTGCGATGGAGCTGAGGCGTATGCGTACAGCTTGTCGACCGACGACCAGTACTGCACGACGTACGGACCTCCTCGGCCGAAGAGGAGCTCGTAGCCCAGGAAGCCCGAACCGTCGTCCTGCGACAGCTCGCGCAGCATCCGGGGCATTGCGAAGAATGCGGGCAGCCAGACGTCCGGCCGCCACCAGCGGTTGATCTGCATCCCGATGTGGAAGACGACAAGCTCGCCCTCGTAGTGATGGGTCATGCGGCCCATGATGACCTTCGACATGATGTCCTCCGTTTTGGATAGCGTCACTATCCATAATGGATAGTGCTACTATCGATGTCAAGAGGTGACGATGAAGATCTCAGAGCTTTCCGCCACGACCGGCGTCCCGGTGCCGACGATCAAGTACTACCTGCGCGAACAGCTTCTGCCCGAGGGGGAGCGCAGCGCGCCGACGCAGGCCTCGTACGGCGAGCGGCACGTCAAGCGACTGGGCGTGATCCGCGCGCTCGTCGCTGCCGGGGTGAGCATCGCCGAGGTGCGCCGCGTCCTCGAGACGCTGGACAGTCCGCCGGCGAGCGCGCATCTTCTGCTCGGGTCCGCACACGCGGCGATCACGCCGCGGGTCGATGACTCGCTCGACCTTGCGGCCGCGGAGGATCTCGTCGCCGGGCTCGGCTGGACGCCTGGCCTGTGCGATGAGGCGCTGCTGCAGGCCGTCGCCCGAGCGCTCGACGGTCTGAAGGCAGCCGGTTTCGAGATGCCCGCCGAGGTCCGGTCGGCGTACCTGGACGGCATCCGCAAGATCGCTGATGCCGAGGTCGCCGGCGTCCCGACGTCTTCGCCCGAGGCGGCGGTGCAGTACGTGGTCCTGGGCTCTGCGCTGGTCGAGCCGCTGCTTCTCGCGCTGCGGCGCGTGGCGCAGCAGGTCGCGTCGGCTGAGCGGTTCGGGGATGGTTCGACGCTTCGGTGAGGTGGCGCGACCCGGGCGGTGGCGTCAGCGCCGTGCGCGGTCGACGACCCGCCAGGTCGCGGGCAGCAGAGCCGCCATCGCGACGATCTTGACCGCGTCGCCGATGAGGAACGGAACGACGCCCAGCGTCAGTGCGGCGAACAGGTCGACGCCGAGGAACGCGGCCAGCCACGGCACGCCGAATGCGTAGATCGTGAGCGAGCCGAGGGTGGCAAGGCCCAGCGTCGTCCAGACGTTCCGGTCGGAGCGACGGCGGGCCAGGATGCCGACGAGCAGAGCTGCCGCGACGTAGCCGAGGATGTAGCCGAACGAGGCGAAGGCCCAGCCCGCGGAGCCGTTTGCGAAAAGTGGCACCCCGATGATGCCGAGTGCGAGGTAGAGGCCGGCGCTCGCGCCGCCGCGCAGCGGTCCGAGCGCGGCTCCTGTGAGCAGCACGGCGAAGGTGGCCAGCGAGATCGGCACCGGGGTGAACCACAACGGGATGGCGATGTAGCCCGCGACCGTGATGAAAGCCGTGCCGGCGAGCGTCAACAGCACGTCGCGGGCGAGCGCGCTCCGGCGGGAGTCGGTGCGGATGAGGTCAGCGAGCACGGGCACGCGACCGATGCGGGCTGCGGGTGCGGACATGGGTTCCTCCTGGACGACGTAGTTGAGAACAGCGTTCACCTGAACACCGTTCTATTGAACACTGTTCGGTACAGTAGCACTATGAATGCCGCGCCAGCATCCGCCCGCAACGACAAGAGCGCCGTCCTCGCTGCCGCCATGCGCGTGCTCGCTGAGAACGGTCTTCCGGGGCTCTCGATGCGTCGCATCGCCGATGAGCTCGACGTGCAGGTGAGCGCGCTGTACTGGCACTTCCCGAACAAGCAGGCGCTGCTGGCCGCCGTCAGCGCGCGGATCGTCGGCGACGGGTCGCCGAATCCTGAGATGGATGCCGTCGCGCGAACCCTGCGCGACCGCCTGCTCGCGCATCAGGACGGTGCCGAGATCGTCTCCAGCTCGTTCGCGCTCGGCCTGCTCGACCTTCCCGCACGAGCCGATCTGGTCAGTGCGGCCCGTGATCTCGGGCTCGACGACACGGCTGCGGAGGTGGCCGCCGACACGGTCGTGCACTACGTGATCGGGTACACGTTCCACGAGCAGCAGCAGGTGCACGCGGCCGTCGTCGGGGCGGCGGATGCTTCGGTCGACCTGTCGCCGTCCGACGTCGGCGATCGCGAAGACGACTTCGAGGCCGGGCTAGCCATGGTCCTCGCGGGGGTGCGAGCGACGGCATCCGCTCGCCGCTGACGACGGCGGGCGAGCGTCCGGCGCACTAGCCTCGAGAGGTGTTCGCGATCGCTCTCAAGTACGCCCTCATCGCCCTCGTGTTGGTGATGGTCGTCGGCGGGATCTGGTGGGCGGCCAAGCATCCCAACCGTTCGAAGCACCATCCGCGGCGGCTTCGGATGCCGATCTTCATCCCGATCGTCGGCTGGCTGCTGCTGGTCGTCGGGTTTCTGATGGTGCTGGTCGCGTTCAGCGCAGACGGAGATGCCGACGGCGACGCCGACCTGCTGCCGATGCGCATCGCAGCGGTCGCAATGTTCGCCGGCGGGCTGCTCTTCCTGCTCATGTACCGCAACTGGTACGTCGAACCCGATGTGGACGAGGTGCGCTTCCGCACGATCTCCGGACGCGAGCGCGTCATCGTCTACGCCGACATCACCGACCATCGGACGTACGAGGCAGGCGGCCAGCCGCGACTCGAGGTGCGCTCGGCGTCGGGTGTGAAGCTGGCGATCAATCCTCGGATCTACGCGGTCGAGCCGCTGTTCGACGCGATCACCTTCCGGCAGCGCGCCGGCCGCTGGCCGCTGCGCGGCGAGGCGCGGTAGTCGGCCGAGCGCGCCAGCCTGTATGACTTTTGTAGGTTCTGAGCGCTCAGAACCGACGAAAGTGATACCGCACGCGGCAAGACCGGGAGCGTCAGGCCGGCGGCCACTGCGGATGCCGCGCCACCTCCACCCGCGCGGTGAGATCAGCCACCACGCGGGAGCCGTCGGTGACGAGCCCGAGAGTGCGCGCCAATTCCAGCGCCATCAGCGCGTGACCCGCCGCATTCGGGTGGAACGCGTCGTCGAGCAGACCCCATGGCATCCCCTCGTTGCCAGGACCCGTGCCGGTCGAGAACTCGGCGAACGCCGCGAACTGGTCCACCAGGAGGACCTCCTCCGCCACAGCCACCTCGCGCATCGCCTCGGCGAACTCGGCGAGTCGGGCCCGATCCGGCGCATGCGCCAGGTCGGCGAACGGCGGCGTCTGCAGCACCGGAATCGCCCCCAGCCCCCGCACGCTGGACACGAAAACGGTGAGGTCGGCGGCGAACTCCGCAGGCGACACGACCGGATCGACCCACACCGTGGAGCAGTCGTTCGTGCCGATCATGAGGGTGACGACATCGGGGTTCCAGGTCGCGACGCGACGGTCGAAGTCGTCCAGGACGAGCGGAATGCGCCAGCCCGAGATCGCGGTGTTGATGACGGCATCCTGCACACGCCCGAGATCACCACGGATCAGCTCGTGCAGATGATCGACGTAGTTCCGTGCTCCGCGCGTGTGGAGCAGCCCGCGGGTGATGGAATCGCCGGTCATCACCCACGTCGCCGGTCGCCCGGAGGCCAGCAGGTCGTGCAGCCTGGAAGCGTCGTTCATCCGCCTACTTTCAGCTCGACATCGATGAACCGCGGACGGTAGATCGACGCGTCGTCGTATACGTCGCCGACATTGTCGAACGTGTTGACGTTGTACGTCACGAGGAGCCGGTTGCCCTTGCGCATGTCGGGATGCTCATGCGCGTTGTAGGTGAAGACGTCGGCGTCTCCGTACGAGCCGAGCGCCCCGGTCTCTGGCGTGCGGTACAGCTCGACCGGCTCCGAGAACGGGCCGATGGGCGAGCACGAGGTGCGCGCCACGATGCGGGTGCTGAAGAGTTCGGAGGTGTCCTGCGTGATCATGAGGTACCCGTCGCGGTACTTCGCGACGCTGAACTCGTTCGCGACGTACGGTGTGACGGGCACGGCATCCGCCTCCTCCGCCGACCAGCCGGTGCCGTCCCAGAACGTCCAGTCACCGGCCAGCCCTGAGCCGTCCGTCGTCCGGGCGACGTGCGCCGAACGGACGCCCTCGATGTCGGTGATGCCGTAGATGTAGGTGGTGCGGCCCTCCTGCAGCGTCCAGGAACCCCAGTTGATGCCCGTGGCCGACGGCAGGTCGGCGATCGACTCGAGCTGCAGCGTGTCGCCGTCGAGCGTGGCGAGCCTGTTCGCGCTCCATCCCCAGTCCCACTGACCGGTACCGGTACGGGTGAACTGCAGCAGCGGCACCTGCACCGTGTTGTGCTTGCCCGTCGCCGGGTCGCCGATCCAGTACCAGCGACCGTCGTCCTCCGGCGGCACGATCGCCTCCGGAGCATCCGCCGTTCCGCCCGTCACCGTCTGCATGCCCTTCCGGGTCTCGACGACGATCGAGTTGTTCACGAAGGCGGAGTCGGTGGGCCGCGAGCCGTCGGGGTTGACGGTGCCGAGGAACGTGTCGGAGAAGAACCAGCCGGTCTTGCCGCCCTTCAGTGGCAGCGAGTACGTGCTGTCGGCACCCGTCCACGCCCCACCGGTCTCGGCGTAGGTTCGGAACTTGTCCGTCAGCGGCTGGTCGACGGATGCCGTCGCCGTCAGCGTCTTGCCGGTCAGCGAGCACTGGCCGTGCCCGTGCCCGTGGCCTGCCGGTGCGATGGTCGCGCTCGCGGGTGCCGCGATCAGCGCGCCGGCCAGCATGGATGCCGCGGCGACGGCGCCAGCGATCGTTCTGATGTTCCTCATGACCACTCCCTTGTGTTCTGAATTGTGTTCCGAATCGTGTTCTTATCCCTCTGAGCTCGTGCTGAATGAGTTCGGTCGGTTATGAGCTTCCAGAACCGACGAAAGTCATCCCGCCTGGGGCAGAACCTGTCCGTCAGCGCGCACGTCGTACGTTGCGTCTCCGACGCGGAGGCCGCGGAGCACCGCCGACGAGTCGAGCGCGGCCACGCATCCGGCGGCGGAGACCCTGCCGTCCAGCGCGATCGACACCCCGAACAGCGACTCGATGACGAGCTCGATCCACGCGCCGGACGACGAGCACGCCCAGTCGGTGATGTACGGCAGCTGCGGCGGGGCCTTGCGCGCTCCGCCGTTCAGGCCGGGCACGGCCTCCTCCACGAAGTGCGCCTGCCCCATCGGGCCCTGGTTCGCGGTCTGCGCGAGGCCGGAGATCCAGTCGGTGAGCACTCCTGGCGCTCCGAGCGCGGCGAGGGCTCGCCCGGCATCCGCCGGCCAGGCCGGATACGCGCCGTTCCACTGGTGATCGGGCCGCACGCTGTAGCTGGCATCCGGATCCCAGGGCGAGAGAGCGCGCATCCAGTTGTCGGTCTGCAGCTCGCGCTGGAAGAACTCGACCATCTCGGCACGGATGCCGGGCGTCAGGTCGGCGGCGATCGTCGTGCCGACGACGCTGAAGTCGTAGCAGTGCCGCACCGGCAGCATCGTGCCGTCGGGCTGGCCGGCGGCGAAGATCCCCTGCCCGGGCAGGTAGCGGGAGATGACGGACGGCAGCAGGTCGTCGGCCGCGGCGCGGAGGGTGGATACCGCGGCATCCTGCTCGTGCCCTTCCGAAGCGTGAAACTCGACGAGCGACGCAGCCGTGCGCATGTTCCAGACGTTCGCGGCGTTGAGGCTCGCGACCTCGTGCGTGTACGAGCTCACGCACTCGAGCAGGTTGTCGATCTCGCCGTAGTCGGCGAGATCCGTGTCGTGGCGCAGCGCCTTCCACGCCGTCGCCCACTCCTGCACCGACTCCGCGACGGTCGCATCTCCGACTCGTTCCGACAGGAAGCCGACATCGCCGGTCAGTCGTACGTAGTCGTTGACGAGCCGGATCATGGCGTAGTCGTTGACCGAGTACCAGCGCCCGACCGGGCCGCCCGTGATCGACGAAGTGCCGAAGTGCGAGTGGATGTCGAGCGAGATCCAGTGCAGGATCTGATTCCGCATCTCGGCCGGGTCGAGCAGCGCGTGGCTGACGGAGCTCAGGCTGTAGTCCCAGATGAACGTCGTCGTGCCCCAGTAATTGGGCATGAGCGTGTCGTACGAGCGGCCGAGTACGTTACCGTCCCAGTCGCGGCGGAACCAGATGAGGCCGAGGGCGGCCCACCAATAGATCCGCCGCAGGGGTTCGGATGCCGTGTCCAGCACTGGCAGCGCACCCGAGAACTCGCCGTCGTCCGGCGTGAAGGCCGCCGCGAGCTGCCGGTTCCAGAACTCCTCGGCCGACGCGACAGCACCAGGCACGTCCGCTGCGACCTTCGCGTACGTCCGGCGCGCGGCATCCGCCGAGGTGCCGATCGCGTGCACGTAGCCGGTCCGAGCAGACCCGCCCGCCGGCACGTCCAGCACCACCGTGAGATCGCCGCCGCGGCCGTTGCCGCCGATGCCGATCTCGAACTCCGCAGGCAGCGCCGCCACCCCGCTCAGCGCTGCCTCCCCCTCGGCCAGTCCCTGCACGCTCCACGCCGCGGCATCCGCCGACGAGAACTCGATCGTGCTGCCCTTGACCGTCGCGGCATCCGTTCCGGAGGGCGATTCGGCATCGAGCCACGCGTCCGACGACCGGGTGACGCGTGCGGCGGCCGACAGGCCGATGGTCACCGTGCGCGCCGATTCCGACGAGACCACGATGTCGATCGCGACGGCCATCGACCCCGGCACGCACGCCGTCGTCGTCTCGATCGTCAGGGCGCCGAGCTCAGCTCGACGGACGACGCGGTCCGGGCGCCACTCGTGCGTGACCGGCACGCCGTACGACGCGAACAGACGCCCGTCGACGAACAGCACGGCGGTCTGCGTCAGCCCCTGTGAGACGGGCGGGAACTGCACCGCGGAGAGCGCGGTGAGGTCATGGTCGACACGGACGGTTCCGAGCATGTTCGTGAGCCCGGCCGGCGCGATCATGTCGTCGTACTGGTGGGTGATCGGGTCGGCGGCGAGATCGTCGACCGTGGGGATCAGCGGATTCATGGTGCCTTTCACACGTTTACGAAAGAGTGCGTCAGTACTGGCCGAGGGCCAGTCCCTTGTTGAAGAACTTCTGCGTGCAGAGGAACAGAACGACCGTCGGCAGTGAGACGATGACGGCCGCCGCGAGCACGGTCGACATCTGTGCGCCGCCGTACGTGCTCTGCATGCCGGACAGGGTCGTGACGATCGGGCGGATGTCGTCCGACTGGCTGAGCGTGAGGCCCAGCAGCAGGTCGTTCCAGACGAACGTGGCCTGCAGGATGAAGATCGCCACGAGCGCGCTGGATGCCATCGGCAGGTACATGCGCGTGAAGATCTGCCAGGTGGTGGCGCCATCGAGAACAGCCGCCTCGAACGTCGAGTGAGCGACTCCGGTGAAGAAGTTGCGCATCACGAACGCTGAGAACGGTATCGAGATGACCGTGTAGATGATGACCATGCCGACCCGGGTGTCGAACATTCCGGTGCGGGAATATGCGTCGAACAGGGGCAGCAGGATCATCTGCAACGGGAACACCGATCCGCCGAAGATCACGACGAACCACGTGAATCCGTGCTTGAGCCGCAGGGCGACGATCGCGAAGCCGGCGGCGGCTCCGACGAGCACCGCGATCGCCGGCGAGACGATCGAGTAGATCAGCGTGCTGACGATCGAACTGCCGAGCCCCGACAGCTCGAAGGCGGCGGCGAAGTTCTGGAAGAGGTGGAAGTCGGTGGGGATCCACGACTCCTTCGAGGTGAAGGTGAGCGGGTCCTTGGCCGCGTTGACGACGAGCAGGTAAGCGGGCATCAGCCAGATGAGGCCGAGGATCATGAGGATGCCGTAGCGGAGGGTCTTCATGTCAGAACTCCTTCTTCGGCGACAGTTGCTGGCGCAAGTACGTCACCGAGGCGACGAGCGTGATGACGGTCAGGAACACGGCGATCGCGGAGCCCAGGCCGTAGTCGCTGTTCACGAAGGTCTCCTTGTACATCGTCAGCGCCAGGGTCTCCGAGACGGTTCCCGGTCCGCCCTTGGTCATGCCCCAGACGATGTCGAAGGTCTTCAGGCTCGCGACGATCGAGAGTCCGACGACCACGGCGGTGAGCGGACGGAGCATCGGCCAGAGGATGCTGGTGAACAGGCGGATGCCGTTGGCTCCGTCGATGCGGGCGGCCTCGAGCGGCTCCTTCGGGATCGCCTGCAGCCCGATCGTGAACAGCAGCGCGTTCACGCCGACGCCCTGCCATGCGGCGGCGATGATCATGACGACGGTGTTGAGCGGAGCATCCAGGAGCCAGCGCGGCGGATCCAGGATGCCGAACACGGCGAGCGCCTGATCGAGCGCGCCGCCGGAGGACAGGATGAACGACCACACCACGCCGACGCCGATGCCCGACAGGGCGTAGGGGATGAGGAAGGGCAGGCGCAGCCAGAGTCCGCCGCCGAGGTTCCAGGTGAGCAGCGCCACCGCGAGCCCGATGCCGACCGGGATGATGAGCGTCCCGACCACCCACAGCACGGTGTTCAGGGCGGAGGTCAGGAAGTCGCCGTCGGTGAACATCTCGACGTAGTTGTCGAGGCCGATCCAGTCGGGGCTGCCGAGCCCGTTGTAGTCAGTGAAGCTGAGGTAGACCGTCCACAGCAGCGGCAGGTAGAGCAGGACCGCGATGAGCAGCACGCCCGGGGCGATGAAGCCCCGGGCGGACCACTGGTACGGCGTCTTCTGGTGCGCCATCCGACCCGTTACTCCTGCTCTGCCCAGTACTTGTCAGCCGTGGCCTGGATCTTCTCCAGGAACGGCATCGGGTCGCCGGGGTTGGCGTTGAAGGCGCCGAACTGCTCGATCGCGGTGGTCACGATCTCGGTCGGCATCGCCTCGAAGAAGCGGTCGTACAGCTGGTAGTCGTCACCGGCGATCTCGGTGCCGAGCTCTGCGAGAGCGGGATCGGCGACCTCGGCCTTGGGGTTGAAGGCGACGTCACCGTGCGCGGCGTTCCAGGCGGTCTGCGCGCCGTCCGACATCCACCACTCGGAGTACGCGAGGCCGAGGTCCTTCTGCGAGGAGCTCTCGGCCACGCAGATCGGGCCGGATTCGACGGCGACCGGCGTCTTCTCGAGATCTCCGTTGACCGCCGGGATCGCGAACATGCCGTAGTCGTCCGTGCTCATTCCGGCGCCGGCGAGGTTGCCGGCGAAGAACGTGCCGAAGTTGATCATGGCGAAATCGCCCTGCTTGAGCGCGACGGCCGGGTCGGTCGTGCTTCCCGGATCGCTGAACCAGCCGTCCTTCTGCTCGTCGAGCCACAGGTTCATGACGTCGACGATCTCGGGGTCGGTGTACTTGACGTCGCCCGTGGTGAGTCCCTCGTACAGATCGGGATCGGTCGAGGCGACGAGGTGCTGGAACCACTGGAACGTGAAGAGCGTGCTCGTCTGGTAGTACGGCGTGACGCCGGCGTCCTTGAGGGTCTCGGCTGCGGTGTTCAGCTCGTCCCAGGTGGTGGGCACCTCGATGCCGTTGTCGGCGAACGCGGCCTTGTTGTAGAACATGATCCAGTAGGCGATGTTCATCGGCACGCAGTACTGCTTGCCGTCGAAGGTGTAGCCGGCTGCGAGGTCTTCGCTCACCCACCCCTCGTCGATCGCCTTCTTCCAGATGTCGGTGGTCTCGGCGATCAGGCCTTCGTCGACGAGCTCCTTCAGCGACTGGCCGGTGTGCCAGGTGAAGAGCCCTGGGGACTTGCTGGTGCGGAACGACTGCTTGATGAACGCGTCGTACTGGTTGGCGTCCGAGTAGCCGGTCGTCTTCAGGTCGATGTCGACATCGGCCGAGCTCGTCTCGTTGAGGGATTCGAAGTCGGGCTTCCACGCGGCCTTGTCCGTGTAGAAGTTGAGCGTGCCGGTGGTCTCTCCACCGTCTCCGGACCCGCCGGTCCCGCCGGAGCAGCCGGCCAGGGCTGCTCCGGCCACGACCAGGCCGGTGATGGTGATGGCGATCTTGCGTCGCGAGATCATGGGAACTCCTTTGTTCTGGATTGCTGGTGTCGGTGTTTCGGGTCAGTTGTCGGTCGTGCGGGATCCTCGGACGTACGCCTTCACGGTGGCGAGGCGGTCGCTGCGCGTCCGCTCGGTGCGCTCGATCCGGTAGGCCCCGACGGACGCCGGGATGATGAACGTCTCGGCATAGTGCACGATGAAGGGCTCGAAGGTCTCGGACGGGCTGACCACGCGCGCTTCATCGCCCTCGACGAGGTTGATGACGTTGACGGTTCCGTCGGTGTCATGGTCTGCGCCCTGGGTGAACCAGTGTCTGCGGGTCTCGATGAACTCGAGCGCGTGCAGGCCGGTGCGCTCCTCGATCGTGTCGCCGGTGCGGCTGATCTCTTCGACCTGGTCGATGAGGTTCTCGTTCACCCAGTCGGTGTCGCGGTCCCACTGAATGTTGCGGGCGCCGTGATCGAGGTGGACGGGCCGCGGGATGCCGTCGAGCCCGACGCGGCCCCAGTCCCAGAGCTTGAACGTGAAGATGAACGGCGTGGCCGAGATCTCGAGCACCATCGAGTTCGCGCCGGAGCAGTGGATCGTGCCCGAGGGGATCGCGAAGTGGTCGTGCTTGCGGGCCGGGTAGGAGTTGATGTACTTCTCGGCGGGGAAGGGCGTCTCGCCCTGCTGCGCGGTGGCGAGGTCTGCGAGCATCGCATCCTGGTCGATGCCGTTCTTGGTGCCGAGGTAGACGACAGCGTCGTCACCGGCATCCAGCAGGTAATAGCTCTCGTCCTGCGTGTAGGCCATGCCGAACGTGTTCTGGATGTAGTCCGTCAGCGGGTGCACCTGCAGGCTGAGGTTGCCGCCGTCCATGGTGTCGAGGAAGTCGAAGCGGATCGGGAACTCCGCACCGAAGCGTGCGAACGTCTTGGCGCCGAGCAGGTCGACCGGCTGGGCGAAGACGAGGTCGAGGGAGGGGATCTCGATGACGCCGCCTTCGTCCGCACCCGCGTCGCTCTCGAGCAGCAGCGAGTTCTCCTCCGGAACGCAGTCGAAGCACCAGGCGTAGTTGTCCTTGGACGGGTCGAGGCCGATGAGCGACTTCATCCACTGGCCGCCCCACACGCCGGGGTCGAAGAACGGCACGACGCGGAAGGGGCGAGTGGCGGCATCCTGCAGCGCGATGCGGAACGCGTCGCCGGTGATCATGCCGGCCTCGGGGGAGTCGGCGTGCGGCTCGGCCGGGGCGATGGCGTTGCCGTCGACGACGAAGTCGAGGGTGTCGAAGAGGGAGCGCTTGTGGCGGTCGGCGACGCGCCATTCGACGAAGAAGCCGCGCTTGTACTTGCGGAGGATGTCTTCGTCGGCGTTGTCGGCGCGCCAGTTGGTGGCTCCTGCGCGCAGGCGCAGCTGGATCTCCCAGCGGGCCATGTCGACGAGCACCGTGGTGCTTCGCTCGACGCGGTCCGCCAGGAGTCCAGCACCCCAGCCGACCACGATCGTGCGGTCGGTGACGCGGCCGGCTAGCTTGTCGAGCCTGCCGGCGTCGTAGAAGTCAGTGAGGGTGAAGTGGCTCATGACGCCGAAGACGCGGTCGTCGGTGAGGTTCGGGGCGATCAGCTGCTCGATCTCCACAACAGGGCGGGCGGCGTCCTCGACGTCGACGATGGTCCAGTCGGGGAGGGCGTCGCGCAGCTGCGCGGTGAGCGCCGGGATGTTCACGCCGGGGTAGGTGTCCACCAGCAGGGTCGTCGCGTTCTGGGCGGCGGTCTGCCAGGCGGCGGAACCGCGGAGGATGCGCTCGCCACTGGGCAAGGGAACCGTGGGCTGGGTGTCGTAGCGGCCGCGCTCGGTGTGTCCTTCGTGCATGTCGCTGATCGGCGTGCTCAATTCATCTCCTGGTGTCGCGGGGTGCGCGCAAGGGCGCTCAGCCCTCGCACGACGGAGTATTCGGGTTCTGGGGGCACGACGAAGCGCGGTGGGGTCATCGACGGCCAGAGGTGTTCGCGCACGTAGGTCTCGATCGGGGCGCTGACGGCGTCGCCGGCGCGGAGGATGCCGCCGGAGAGGATGACGACGCGCGGGTCGTACATGTGGCAGAGCGTGACCACGGTCGCGCCCCAGACCTGCAGGAATTCATCTCGGATCTCGGCGTGATCGTCGGACGTGAACAGTTCCTTGACCGTTGACGGTCCATCGCCCTGCGGGTCGTTGAGCGAAGGAGGCGCACCCGCCGCAGACGAAGCGCGTCGAGCGAGCGGAGCGAGTCGAAACGTACCCTCCTCCCGCAGTGCCCAGCTCGACGCCAGCGCCTCTCCGCAGCCGACGTTCCCGCACGGGCACACCGGTCCGTGGAGGTCGACGGTGGCGTGGCCGCCGAGGATGCCGGCGTGGCCGGTGACTCCGCGCAGCGGGACGCCGTCGATCATCGCGGCGGTGCCGATGCCGGTGCCGAGGGTGACGAGGACGGCGTCGCGCTCGCCGGATCCTGATCCGGTCGAGGTCTCGCCGATGAGCGCGGCGCGCGCGTCGTTCTCGACGACGGCGGGGAGCCCGAGGTGTTCTCGCACCCATTGCTTCAGGTCGAAGTCGTTCAGGAACTCGTACTTGTCGTTGGCGCGCAGCATGCGGCCGGATGCCGGGTCGACGACCCCGGGGACGGCGATGCCGGCCGAGGTCGGGGTGCCGCCCGCCCGCTCGATCAGCGCGTGGGAAGCGGTGACGGCGGCGTCGAGGTCGGCGGTGCTGCCGGTGACGGGGATGCGGTCGGATGCCAGGATGCTGGCGCCCTCGATGACGGCGAGCTTGATCTCGGTGCCACCGAAGTCGATGCACAGCTCCATAACCGCACTCCCGTCTGATTGATTGGTAACGTTACCAACGAGGGCAAGGGGTGTCAACACCTTTCTGGCTCGTCGTGTGCTGGGGTCGTTGAGCGAGGCTCAGCCGAGTCGAAACCGCCCGCCGCACCGCTCCTAGCGCAGGTGCATCCGCAGCTGCACCGGCAGCTCGACTTCCCGTGCCGCTCCGCCGTCGCCCTCGGCATCCAATCGATCCAAGAGGAGTCGCGCGGCGGTGCGTCCCAGCTCTCGCGGATCGTGGTCGATGACGCTGATCGGCACGGGTGAGAGCTCGGCGAGCTCGAAGTCGTCGAAGCTCATGATCTCGGGATACTCCGACGCGGGCTTCAGCCCAGACCCGAGCTGGCGGCTGATCTCCTTGAGCGCGCCGATGGCGTTCCGGTTGTTGGCGCAGAAGAGTGCGGTGGGCGGGTTCTTCATCCGCAGCATGGCGCGGGTTGCTTCGCGGGCCTGGTCGACGGTCTGCTGCCCGGCGGCGACGAGCCTCGGGTCGATCGGGATGCCGCGCTCCTCGAGCGCACGGATGAATCCCGCGTGTCGGCGCTGACCGGTGAAGATCGAGAGGGTGTTGCCGAGGTAGCCGATTCGCGTGTGGCCGGCATCGATGAGCGCCGTGGTTCCGCGGTGCGCGCCGTCGTCGTCGGCGAGGACGACGCTGTCGGCATCCAGTCCGTCGATGCGGCGCGACGCCTGCACGACCGGGACGCCCTGTGTCTGGGATGCCGCGAGATGGTCGGGCTCGGTGCTCGCCGGTACGACGATGAGCCCCTCGACGCGGCGGCCGAGGAAGTCGCTGACGAGCGCGTTCTCGCGGGCGGCATCCTCCGACGTGTTGCCGAGCAGGATGCGCCGGCCGGTGAGTGCGGCCTCCTCCTCGACGCCGAGCGCGAAGGTGCTGTAGTACGGGTTCGCGATGTTGGTGATGGCGACGCCGATCAGTCCGCTGGAATGGCCGGGGCGGATGCTGCGAGCGTTCTCGTTGCGGTGATAACCGAGCTCTGCGACGGCGGCGAGGACGCGCTCCTGCACGTCGGGTTTGACGTTGAGACCACCGGAGAGCGTGCGGGAGACGGTCATCGGGCTCACGCCGGCGTGCTGCGCGACCTCTTTGATGGTCGGGCGATGTGCCCGTGCGCTCATTGCCCGCCTCCAGCTTCGTCAAGGGAACGTTATCAGGGCAGCGCTGGGGCCTGAGTGCCCTGTGAGGCGCGAGGGTTACCCTGTCGCCCATGAACACGGATGCTTCGACGATCAACGATGACGGCGACTCGGCAGGAAGTTCCGCTGATGAGGACTTTCTTCGGCAGGCGGTGAATCTCGCCGTGAAGAACGTGGCGGATGACGGGGGACCGTTCGGCGCGGTGGTCGTGCGCGACGGGGAGGTGATCGGCACCGGTCAGAACCGCGTGTCGAGCGATCACGACCCGAGTGCGCACGCGGAGATCATGGCGCTGCGCGCGGCAGGGCAGCGCATCGGCGACTTCTCGATGCAGGGTGCGACGCTGTACTCGTCGTGCGAGCCGTGCCCGATGTGCATGGCCGCTGCTCTGTGGGCTCGTGTCGATCGCGTCGTGTACGCCGCCGATCGCCATGACGCCGCTCGGGGTGGGTTCGACGATCTGGCCTTCTACCGGATGTTCGAGTCCGACCGCTCTGAGTGGACGGTGCCGGTGGAGGCGATGCGGGTCAGTGATGCGGATGCGCCGTTCGAGCGCTGGTTGAGTACGGCGTCGCGCACCGAGTACTGAGGTGCCGGAGCCCCGCGTCCGGCCGGGGGTCGCAATACGTCGCCAAGGCGCGCGTTTAGCGACCACCCGCGACCCCTCCCGTATGGGTAGGCGCCTGAAACCCGGCGCGGGGTCGCAATGTGTCGCCTGCGCGGGCCTTAAGCGACCACTCGCGACCCCTCCTGCAGGGATGCGACCCCCGGGGCCGGCGCAGGGGACGCAAGTGTCGCTTGGGCGTGCGTGAAGCGACGAAACGCGACCCCCTCTCGAGGGGTCGGTGCTGCCGCGCGGGCTCGCGTAGGGCGGCCACTCCGGCATCAGCCCTATGGCTGCCCTACGGCTTCGTGTCGTCGTGGTGCACGATGCGGCTGAGCTCGATGGCTCCGCCGGGCAGCTCCCAGTAGTGCAGGCGCCGCGCGCCAGGAGTGTTCTGCTCGATCGCTGAACGCCAGCACTTCGATCCGTCGGCGCGCACTATGTACGAGTCGTCGCCGCCCTCGCCCGAGCGCAGTCGGTGCAGCTCGCGCGCCGGAATCTCGCGGTCGCGGCCGGTGACGGCATCGACGCACGCGCGCACGGCCTTGGCCAGCTGGTTCTCATCGAGCGCCTCGAGCGACGCGATGAAGTCCGCCCCGAAGGTGTACTCCCGCAGCGGCCAGCGTTCACGTTCGCCTGGTGCGGTGCGGTTACCCCACGTGCGTTCGATCTCGATCCGGATGCCCTCGGGCGTGGCATCCACATGTGCCCGTTCGGCGGCACGACGGGCATCACGCAGCGCACGCCCGGCCTCGCGGCGGTCTTGCGCTGCGTCGGCCAGTTTCGCCTCCAGCGACGCGCGCTCTGCACGCTCGTCGGAGAGCATCCTCTGCAGCTGCTGGTTCTCGGTGCGGAGCTTCGCCAGCTCCGGAGCATCGGATACCGCACCGGATCCGCGCGCGACGAGATTGGTGAGAGCGAGCAGATCACGCCGCACGGCGGCCACTTCGCTCGACAGGGCACCCAGGTCGTGGCGGATCGCGGCGTCGACGGATGCCGGGACCGGCGCAGGCGCCGCGGGCGTCAGGTGACCCGCGGTGGACACGTCGACCCCGGCCCCGCCGAGTGCGTGTGAGGCGCCACCGGTTTCAGCAGTCCCGGCCGCGGCGGCGTCGGAAGCTCCGCTCCCGGAGGTGGTTGCACCCTCGGACGCACCCACTGGCGCGCTGGTTTCGCGTCGCCGTCCCTCGCTCAGCCACGCCGGACCTCCGGTGACGAGCGCGAGTGAGGGAACGAGCGGTGCGTCAGGATCGGCATCCGCGTAGCTGAGTCCGATGCCGGCGGGGGTGCGGCGCACCCGGACGCGGACGACATCGCCGACGTGCAGCAGGTCGGTGATGGGTCCTTCGTCGACGTCGACGTCGCGCCGGCGGAGGACGAACGCCTCTCGCGGGTGCAGCTGCACGGTCGCGCGCAGATCGGTCACCTTCACGACCAGCGCGAGCGTATGTGAGCCGTCGGCGAAGGTCGACAGGTCCGCGTTGAGCGGTTCCGGGTGCAGCTCGTTGCCTTCGAGGATGCCGCCGACCGGGCCGCCTTCCACGAGCGCGCCGATCAGGGGGATGGTGGGCGGCAGAAGGTCGTCGGTCGCCGTGACGGTCGCGCCGTCGTCGAGACGGATGATGGCGCGGGTACCGTCGGCGACGAAACCCTGGACTGTGCCGCTGGCGTGACGAACCTGGGTCGGGCGGGCCGATTCGACCGTGCGTCCGTGCGTCTGGGAGAACACGTCGTCGATGAGGTCGTCGGTGTCGGCGTGGCCCGGGAAGCGGAGATGCGAGCGCGTCCAGTCGGGCGCCGAGCCGAAGTCCGGCGGGTAGGAGCGGGCGGCTCCGCCGAAGGCGTGCGTCTTAGGCGGCATGAGGTTCTCGAGGTCGCGGCTGGCGGTGCCGGTCTCGATCGTGACGATGTCGGCGACGCCGTCGAGTTCAGCGCGGAGCCTGGTCAGGTCGAAGGCGAAGAGGCCGTCGGCATCCGTCGAGACGAGGACGAGCGGTTGCTCACGCGAGCCGAGGATCCGTGCGGCGAGCGCCTCGACCTCGGCGGCGGTGCGGACGTCGGCGAGACTCATGGGTGCGAGTGTAGGCGAGGTGTTCGAGGAGATGGCCGGGGCGCGGCGGGCTGGCCGATCACGCTTATCGGGCTAGCGTCGCGTCAGGCCCATGTCCGCACGGCGTCGGGTCCTTGCCTGCGCGGCGAGTCCGGCCCGGATCCGCGCATCGCTCGAGCCCTGTCAGATCCGTGGCCGCCTGTGCCCTGGCGCCACCCGTGCCGGGGTGAGAGCCGCGCGCCGCCCGCTGGGGGCATGAGTCGCGTGCTCGCGTGGCCGCCGAGCCCCACCCGAGTGGCCGCCAAGCCACGCCCGTGCACTGCACGAACATCGCCAACACTTCCAGCCCCGGCTCACCCAGCCGGGCGGAATCTTCGCGACGGTGGATCGATCGCTGCCCATGCGTATGTGAGCGGAAGGCTTTTCTGCAGCAGGATCGACTCCGCGCCGAACCTGTCGCCCGGCGGATGGAGGACGAAATCGTCCTTCCCGTTGCGCGTGATGCGCCATCCGTGGTGGTGCAGGTTCATATGGTGGAACCGGCACAGCAGAATCCCGCGATCGATGTCCGTCCGGCCGCAGTCGGCGCTCCACTCGTCGATGTGGTGCGCCTCGCAATAGGAAGCGGTACGGTCGCACCCTCGCCACATGCACCCGCCGTCGCGCACGGCCAGCCCGATGCGCTGTCGGGACGTGAAGAGTCGCTGTTCTCGCCCGACGTCGAGCGGGTTACCGCCGCCGTCGACGGTGACCGGAACGTATCCGCTGTCGCAGACGTGCTGGTCGGCGACGGCTCCGGGCAGAGTCGTCAGTCCGTCTTCGGCGTGGGCCATCGGCTCGTCGACGACCCGCACGAGCCGCACGCCGGCCTGCCGGGTGCCGAACACGGTTTCAGCGTCGGCCAGCGTGCCGGTCCGCACGACGTCGAAGAGCAGGTCGTACGTGAGCTGATCGTTGGTCCGCTCGTCCGCTGTGAGATCGGCCGCACGCTCGCGTTCTGCCGAGTCGACGAACCGCGGTCCACCGCGCCGCGGCCGCATGGCGTTGTCGCGCAGGGTCTGCGCTTGCAGCCAGCCCTCGTCGTCGAAGAGGATCGACCCCCGTCGGTTGCCGTCAGCATCCATCCAGAGCCGAAAGCTGCGGCGCTCGTACCGCTCCAGGAACCGGCGCTTCGCGCCCTCGGGATCGAGCCGATCGCGCACTGAGCGCGCGGTCTGCCGCAGCTCATCCAGCGACACCTTCGCCGCTTCTGCGATCAGATGCTCCGCCGCCAGCGCCCAGGTCTCTGCCGCAGAATCAGCAGACGCAGCAGGATCATCCTCCACAACTACGGGCTCGCCAAGACCCTGACGGATCGCGTCGCTCTGCATCGCAGTGATGGTCTGCGCCGACAGTGCCACGCTCAGCGCAGCATCCCACGCCGGCACCAAAGGGGCAGCGGAACCTTTAGCGACCGGCTCAGGCACGCTCAGCAGGGACTCACCCACGCGCACCTTGCGCGCAGCATCCGCCTTGCCGGCACCCGTGAGCTCCTGCACGAGGGACAACGCCGTGCGATGCCCGCGCGATTGCGCGAGGCCTGACTGCCCGGCATCCCGCGTCGAACGCGTCGCGATCACGCCGACGGCCGCCACCTGCGCGAGTTCGGCGCAGCGCATCAGCGCGGCCGCCGCCTCGGCGACCAACACAGCATCCGCGTCGCTCAGCAGAGCCGCCCGAGCCGCGACATCCTGCGACTCGACGTCCGCCCCGAGCACCGCGACCAGCGCTGTCGCGCGGTCGGTGATCTCGGCTGCGAAGGTCATGATTCCAGTATCGTGAGGGTCCCCGACATTCGTATGAAGTTACGAACAGGGTGCCGCACGCACCGGATGCCGAGTACCGTGTGCGCCATGGACGACGACCTCTTCGACCACGCGCGCGGCATCGTCGACAGCATCCGGTATGTCACGCTGGCGACCGTCGATGCCGAGGGCAACCCCTGGAGCACGCCGGTCTACTTCGCGGCGGATGACGGTCTGGAAGCGTTCTACTGGATGTCGGCGCAGACATCGCAGCACTCGCAGAACATCGAGGCGCACCCTGCGGTGAGCCTCGCGGTCTTCGACTCGACGGTGCCGCCCTACTTCGGGCGCTGCGTGTACGCGAGCGGTCTCGCCGAGACGCTGACCGGCGACGAGCTGCGGCTGGCGCTCGACGTCTATCCGGGGCCGCAGGAGCGCGGCGGATCAGCGGTCGCCGAAGAAGACGTAACGGGCGCCTCAGCATGGCGGCTGTACCGCGTGCGGGCCTCGGCGCTCTGGGTACTGTGTCCGCGGGAGCCGCGCCAGCCGTGCGAACGGCACGGTCGCGCCGACGATCATCGAACCCGATTGCGCGGCGTGGAGCGGTAGTCGACGCCGCCGCATGCCGGGCTGGATCAGTTTCGCCGGTTATGCGCGCTCAGAACCGACGCAAGTGATCCAGCATGCGGGGTGCCGCGGCGTGGCACGCGAGCGCGGCGTGCACCGGCATCCGCCCGTCATCTGGCACGCTGGCCGAATGGAATCCGAGACTCCACCCGTCCGCGGACGATTCTGGCCGTCCCTGCTGATCGGGGCTGGGGCCGCCGCCGTGATGCTGTTCCCATCGTGGGTGGGCGGTGGCATCCTGCCGCTGCAGAACCTGTGGCACGAGCAGACCCTGCCCGACGACATGCCGTTCTCACTGCTGCCGCTCAGTCAGTACTACGCGATCAACATCTTCGTCATGCTCCTACTCGGCGGAGTCGTCGCCGGTCTCGTCGTACGCGTCGCGGGTCAGCGGAGGACACCGGCCGCCGCGCTCGGAGTGCTGTTCGTGCACCTGATCGTCACGCTCCAGGCGTTCGCAGTTCTCGGCGCCGGCCTCGGCCTGTGGGACGGCACGGCCGGCGGCCGCGAGGTGCTGTACTTCGGCGGGATGCTGGGCGGAGTCGTCGCAGGCATCCTGCTCGCACAGCTCGGGCTGTGGCTGACCTCGCGGCGCTCGGTGGGTCCGGTCGCGCTGGGGATCGTGCTGGCGGCGGTGCCGTTCGCGAACTGGATCGGCACTGCGATCACGGCGTTCACGACGTACATGGGGTATCCGCAGTTCATCGCGGACGTGCTGCGCTGGCTCCCCGCGGTCATCGTCGGCGTGACGCTCGCGTGGTGCGGCGTGCGTCCGATCGGCCGGCTGGGCGTCTGGGTCGTCGGGCTGCTGTCGGTCTGGATCGTGCCGGCGCTGTTCACGGCGATCATGTACGCGCTCGGGTCGCGGGTGTTCGACGGCGACCTCGGAATGATGGCCGAGGCCGGCACGCAGGTGTTCCCGCAGGCCGTCGCCGTGCTGTGGCAACCGGCCGTGGTCGCGCTCGTGATCGGCGTGATCGGTGTCGTCGTACGGATGCTGGTGACACGGACGCCCGGGAGGACGTCCGTGTCACCGCAACGGGAGGTCTGAACAGTCGAACTCAGAGGTCGACTTTGCCGCTTTCCCCGCCCTCATAGCGTTCGCCGGTGACCTTCGACTTGACGAAGCTGAACGCTGTCGCGATCTTTCCACCGGGGCTGTCCCAGTACTCGGCCGAGTCTGCGCTGAACTTCAGGACGCCGACGTCGAGGTCGTCTGGCCCCTCCGGGAACCAGGCATCGACCATCGGGTTCCACAGTTCTGCGATCTTGTCGCGGTCTTCGACGAGCCGTGCCGTGCCGGAGAGCGAGACCCATGCGTCGTTCGAACTCAGTGCAACGTTGGCGCGGGAGTCCGCGGCGAGGTCGTGAACGGGCGATGAGGTCTTCGAGACGAGGAACCACAGATCGCCGTCGAACTCAGCCTCCTGAACGGTCAGCGGGTGGGCGACGAGCGTGCCGTCGTGGTTCGTGACGAACATCGCGAAGCGGAACTTCTTGACGAGCTCTGCGACCTTGGTTCGGTCATCGGTGGTGTCGCTCATGGCGGTGGCCTTTCTGTCCGGGTGCTGGTGCGTACGACAGTGCATCCGACAGGCGCAGAGCAGAAGGGGGTTGACCCCTCGGCGAGGTCGCGTCAAAAACGCCGCGCCCGCCTCACGCCCGCAGCAGGGCTCGCAGCGTCCGGACGGCGCCGCTGTCACCGTGAGGAGAGCAGTTGGTGCGCTCTCTGATGCGAGACATGGAGGATGGCACCGATGTCGCGCACCGGAACGTCGGCCGCGGCGAGAACGTGGGCAAGTTCGCGCGCGTGATGCGATGCGGACCTCTCCAGTTCCGCGGCTCGAGTGCGCTCTTCGGTGATGGTTTCAACACGTTCTGTGACATCGACCACCGTGCCGATGGGATCGAACGACAGGTGCACGGTCACGTTGTCGATCGAAAGATCCTGAGACGCGGCAATGTACTCGCGCGCCATTTCGGTGGCCTCACTGAGCCGCCGCGCTTGGGTGAGCCCGTTGAACGCAGGGATGCTCACCATCCACCACTTGCCTTCGCGAGTGACGGTCGCTTCGTACGCGGTCATCGATTGTCCTCGTCCATTGCCTTCAACAGATTGCGATACACGCCCGGACTGATGGTCTTGTGCCCGTCAGGAAGCGTGAAGGCTGTTCCGTTCGGCCCTTCCCATGTCGTGTGGCTCCCGACAGTTCGCAACGGACGCCATCCGCTGCGTTTGAGCACTCGGATGACCCTGCGGGTCGGTTGTTCTGAGACCACAGTCTACCTCACTAGACTGAAATGGTCGAGGTTATCGAAGTCATGGCCAGGACGCTACGCGTAGGGTGTGACAACGCAGTCAAGCACGGGACCTCACTCCCGCAGCAACCCCCGCAGCGTCTGGATCGTGTCCGCTTCGGCCGCCGTCTTGTCCGGCCGATAGCCCTTGACGCGGGCGAAGCGCAGGGCGATGCCGCCCGGATAGCGGGGCGAGCGCTGCACGCCGTCGATCGCGATCTCGACGACGAGCTCGGGGCGCAGGAACAACGCGTGCGCGGACCGCGACGTCTCGTACGACGGGAAGGTCGAGGTCTGCCAGTCCAGCAGCGCGTCGGTGAGTCCTTTGAAGGTCTTGCCGACCATGACGAAACCGCCTGCTTCGCCGAACTCGCCGTCAGGGTCGAGCGCGCCGAGGTGCAGGTTCGAGAGCTTGCCGCGCCTCCGCCCCGATCCCCACTCGGCGGCGAGCACCACGAGGTCGTACGTGAGCACGGGTTTCACCTTCACCCACGACTTGCCGCGGCGCCCGGCGGAGTACGGCGAACCGATGGCCTTGACGAGCACGCCCTCGTGGCCGGCGGCGAGTGCTTCGCGGGAGAGGTCTTCCGCTGCGGACGGGTCGGCGGTGACGATACCCGGCATCCGCCATTCGCCCGCGACGCGGTCGAGCTCCTCAAGGCGAGTGGACAGGGGCTCATCGAGCAGATCGCGACCGTCGACGTGCAGCGCGTCGAAGAACCACGGGCGCAGGGCGATGGTGCGCGCGACGTCGGCGCCGAAGCGCGACATCGTCTCTTGGAACGGACGCGGCCCGCCGTCCTCGTCGAGCGCGAGCGTCTCGCCGTCGAGGATGAGGTCGTGGGCGGGCAGGGCTCGCACGATGTCGACGATCTCGGGCACGCGGTGGGTGATGTCGGCGAGGCTGCGGGTGTAGACGCCGACCTCGTCGCCGTGCCGGTGCACCTGGATGCGGGCGCCGTCGAGCTTGTATTCGACGGATGCTTCGCCGGTGAGATCGAGCGCGGCCGTCGGTGTCGCAGCGGTGGCCGCGAGCATGGGGAGGACGGGCCGGCCCACCTCGAGTCCGACGTTCTCGAGGTCTTCCGCAGTACCGGTGAGGGCGAGCAGTGCGGTCTCACCGAGGTCGCCCGCTAGCATCGCGGCCCTTCTCACGGTGGCGACAGGCCTGTCGGATGCCTTCGCGATCGCGTCGAGCAGCACACCGCCGAGGGCGCCGGTGCGGAGCTCGCCGAGCATGGCGCGGGCGAGGAAGTCCCACTCATCCGCTGTGGCTGCGCTTGCGAGTGCCGAGAGGGCGCCCGTGCGCCGGGCGGCCGAGCCGGAGCCGGATGCGTGAGCGAGCTCGTCCAGCGCCCGGTCGACATCGCTGATCGTGAGCGTCGTCTCGGTCGAGTGTGTGATCTCCAGTGCCGCAATGCCGCGCCATCCGACCCCGAGCCGCCCCTGCCGAGGGGATGCGAGCAGCAACCCGACGATCACCGGGAGCTCGTCGGGCGCAGCATCCCGAAGCAATCGAGCCAGCGCATCGATCTTCGCCAGGCGCGACGAGGTGGCCGCGACCTCGCGGGTGGTGTCGACGAGCTCGGAGAGCCTCATGAAGCGATCATTGCACCGGGGTCGGACGTTCGGTGGATGCAGACGCCTCCGAGTGATGCCCGAGCCGACGACTCAGGCCGGCTTCTCTGCGACCGCTGCATCGGGGTCGAACCCCAGCTGTGCAGACAACTCGACCGCTGCGGCACTGACGTAGCGCGCGAGGCTTTCCAATCGATCACTGATGCGGATCTTGGGAGCACTGATGTTCAGGGCCGCGATGATGCGGCCGCTGTAGTCGCGGACGGGTGCCGATGCGCCGACGACGCCGAGTTCGAGCTCCTCGTCGAGCAGTGCGTAGCCGCGAGTGCCGATGCGGGCGAGCTCCGCGCGCAGCGACGGAAGGTCGTAGACCAACGCTTTGTCCTCGGGCGGTGCCGGGAGCACGGCGAACCCGACGGAGTGCGACGGCACCGGGCCGACGATGACCTGATCGCGCCCGTGCACGTCGTACCAGCGCACCAGCGACTCATCGTCCCAGTCGCTCAGCAGGACTCGTCCGGATGGTGTGCGCCACGCGGCTGTCGTCACCCCTTCCCATCCGGTGGTGCGGAACTCGTGCGGGCTCATCTCGCTCGAGATCGTGAGCACGTTCCCGCCGCGCAGAACGCACAGGTGCGTTGTCTCGCGCGCCTGCTGGGCCATGCGTCGCAGGATCGGACGCGACTTCGCCGCGAGCCGGCTCTCGAGCGTCAGGGCTGCCATCGAGTACAGCCGCGATCCGAGTCGGTAGGCGAGGGTGCTCTCGTCGCGCTCTGCGAGTCCGGCCTCCGACAGGGTCGCGAGCGACCGTGACACGACAGCTTTGTCGCGTCCGGTGAGTTGTGCGACGCGTACGACGCCGAGCCCACCCGGCGCGGCTTCCGGGCTGCCGAGCGCCTCGAGGATCTCGATGTCGCGGGCCAGGCCTGACGTGTTCCGTCGTGGAAGCTTCTCTGCGTTCTCCATGCGCCCACCCTACACAGTTGCCATGTGCGCATCTGCAAGTGGCGTATCGGCATCTGTTGTTCCTATCGTGGTGACACACAGACTCAATGCAGAGAGAGGGGACTCCGATGACCGATCCACGCATCGGCGAGAGCTTCGTGGGAGAAGGCGTCAACGCCGCCCACATCAACACCGTCGCCGGGCCGCGCTCCGGCCCAGCCGGCATCGCCTGGGCCACAGCACTCGGCACGCCGAGCGCGGGCCATGTCCCGTTCGTCGCCGTCCTGCAGCCCTCGCTCCCCGTGAAGCCGCTCACGCTGTTCATCACGAAGGCTGCTCCCGAGTCCGACGAGCACGGCCTGTTGATCTGGGGTCCGGCGCAGGCAGGCGTCGCCGCGGGAGTCGCCGACGCCGTCGCCGACGGCGTCATCAGCCCCGAAGAGGCGGACTCCGACGTGATCATCGCGGCAGTCTGGGTGAACCCCGGCGCCGACGACGCTGACGCCGTGTACCGCAACAACCGAGAGGCCACCCGCACCGCCCTGCGCAACGGCGTCGAGCAGCTGCCCGCGCTGGACGACGTGCTGGCCGCCCGCAACGAACCGCGCAACCCCTTCTACACGGCCCCCACTGACTGATCGACGAGAACGGATCCTGATGACTGACTCCCTCCCCACCGTCGGCTTCGTCGGCCTGGGCAACATGGGCAGCGGGATGACCCGCAACCTCCAGGCGGCCGGTTTCCCGCTCGTCGTCACCGACCTGCGCCGAGAAGCCGCAGCCGAGCTCGTCGCCGGTGGCGCCCGTTGGGCGGACTCCGCGGCCGCGGTCGCGGCGAACAGCGACCTGGTGATCACGATGCTCCCCACGCCACGGCACGTCGGTGACGCACTGCACGGTGCCGACGGCATCCTCGCCGGAATCGCCGATGGCGGCACGTGGATCGACATGTCCACATCGGTGCCCGAAGTCGCAGACGCGGTGCGCACGGATTACGCCGACCGTGGACTGCGCATCCTCGACGCGCCGGTCAGCGGCATGTCCGTCGGCGCTTCGAACGGCACGCTGCAGATCTTCATCGGCGGCGACGCGGCAGATGTCGATCGGCTGCTTCCCGTGTTCCACGCCATGGGCGACGCCGATCGGGTACTGCACGTCGGCGGACACGGTGCGGGCTACGCGGTGAAGCTCATGATCAACCAGCTCTGGTTCAATCACCTCATCGCGACTGCTGAGGTACTGTCTGTCGGTGTCAAGGCCGGCGTCGATCTCGAAGTGCTGCGGCGTTCGCTGATCGCCAGCCCGGCGAACAGCAACTTCCTCGAGAACGACGTGCTATCGATCCTCGACGGTGGAGACTACGACGAAGGCTTCGCTCTGGTGCTGGCCTGCAAGGACCTCGGCCTCTCGGTGGATCTCGCTCGATCGGTCGGCATCCCCGTCGAGCTCTCCGCGCTCGTCGAACAGCAGTTCCGTCGTGCGAAGGCGCTGTTCGGAGACCGCGCCGGCGAGATGACACCCTTCAAGCTGTACGAAGACCTCGTCGGCGCCCCACTGCGTCGCACGCCGACTGAGGAGTTCGCACGATGACCGTGACCGCTTCCGACGAGACCGCCCTGCTCGAGCGGGTGCCCGTCGACCTGTACGTCGACGGCGAATGGCGTCCCGCCTCGAGCGGCCTGCGCTTCGACGTGCACGATCCGTCGACGGGTGAGGTGCTCGCGCAGGTCGCCAACGCGACGGTCGAAGACGGGGATGCCGCGCTCGCCGCCGCGCACGCTGCCCAGAAGGCGTGGGGCCGCACCGCCCCGCGCGAGCGTGCCGAGATACTCCGCCGTGCGTTCGAGCTCGTGACCGAGCGCGCCGAGGACTTCGCCCTCGCGATGACGCTCGAGATGGGCAAGCCGCTCGCCGAAGCGCGCGCGGAGGTCGCCTACGGCGCTGAGTTCCTGCGCTGGTTCAGCGAAGAGGCTCCGCGCATCTCCGGTCGGTACGCCACAGCTCCGGACGGACGCAATCGTCTCGTCGTGGTGCAGCGGCCCGTTGGGCCCTGCCTGTTCATCACCCCGTGGAACTTCCCGTTGGCGATGGCCACCCGCAAGATCGCGCCGGCGATCGCCGCCGGGTGCACGATGGTGCTCAAGCCTGCGGCACTGACGCCGCTGACCGCTCTGCTGCTGACGCAGGCCCTGGAGGAGGCCGGCCTTCCGAAGGGCGTGCTCAACATCATTCCCACCAGCCGGGCCGGCGCCGTCACGGGGCCGCTGATCAAGGATCAGCGCCTGCGCAAGCTGTCGTTCACCGGATCGACCGAAGTCGGCCGACGCCTCATCGCCGACTCGGCCGAGCAGGTGCTGCGCGTCTCGATGGAGCTCGGCGGCAACGCGCCGTTTCTCGTGTTCGAAGACGCCGACATCGACGCGGCGGTCGAGGGCGCCGTTGCGGCGAAGATGCGCAACGGCGGCGAGGCCTGCGTCGCCGCGAATCGTTTCATCGTGCACGAGTCGGTCGCGGACGAGTTCACCGAGAAGTTCACCGCCCGCATCGCCGCGTTCGTGCCGGCGCGGGGCACCGAGCCGGACTCGACCATGGGTCCGCTCGTCGACGCGGCCACACGCGACAAGGTCGCGGAGCTCGTGAAGGATGCCGTCGCGGGCGGCGCTCGCGTCGCCGTCGGCGGAAACGCGATCCCTGGCCCCGGCTACTTCTACGAGCCGACCGTGCTCGTCGAAGTGCCGGATGACGCAGCGATCCTCGGCGAGGAGATCTTCGGCCCCGTCGCACCGATCATCACCTTCTCCACCGAGGAGCAGGCGATCCGTCTGGCCAACGCCACGGAGTTCGGTCTGGTGTGCTTCGCTTACACCCGTGACCTCGATCGCGGACTGCGTCTGGCCGAAGAGCTCGAGACGGGCATGTTCGGACTCAACGCCGGCGTGGTGTCGAACCCCGCCGCACCGTTCGGCGGCGTGAAGCAGTCCGGCGTCGGCCGCGAGGGCGGATTCGAGGGCATCCACGAGTATCTCGAGACCACCTATGTCGGCATCGCCGACCCGTTCGCATCACGGAAGGCGTGAAATGGAGATCACGGACTTCAGCACGGCGCTGTTCTCTCTCGAGGGCAAGCGCGCCATGGTCACCGGCGGCAACGGCGGTCTCGGCAGGGCGTTCTCGCTCGCGCTGGCGAAGGCAGGAGCCGATGTGTTCGTGCCGTCGCTCGCCGACGACGACGGCACCACCCGTCGACTGGTCGAGGAGACGGGCCGCCGTTACGAGTTCGCGCAGGTCGACGTCACGGAGCGCGGTGCGCCGCAGCGCATGGTCGATCAGTGCGGGCAGGCGCTCGGCGGCCTCGACATCCTCGTGAACTCCGCCGGCATCAACCTGCTCAGCGACGATGTACGCGAGTTCGGACGGGACAAGTGGGAACCGATGATCCAGGTCAACCTCACCGCGACGTTCGAGTTCGCCGAGGCCGCGGCCCGCACCTTCATGGAGCAGGGCTCCGGCAAGATCGTCAACATCGCATCCCTCTTCTCGTTCCTGGGCGGGCGGCAGTCGCCGGCATACGCGGCGAGCAAGGCCGGCGTCGTCGGGTTCACGAAGGCCTACGCCGACGAACTCGGGCCCTTCGGCATCCAGGTCAATGCCATCGCGCCCGGGTACTTCGCCACTCCGCTGACGACGAGCACCCGTGCCGACGAGGTGGCGAACGCACGCATCATCGATCATGTGCCCGCCGGTCGATGGGGCGATCCGGCCGACCTCATGGGCGCCGTCGTCTTCCTATCCAGCCCCGCGTCCAACTACGTCAACGGCCACACCCTCGTCGTCGACGGCGGCTACCTCGTCCGCTGAGGCTGTGCTGAAACCCGCTCCGAATCCGCCACACCCGACACCCCAGGAGAACATGATGGTCGCGTCCCGTTCCTCGCTCACCACTGCGCAGATCGTCGAGCACGTCACCCGGCTGCTCGGCCCTGACCAGATCGACATCGATGAGACTGCACTGCGCGAGGCGAGTGTCGACAGGTTCAAGAAGTACACCGCCGTGCACGGCATCTTCGACGGGCCGTTCCCGTCGGTGATCGTCTACCCGGAGTCCACCGAGCAGGTCGCCGAGGTCCTTCGATTCGCGAACGAAAATCTGATCGCCGTCATCCCCCGTACCGGGCGCACGGCGACCGAGGGTGGCCTGGAGGTGGTCGTCGACGACACGATCGTGCTCGACGGCTCACGGATGGACCGGACGCTCGACGTCAACACGACCGACATGATGGTGACGGTGCAGGGCGGCGCCCCGCTGCAGCGTGTGGAGGACGAGCTGCGGGCGATCGGATACACGACGGGACATTCGCCCCAGTCCAAGCCGCTTGCACAGTACGGCGGGCTCGTCGCGACGCGCTCGATCGGACAGTTCTCGACTCTCTACGGAGGGATCGAGGACATGGTCGTCGGGCTCGAAGCAGTCCTCGCCGACGGCACGGTGACGCGCATCAAGAACGTGCCCAGACGCGCGGCCGGCCCCGACATCAGACACCTGATCATCGGCAACGAGGGCGCGATGAGCTTCGTCACCGAGGTGACGGTGAAGATCTGGCCGTACCAGCCAGAGAACCTGCGGTTCTTCGGATTCCTCACCGACGAGTTCGGCACCGGTGTCGAGGCGCTCCGCGAGCTCGTCACGCAGGGGTACCGACCGTCGGTGGCACGCGTCTACTCTCCCGAGGATGCTCGCCAGCACTTCGCACACTTCCACGACGGGAAGAACGTCGTCGTTCTCGTCGCGGAGGGCCCCAAGCGTCTCGCGGATGCGACAGCGGAGGCGATCGAGGAGGTGTTCGAGGGCAAGCAGCATGAGCGCGTCGACGATGCGCTCATCGAGCAGTGGTTCCACAACCTCAACTGGGGTCAGGACAAGATCGACCGCGAGAGGGCGACGATGCTCACCGAGTCACACCTCGGATACACCACCGAGGTGTCCGTCGACTGGTCGCGCGTGGTGGATCTGTATGAAGCGGTCATGCGGCGGGTGCGCGAGGAGTTTCCCCGTGCGCAGGACCTCACGATGCTCGGCGCCCACTCGTCGCACAGCTACCAGACCGGCACCAACCTCTACTTCGTGTACGACTACAACATCACCGTCGAGCCCCGGCAGGAGATCACCGAGTACCACCAGCCGCTGAATGCGATCGTGGTCGAAGAGGCGCTGCGCCACGGCGGCTCGATGGTGCATCACCACGGCATCGGCAAGTACCGCACGTCGTGGACCGAGCAGGAGCACGGGTCGGCGACCGAACTGCTGCGCCGGCTGAAGTCCGCGCTCGACCCGAAGGGGATCATGAATCCCGGGACGATCTTCGCGCTGGAGGACTGACGTGGCGTACGTCGTCGCGATCGACAACGGTTCGCAATCGACGAAAGTCTTGATCGCGGATGCCGCGGGGCGCGTGCATGCCTCCGCGAGAGTCGGACTGCGGGCATACGAGTCGCCCACACCGGGTCGCAGCGTGCACCCCGGGGACGACGTGTGGGAGTCGATCGCGGCGGCCTGCCGCACGGCGATGTCGCGCTTCGACGGTGACGTCGGTGAGATCGTCGGCATCGGACTGTGCACGATTCGTTTCTGCCGTGCACTGCTGCGGGCCGACGGCACGCTCGCGGAGCCGTTGCTGAGCTGGATGGACGAGCGCGTCGGCCGTCCGCACGAGCCGTCGCCGGACGTCGCCAGGATCACCACGTCTTCGGGGTACATCACGCACCGCCTCACCGGCCGGTTCACGGATGCCGCGGCCAATCACCAGGGCATGTGGCCGATCGACCACGCCACGTGGCGATGGAGCACGGATGCCGCCGACTACGCCCGCACGGGGATGTCGCCGGAGATGCTGTCCGATCTCGTCGACCCCGGTGAAACGCTCGGGACCGTGACGGCAGCCGCTGCGGAGGTCACAGGTCTGCCACCGGGCATACCGGTGTTCGCCACGGCCAACGACAAGGCGGTCGAGGCGCTCGGCGCCGGGCTCGGATCGCAGGACGAGGTGCTGCTCTCTCTGGGCACGTACGTCGCAGCCATGACGATCGCCGAGTCGCCGGAGGGCGGCTCTGCGCACTGGGTGAACTTCGGCTCGCGTCCCGGTCAGCATCTGGCCGAGTCCGTCGGCATCCGCCGAGGGATGTGGACCGTGAGCTGGCTGCGTTCGCTAGTGCATGAGCCGACCGATGCCGGAGACGATCTGTACCTGCTCGACAGGCGACTCGGTGAGGCCGCCGAAGCGGTGCCGCCCGGCTGCGACGGTGTCGCCGCGGTGCTGGACTGGCTGGCGCCGGACGACGCGCCGCATCGACGTGGGGCGTTCGTCGGGTTCTCGGGTTCGCAAGGCCGGGGTCATCTGCAGCGGGCCGTACTCGAGGCCATCGCGTTCACGATGGCCGACCATATCGATGCAATGGCCGCGGAGCTCGGGCGCACGTTCCGCAGTGTGCTCGTGACCGGCGGTGGTGCGCAGTCACCGCTTCTGGTGGGCATGATCGCAGATGTTCTCCGCCTTCCGGTGCAGCGGGCGAACGTTGACGACGCGGCCGGCATCGGCGCCGCGGTCTGTGCGGCAGTGGGCAGCGGACTGCATCCGGATTGGGCCGCCGCCGTCCAGGCCATGGTCGGTCGCTCGGAACAACAGCATCCGTCCCCCGTATCCGGCACGTATGAACGTCTTCGCCCGTGGCATCGCGGAATCCGCGCACGCATGGATGCCGTCGACGCGTGGTCCGCCGCGCAGCTCGCGATCGATCCCGAAGAGGTGCGTTGACATATGCACAACCTTGGTTGCACGCTCGCGAACTCCAGTCCTAGATTCAAACCAACGGCCACGGTGGCCGCCGATCTGCTCGACGAAGAGAAGGTGAGGTGCTCATGAACGGCTTCGATCTGCAGGGGCTCTTCACTTTCTGGAGCCGCCGCTGGGACGACATCCTCGAGCTGGCTCTTCAGCACATCGCCGTCGTGGCACTGAGCGTGCTGCTCGCCACCGTGATCGGCGTGCTGATCGGCATCGCGGTGTGGAATCGTCCGGTGCCGCGCTCGCTGACCATCGCCGCCGCCGGTGTCGCGCTGACCATCCCGTCGCTCGCGCTGCTGGCTCTGATCACCCCGGTGTTCGGGCTCGGCTGGACGCCGACGGTCATCTCACTGATCTTCTATTCACTGTTGCCGATCGTCCGGAACACGGCCGTCGGACTGCGCGAAGTGTCTCCGGCGATCATGGAATCGGCCAAGGGCATGGGCATGTCGCCCGCGAAGATCCTGTTCACCATCCAGCTGCCGATCGCTTGGCCGATCATCCTCACCGGCGTTCGGGTCGCGGCCCAGCTGACCATCGGCATCGCCGCGATCGCCGCCTACGTCGCCGGTCCGGGCCTGGGTCAGCTCATCTTCCAGGGGCTGTCGTCGCTGGGTTCCAAGAACGCGTTGAACTTCGCTCTCAGCGGCACGCTCGGCGTCGTCATCCTCGCGCTGCTCGTCGACGGCGCTTTCGTCCTCATCACCCGCCTGACCACCTCGAGGGGGCTCCGTGTCTGATTCCACCGCCACTCGCGCCACAACCGACGCAGCATCCGCAGACTCCGCCCAGAGCGGGGTTGCGATCACGCTCGACAAGGTGACCAAGGTGTACCCGGGGCAGGAGACGCCGGCCGTCGACGATTTCTCGATGAGCGTCCGCCCTGGTGAGCTCGTCATGTTCGTCGGCCCGTCGGGCTGCGGCAAGACGACGACGATGAAGATGATCAACCGCATCATCGAGCCGTCGTCGGGGTCGATCGCCATCGACGGGCGCGACGTGCTGTCTCTCAACCCGAACGAACTGCGTCGGCACATCGGATACGTGATCCAGCAGATCGGCCTGTTCCCGCACATGACCATCGCCGAGAACATCGCGGTCGTTCCGCGGCTTCTCGGCTGGAGCAAGCAGAAGATCGCCGATCGCGTCGACGAACTGCTGCAGACCGTGCAATTGGATCCCGGCACTTTCGCCGCCCGTTACCCGAAGCAGCTCTCCGGCGGCCAGCAGCAGCGCGTCGGTGTTGCGCGTGCGCTCGCAGCCGATCCGCCGGTCATGCTCATGGACGAACCGTTCGGGGCGACCGACCCGATCACCCGCGAGAAGCTGCAGGCGGAGTTCTTGCGCCTGCAGGAGTCGATCGGCAAGACGATCATCTTCGTCACGCACGACTTCGATGAGGCGATCCGCCTCGGCGACCGGATCGCCGTGCTCTCGGATCGCAGCCAGATCGAGCAGTTCGACACTCCGGCGAACATCCTCTCCGGTCCGGCGAACGACTACGTCCGTTCGTTCATCGGTCAGGGTGCGGCTCTCAAGCGACTTGCCTTGATCCCGGTCACGGATGCCAAGCTCAAGGCCGCATCCGGTGCGTCCGGGGTGCCGTCGGTCCCCGTCGAGGCGAGCCTGCGTGATGCGCTCGACGCGCTCGTTCTGGCGGGTGTGCCGGCCATCGACGTCGTCGACGGCGACGGCAGAGCAGTGGGTGCGGTCTCGGTCGAGGCGATCTCCGAGGTGCTCGGTGCCGAGCTCCCCGGTGTTCCTCCGGCGGGTGCATGATGGCCACTGTCACCACCGATACGCAGCTCATGGCGACGCGCACGCTCGTGCCGCCCGCCAGGCGACGTATCTTCACGCTCAAGCGTTTCATCACCCCGATCGTCGTCGTGGTGATCCTCGCGCTGCTCCTGTGGTGGGTATCGAGTCTCGAGCTCGACTCCATCGAGCAGCGGACGCTCAACTGGAACTACATCACGCTCCGCATCGGGGAGCACCTGAGCCTCACGGTCGTGGCATCCGCTCTCGTCGCCGTGCTGGCGATCCCGCTGGGCATCGCAACGGCCAAGTCGCCGTCGAAGGTGTTCCGCAGCATCGTGCTGGCGCTCGCGAACATCGGCCAGGCGACTCCGGCGGTCGGTGTCGTGATCCTGCTCGCCATCGTGTGGCAGACGGGTTACACGACAGCCCTGGTGGCGCTCGTGATCTACGCGTTCCTGCCCGTACTCCGCAACACCATGATCGGCATCGACCAGGTCGACGCGAATGTGCGCGAGTCGGCACGCGGTATGGGCATGACACCCATGCAGGTGCTGACGCGCATCGAGCTGCCCCTGGCGGTTCCGGTGATCCTCGCGGGGCTCCGCACGGCACTTGTGTTCTGCGTCGGCGTCGCGACGATCGCGACCTTCATCAACGCCGGGGGCCTCGGCGACATGATCGTGAACGGCCTCAAGCTCCAGCGCTACCCCGTACTCGTCGTCGGCGCGGTGCTCGTCGCTTGCATCGCGCTGCTCATCGATTGGGTGGCCGGTTTCGTCGAAGACATCGTCACCCCGCGCGGCCTCTGACAGGCCGCGCATCCATTCCCGAAACACCCACTCGTACGCATCAAAGGAGACCATTATGAAGCGGGTAAGACTTCTTCCCATCGCCGCGATCGCGGCGGCTAGCGCCCTCGCGCTCGCCGGCTGTTCGACCGGCGGCACGGCGACCGGCAGCCAGGGCGACGAGCTCGAGGGTCTGACCGGCCAGATCGGTGCCAAGGACTTCTCGGAGCAGTTCGTCCTGGCGCACATCACCACCGAGCTCCTCAAGGCGCACGGCGCCGATGTCGAGGCGAACACCAAGCTCGTCGGCTCGGCGAACGTGCGACAGGCGCTCGAGAACGACGAGTTCCTCGGCTACTGGGAGTACACGGGCACGTCGTGGATCACCTACAACGGCAATACCGCGCCGGTGCAGGGTGCTGAGGAGCAGTTCGAGGCGACCAAGGAGGCGGATGCCGCGAAGGACATCGCCTGGCTCGACCCCGCACCGCTGAACAACACGTACGCGTTCGCGATCCGCGAGGACAAGGCGGAGGAGCTCGGGGTCGAGAAGCTGTCGGACATCGCCGACCTGCCCGCCGACGAGCAGACGTTCTGCATCGAGAGCGAGTTCTCGACGCGCGACGATGGCTGGCCGGGTCTGAAGGAGGCGTACGGCATCGACGTTCCGGACGCGAATGTCGCGCTGCTGGACACCGGTGTCATCTACACGGCGACGGAGAAGGGCGACGACTGCAACTTCGGCGAGGTGTTCCAGACCGACGGTCGCATCCCGGCGCTCGGGCTGACCGTGCTCGAGGACGACGAGGAGTTCTTCCCGGTGTACCAGGGCGCGTTCACGTTGAAGCAGGAGACGCTCGACGAGTACCCGGCGATCGCCGACATCATCGCCGAGATCTCGCCGATGCTGACCACCGAGGTCATGCAGGAGCTCAACTCGCTGGTCGACGTGGACGGCGAGGACCCGCAGGATGTCGCGATCGACTGGCTGACCGAAGAAGGTCTGATCTGATCCACGAGGAGGGCCGCCGAGAGGTGGCCCTCCTCGTTTGTCACATCATGGTGAGTTCTGAGAGCTTCTGAGGGCATGAGATGAAGATCGAGAAGATCGAACTGATCCGGTTGAACCTGCCTCTGGATCCGCCGTTCCTTGCGGCGTGGGATCCGAACCCGCGGGTCGACTTTCCGGCGACGCTGGTCGTCGTCCGCACGGATGACGGAATCGTCGGGTACGGCTCGGGCGACACCATGGACGGGTTCGAGGCGTATCGCGACCTGTTCATTGGCACCGACCCGCTGCAGATCCTCAGCCAGGTGCGAAGGATCGAGACCATCAACTTCCACGGTGGACGGTATTGGCCGCTGGAAGCAGCGTTGTGGGACATCATCGGGCAGGTGGCGGGTCTGCCGGTGAGCCTGTTCTTCGGTGGCGCTCGCGATCGTCTGCCCGCCTACGCGTCAAGCGGTGAGTTGAAGTCGCCGCAGGCGCGGGCCGACTCTGCAGTCGCAGCGAAGGAGGCCGGATTCCGGGCGATGAAGATCCGCATCGCTCGTGACCGGATCGCGGATGGCGTCGCGGCCGTACGGGCGGCTCGGGATGCGGTCGGCGACGGGTTCGATCTCATGGTCGACCTGAATCAGATGTGGCGGATGTCGGGTGACATCGACGCTGCGCTGCCGCTTGCGCGCGTGCAACGCCTGGCCGCCGAGCTGAACGAGCTCGGCGTTCTGTGGCTCGAGGAGCCACTGCCGCAGGTGGACGTGATCGGTGCGCGCCGCGTGCGTGCGCACACCGGGGTGCAGGTATCGGGTGGCGAGATGGTGCGCAGTCTGCCCGAGATCATGGCCCTGATCGAGGCGGACGCTTTCGACATCTACCAGCCCGACGTCGCGCTCGCCGTCGGCATGTACCGCGCGCGCCAGGTGGCGGAATCGGCCAACCTGCGGCATCGCCTGTTCACACCGCATACCTGGTCGAATGGGCTGGGTCTGCTGGCGAACCTTCACGTCGCGGCGGGCGTGGATGCCGGGCCGTACCTCGAGTTCCCGTACGACCCACCCGGATGGACGCCGGAGCGGCGCGACTTCTTCATGGAACCGTTGATGATCGACGCGGCCGGCGATCTGGTGGTTCCGGATGCTCCGGGCTTGGGCGTGCGGATCGACGAGGACGCTGTGGCGCGGTACCGGGTGCGGTGACGGCTGTTCCGCTGGGCTTAGTGACAACGGCGCGACGATCACCGTCCGCGCGTGGATGCTCGATGTGGAGGTGGCGTACGCGGGGTGACAGGCGCTGTACTCCCGAGGCCACGCCGGCCCCGGGAGCCGGAGGGTCAGTCGGCGACCTTCGCGACCAGGCGCCCTGTTGCGGTGCCGTCTGTGAGCTGCTGGATGCCGGAGGGGATCTCTTCGAAGTCGATCTCCGTGATCGCGGGCTTCAGCTCGCCGGATGCCATGTAGCGCATGGTCTCTTCGATGTCGTCCTTGCTGCCGCCCATCGAGCCGTGCAGCTGCTTGCGGCCGAGGATGAGCGAGTAGGTGTCGATGGTCGACTCGAGCTTCCCCATGCCGACCTGCACGACGCGTCCGCCGCCCGAGGACTTCACGGTCTTGAGTGCGTCGGCGGTGGTGACGCCGAATCCGGCGTAGTCGATGATGACGTCGAGCTCGACGTCGGCGAACTCGGTGATCGACTTCGCGACCTCGACCGCACCGGCTTCGCGGGCGCGATCCCAGATCGACTCGTTGACCTCGGCGACGTAGACCTCTGCGCCGCGCAGGTGGGCGACGCGGGCGCCGATCTGGCCGAGACCGCCGAAGCCGATCACGCCGACCTTCATGCCCGCCTCGACGCCTGCGGTCGAGAGCGCGCCGACCGAGGTCATGCCCGCGTCGGTGGCCGCCGCGGCCTGCGCGAAGGAGACGTCGTCGGGGATGGCGATGAGTCCGTCGGTGCTGACCTCGGCGCGATCCTGCCAGGCGCCGTTGACCATGTATCCCATGAGCTCAGCCAGCGGCCAGACGGCGACGCGGTCGCCGACCTTCCAGCCGGTGACGCCTTCGCCGACCTCGCTGATGACGCCTGCGGTCTCGTGGCCGGGGACGACGGGCGGCTCCTTCATGGTGGCCAGCCACTTCTCGTCCTCGAGGATGCCGACGTCGGAGTGGCACAGGCCGGCTGCCTTCACATCGATCACGACCTTGCCGGGTCCGGCGGTCGGTTCGTCGATGTCGACACGCTCAAACGGCTTATGGGTGCCGACGAACTGCCATGCGCGCATGGGAATACTCCTTAGCTCTGCGGTTTCGGGAGCCGGGGGTCTCGCGCTCCCTCGTCCTTCCAGGCTAGGTTCGCCGCCCACCGCATGGGAGGGCTTTCGCTAGCGGCAGAAGATGCGCGTGAATGGAATATTTCGGCGTCAGCGAGGCATCAGCGCATGCAAAGCGCTCGCGGCCAGGAGCGGCGGCGCGAGAAAGGATCTTGGCGGTGCGGCTCGCCTCGAAACGTGCGTTGCGCAGGTGGTCGGTCTTCTGTCCGTTCACGAGCAGTCTGTGTGATGCCGCCGGGATCGCCGACCAGTTCGTCGCGATGGCGAGTTACGCAGGGTTGTTGGGTCGGCAGTTAAGTGATGAGCGAGTGGATGGGACGGTGGAGGTGCTGCTTCGGGGGATCGTCGACTGGCGCTTGCTGGATCGCTGAGCCATTCGCAGACAGGACACCGTCATCGCCACGCAACGCGGCCTTCGTGCAGTTCCTGTGCGCTCCAGACCGAGTCAGCCGCTGAACTCGAACTCGAGGTCGATCGTCGGGTCGATCGCGGTGACGATGCTCGTATAGAAGGCGCGGGCTTGATCCTGAAGGAGCTCCGTGTTCTTCGACACATACGCGGCCTGTAGGTCGTCGCCGAACACTGTGTTGACCATGTCGAGCGGATCGATCTCCGGGGTGGTCCAGCTCAACACGTCGTTGTTCTCGGCTGCCACTTCAACCTTCTGGTGGTTGAGGCCGATCACGACGAACGCCGGGATGGTGATCAGGAATGATCCGTCCGGGCGTTGCATGATATCCACTTCCTTCGCGTCGAGGCCGAGCTTGGCGTCGAAGCTATACCGGAGGAAGGAGGCGCGCGAGTTGGGAATGCTGAGGAAGAGAATCTGGCTGGCTTCGGTTTTGCGCTCGTCAATGCCCTCGATACTGAGCGTGACCAGCGCGACTTCCTGTACGCGTGTGACTGCGTTCACCACCTGCGTGTTGGTGTCGGTCGTCTCGCCGACCCAGCCTGAGATCGCCAGCTTGAAGATCACAAGAACGGATGCCGCCAGCATCGCGCCGGCGATGATCAGCGCCGGCCAGATGAGCAGGTTCTTCTTCATGATTGATCGATTCTTTCGATGGGTCAGCCGCCGGAAGCGGACACTGCAGCTCAGCATCGCGTACTTTCGCGATCAAGAACGATTCCGACACGACGGCAAAAGGAGACCGCTGTTCCTTGGCGCACGCCATCGCTCAACATGTCATCGACACCAAGGCGTCTTGCCCCGCGGAGACGCTGGTAGCCAAGGGCTCGGAGGAGTGCTGCCGTGAAGTCCTCAACCTCTCGGTGGCTCAGCCGCTTGTGGAGTGCCTCCAGAACGAAGTCGCGCGTGTGACGCTCAATACGAGACGCTCGCGGTTCGTCATCGGTGTCGTCAGTTGTGTCGGGTTTTATGGTCTTCTTCTCGACCGCGTCGGAGACCTGCTCGACCGAGCTGCTTGCGCTGCTGTGCGTCGCGGAATTCGTCGATGTGATTCCGGATACTGGACACCGCGAGAACGGGGCCGGTTTCGTAGAGCGCGGACTGGGTGAAGACGGTCCCGGCAGACCCAATTTCTTCCATTCGACCTTGCGGCGGTGTCGATGGACCGTCGCGGCGGCCTCGAAGTAGTAGGCGCTGGTGCCGATGTTTGATGGTGGAGTTCGGTTTGAACGGCGCCACAATTACATCACCGATCTGCATCTCATCTCGAAAACGCACGAGAACGCCGGCCTGTCCAGCGATCGAACGTGGTTTGGCGTCCGGGTTGAGTTCTCTGAGCCTGGACTTGATCCCCTCTCGCCCACCGCCGATGACGCGGCGGTCAGCCCGCGGACCGCAGTAGGCTGGCCACACCTGGCCGCCCGCAGGAGTTCGACTCCGGGTTCAGCGCAGTTCGCCAGGAGAATTAGGGAGCTTCCGGATGCCGTTGCCTCTGGTCATACCGATCATCGCCGTCGCCGCGGCCGCTTTGGCGGGCACAGCGATCTTCGCCGCGATTCCGAAGATCTGGAAGATCCTCGATAAGAACACAGTGGCGATTCTGGGGGCTCCACAGACGGGCAAGACTGCGCTCATCAGGCTTCTCCGTGATGTGGATGCCCCCGACGACGGATTGCCGAGTGCGGTATCCGGCGAAGATCGTGGTCGCTTTCGGCTGGAGGTCAAGGATAAGGCGGTCGACTTCGCGGTTCCGCGAGACCTGCCTGGGAGCGATGGCCTGAACGTGGCCGAATGGAAGGATGCCTTCGACGATGCCGATCACGTCTGGTACCTCTTCCGCGCCGACCTCGTCGCGCAGGACGATGCGGCGACAGTCCAGCTGCTGCGGACGCACTTCGCGCTGCTCAGGAAGTGGCTCAGCGCGAAGCCGGGAAGCGGGCCGAAGATCCTGCTCGTCGGAACCTGGGCAGACGAGCACTCGGACTACGCCCGCCACGCTTCGCGGGTCGCTGAGAAGGTCATGAAAGCTGGCGTGATCAAGATCGGATCGGTCCAACTCGGAGGTTCTCCGGTTGTGGTCGGCAGCCTCGCCACGTCCAGGGACGCCGATAGGCTGCTCAAAGGGATTAAGAGTCGGCTGCAGTAGCCGCTCCCCATACGAGAGAGTGTGGGAATAGTGACGGATATGTCGCGCAATAAAGCGCCTCGATCGGTGATGGTTGCCGACAACAGCCTCTACTTGGACATCGCCAGTGACCCTAACTCCGTCGCGCTGCTTGCTGATCCCGATGCGGTGGTCGTCCCATACTCTGTGATGGCCGTGGGCAACGAGGTTCAGGTCGATGCGGTTCGCGAGGTTCTCAGGGCGGCCGGTCAACTCATTCCCGGAAGCCTGTTGATCAAGAATCCTTACGAGGCCGAGGTCTTCGAGTTCTCCGAGTATGCCCTCGAGTCGTTCGCGAGTGCGAAGTATCACCACCTCGCCACCGTGGCGAAGCTTCTCGGCGCGACGGACGTGAGGTTCGAGGACGCGAAGATCGAACGTCAGACCACGTCGACGAACGGCGGGGTGAAGGCGCTCATCCCCGGATTCGGCGGAGCGGACGCCGACGTGTCCAAAGAGGTGGCTCGCAAACTCGACGCTCGCCTCGAGGGGCACTTCACGTTCGGTGGCGACGAGCCCGACCCGCGAGCCGCGCTGGATTTCCTACGCCTCCACAATCTCGCGAACGAGCAGCAGATGAGATCACTCGTCGAGATGCGGACGGGCTCCAACCCGGTTCAGGGGTACCGGATGACGCTCAGTGGCACTCGGGAGTCTGACGCCAACCTTCGCGCGGCGCTGTCCATCGCCGAGTCGATCTCGGGCAAGAAGGGGGTCAGTGTCGGCGCCACCTTCACCCGTGAGGTGAAGTCGATTCGGAGCATCGAGATCACGACCAGCATCAAGTTCTGATGCCGCTGGGCACTTCGGAGCCTGCTTGTCAGTCCCCGATCAGGAGCGCAGTCGGCGCACCCTCCCATGTCACGGCCAGCTCGTAGCGGGCACGGCTGGCGGCCACATGCAGCAGCGAGCGGAAGCGCTTGTCGAGGTCTGGCTTCTCGTCATCCGGCACCGCTTTTGTACGCCCAGGCATGCGGGAAGGAACCGTCCGAGACGTCGAAGAGCACGACACACGAGAACTCCATGCCCTTCGCGGCGTGCACCGTCATCGCCACAGGCTGCCCGCCCGTGATCCGCGGCGAAGTCTCAACAGCGCGACCGGTAGGTCACGCTGTCCTAGTGTCTGTTGCGCTTTCTTCGCCGACGTGTTCGACCTTTGCCGGCCTGTTTGACGCCGCGAGGATTGTGATGGCCTTTGGCTACGTATCCGCGCGCGGCTTTCGGATCCGCGCGCGCCTCGATAGCGTCGAATTGTGTGCCGCGTGAGACGCCGTATCTCTTCAGCACTGGGGCTACCCGTGGATGAGCTGGCGCGAGGCTCTTCAGCAATCGGGTACTGCAGCCGGGAGACGACGACCAACAGCAGTCGAGGCAGCCTCGCAATGAGCGCCATGGATCAGATCACTCGGCCCATGCTCAAAGTGCTCCGCAATCGCTCGTGAGATGACGTCGGCTATCAGTTTCCGGCGCTCGAACTTGCCGAGGTTCATTCGTTGGACACGAGCCTCGGGTGTGAATACGACGAGCCGTGTCCGGTGGTGAGCGGCAATGTCTGCAGCCGGTTGTAGCCTGATCAACTTTCCCGAATTCGGGAGACCGGCTTTCGTAACGTTGATAAATCCTGAGGAGGACGCATGATTAAGAGCAGCTACCACGAGAGTGAACTCGAGCACGTGGCCGCAGTGATGCTCGGTGGACCGGTCGAGGGTAGGCGATACCGGATGCCCGTCATGCCGGGTGGAGGAGTTCCGACGGCGTTCAGCACGCCGTTGCAACAACCACACGAGACGAGCCCGAGCGCTGTCTATCTTCGCGCGGGGGACGCAGGCGTCGGCGGCTATTACGTGTACTTCTTCGACGGGATGGTCGATTCGAACGGTGTGCGGACCTTGCGCGCAGCCGTCGACGATCACGGGTGCTCCAGTCACGGAACGCGATAATCCGGCAACCTCTGCGCGCATAGCGCGTGAACCATGGCCGCAGCGCACCGCAGGACATTACCAGCCGGCGCTGTCGCTGGCGTTCGCCCCGGGGATGGAGTCGCCCGCTACTGCTGCGAGAGCTCCGCGAACCTTGTTAGCGCGCATGACTAACCATGGTTGAGCCTCTTTCTCGTGAGCGCCCGTCCGATCCGTCGTGAAGAGCGGTCGATGGTCGAACCCGATTCCGCTCAGCATGAGATCGCCGAAACGCCAGAACTCCCAGGGGAGTCCGATGTCGCTGTACTCCTTGCTCTCGATCGGTCCAAAGAAGAACAGAAGCGCGACGCAATGAGCCGCTGTCGCCTCAAGGCCGGGGTATGGCGCGGCAAGGGCGTTAGCAAGATCTCGTGCGCCCAGGATCGGTGAGTGACCAATCGGCGTGTGATACGCAGTCAGAGTAAGCATCGTGGTGCGGGCGACTGTTACCGCTTCGACGCGCGCCGAATCAGGCAGGGACTGCATTTGCATCGCGGCGAGACGAGCCTCGGCGACCCAGCGCCAGTTGGTCCCACTAAGTGGGCGATCGTCGTGAGGAGTCATGGTTTTCGCTATTCGAGGGAGTATGGGGCAGAAGGCGAGGCGGTCTAGGTATGCGACGGATAGTTGATCGTGAGCGCCAGCGCGGCTAGCGACGCTGCCGTCCTGTTTATTTCAACGGAGTGCCGCGGACAACCTGATTCAGTGGATAGGAACGTAGATTCTCGGCACCACGCGTCGACTCATGCTTGACGAGGATGTTGCCTGGGCGCTTCGCATCGATACCGACAACTACCCCGGTCCAATCGAGGCCGAGGCGATCGACAACGACGATTCTCGCACCGACGTTCACGTTTGCGCCTCCCACTGACTGTGCGGCGGGCGTGAGCTGGCCGGCGTCCGCGGCGCGAGCTGGCCGCTCCGCAGGCTGCGGTGGCTTCGGCTGCGCAGGGCGAGCCGCTCCCGCAGCCTGCTTCCCAGAGCCTTTTGAGTTCCCGGCAGGGAGCAGATCGCGAACCCGTTCGAGGGCTACGGCGGCGGTTGGACGCTTGTGCGGGTCGAAAGCGAGCATCGGAGCGATCAACTCCCGGAGAACGGGAGTTAGCGAGCTGAGCCGAGCGTCGTGCCGCATCGCTCGACGCACGGTCTCGTCCTCACCGAACGGATCTGTACCCCAGATGTCCGGCAAGCGAAGACCGCCGGCGATCGCAAGGGTCACCCCGAGCTTGAAGACATCGGCTGCGGGTGCGAAATCCCGCTCCTCAATAACTTCGTCGAGCTGTTCCGGGGCAAAGAAGCCAGGCGTTCCGCCAAGGCGCCCCTCTTGATTCGCTTTAGTGACGAGACCAAAGTCAATGAGCCGGGCGCGCCCCGGCTCGAGCATGACGTTGTCTGGCTTGAGATCGAGGTGGACCAGCCCGACACTATGAATGGCGGCGAGCGCCGAGAGAATGTCATGCGCTAGATCGAGGAGCTGATTTTGATCCATGGGACCAACGGTGCCCACTTGTTCGGCAAGACTCCGCCCGCTGATCAGCTCAGTCGCGAACCAGGGGACATCCCAGCCGGCCAGGGTCTGCTGTGCCGCGGCCTCGAAGACACCCGGGATGTACGGGCTGTCAATCTGACTGAGAACCTTCGCCTCAACGAGAAATGCCTTGGCTTCGTTCGCCAGCCACGTCTCGAACCGAGCGGCGGGGATCGGAACCTGATCCGGGGCGGGGGGCAACATCAGCTTGATGACGCCACGGTTGAGCTGTCCGCCAGCTACGGCAACCCGCGTGAGTGAATGATCCTCTCGCCTCCAGATGGCTCGCCACGTCGTGCCCTGTCCACCTCGTCCGAGTGGCTCCGTGAGGTCCCAGTTCCCCACCTGTCGAGCTTGGATGACTTCCTGGAGTGCAGCCTGGGCAGGATGCAGACCTGCCACGGCTAATCGCCCTCGATCGGGGTGCGGGCGTAGGTGAACGTCGTGTCGGACTTGATGCGCCGGAACTCCTGCCGAGCCTCCGCGATTGCATTCGTCGGGGGCTCCCAGATGTCGAGACCCTTGCCGAGCAGGATCCGCCACCCGTGATCGGTGGCGATCGAACGATCATGGATGCCATCGACGAGCCGAATGTCGAGGTCGACTCCGAAGCTCTGCGATGCCTCGCGCAACGCGACCAGGCGCTCGAGTTGGTCCCTCATGATGTGAGGCTCGGCTTGAGTGGTGACGAGTTCGATGTCGATCTCATCGGCGGGTTCCTTTGCAAGCGCAAGCAGGCCGAGCAGATCGCCGACATTTCGCACCTGGTGTCCCTTCCTGATGTACGGATCGACAATTGTGATCTTGGTCGCGCCGGCGAGGTACGGCAGGAGCACGTTCTCATAGGACACGCCTGTCTGTCCGGCCTTGAAGTCCCGAATGCCCTCGAAGAGAGGCGTCGAAGCATCGGGCATGACGGGCACATCGCTACCTTCGGGCATGATCGGCAACCGCGGAGCGAGAGTCACGACGGTGTGACCAGCCGAAGGCGACTTGGGCGGGACGTAGGTGGGCAAGCTGTCGCCCGCGTCCCCGGCGCCCGTGTCCCAATCACGGTGGTAGAGCCGCGGATACTGGTTCTCCTCCACCGTTACGACGTCGTGCCACTCGCCGAGCGAGTCCCGATAGCCGAAGCGCGCTGGGTTGTCGCGCATGGTGGCGTCGATCCGAAGGATCTGATCCTTGACTCTCTTGCGACCCTCGATGGCGTAGACGAGCAACTCCTCCATCTCCTCCGGCGTCGCGACGCCAGTCGGGTGGATGAGCTTCATCAGACCTGAGAAGGTCTTGTGGATGCCGTCTCGATCGCGCGTGGAGATGTCTGAGCCGAGGCTGAAGTGCGACTGGTACTTATCGGAGAAGTCCTCGTTGCGCTTCGAGTGCAAGATCTCGGCGAGGTAGTCGACGACGAAGCCATAGCCGTCGGAGAACATCTCAGAGCGGATCGGCGAGACTTCCCATCCCGGGATGTAGTGATGAATACGGTCAAGCCACGCCGCGTCTCGGTACGAGTCGGGAAGCTCGTCAAACAGGTCAGAGTGCTGGAGCATATACGGCACGGTGTGTGACGTGTTGCCGATGAAGACCATGGATGCCTCAGCCCCGAGTGGCTGGTTGCCACGGTTGAACTGCTTGTTGGCCATGTAGTTCTTCATGATGTTGACGAGGTTCTGATCAGTTCGACGGTTCGCCGCGAACTCGTCAAAGGCGACAACATCCCAATACCCGACAAGGCCGAGTTTGCCGTTCGCGTTGTTGACGAAGAGCTTGGCGACTGTGACTTCGCCGCCGGAAATGAGCGCACCGTTCGGCGAGAGCTCGCTGAACGTGTGTGACTTTCCGGTGCCCTTCGGGCCAAGTTCGACGAGGTTGAAGTTGCGCTCGACGAACGGGATGAGCCGTGTCAGTGCGATGAGCTTGCCCCTGCGGCTGAACTGTTCCGGATTGAGGCCGATCGACTGCATCAGCACGTCGATCCATTCATCCGTCGTGAATGATGCGCGCGCTGTGTAGTACTGATCGAAGTCCACGCCGGCGATCTGAATCGGCTTGAGGTTCGCGAGCACCCACGGTTCCGTCGGGCCGTCGCTGGGCTGATACTCGATGTCGCAGATGCACCAGACGCCGCCTACAAGGAGCTTCTGGTTATTAGTCACGGTGTTGGGGTCGATCGGCACCCCTTTGATATCGAGGTTCTCGAAGGATGCTTCATAGAAGTCCTGCTTAGTGTTGAGGTCGACCGTTACCCGGTCGATGATCCGGTGTCTACCCTTCTCACGGATCATCGACTGCACGAGCACCTTCTCGTTCCGATTGACGTAGTGCTCGGCGAGGATGCTGCGCACCATGTCGATGCCGTCCTGGATCGTATCCTCATCGTCGGAGGCTGCGTACTGACCAAGGAGGTACTCGAGAACGTAGCCGGGCACCACGGCATTGCCGCGAACGGCCTTCACGAGGTCTTTGCGGACGACGGAGCCGGCGAAGAGCTCGTTCACCTTCCGGTCGAGGTCAGACTCCTCGTCTGCGAAGGCAGGTACGTACACCTCCTCCGCCCCCGCCACGCCGAGGTCACTGAGTGCGTCGTCGATGTTCGTCATGCGTTCTTCCCCTAGAAGTCTGGCGTAGCCGTGATTCGATTCGTGAAGAGGTGCCGATAAGGCACCTGCCACGAGTTGCTGTTCGCACTCGGCTGCTCGAGCCGAAGCTCAACCTGCGCCCCTACGGGCACACCCGCGTCGGGTCGGACCTGAAGCCTGATCTCCTGCAGCCGATCGCGCTCATCTCCTGTCGCAGCGAACACGACGGCCACCTGGTCGGAGATCAAGTCGTCACCGTGGTAGAACGCAGCGCGGAGCTCCCGCGCCTGGGCCCGCTCGCTAATGGGCTCAGATTGGAGCAGGGTAATCCGTACGATCCCGTTCGTCAGCACATCGCTCTTCGGCTTGATCTGCACGTCAACCGGCTTGACCTGGCTCTTGCCCTTGCGAGTGACAGTGATCACGGGAACCACGATCTCCTGCAGGGTTGCGCCGCCGTGAACGAAGCGATCCGCCGCACCCTGCAGCTTCTGTGTGAGGCGATAGATCGACTTCGGGACGTGCACCTGCCAGTGGCCGACAAGTCCGAGCTGCGCCGAAGCGAAGGTGTTGAAGGATGCCGTTTGCTTGAAGTCCTCGCCGAGAAGGAAACGTCGGTCTCGGTACTTAATCTCGCCGTGCGGTTCTTCGTTCAGCTTGCTGCCATCACCGATCTTCGACTCCTGGAAGAGGAATCCATGGTCGCTCGTAACGAGCACGTTGGCGTCGGCAGAGGTCAGGTTTCCGATTAGCTTCGCGAGCTCTGTGATGGCATCTCTCGCAGCTTCCGGAGTACCCGACTCGGCGCCGAGCTTGTGGCTGCGCTTGTCGATGGTGTCGTGATAGACGTACACGATCTTGTGCTGCTGCAGGTAGGGTCGCAGCTCGTCCTTGATCTTCTTGCCGAGAACTTCCTCGGCGCTGATCGCCGTTCCGCCGGCTGCCTCAAGGATCTTTTTCCGGTTGACGATCCCGCCGGCCGGCTTCCCGTCCATCAGAATGTCACTTCCCTTCCCAGCGAAACCGATCGTGGCGTGTGGGAGCAACGACGCCATCCCGAGTTGCGTGTAGCTCGGCAGCACACCGAGCATGGCGTCGAGCTTGGCGTCGTAGGCGACCTTCGTGTCGCTGCGCAGGACGGAAGCCAGTTCGTCTGCGACCTCATATCGGAGCGCGTCCGAAACGACCACGACGACGCGGCGCCCCTGCGAGACGATCGGCTCTACGAACCACCTGTAGAACGAGGCCTGCGATGGGTAGGTGACACACTTCCATATCTCGATTGCATCGATCTGCTTCTGCCACTCGGTCGCAAGTGGGAAGACGTACTTGTTCGTGTAGAAAAGCTCGATTTGCTCGACGAGCGGGGCAAGTTGATCGGCGTGGTCTGTGGTGTGGGTGGCGAGCAGGAACTGCCGGTAACGCTGATCAATACGGAACCAGCGGTCCTTGTACTTCGCGAGCCCGTCGTCGAAGTCGGCGATGGCGACACTCAGTGTGCTGATGTCGTGTAGCAACTCGGCAGCGGACCGGATCGCTGTATAGAGGGCACGAACCGACGGGTCAAGCGTGTACCAGAAGGTCGTCTGACGCTCCTTCTCCGCTTCCTGCACGTCACGGACGGTCAAAGTCTGGTCGCTGACGCCGACGGCGAGGTCTCCGATGATCTTCCAGTCGATCGCCTCGAAGGCGTCGAAGCCGAGCAGGTCGCGGTAGTCACGTGGCGCGATGTGTGCCTCGATGCCGAGGTCGCCCTCGACACGCCTCGCGAGCGCTGCCATCGCCTCACGGCTTCGAACATCGTTTCGCCACGCGCTATAGTCGTGTCGCACGCCGACCTTCACCGCGTCGAAGTCAGTCCTCGAATGCTGGAAGACCCACTCGACGAAGTCGCCGACGGAAGGGTTCGACGACTCGTAGCCGTAAATGCCCTTCGCGCCTGCCCAGTAGAAGTCCGTCAGGCCATACGAGACCAACGCGTCGTAACCGCTCGTCGATCCGGTCGCGTTCTCGATGAGAAGAGCGCGAGTGAGCTCACCGAAGGAGTGCGCCCTGATGCTGAGCGCCACGGCACTCATCTTCGCGAGGAGTTTCGTGCGATCGTCGGCCGGGTCGAGCAGTACCTTGAGCTTGCCCTTGCGATCGGCGCTGTTGAAAAACTTCGGATGCTGAGCGACGACAGGTTGAAGAGACAGCGAGAGGCCGAGATCCTGCGCGTCCATCGAGGCTCTGTCGGCCGTGAAGACGCCGTAGGCGAGCTCAAGATCCCACAGCCAGTTCGCGGTCCCGTCAACTACGGCACCTTTGCGGTAGACGATGAAGGCCTGGTCCGGTTGCTCCTTGAGCAGACGATACTTCACCGCATACTCGTCACCTTCGACTCGGATGACCTCGACTCCATTCAGTTCCGCCTCGAGCTGGTCGAGGTCGGTCTCGTACTCGCCCTCCCGGTCATGCCAGAAAGCGATGTGACGATCGCCAGCCTTCGGTCCGTTGGCGAAGCGCTCTGCGAGGCCCTTCTTCAGCACGCCGAGATCATTCACCGCCCCCACCCTTCTTCAGACCGATGTCCTTCAGAGCGGAGCCAAGCTTCTGGTAGTTCACGAGCACGCCGTCGTCGAGGTCGAGGGCGATCTGCTGTCCTGCCAGCGGGAAGAGCACGTCATGCTCGTAATCGCGAAGCTCGACGAGAACCTTTCGGATGCGGTCGGCCTCCTTCAGTGCGGCCGCGACCTCACGAGGCGACGCGCCGCCCATGCCTGCAGCGACGCGACCCTGGTGCTCAAGGTTCGCTTCCAGCTTGCCGATGAACTCGCGGAGGTAGCCGGTGAGAACCGTCGAGGCAGTCGATGGTGTGTAGCGGTGAAGGTAGATGAGAGCACTGAATGATCCCTTCGGGCTGCGGAACAGCCAGTAAATCGGGCGCTTCTTGTACCGTTTGACGTGATCGCTGTAGAAAGATTTCACGAAGTAGTCACGAATGTCCTTCACTCCGAGCGACTCGGTGACGAACTGGAGGTTCTCCTCGAAGTGGTCCTCGCCGAAAGCAGCGCGCAGAAACTGGCGGAACCGGGCGACGATATCGTCCTCAAACCAGTCACCATCGACTATCGGGATGACGTTGTCCTTATCCGGCATGAATGACGGCGACGGCACAAGCGCGAGGTAATCCTCGAGCGTGCTGCCCTGGTTCGCGAGGATTAGTCCCGGCTCCTCGAGGCTGAAACGCCCGAACATGCATCCGACGGCGTAAGAGGCGAACTCAACGACCAGGCCAGCAACTCCGCTCTCGATATCCGCTTCGGCAACGCGAGCCTGCACGGCATCTTGTGTCTCATATGCAGTCGCAAAGTGCTGGTCCAGCTGGCACTCGATAGCGAAAAGCTCCCTTGTAGCGCGAGCGCGCGCATCCGATTCGGCCTGAACCAGGTCCGCAAGACGCGCCCCCGTCATTCGCAGCGGTGCAGCAAACTCCCATGAGGTCTCGGACCTGTTCCACCGGCGGCGTGCAAGCCGCAGCGCCTCGGATGCGAGCGACTCTGCAGTCTGGGGTGCGGAGTCGACGGGCAAGGGCAACGCACCAAGCGATCCCGGAGGAAGGTTGAATGTCGGGTTGATCGCATTGAGGATGTAGGTCGCCGATGTGGAGTTCAGCAGCCCGAGCAAGTAGAGCGGCCTACTGGTGTGGCATAAACCAGCGGAGGCGTCGAACAGATAGCCATCGTCGACATAGCGAAAAGACGAGGTTCCTGAAGTCACGACATTCCAGACCAGTCCCGCCTTGAAAATCTGGTCAAGGTTGAAGTTGTGGGCTCGAATCCTGCCGGACTCATGTTTTGTTGTCTGAAGCAGGTGGCCGTCGTGTTCCCAGTTGACCACTGAAGAGACATTCCCGAACCACCGAGTTGCCGATCCGCTCGTCGCGTAGGGGAACCAACGACGCCCAGACCGGGAGGCCTCCGTCCTGCTCAGGCCACGACCGATCCGTTGCTCCGACACTTCCCACCACTGCCGAATCCAGCGACCGTTGTCACCTGTCGCCATGCCTACTCGGGGATTGGCGACGTCTCGCAGGAGGGTTCCGTGCCCGAAGACGTCCTTGACAGATTCCGGTAACCAATAGGCAATCGGCATACCAGGAAGTGCGGTGAAATCGGCCCCAGTTGCGAGATAGCGCGCCGCTCCCGCCCGCAACATCGCTGCTTTAGCAGCCTCGTTCTCGCCGGACACAAGTCGCACGTATACGCCAGGCGAACCGCTCGCCTTCCGAAGTTCGAGGACGAACGCCGTCGTTGCGACAACGTCTCCGCCGATCGAGTCAAAGCCGTTAGTGCCCAAGTGGGCCATTGTTGCAACATGCGTCTGGGCAAGGAGGCGCGCGCGCAGCTTTTCGAACGATGCGATGAACATCCAAGACTGCATGGTGACCACCCCTGCATACGCGCCTGGAACTCCGAGGCGAGTGATGCGAAGGATGAAAGCGGCGAAGAGGTCGGACTTGCCCTCTGCGTAGTTGGAGTTCACGAACGTCTGGAGCGGAGAGCTCATGTTTCCGCTACCCATATAGGGCGGGTTCGCAACCACGACTAGGTACCGTCGGGCCAAGTACGCCGCCTGCTCAATCACGACGTAGGCCTTCTCGAGCGCCTTACCGTGGAGCAGATCGCCGTCTGCCTGGGTTCCTTCGATTGCTGCCCTCAGCGGTGCGATGAGCTGCCTCTTTGGCTGGATCAGCGAACCGAATGTGTCGGCGTACTCAAAGGCGTTCCAAAACTCGTCAGCATCGCCACGCGCGATGTCGTCTTCGCTGGTGAGCGACCACAGGTAGTCGAGCTCGTGCGGGTCGAGGTGCACGTTCTCGAGGACGCGTACGTTCGCCTGGACCGGGTTCTTCAGGAAGAGCTTTCGCTTGGCGGCGGCCTTCATCGTGAGAGCGAACGCGGCGAGTGCGCCGGCACGGGGGTCGATCTCGGTGCCATACAGGTTGTGCTGGAGGATCAGGCTGGGAATCTCGGCCGGATCGTAGCCCTTCTCCATGTACATCGCATAGAGCAGGTCGAACGCGTAGGTGAGCATGTGGCCTGACCCGACTGCCGGGTCGATGATCTTCAGCTCCTCCGGCTTAGTGATCCGCAGGAAACCCGGCTCCTCGTCCACAGGCTCGATGTAGTAATCCATCTGTTCGGCGAGGCGGGATGTCGGGTTGTTCAGCAGCCAAAGTCGGCCGAGGGAGTTCTCGACGAGGTATCGGACGATCCAATGCGGAGTGAACAGCTGCGTCGCGGCGGGGATCTCTGCGGCACCGGCCTTCTTGTTCTTTTTGAACCCGTCGAAGACCTCGCCCTTCCGGTCCGAGATGTAGAACTGGTAGAGCCAGCCGATCACCTCCACCTCTCTGCAGACATCTTCGGTGAGCGTCTTCACGGCCCTATCTCGGACGGAATCCGCGGCGAGCAACGCGGTCGGAATGAGCAGCTCCGTGTAGTCACCCTCCCGCTCGAACATGAACGGCATCGCCCTGTGCCAGCTGCGACAGTAGGCCTCGAGCAGAAGCCCGTACGCCTCGCCCTGAGGATCCTGGCTCGGGCGGGTGCCGTTGAGGAGAGCGGTGATCGTGTCCTGCGTCTTCTGCGGAACGACTGCGCCGTCGATGGTGCCGGCCTTCGCCTCGGCGAGCACCTCGGGTTGACCCGTCGTTCGTCCCACCTCGGGTGAGACGACACCGCTGGGGGTGTAACCGTTCGCATCCATGAAGCGGAGCGCGATGATGCGGTTGAACCAGGTGTAGGCGACGCGGTCGATGACCTGGTCGCGGCCGTCACGGGCGATCACGTCTTCGAGCGCGCGGACCGCGGGTGCCGACTCGACTCGGGCGAGCGAGTTCTCAGCGAGCACAACCGTGACGCGCGCACCAACCTCCTTGATGAGATCGGAGCGCGCCCTTGTGGCAAATGACTTGAGCGGGGGAGTTTCCATCAGCGCGTGATTCTCTTGCCTTCTGAGATCGCGGCCTGGAGCGCTGCACGGAGCGCCTCGACGTAGTCGTCGACATCGGCGGCGGTCGTCAGCACGAGCTTCGCGCTCGAGATCGTGATCGACGTCAACGCGACGACAGGCTTCGGCTTCGGCGTCGGTATCGGCTCAACGGAGATCCCACCGTCACCTCCCTGCGGCTTACCGGGGAATGTGACCGGTCGAGCAGCGGCGAGGTCCGCCACGAGGGACGGGAACGTCGAAGCGGCGAAGTCCGATGCGATGACCTTGAGCTTTGGGACGCTCGTCTCCGCCCAGGTTTGCTGGATGGCGCGGTCGACGCGCTCCAGAGCCCGCGCCTGGGCGGGCTCCGGAGCTTCGCTGTATTCCTCGGCCTGCTGAAGCTGGATGCGTCGCAGCTCGATCGAGTCGGCCGCCTTGACCTGCTCGTCCTTGACGATCGCGTCGATCTGCTGGCGTAGCCGATCCGCCTCGTTCTGGAGGTCGACCATGCGGTTGCCGCGAAACACCGCGGGATCGTCGAGGAGCGTCTGGACCGGCGTCGACGCGCCCTTCGAGAGGTAGGCGAGGTTGTCGCTTGCGTCGCGGAGGAACGTTCGGACTCCGTCGTAGATGCCCTTTCGGTTGTCCATGAGGAAGGCGCGGATCGGGTCGAGCACCGACGCCTTCGCTTCCAGCAGTTCGTCAGCCTTGTCGAACTCCGTCAAGTACCACTCGTCGGTCTTGCCGACGACGTCCTCCAGCAGCGCGATGGGTGGTTCGAGCTGTGCAATGAACGCGTAGTCGTAGGCGTTGCGCGACTCCTTGAGTCGATCGAGCTGGTCCTTGAGTTTGTCGGCACCGAAGTGGGCGAGCTCAAGCGCATCCTTCGGCACGAGGCCCTCGTCGAAGAAGTCGGTCACGAACTTGCGGAAGGCTGTGACTTTCTTGTCGTCAAAGCTCTTCTGCACCCCGATCTTGAGGTTCGCGAGCTGCTGGGTGTTCTTCAGCAGGGGCGGAACCTCGGTGCGCTTGAGCAGGTTGCCGTTGTGCTCGATGGTGATGCGGGAGCCGCCGAAGAGGTAGGCGACGACGACCAGCGTGGAAGTCTGGTCCCAGCCGTATGGCTTCCCGGTGAACTTGTCGACGAGCGACTTCGCAGTGATCTGCTGGCCGATGTTCACCTGCTGCTGGATGCCGAGGTTGTAGACCTCGTTCGCGGCTTCTGTCAGCGCCGTATCGACGCTCACCAGTCCGTCCGCCGGTGCCTGGACGAACTTCTGGAAGTCGGCTTCCGCGTAGACCTTGCCGCCGAGCAGTGCGAGTTGCGGGTACGCCTTCGTCACAAGGACGCCAAGTCCGTCGAAGACGCGGGTATCAGCGACCTCGCCGCTGGACTCGACGTCGACGGTATAGACGATGAGCGTCGCCCTGCCGATGGTACGGCGGAGGCGCTCGAGCAGCTCCTTCTTCCGCTCCAGGTTCTGCTGGGCCTTCGCGCCGAGGATGCGCTGCTGGACCGCGGAGAGGGAGCCGTTCTGCTTTTGCTTGACGTACCTTTCCGTCTTGAGCAGGAGCCGCAGGTCGCCGAACACGGCGGCGTCCGCATCGAGCGCGACACGCAGCTCGTCGAGCCCGGTGCTGTGCGCGCGTATCGTCTGGAGGTCGTGCGGGTAGCCGGGGGTGAAGAAGTGGACGGTCAGCGCATGCTGAGGGCCGTAACCGACATCGTCGATCTTGTAGCCGAAGCTGTAGTCGAGGAAGTGCCCCTTCGGCGTTTTGTACCGGTATTTCGCGGTCTTGATCACGTCCTGCTGGAGCATCTCGAAGAGCCGCTTGCCGACCTCGGAACCGTCGAGATCGACGGCCTTGATCTCGTTCTCGATCTCCTGCTCTTCGTTGGTCAGGTACTCGTAGAGGTCGCCGTTGCGCTGAATGTATGTCTGCGACTCCAACAGTGCCAGTGCATCTTCGACGCGTTTGGTGAGCTCTTGCGGGTTCAGCCCGAAGCGGTCGTAGACGAGGACTGCGAGGTTGCGCGCGGTGGCACGGAAGCCGTCGACGTACTTCACGAGGAAGAGCGCTTTGAGCACCCGTACGGCGAGGGTCGTGAGGTCCGATCCTTGGTCGGGGAGATTCTTCTCGGCGACGTCGATGGAGCGTTTCGCCGCCGCTTGCACAGTATCGCGGATGCCGGAGAAGAGGTTGTCGAAGGCGGCAATTTGGCCGACCTCGGTGCGGTCGAGCTCCTTGGCAACCTGCTGGACAACGCCGAGCATTGAGCGCTCGCCAACCGATGCGTGCCGACCGGTGAACGCGTTGTGTTCCGAGAGGCCGACCAGGGCAGCGGCGAAGAGAGGGAACTGGTAGTTCACGAGGGGATAGGTCGAGATGAACCGCGCCTCGTCGGGGTAGTTCGGGTAGGTGCGTCCACCGACGAAATCGAAGACGGTCTTGAAACTCCCTGACTCCTTCTCGTACACCTCCTTCAGCATGGCCGTACCGGACGCGTTCTTTTCGAGCAGGCGCTTGCGGATGACCTCCTCGACATCCGCACTGGACAGACTCACGCGCGTCTTGAACCGTGCCTGGATCTTCGAGAAGTCATACTCCTGACTCTTCGTGCGGTCTCCGATAACTTTGTCCATCGCTTCTTGGCTGGTGACGAACACCCACGCTCTTCCCTGGGCCTTCGTGTTCAGTGCTTCCGCGATGGTCTCGAGACTGAGCATGAGCTTGCCGTCATCCCCGATGTACTGCCCTACCTCGTCAACGAAGAAGTTCAGTCGTGTGCCCGGCGCCTGAATGTCGAGCCACGCAACTACCTCACTCGCGAAGCTGTCGATGTCGACTCGGTAAGAATCGCGATACTTCTCGAGGATGTTTTCAGGGGCGCCAGCCGTGGCTCCTGAGGTCTCTGCGTACGCTGCGGCGACGTTCGGCTCTTCGAGTACGTCGAGCTCGCGGCCCTCGGTCCACGGGATACCTGCGATGCGCTCGTAGGTCTCCTTGAACGCGGCGAATACACCCTTTGTGTCGAGGTCGCGTTCGAAGCGAGCGACATGCGGTTGCATGCCGTAATAGCCACGGCTGTTGTTAAAGACCTTGATGAAGACTCTGAGGATCGCGTCGGTTTTGTCGCCGCCCTGGGCGTCGGCGACCTGGTCGATGTTGAAGAGCAGGCTGCGGGCCGGGATGCCCTCAGCCTTTTTCAGCGATGCCTTAAGGAAGCCGTCGGTCGTCTTCGACTTGAAGCTTTCTGAGACCTCGGCGCGGGGGAACTCCTGCCCGTCGACGTCGCCGAGCAGATGCGCGAGCATCTTGAGGAGGTGCGACTTTCCCGAGCCGAAGAAGCCCGAGATCCAGACACCGTTCGCGTTGGTGTAATTGGTGTACTCCTCGAGGAGGTTCGACAAAGCCTTCTCCGCCTCGTTGGTGAGGACGTACTCCTCGACTTCGGTCCCGAGGTGGGTAGTATCGTCGGCCTTGATCACCCCATCGATTGGACGCGTGACGTCCTTTTCGAAGATGTCATGGAGTTTCACGGTCAGGCCTCCCGATCCCGGATATCGAACGCCCGGTAGTAGTTGTCGTCTTTGAGTCGCCCGAAGAGCACGAGCGAAGAACCGGCGGTGCCGGACTGCTTGTAGTCGCCGGGGAAGAACACGAGCATCGGCTTGCTCGTCGCGACGGTCTGCAGGTTGTTCAGCACGTTGTGCGAGCGGATGTACGGGAATACCTCGCCGATGCCGGTGAGAAAGAGGATGTCGTACGAGGCGCTATCGAGCCGCTCCTTGATCGCCGGGATCAGCTTCGAACCTGGATCGAGCATGTTTTGCAGCGGCTTGATGAGAGCATCCTTCCCCTGCTCCGCCTCGAGTTTCAGGAGCCGCTCCCAGACGCCTCGCGCCTGGAGCAACTCAATCGCGAGGTCGTAGAGGTTGACCTCCAGAACGGTAACGCCATGGTCGTTCTTCAGCCTGTTCTTGAGGCGCTTCTTCGCGGCCGCGACCGCAAGGGAGTCTTCGGGGTCATAGGGGTAGATGAAGAACGGCACTTCGTTGCCGAGTCCCTCCATCTCCCGAAATCGTCTGCTGCTGAGCACCGATACAAGGTGCTTCTCTTGCTCGAGAACCTCTTGGCTCGTCATACTGCCTGCCTTGTCGGGAAGAACCGAACGTCACTTGGGGTCTGCTTCACGAGTTCGTCAAGCACCCGTGTCGAAAGGACTGCGGGAATGATTCTGCCGCCGTCATCGGTGAGACCCGCGTCGCGCATCAACAGGAAGGATGTCGAGCGAAGCTTCTGCATGGTCTTCGGCGTGACCTCACTGAGCTCGCCATGCCACAGCGCCTTTCCGCGAATGAACGAGTCGAAGTGCTCTGGCAGCACATCCGCAGCCAACTGGAGGAAGCGCTCACGAAGCACTTCTTCTGCGAACTCGGCGATGAGTGCGTATCGGCGACAGGTCGCCACCCACATGAGGTGCGCACGTTCCTCTGCCACAGCGATCGAAAGGAGCTCTACTTCCGAGTCCGTGAGCTGTTGAAGACGCTGGACCAGCTCGCCACTCATCCGAGTTGCGCTGCGGGATGCCCGGCTCTGGAGCAGGTTATTCGCATCAATTGCGGCGCGCACATCCCGCCAGTCACGAACGCGACCATACATGTCGGCTGCAGGGGAGGCGTTCTGCAAGAACAGGCGGCCGGTCGTGAACGACAGCCTGTATCGCTGAGACTTGTCCCGTGTCACGCTCACAGCCTTCCCCTCCTTGGATCAGAAAGTCGGTCAGTCTACGGGTGACTTACGACATTTGTGATCTCTCGTCAGGAACAGAACCGCTTCCTGACGTCCCCGCCCCAGCCGATCGTATCGGACGCCGCGACAGGAACAGGCGTAACGCGCGTCCTCTGTCTTCGCCGCTTCCTGTCCGGCGCAACACTCTGAGCCGATAGCATCCGATCATGACCGCCCCGGTGCAGAGGAGAGTCCGTGTTCCTTCTTGATGACATGCTCGTGACGAGCGCCAGCGATCTCACACTCGCCTCGAAGTGCGAGTTCGCGTTCTTGCGGAAGCTCGATGTTCTGCGCGGTCGGTCCGAAAGAGTTGAGGCGGAGCCGGATGCCCTTCTCGAGCGGACGTCGCGTCTCGGAGATGCTCATGAAGAGCGAGTGCTGGAGCGGTACCGCGAGCTTTTCGGTGACGGTGTGGCGTCGTTTGACCGGCCTGATCCGCTCACGAGGAATGCGTTGCGACTCGCCGCTGAGGCGACGCTGCGGGCCTTGGAACAGGGAGCGGATGTCGTCTTCCAAGCGACGATGTTCGATGAGGACGTTGAGGGCGGCACCGCATTCGTCGGCTTCGCTGACTTCATCACTCGCCAGCCTGACGAACGGTATCGAGTCGAGGACACCAAGCTCGCGCGTTCGGAGAAAGTCACCGCGGTGCTGCAGCTCGCCGCGTACGCCGAAGAACTTACGAGGGCCGGCGTCGACGTCGACGACACGGTCACGCTCCTTCTCGGCAATGGAGAGCCATCGCATCATCGGGTCGAGGAGCTCCTCCCCATCTACCGAGTCCGGCGTCGGCGGCTGAAGACGATCCTTCGATTGCGAGATCAGGAGGGTGTCTCGGGGTTACCGATTCTTTGGGGCGACCAGCGGTTCTCGATCTGTGGCTCGTGCGAGCACTGCGCGGCCGAGATCAATGCGTCCGACGATGTGCTGAAGGTCGCAGGTCTCACGCGCAGTCAACGCGAGAAGCTCCGGAGTGCCGGCGTCGAGTCGGTGACAGAGCTCGCGGCGTCCGAGGGCGATATTCCGGGGATCGGATTGCGCACGCTCGCGTCGCTGCGACTGCAGGCGCGACTTCAGCTCAGGGCAGTGGTCGGAGAAGAGCCGCCGTACGAGATCATCGACGCGGCGCCGATCGTTGCGCTTCCAGCGTCAGACGCCGGAGACATTTTCTTCGACTTCGAAGGCGACCCGCTGTACACGGAAGGCGACGGCAGTGTGTGGGGCCTCGACTATCTCTTCGGGCTCGTCGAAGCGGATGGCACCTTCCGCGCGTTCTGGGCTCATGACTTCGCCGAGGAAGCCGTCGCGCTGCGGGAGTTCCTCGACTATCTGACGACTCGGCGATCGCAGCATCCTCGGATGCACGTCTACCATTACGCGTCGTACGAGCGCACGCACCTCGCGAGTCTCGCCATTCGGCATGGATACGGCGAGGACGTCATCGACGATCTCTTCCGACAGCACGTGCTCGTTGATCTCTACCCTGTCGTCCGAGGTTCAATCAGGGTGGGTTCGCCGTCCTATTCGATCAAGAAGCTCGAGCCCCTGTACATGGGCGACGATCTGCGGGATGACGAGGGCGTCACCACTGCCGGCGACTCGATCGTCGAATACGCGCGTGCGATCGAACTGCGCGAGCGCGGCGACTATGACGCTTTCGACCGCAAGCTGAGGGATATCGCCGAATACAACGAGTACGACTGCCGCTCGACTCTGCGTCTCGACGAATGGCTCCGATCGCAGATTGCGAGCGACGGCGGTCAACATGAATCATCGCCCAGTGGTCAACCCCGGGAGCCGAGTGCAGACGCCGTCGCGGAAGCGGAGCTCGCCCGGCGTCTCAACGGCATGGCTGGCGATCTGGCGACCCTTCACGATGACCCAGACCGTCTGGCGCTCGCATTGGCGGCCGCCGCCGTTGGGTACCACGTCAGAGAGGACAAGAAGCAGTGGTGGGAGCACTTCGCTCGGCTGCTGCAGCCGCTCGACGATTGGGTCGACACCCGTGGAGTATTTGATGTCCACACGGTGACGGTCGACCGGGACTGGTACAAGGAGGGACAGCAGCGAAACCTGCGCAGGGGGCTCACGCTCCGCGGGTCTGCGGCTCCGGGGTCAGCATTTAGGGCTGGTGATCGCGCGAGTGCCTATTTGTTATACGAGCCTGACAGCAGCCTCTCGAGAGGGATCGAGGACCCCGGTGCAAGAATCCCGCGCGAAGTGAGGATCACTAATGTCGGAGAGGATGGGCTCTCCGTCGAGGAAGTTCTCAAAACGGGACATGATCCGCACTCAGAGCTGCCGATGGCGCTTGTCCCAGGCGGCCCGATCTCCTCCAAGAGCCAGCGTGTGGCGATCTTCGAATGGGCCGGCCACGTCGCGGACCGATACCCTGACTGGCCCATGGGCGCGGCGTCTGACATCCTGCGGAGGGTGCCTCCGCGCACGCGGACCGGCAGTCTTCGTGCTATCGAACAACTTGATCCTGCAGGCCTCGCTGCCGCGATACGCGATCTCGATCGGTCGTACCTCGCGGTGCAGGGCCCGCCAGGTACCGGGAAGACATACGTCGGAGCTCGCGCCATCGCGGCGCTGGCAGATGACCTCGCGATCGGTGTCACGGCCCAGTCACACGCAGTTATTGGGAACTTCCTCGAGGGCGTCGTCGACGCAGGCGTCTCCTCGGATCGGGTGGTCCACATCGGAGAAGACTGCGGACGGGGACATACTCACGTGGACTCTGCGCGGATCGCAGCATGGATCAGCGAGCACTCTGGCGCAGGATATGTGATCGGCGGCACGGTCTGGGCCTTCTCTAATCCGAACCAGATCGCGCGTATGAGTCTCGATCTCCTTGTCATCGATGAGGCAGGTCAGTTCTCCCTCGCCAACACAATTGCAGCCGTCGCAGCAGCGAGCAACGCCCTCCTTCTCGGCGATCCGCAGCAGCTGCCTCAAGTGACTCAGGGGTCACACCCTCAGCCCATCGACGAGTCGGCGCTCGGATGGATCATGCGCGGTGCCGATGTGATGCCGGCTGCGCACGGCTACTTCCTCCCGACGACGAGGCGCATGGTGCAGGAGCTGACGGATCCTGTCTCTCGCCTCTCCTATCGAGGTAGATTGCAGGCGCACGAGTCAACGCGGGGCCGGGCCCTCGAGGGGATCGCTCCCGGCCTCCGTACCGCGCCGATCGCGCATCGGGGCAGCTCGGTGTCCTCTCAAGCCGAAGCAGACGCCGTCGTCTCGATCGTGCAGGACCTCATCGGCCGATCATGGACCTCTCCCTCTGACGAGCGTGAGGGCGACCCGCTCGGTGAGTCGGATTTCATCGTCATTACGCCGTACAACGCCCAGCGTGAGCTGATCGTGAACGCCCTTCGACGCGCAGGCCTCGCGGATGTACCGGTGGGTACCGTCGACAAGTTTCAGGGGCGTGAGGCGGTCATCGCCATCGTCTCTCTCGCGGCATCCGACGCGGCCGAGGTGCCGCGAGGGATGGAATTCCTCATCAACCGGAACCGTCTGAACGTCGCGATCTCGCGGGCGAAGTGGGCCTCGTGGATCGTCTACTCACCCGCACTCGTAGAGCACTTGCCTGCGAGTGTGAGCGGTGTGAAGGAGCTCAGCGCCTTTATCGGTTTGGTCGGAGCAGATGGCAACGACTGACGGATGGAAGGTACCGTCACCGCCGACTCATTCGGGCAACCGATTCTCGTTATCGACGACACCGGCCGAGCGAGCTGTCGCCACGTCAGAGTCAGCATCCCTTCGAGCACTCACCGCGTGTGATGTAGAACTCGCGGAGCTAATGCTCCAGAGTCGATAGGAGTCAGGGTGCCTTGATAACCCGCTGTAGGTACTCGTAGAGGTCGTCGAAGAACGCCTTGACGTTGGTGTGATCACCTTGCCATTCCTGCGCAGCGGTCGAGGTCCCGGCAAGGGCGGATGGCTTGTCCGCGATCCATCGCCAACAAGCCACTTGACGGATGTCACTGAACTCGACGGCCAGGGGTCCCGGGAGAAGCGGCCGGTTGAGCTCGAACACTCGGCTCACCCCGCGCATCGCCTCGTCCCACCGGCGGGCAACGTCCCCAGCGTCACGGTAGACCTGTCCGCGACCGATCTGGACTGTCGCTCGCAAGTCGTTCTCGGAACACGCCCAGGTCCACGCGTACGAGTTCGCGCCGTGCCCACCCATGGACACGGCGAAGCCCTCGGTCACCTCGTCCGCACGGAGCCGATTGGTGATCGCGTCGAAGGTATAGAGGTCGTTAGCGGTCACACCGCTCCATGCGGAACTGTGGAACAGCATCCCTTCTCCCCACACGATGTCGAAGTCCTCTTCTAGGGGCACGTACGGCAAAGCGATACCATCCTCGATGAAGCTGGCGAACATCTCGGCTCGGGTTTCCTCATCCGATGTGAGCCACCCGGGTGCCGCTTCGGTCCAGCGGACGCCCTCGAGGACGCACTCGTCGAATCGCGTCCCTTGAAACTCTGCGGCTTCCCCATTGGCATCGGTCAGATCGCAGCGCAGGAGGATCGCCCCGTTGAGGCGTGCGTTGGTCAGGTTCGCGCCGCGGAAGCCGACGTCCCGCAACCGCGCTGTGCGCGGTTCGGCGGGCATGAGGAAGATTGCCGCGGGCGAAGGCGCTGCGTACGATTCGGTGAAGTCGGCGCGGGAGAGGTCGGCATCGTCGAAGATAACGTTCGACAGCACCGCGTCCGTGAAATCGGCATCTGACAGATCCGCGTGGGCGAAGACGGCGCGGTCGACCGATGCCGCAGTGAAGTTTGCCCCGTCCAGCCGGGCTCCCGGCCAGGTTATTCCCTGGATCTTCGCCCCCGAGAAGTTCACGATCGGCAGGACGATGTCCAGCGTGCCCTCGTCCGCCCAGGTGAGTTCGTCTAGCACCGCCTCCCGAAAGTCCGCAGCCTCGCCTCGGATGAAGTTGAACCCGGAACCGACGAGCCGGGCGAACCGGAACGATGCCCTGTCCACCCGGGCGCCGTCGATCACCGAGTCGCTCATGCGGATCATCGTCAGATCCGCGGCGGTGAGATCTACCTCGGCGAAGCGTGCTCTAGAAATGACGGCGCCTTCGAGCGAGGCACCGCGGAGGTCCACGCCCTCGAGACGTGCACCGCTGATTGAGGTGAACGCCAGCGACGCTTTCATGAGGCTTCCGCCGATGAACTGGGTGTCGTCGAGGATCGCCTCGGTCAGGTCGCGCCCGGACCAAGTGAGATCGATGAACGTGGAACCGGTGAAATCCAGACCCTTGAGGTCGACGCCGTCCAGATCGTTCCCTCGGAACGTGCGGTTCCGGTAGTCATTGATCGCGCCGGTGCCTCCCGTGTCTGGGTGAGACGGCGTCCGAAGGTGCTCAGTCCATGCCGCACCGTCCCAGTACCGCTGGTTTCCGCTTCCGTCCGGGTACCATCCCGCAGGCGCTTGCTGACTCACGGATTCATAGTGGCATGAATGAGAGTCCATCGTGCTGTCTGCAGCCGCGGCATCGTTCGTGAGAACTCGCGGCTGACACAGGCTAACTACCCGGGCACCCGTGCGTTCGCTCTCTCACCCACCCGCCGGCAGCCCGAACGCGACGCTCGCATGGTCGGTCTGGGGCGCTCGTCCGTCGGATGTCGCTGACCGTCTCCCCGACCGAATCCGGTAGCAGCGGATCGTGGTCTATCGAGAGTCATCGGTGCCCAACGTTCGAGTGCTCCTGCCAGAGGTGCCGGGGTTCAGTAGGCTTCTGAGCCTCGCTTCAGCTCGATGACAACGAGCTGGCCGTTGCTTGACAGCGCGAGGGCATCGGGACGCTCGCGCGCCTTCGGCTCATTCTCGAGGCCGGACCGATCCAGCAACGGCAGCGTGTAGCGGCGCTCTGCTTTGAAGTCAGGCACGTGACCGACGTCGAGGCGGTTCACCGCATCCGGTGCCGAGTTCTCCCAACCGCCGCCTTTGCGTAGGTCGCGATCTGTGGCGTGCAGGTACGCGTCGCAGGCGAATCGTCGGATATCGCCCTGGATCACGAAAACATGGCCGGTCATGGTTTGATCATGGCATCGGCATCGGCATGTGCTTCGGCGTCGCTTTCGCCGCAACGAGCGCTTCCCCGTTCGGACCTTCCATGCCGCGGTAAGTAAAGATCCAGAAGCCGTCCACCTGCGTCTCGCTCGTGCACTCGTAGACGGCGAACAGGCTGAACTGATGCGGTTCGCTCAGCGGCACCTTCGACACGGTCCCGGTCAGCTTCTTTCCCGACATGACGGTGGGCAGGTCGCCGGTCTTGAAACCGTCGCGCGGACCGCCGAAGTATGCGCAGTACAGCGTCGGGTCCTGATTCTTCGCGGACTCGTAGGTGGTCATGATGTCTCCTTTTTCTGATCGTTCATGATGCGGCTGACGGCGTCGCGCAGGAACTGCTGCGGGGCGAACTCCGGCAGCGCTCCGCGGATGTCGTCCCATGCGCGGTGTAACGGGATGCCGCGATGTCGAGCGCCGTACAGCGTCGATACCGCCGCGGTTCTGCTGCGCCCCTCGGCGCAGTGCAGGAAGACGATCTTCCCCTCCGCGCGAAGTGCGGCTACAGCATCCGCTGCGTCGGCCAATACGAGGTCGAGGTTCGCGTTGCGGGCAGGCTGGTCGATGAGCCAGACCTGAACGCTCTCGACCTCCTCCGAGAGCTGCGCCGCGCCGACGCGGCACAGCGATACGACGGCATCGATATCGATGGGCAGGCGGTCGAGAGCGGCGAGGGATCCGATCCATACCCGATCGTCGTGCGGATGCTGCTCGAAGGTACCGCGCGATGCGTGACCGGGCTGCGCCAGGCGATCGGCTGTCGGCCAGCCCTCGCCGTCTGCCTGGCCTCCCCGGGCTGCGAGTGCCGCCTGACGCACGAGGTCGTTCGCGGTGTACCACGGCCAGCCGTGCAGCTTCCGCTTCCAACTCAGCGGCACCGCCGATCCGCCCCACAGTGCTCCAGCAAGCGAGCCCGCGATCGCAGCCACAGTGTCGGTGTCGTTCCCTCCGCGGACCGCGCGCTCGACGGCATCCGTAAGCGAGGCCGCTCCTGCGACTGCCGCGAGAGCGCCCTGGAACGCCCGAACCACCCACCCGTTGCTCTGCCTGAAGTCGCGCGGATGGGCACCTGGTGCAAGCGCCTCATCGATCAGGGCGCTCCAACGTGCGGCATCCGAATCCCGGAGTAGAGGGAGCTGTCCTCGTACGTCGAGCTCGCCCGTGAGAATCGCGTGGCGGATCGCAGCCGACCAGATGATGCACGCCGAAGCGCTGTCGGCTTCCCAATGAGTGAGCTCTGACACCGCTCGCGCGGCATCCGCGAGGTCGGTGACCGGGCGGTTCAGATAGCCGAGCGCCACAGGGCCGGTGCGCATCAGAGCTCCGTTGCCCGCACTGCGACCCGTCCGTTCGTGAAGGGTACGCGAGGCCGTGCGGACATCCTCCTCGGAGAAGCTCGCGGGGACACGGGACAGCACCGAGCGGGTCTGGGCGCCGACGTCTTTCGCGGTGCGCGCCCACTCGATCCACCGTCCGGCGATCTCTTCGCGTGAGACGACGTCGTCGAGACGATCTCCGCGGGCGAGTACGTCGAGGATCGGAATGGCCATGCTCGTGTCATCCGTCCACTCGCCGGGGCCATGCCCGAACGCTCCCTGCCCGAACAGCAGGGTCGTGTCGTCCGGCAGCGCGGGGCCGAACTCGTACTGGGAGCCGAGTGCATCGCCGGCGGCGGATGCCAGCACGGTGCCGATCGCCCGGTCGAGCTGGATGCTTGTGAGACTCATGGTGCCCTCCTCGGATTAAAGCTGATTTGCGTTAAATCTGTTGAGATGATCATGCACCCGACCTCAGACATTGCGCAACTATGCGTAAAGTAGTTGTCATGACGAGTTCCTTGGACGCCTTTCCGCGTCCATCCGTGGCCGTCGACACGGCCGTGCTGACGGTCGCGGACGGACGACTCGCGGTGCTGCTGTTGGAGGCGACCGACACGCTGCCGGTGAGACTGCCCGGGACCTTCCTGCACGAAGGCGAGACCCTTGCCGCCGCCGTGCTCCGCTCGCTACACGAGAAGGTCGGCGTGCGGGGGCTCCGGCCGCAGCAGTTGCATGTGTTCGACGCCGTCGACCGCGACGATCGGGGTCGCGTGCTGAGCGTCGCATTCGTCGATGTGGTGCGTGACTCGCTGCTGCCGCCGGAGGCGTCAGTCGTCGCGGTCGACGAGTTGCCGCCGCTGGCGTTCGACCACGACAGCATCGTCGCGTTCGCCGTCGCAGCGGTGCGCTCCTCCTATCTCGACACACCTGACCCGCGGGGCCTACTCGCGGAGCCGTTCACTCTGCGCGATCTGCGCGGCATTCACGAGGCGGTGGCCGGGGAGCGGCTGCTGCCGGATACGTTCCGTAGGACGATGTTGCCGAAGCTGCGCGGGACGGGGGAGCTCTCGCGTGAGGGACGAGGACGGCCAGCAGAGCTGTATCGGCGGGTTTGATGCAGTTCAGGCGCGCGGGAGCGCAGCCAGGTATCTCAGCTGTACGACGGTCGTTCCCGTCAGCGTCTCGTTCACGTTCTCGACCCGGTAGCGGCCGCCCGCGATCAGCTCGCGTTCGGACGACTTGATCTCGGACTCCGTCCACGCGGCGATGGCGGGGAACGAGCCCACCAGTTCGAACTGGAAGCCGGTCCCGAACGAGCGTGCGACGTCTCGGTCGAGGCTCAGACCCCACAGGGGCATGCTCAGGATCCCCGTCGCCAAGGTGGCTCGGATCTGGTCGTCCTGGGCCCCGGGTTCGATGCCACGCCCAACCCATGCAGATTCGTAGGCGACTGTCTTGCCCCAGCCATCGGCGTGCATCTGCGGCGCTGCGTCCAGCGCGTCGAGCAGCGCTGCCGCACGCTGCATGGTGCGCGGATCGGCCGCGGCGTCCCGTTCGTATCGTTCGATGAACTCGGCCTCGAAATAGTGCTTCGTCGCAGTGAGCACACGGGCGGCCGCACGGATCGGTGACGATCCTCCGTCGCGGCCCCCTTGCCATGCGATGCACGCGTCGCGGAGCCCTGATGCAGGTGATTGAGCATCCATCGGTGTCCTCTCGTTGGCAAGACTCTAGGGGGTTCGCGCACTTAGGCGATAGGAGAATTCTCGTCGGATGAGAAGTGGGTGGGGCGCCCCTCCGCCCCACCCGGGTGGACGAGATCCCAGCACCTCGTCCATGGCGAGCGGCCTCCCCCGACCGCCCGCCCGCTCGTACGCCCTACGGCTGAACGAACACCTCGTCAGCCAGCATCCCCGGGCTGACCCGGATCACGATGGTCTCGCCGTCGGGCACGAGGAACGCCTGCGAGCCCGTGGCTGAGGCGCCGTCGTACAGTTCGTCGAGTCCGAACTCGTCCGCGAGCACAACGAGGCTGTCGTAGCTGTTCACGACGTTGCCCGCGCCCGTGACGACGTCGACTCCGACCTCCATCGAAGTGCCCGACTCTTCCCCCGTGTACGTGACCGTGTAGTTCACGAGCTCGTAGTGCGAGCCAGCAGGCGCGGCGTCGTTGAACATGTTGCCTTCTGCGACCGCCGCAGCGCCGTCAGCCGTGTGGCTGTTCACGACGACCGTCCAGTCGGACGAGCTGATCGTCGACCCGAGCGGGTACGGGTTCTCACGCGTGCCTTCGGCCGCAGCATCCGCCGGCTCCTCCTCGGCTGCGGTCTCGGCATCCTCGTCTGCGGGCTGTGAAACCACGGTGTCGCCGCTGCCGAACGCCTCCTGCGCAGCGTTCGCGACCACGGCGAAGAAGACCGCGAAGCCGACGATCGTCCCCACGATCGACAGCACGAGACCGACGACGCCCATCCATTTGCGGTCCCCCTTGAGGAACAGCGACACGATACTGATCACGAACGCGATCGGCAGCAGGATCCAGCCGACGATCAGCGCGCCCGGGATGCACGCGAACAGGAAGCCGACGGCCGCGGTGACCAGCGCGATCAACGCGAGAACGTTCGTCTTCTTCGGTGCGGTCACCGCCTGGTCGACAGGCGGCATCGGAGGGGGCAGCTGCTGCGGCGCGGGAGCTGCGGGAGGGTTGGGTACGGACATGTGATTCTCCTTGTGGAGTGTGCGTGGAGCACCGGCCTGCCCCACGACGGATGCCGCAGGGCGCCGACCGCACGCACGACGAATAACGCCCCAGGCAGGGCGCGATTCGGGAGCTCGAATGGGCTCCGGGGTCCGTGCGGACCGGCTGAATCAGACCATAGAGAAGGGCTCGGACATTCGTCTAAAACCACCTGGCGAAAGGTCAAGACAAGGTCGCGGCAGTGTCCCTTCGGCCCGACCTGGTGAGGTCGGGCCGTCCACGATGGATGCTTTCGTGCTCAGCGCCGGCGAACGTGGTCGTGCTCGCCGGGATGATTCACCCTCGATCCGAGATCCACGACTGCCAGTGCGCCGGCCATCAAGGAGCCGTGTACCCACCATCCACGAGGTGATAACTGCCGGTGATGAAGCTTGCGGCGTCGCTCGCCAGGAAGACGATGAGGTTCGCGACCTCGTCGGCCTGCCCGAGCCGGCCGATCGGATGCTTCGACACGAGGAACTCTCTCGCCTCAGCATCCATCTGCGCCAGTAGAGGGGTGTCGATGAAGCCGGGACCGACCGAATTCACGCGCACGCCCTGCGCCGAGTACTCCAGCGCGGCCGTCTTGGTCATTCCGACGACGCCGTGCTTCGCCGCGACGTACGCGGGGGAGGTGGCGAAGCCGACGCTGCCCAGGATCGATGCGACGTTCACCACAGAGCCGCCGCCGTTTTCGAGGATCGAGGGGATCTGCGCCTTCATGTTGCGGAACACCGCGTTCAGGTTGATCGCGATGACCTTGTCCCAGTCACCGTCCGCATACTCGGCGGTCGGCGCAGCCGCGCCGCCGATGCCGGCATTGTTCACGCCGATGCGTAGAGGGGCTAGATTGTTCGCCTGCTCGACGGAAGAGGCGATCCATTCGGCGTCGGTCGCGTCGCCCGCAGACGCTTCGGCGACACCACCTGCGGCGCGAATCTCGTCGACCACCGACTGGGCCGCCTCGGCATTCAGGTCATTCACGACCACGGACGCACCGTTCTGCGCCAGCAGCAGCGCGGTGGACTTGCCGATGCCACTACCTGCTCCTGTGACGATCGCCGAGCGGTCTGAAACGTCGTACTGAGCCATGACGACTCCCTCCAGGGCGAGCACGGCACCGGGAGAGCTTCTCGGTCGGTCCGCCCTCCTCGACCATACGTTGCGTGGGCATTCGTCGCCGTGGCCTTGACATTGACCGGTGCGCACCGCTCGGCCAGCGGCCGATGCGGCGACGCCCGCCCCTAGTACTGCTCGCCCGGAACCTCCGCCCCGACGAACTCACCCTCCCGGGCCCCGCGCCGGTTCGGCGCTTCGACCTCGGCAGCATCCACGAACGCACGCGCGACGATCGCACCATCGGCATCCGTCGCCCAGATCAGGAACCGTCCGGCGTCGGTGCGGGCAGGAACGGCGAGCGACACCGCATCCGACAGCCGGAACGGCTGAACCTCGACAGACCCGGCCGACACGACTCCGACCTCCGCAACTACGTGGGTCGGTGACCCAGCAGTCACCCACGCGCCATGCACGGTGACTGACAGCCCAGAGCGCCCGTGATGCGAGACCTGCATGCGGAGATCGAATCCAGAGACCGGCGTCGCAACATCCGCGCCGGCCCGTGCCGGGACCATGTCCAGCACGAGCACCGTGTCGGCGTTCACGTTGACGGGGATGAGTCCGCCCCAGTCCTTCGTCCGACGGTCCTCTGTTAGAAGACCCGCGCACTCGTGCTCGACATCCGAGAACTCCGTGTACACGTACCCGGCGTAGCGATCATGGCGGCGCAGCTCCTGCGTCTCCCACCGCAGGTGCCAGGCGCGCTCTAGGCTCGTGAACCCCTCGCCGTACTCGCTGTTGAGGATCGGCACCCCGGTGCGCGGGAACGACGCCGAACCGTAGAACGACTTGTCGACGGTGAAATCGGGGCCGAGCCGCACGGGGAACGTCTCGCGCTCGCCGGCGGCCAGATCGGCGACGGCCTGCTTCCACGTCGCCAGATCCGGCTCGTAGTAGTGCCAGTCGACGAGGTCGCTCTTCACGTGCGACCAGCCGGAGTTCTCCACGATCGGCCGCGTGTCATCGAGCGATCGCAGCAGGTCGTACGCCCGAACGGCAACGTCGGCGCGAGCGGCGCTGCCCGGGATGTCCCAGTCCAGACCCCACTCCTCGTTGTACAGGCCCCAGATGATGATGCTCGGGTGGTTGCCGTCGCGTTCGACCATCGCGGGCAGCTGCGCCTCGAACGCCTCGGCTGCAGCCTCAGAGAAGCGGCTCGGGCAGGCCGGCTCGGCCCACACGAGCATGCCGGTGACATCGGCCTCATGCAGCCAGATCGGGTCTTCGAACTTCAGGTGCTTGCGCACGAGGTTGTAGCCGAGCTCGCGCGCGAGCGCGATGTCGCGCCGCAGCGCCTCGGCATCGGGTGCCGTGAGTCCAGTGTCGGGCCAGTAGCCCTGGTCGAGCACGCCGCGCACGTACAGCCGCGACCCGTTCAGCACGAGCTCCTCGCCGCGCGTCTCGATGCGGCGCAGGCCAGTGGTCGCGACGACGCGGTCCGCGAGCTCGTCGTCCCCGACGGAGACCTCCACCCGGTACAGGTGCGGATCCTCTGGCGACCACAGTCGCGGTTCGGGCAGTTCGATCCTGCCTGACGCCTGGCCGGCGGCATCCGTCGTGATCTCGATCTCGACACCCTCGACCCGTGCGCGCACGACAGCACCGCCGATTTCGTCACCCTGCAGAGCCACCGAGACGTCGATGCCGGCCAGGCTGTCTCCGCGCAGCGCGACCTCACGGGCATAGGTCCGTCCGCGCGCCTCCAGCCAGACCGACTGCCAGATGCCCGACGTCGGCGTGAACGAGACGCCGTCGTAGTCGTCCCGCGGGATCGACCGCTGCTTGCCGTGCGCGATCGCGCGCTTGTCGGCAGGCGCCTCGACCTCGACCTCGATCTCTGACGCGACGCCGGGAACCAGGAAGTCGGTGACGTCGAACTCGAACGACTCGTATCCGCCGACGTGCTCGCCGACGACCGAGCCGTCGATGCGGACGACCGCGCGGTGATGCACGGCTCCGAAGCTCAGCACGACGCGGCGCCCCTCCCACTCGACCGGCACGACGACCTGTCGACGATACGTGCCGCGTTCGAGCCAGACGCGGCGGATGCCGGACGCCTCGCTCTCCCACGCGAACGGCACCGTGATATCCGCCTGGATGCCATCGGCCTCGAAGTCCCAACGCCCGTTGAGCGTCAGCCAGCGCTCGGAGCGGTCGCGATCGGGCCGGGGGTACTCGGGACGCGGGACGCCTCCGGTTTCGGAGGAGACGAGGGCCCGGTCGGTGATGGAGAGTGACACATTCAGCCTTTCACGCTGCCGGCGAGGATGCCGTTGATGAAGTGACGCTGGAGCACGATGAAGAGCACCAGCAGGGGGATGAGGGCGATGGAGCTCGCCGCAAGAAGCTCGCCGGTGACCGTCGCGTAGTCTGCGCCGATCCGGTTGCCGGTGATGTTCTGCGCGAGCGTCGACAGGACGACCTGAAGGGTCGACATTCGCTCGGAGCTGGCGACGATCACCGGCCAGACGAAGTCGTTGTAGATGTTCATGATCGTCAGGACCGCAAGCCCAGCGAGCCCCGGACGGATGACGGGAACGATCACGCGCCAGAAGATGCCGAACTCACTGCAGCCGTCGACGCGCGCGGCATCCAGCAGCTCGTCCGGGACGGCGCTGATCACCTGGCGCATCCAGAAGATCGCGAACGCGTCGATCGCGCCGGGCAGAATCAGCGCCTGGTAGGTGTTCACCCAGCCCAGCGCCTTCATCTCCAGCAGCAGCGGGATGATCAGCACGATCGTCGGCAGCATGAGCGTGATGAGGACGGTGCCGAAGATCAGGTTCTTGCCGATGAAGCTGTACTTCGCGAACGCGAATGCCGCCAGCGGTGCGAAGAACAGCGTGATGCCGCCCTTGACCACGAGCACGATCCCGGTGTTGAGGAAGCCCTGGGCGATCGGGACGTCCTGGAACATCGCGGTGAAGTTGTCGAGTGTGAAGGTGGTCGGGTCGAACCCGAGTGGATCGCGGATGATGTCGTTCGGCTGCTTGAACGATGAGACGATCGCCCACGCGACCGGTGCGAGAAACGCGATCAGCAGCAGCATGAGGAAGACGTGCGATCCGATCCGCAGGCTCGGACGGCGCTCGGTTCGGGTGCGAGGGGCGGATGCCGCGGCAACCGTCTCGGGGCGGGTCAAGGTATCGGTCATGATCAGTCCTTGGCTCTCAGCATCCGGACGAAGAACAGCGACAGCACCATCACGAGGATCACCAGCAGGAAGGAGTTCGCCGCCCCGGTACCGAGATCGCCGCGCGTGATGTGGTTGTAGAGGTAATAGCCCGCCGTGGTCGTGGAGTTGTACGGCCCGCCCTGCGTGACGACGAACGGCTCGGCGAACATCTGGAAGACGGCGAGAGTCTGCAGCACGACGGCGAACATGATGGTGCGACGCAGCAGCGGCACGGTGATGCTCCACAGCTGCCGGAGCTTCGACGCGCCATCGAGCTCCGCGGCTTCATACATCGAACCGTCGATCGACTGCAGACCCGACAGCAGGATGATGATGATGAAGCCGGTCGTTTTCCAGAGGAACAGCAGCGCGAGCGTGGGTTTCGCCCAAGCGCTGGTCGTGAGCCAGCCGATATCCGGGATGCCGAACACACCGAGGAACGCGTTGATCGCACCGTATTGCTGGTCGAACAGCACCACCCAGATCTGGGCGACGGCGACCAGCGGCGTGACGAACGGCACGATGAACGCGACGCGGTACAGGCCGCGGAGCTTGAGCTTCGCCGAGTTGAGCAGGACGGCGACGATCACCGCCAGCACGATCTGGATCGGGACGATCAGCAGCCACAGGACTGCCGAGTTGCCCAGCGAGCTCCAGAACGCCTCACTGGTGAGGAGGTACGTGTAGTTGCCCCAGCCCACCCACTCCGCGGCACCGGATCCGCGCCAGTTCGTGAAGCTCAGTCGCGCGGTGAAGATCAGCGGATAGACGCTGAAGGCGACGAAGATCACGAGGAACGGAAGGACGAAGAGGTACGGCGCTGAGCGTCGTCGGAGCTTCGCCATTCCGTTCCGACGCGTGCGCGACGGGGTCGCGTCACGGCCGGATCGCGGTGGTGCCGCGGAGGGGAGGGTGGAGGTCGTCATCGTCGAAGGTCCGTCACTGCCTGTCGATCAGGTTGGTCTGGATCGCGTCGGTCGAACTGCTGATGACCTCGGCCGGAGTCAGATCGCCGTCGAGCATCTTCTGGAGATCGTTGCCGAGGTAGTCGACGGCGCCGTTCCACCACGAGGGGATCGAGGTGCCGCTGGGGATCTGCGCCCCTGCGGTCGTCGCGACCTCCCAGAGATCCTGCCCGCCCAGAGCCTCGATCGGATCGAAGAGGGGCCCCGCCGGGTCGGCTGCGGGAAGGTACGCGGGGATCGACGTGTTCAGCCCGGCCGGGTAGATGTCATTGATGCCCCACACCGCGCTGTATCCGGCCTCGTCGTACATGAGGAACTCGTAGAACAGCCAGGCGAGGTCGGCGTTCTCCCCCTCCTTTGGCAGGACGAATGAGGACCCGCCCATCGCACCGCTGCGGGCTCCGCCGTCCTCCCAGGCCGGAAGCTCCATGGCTCGCCAGTCGCCGCTGGTCTCGGGGAGCAGCTGCTGAGGGGCGAAGTCGAACCAGATCGCCCAGGGGTAGAACACCTGGTTGCCGTTCTCGAGCTCGGCGATGTCCGTCGGACTCAGGTACTCGGCGCGTGTGCCGAGGCCATCGGACTGCACCGTGTCGAGGAACGTCAGGATCTGTTCGTACTCCGGGCTGTCCAGGCGCAGTTCGCCGTCGGCATCAGCGATCGAGGTGCCCAGTTGGCTGGCGTACATCTCGAGCTGCAGCTGCCCGAGGAACGGGCTCTGCTCGAGATGGATCGGGTGCGACTCCGGCACTGCCTCCTGATACGCACGCGCGGCGTCGAGAAGATCGTCGTAGGTCTCGATCGTCGTGGCATCGACACCGGCCGCTTCCAGCGCTGCTGCGTTGTAGAAGAGCAAGCCGGGGTTGAGGTCGTAGGGAACACCGTAGATGCCATCGCCGACGGTTGTCGCATCGATCTTCTGGGGTGCGATGTCGTCGGCGTACGGAGCGAGCACATCGGTGAGGTCCCAGAGGTGGTCGGCGAACCCGCCGACGAGCGCATCGTCGAGGAAGACGCCGTCGGGCACGTCGGTACCGGTGATCAACGTGTTCTGCAGTTTGGCGTTGATGTCGACGGCCTCATGGTTGACCTTGATGTCGGGGTACTTCTTATTGAAGTCGTCGATCACGGCGTCGAACACCTCGTACAGGTCGCCGGAGCGATCCCAGATGGTGATCTCGCCTTCCGGCTTATCAGCCGAGGGCGCCTGCAGACGGTCGGACGTTGCTTCGTCGTCGGCACCGGCTGTGATGTCGGGGCCGCACGCGGTCAGGGCCAGTGCGGCGACGGCGGTGACGCCGACTGCGGCCAGGCGCAGGGCCGGCCGCTTCGGGTTGCTGTTCATGACACTCCTTTGTGTTTGCGGTACTGGGTGTTGAGAAGGCACGGTCGGGTGTGGTGCAGTTCGTGTTTGCCAACGTATGCAAACTGTAGCCGACGTTTGCATACGTTGCAAACGATATGATGACGACATGCCAGCCACACTTCGCGACGTCGCCGAGAGGGCGCAGGTGTCGATGCGCACGGTCTCGAACGTGGTGAGCGGCTACACGCACGTCAGCGAACGCATGCGCGCGAAGGTCCAGGCCGCGATCGAGGAGCTGGACTATCGCCCGAACCCCGTGGCCCGCACGCTCCGGACCGGTCGGACTGGAATGCTCGCCCTCGTCGTCCCGGAGATCGACGTGCCCTACTTCAGTGAACTCGCTCGCGACGTCATCGAAGCTGCGGCCGAGGTCGGCTATCGAGTGATGATCGATCAGACCGGCCACGATCATGAGCGCGAGCGGCAGTTGCTCACCGGTGAAGACCGGACGATGCTCTTCGACGGTCTGCTGTTCAGCCCGCTGGTCACGAAGTCCGAGCTCCTCGACATGCACGGCGCCTCACGGATGCCGTTGATCCTGCTCGGCGAGCATGACTTCGACGGCCGTTACGATCACGTCGCGATAGACAACGTCGCCGCTGCTCGGGATGCCGTGAACCACCTCATCGCCACCGGGCGCACGAGGATCGCCGCCATCGGATCGCAGCCGTTGGAGGAGTACGCCACACCGCTGCAGCGCTCCGCTGGCTACGAGTCGGCACTAACCGACGCGGGCATGCCGGTTCGCCCGGACTACGTCACGACGGCTGCGCATTACTCGCGCACCGAGGGCTACGAGGCGGCGCGCGCGTTGCTCGAGCTCGACCCGCGCCCCGACGCGATCTTCTGCTTCTCCGACCTGCTGGCGATCGGCGCGATGCGCGCTGTCTTCGATGCGGGGCTCAGCGTGCCAGAGGATGTGGCAGTGATCGGGATCGATGATGTCGAGGAGGGACGATTCGCGCGCCCGTCGCTCAGCACGATCTCGCTGGACACACCGTTCATCGCGCGCGAGTCGGTTCGCCGGATCATCGAGCGGATCGACGACCCCGAGTCGCCCGCGACCGAGATCGTCGCACCGCACAAGCTCGTGGTGCGAGAGAGCACAGGCGGCAGCTGAACACGGCGAACTAGGCTCATTCCCGTGCCCTGGCGATCCATCGAGCTCCGCGTCGACCGCGACAGCGTCGCGATGGGCGATGACGTCCAGCCCCACGCCGGCGTCATGTCCGTCCCCCGCGGCACGTTGCTCAGCGCAGCCCTCGAGCGATCTTCTCCCGAGATCCGGTCCCGGGGCTGGTCGTGGGTCGCCGTCGTCGACCGCGAGGTCACCGCTGTCTGGTCCGTCGACCACGGCGTCCGAATGCTCGTGCCAGACCGCGAACTCACCCGCGGCCCGGTCGACATCCACTTCCGCTACTTCGTTCAGATCGACCCGGCGTGGCTGTTCGATCGGCTGTCCACCGGTGCCACCGCCAACCGGCGAGAACTCGAAGCGGAGTACGCACCGATCGCACGCGAGAAGTACCGCGCCGAACTGCGTCGTCGTGAGCGCGAGATCGATGCCCGCTTGCTGAGCGCTGAGTGCATCGAGGCGATCCGCCATTACGGGGCCGACGTCACCCTGCACGCTGACGTCGCCTGCGACTTCACCCACGCAGGCGAGACATGGGCGGTGCGTCGCGCCGACACGATGCTCCAAGTGTTCCGCGGCAGCGGAGGACCCATCGCTTCCATCCGGCCTCACGCCCTGGGTGAAGCCTGGCTGGTTGGGATGCTCGGCGCCTCAGTGCGCCGCGCGTCGGGTCTGCCGGAGCTGCCTGCCGCCGACCGCCTGCCCGGGCTCGAATTCACGCAGGCCGGCGGGCGATGGATGTCGCGCGGAGCGACCGTCGTTCAGGTCGACTCCGAGCACGCAGCCGACGTCGCAGGCCTCGTGTTCGGGCGGTCGATCGCCGAGATACGGACGCTTCTCGAGGGCTGAGCCCGCTACCCGAGAACGCTCCCGGCATCCGCGCACTCCACGAGCTTGCCGTTCTTGAGCACTGCGACCCGATCGGCGGACAGCAAGAGGCCGCGTCTGGGTCTTTGAAGTCTCCAATCAAAGGGTGTATCGTGAGGCGATACCCGATACACAAATCGATGATCGTCAGTTTCCGACACAAGGGGTTGGAGATGCTCTATCGAGAAGATTCGAAACGTGGCATCCAGCCCGCGCACGCCGCCAAGCTGTCGCGAATACTCGCGGCCTTGGACGTTGCACTGGACCCGTCTGATCTGACGATCCCGTCGTTTAGGTTGCATCCGCTCAAGGGAGCGCTTGCTGAGCACTGGTCGATCTGGGTGAACGGGAACTGGCGAGTCACGTTCCGTTTCACTGGTCAAGATGTCGAACTCGTCGATTACCGGGACTATCACTGAAGGAGAAGCTCATGATGAAGAACCCGCCGCATCCTGGCAGCATTCTTCGCGAGGACGTCATCGCAGAGCTGGGCCTCACGGTTGCTGAGGCTGCGGTACGACTCGGCATGTCGAGAGTTGCGCTCAGCCGGGTGCTGAACCAGCACGCGGCCATCAGCGCGAACCTTGCGGTGCGGCTTGAGTACGCGGGAGTCGGCACTGCACGTTCTTGGCTTTCCATGCAGACGAATTATGATCTCGCCCGCGAGCTGGCAGAGAACGAGCACACTGTGCGCCCGCTCTCCACTGCCGGGTAGGGCGCGCTCGCTCACCGAACGCGAGGTAGGCGAGCAGGAAGATCGCGGCGAACGTGTCGGCGCGCTCGGTCGCGGGGATGCGAGGAGCGAGCATCCAGCTCACGGATGTGCTCTTCGCCCTCAGCGACCCCGATCGTCTCGCGATCGCGCGTCAGCTCGTCGACGGGCCGCTCGACATGGCCGCGTGCCACGCCACCGACCCGAATCTGCCGAAGTCGACCAAGTCGCACTTCATGAAAGTGCTGCGCGAGGCCGGCGTCATCCGCAACGAGCCCAACGGTCGCCAGCGCACGCTGACGCTGCGGCGGGAGGATCTCGATGCCCTGTTCCCTGGGCTTCTGGACTCGGTACTGCGGGGTTAGGCGAGTCGCTTCCGCTCGTGTCGGACCTACTCGTCTGCATCGGGCTCCCACCGCAACAGATCGCCCGGCTGGCACTCGAGTGCCTCGCACAGGGCGTCCAGCGTCGTGAACCGCACGGCCTTCGCGCGCCCGTTCTTGAGCACGGCGAGGTTCGTGGGGGTGATGCCGATGCGTTCGGCGAGCTCGCCGACGGCCATCTTGCGGCGGGCGAGCATGACGTCGATGTCGACGATGACGGGCATCAGATCACCTCGCCGAGCTCGGTGCGCAGCGTCTGAGCCTCGTCCTCGCGGTCGATCGCCTGGCGCAGCAGCGCCTTCATGACGACCATCAGAAGCGCCATGCCGCCGAGCACCAGTGCGGCGCCGCCGACGAGTGTGACGAGACCCGGTGCGATCTCGGTGGGCTTCAACACGAGCGCCATCGCCAGTGCCAGCACCGCGGCCGCGCCGAACGCACCGATGATGACGTCGACGTAGCGGAACGACGACCTCTGGAAGATCGACGCTCGTCGCACCTTCGTCAGTAGCATCCACACGCACACGGCGAACACCTGCATCGTCAGCACGCCCAGGACGACGATGGTCACGAAGCCGACGCGGAACCACGTTGGCGCGCCCACGAGATCGATCCAGATCAGCGGCACGATCACGGTCTGCACGACCAGCGAGCCGGCCAGTGCCAGCGCGATCACCACGCGCAGGATCACGATCGTCGTTCGTCCCATGGTTGCATCCTCTCGTCGACGGACAGAGAGAATCTATCGTTAATCGTTCGATATCGAAAGTCCGTCGATTGAGCGTCTCGCGACGTCGATCCGCCCGCGGAACCCTTCCGGATCCACACGCACCAGCGCAGCAGCCCTCTGACGGCTTCGAAGAAGTAGGCTCGAGGAGAGGTCGAAGACGACCTCGAGGCACCGCCGAAGGGACGATCGGACTCATGGCGAACGCAATCGGATCCGCTGAGCTGCGAGAGGCGATCGCGGCTCTCGACCCCGACGTCAGGTCCGGCGTCGAGAGCCTGATCAGCCGGCTCGACGCCGTCGATCTCGAGGAGCGCGAGCCGCGCGACGTCGTGGGCGCTGCGCTCTCGATGCGCGCTCTCGCCGCCCAGCGCCGTCGCGGCGAGATCAGCGTGTCGGTGTTCACACCGACGCTCAGCGAGCACGGCTGGACCTCGCGCCGCACCATCGTCGACATCTGCACCGACGACGCCCCGTTCCTGGTCGACTCGGTCACCGCGGCGGTCGCGCGACAGGGCCTGGCCGTGCATCTTCTGCTTCACCCGATGGTGTCGGTGCGTCGGGGCGACGACGGCGAGCTGCTCGAGACCGACGCGCACGGCGGCGAGCTCGAGTCGTGGATCCACCTCGAGGTCGACCGCGTGCCCACCGAGGCGGGGCGCGCGGCGCTCACGGAGCGGCTGCTCTCGGTGCTCGGCGACGTGCACGCCGCGGTCGACGACTGGCCGGCCATGCGCCGCGCCTGCCTCGACCTGGTCACCGACCTGCGCACCCAGCCGCCGGTCACCGCCGACCCGGCCAGCGTGGGACCGACCGTCGACTTCCTCAGCTGGCTCGTCGACGACAACTTCACCTTCCTCGGCTACCGCGAGTACTCCCTGGTATCGGATGAGCACGGCGAGGACGTGCTCGTCCCGATAGAGCACACCGGGCTGGGCATCCTGCGCAAGCCCACCACTGCGGTCGCACACCTGCGCCCTGAGGCGCAGCGCACGGCTCGCGAGCCGCGGTTGCTCACGATCACGAAGGCCAACTCGCGCGCCACCGTGCATCGCGACGTCTACCTCGACTACATCGGCGCGCGGATGTTCGACGAGGCCGGCGAGGTCATCGGCGAGCGCCGGTTCCTCGGCATGTTCACCTCTGCCGCCTACGCCGCGTCGGTGACGACGCTTCCGATCGCCGCAGCCAAGGTGCGCGCCGTGCTGGAGGCATCCGGGTTCACACCGCTCTCGCACACCGGTAAGGATCTGCTGCAGATCCTCGAGCAGTATCCGCGGGACGAGCTGTTCCAGGACTCGGTCGACCACCTGCTCAAGGTCGCTTCCGAGGTGAGCCGTCTGAACGGACGCCGGCGCTCCCGCATGTTCCTGCGGAGCGATGAGTTCGGCCGATTCGTCTCGGCCCTGGTCTATCTGCCGAAGGACCGCTACAACACCCCGGTGCGGCTGCGCATCGAGGCGCTGCTGCGGCAGTTGTTCGAGGCCGAGCACGTCGACCACGCCACGCGGGTCACCGACTCCCCGCTCGCCCAGCTGCACTTCGTCGTGCGCGTGCCGCGCGGAGCATCCCTTCCCGACGTCGACGAGCGCGAACTGCAGCGCCCACTGGCCGATGCCGTCCGCGGATGGGATGAAGGCCTCGTCGACGCACTGCACCACGCCCACGGCGATGACGAGGCCGCGAGACTCCTGGCTGACTACGGCGAGGCCTTCCCCGCGGTGTACAAGGAGACGGTCACCCCCGAGGAGGCGGTCGACGACATCCCCCTGCTGGAGAGCCTGGGCGAGCGCGAGCTCGCGGTGCGACTGAACGTGCCAGAGCGCGACGTCCCAGTCAAACGCGTCTTCACACTGGTCTCGCGTCAGGAGTATCCGCTCACTCGCGTGCTTCCGGTGCTCACCGATCTCGGCGTCGACGTGGTCGACGAGCGCCCATACGAGATCTCCCTCGAGGGCGGCGAGAAGCGCTACATCTCCGACTTCGGCCTCACCGCCGAGGGCGTCGAGCGATGGAACGACGCCTCGTGGGGCGGCGTGTTCGAGGACGCGTTCACGGCCTGCTGGACGGGCGCGGCTGAGAGCGACCGACTGAACACGCTGGTGCTGCACGGCGACCTGGACTGGCGCCGCATCGTGATCCTCCGCGCCATCGCGATGTATCTGCGTCAGATCGGGTCGGCGTTCTCGGTGGAGTACATCGAGAACGCGCTGGCGTCGAACCCCGACCTCGCCCGCGACCTGGTGCGCCTGTTCGAGCTGCGATTCGACCCGTCTGTCACCGGCGACCGCGCCGCACAGGTGGAAGCGGCCGAGGCCGATCTGCTGCTCGCGCTTGACCAGGTCGCCAGCCTCGACGACGATCGCATCCTGCGCTCCTTCGTCGGAGTGATCAAGGCGACCTGGCGGACGAACTACTACCAGCCGGCTGCCGACGGCTCGCCGAAGCCGTGGGTGTCGATGAAGCTCGACTGCGCCAACGTGCCAGGGCTGCCGAAACCGCATCCGATGGCCGAGATCTGGGTGTACTCGCCCGAGGTCGAAGGAGTGCATCTGCGGTTCGGAAAGGTCGCGCGCGGCGGCTTGCGGTGGAGCGATCGGCGGGAGGACTTCCGCACCGAGGTACTCGGCCTGGTCAAGGCGCAGATGGTGAAGAACGCTGTGATCGTCCCGACCGGGTCCAAGGGCGGATTCTTCGCCAAGCGGCTGCCCGCCCCGAGCGACCGCGGCGCGTGGCTCGAAGCGGGGAAGGCCGCGTACAGAACGTTCATCCGCGGGCTGCTCGACATCACCGACAACCGGGTCGGCTCCGAGATCATGCCGCCGGCCGACGTCGTGCGCCACGACGGAGAAGACCCCTACCTGGTGGTCGCCGCCGACAAGGGCACGGCCTCGTTCTCCGACATCGCCAACGGGATCTCCGAGGAGTACGGGTTCTGGCTCGCCGACGCCTTCGCGTCGGGCGGGTCGGCAGGCTACGACCACAAGGCGATGGGCATCACAGCCCGCGGCGCCTGGGAGTCGGTGAAGCGGCACTTCCGCGAACTCGGCCTCGACACTCAGTCCGAGGACTTCACCGTCGTCGGCATCGGCGACATGTCGGGAGACGTGTTCGGCAACGGAATGCTGCGATCCCGGCACATCCGGCTGGTCGCAGCCTTCGATCACCGCCACGTCTTCGTCGACCCGACCCCGGATGCGGAGGCGACCTTCGCCGAGCGGGAACGCCTGTTCGCACTGCCGGGGTCGTCGTGGGACGACTTCGACCGCAGCGTGATCTCCGCCGGCGGCGGGGTGTATCCGCTCTCGATGAAGTCGATCACCGTCACGCCCGAGATGGCCGAGGCTCTCGGTCTCGACCACGCGGTGAAGAAGATGACGCCGATGGAGCTGAAGAAGTCCGTGCTGCTCGCGCCGGTCGATCTGCTCTGGAACGGCGCCATCGGCACGTACATCAAGGCGAGCGACGAGAGCGACGCCGACGTGGGCGACCGCGGCAACGACGCCGTCCGCGTCGACGGCGGGCAGCTGCGACTTCGGGTGGTCGGAGAGGGCGGCAACCTCGGCGCCACCCAGCGCGGCCGCATCGAGGCTGCGTCTGCCGGCATCCGGATCAACACCGACGCCATCGACAACTCTGCCGGCGTCGGCACATCCGACCGCGAGGTCAACATCAAGATCCTGCTCGGCATCCTGGAGCGCGAGGGCCGTCTCGACCGCGAGGCGCGCAACGAGCTGCTGCAGTCGATGACCGACGAGGTCGCAGTGCAGGTGCTGCGGGACAACTACGAGCAGAACGTGCTGCTGGGCAACTCCCGGGCCAACGCCGGCGTCATGCTCCCCGTCCATGAGCGGCTGATGGAGTGGCTCGAGGAGCGCGACGAACTCGATCGCGACCTGGAATTCCTGCCCGGCCGCGCCGAAGTGGCCGACCGGATCGCCCAGCAGCAGGGGCTGACCAGGCCGGAGTTCTCGGTGCTGGTCGCCTATGCGAAACTCGCCCTCAAGGGCGATCTCGCCGCGACCGATCTGGCGGATGACCCCTGGTTTACTCGAACGCTGGCCGAGTACTTCCCCGCGCCGATCAGAGAGGCGTACGCCGGCGATCTGGATGCCCACCCGCTGCGCACCGAGATCATCGTCAACTCGGTGGTGAACTCGATGGTGAACCGCGGTGGGATCACCTTCGGCTATCGGGCGGCGGACGAGACGGGAGCATCCAGCGAGGAGATCGCGCGCGCCTACGTGGCCGCGCGCGAGATCTTCGATCTGCACGGCTTCGTCGTCGCCGTCGAGGCGACCGACAACATCGTCTCGACGGATGTTCAGACCGACCTCTATCTCACCTTCCGCCGACTGCTGGATCGCGCCACCCGCTGGTTCGTGCAGCACCGTCCAGACGGCGTGGACATCGGCGCGGAGATCGAGCTGTTCCAGGGGCCGGTGACGCATCTGTCGGCGAACGTCGACCGGTGGCAGCAGGGAGTGGATCTGGAGCGCTTCGGGTCGCGGACGCAGGAGCTCCAGGACGCCGGCGTGCCGGAGGATCTCGCCAGGCGCGGGGCCGGGTTGCTCGACGTGCTCTCGCTGCTCGACATCGCCGAGTTCTCGCGCACAAGGGGCTGGGATCTGGAGGAGCTGGCGGCGCTGTACTTCGCGATGTCGGCGCGGATGTCGTTCGAGCAGACGCTGACGAAGATCAGCGCCCTGCCGCAGGACGACCGCTGGGGATCGATGGCCAGGGCGAGCATGCGCGACGACCTGTACGCGGTGATGATCGAGCTGACCGCGACGGTCGCGCAGCAGACCTCTCCCGGCGAGCCGGACGCGCGTATCGAGGCCTGGATGGAAGCGGGCGGCTCGTCCATGCGGCGTGCCGTGGACGAAGCGATCGCGGCCGCACAGGCGCAGGACGGATCTGGGCTGGCCACGCTGTCGGTCGCGGTGCGGCGACTGCGCTCCCTCGTCAGATGACGCCGGCGCGACTGCATACGCTTGTCCATATGACGTCTTCGGCCACGCTCGACCCTGCCCTCCGCCGCGCCCGGGTCGGCGTCGCGCTGCTGTTCCTCACCAACGGTGCGCTGTTCGCCAACATCCTGCCGCGCTACCCCGAGATCAAGGCCGAGCTCGGTCTGGATGCCGCCACCTACGGCCTCGCGATCGCGGCCTTCCCCGCCGGGGCGATCGTCGCAGGGCTCGCCGCCGCGATGTTCATCCGCCGGTTCGGATCGGCGAGAGTCGCGGTCGCCGGAACCATCATCACGAGCCTCGGCATCCTCGCCGCCGGCTTCGCGCCGTCGGTCCTCTTCTTCGCGCTCGGCCTGTTCCTCGGGGGAGCGGCGGATGCCATCACCGACGTCGCCCAGAACGCCCACGCCCTGCGCGTGCAGCGCGGCTACGGCCGCTCGATCATCAACTCCTGCCACGCGATCTGGTCGATCGGCGCGGTTCTCGGCGGATCGATGGCGGCTGTCGCGATCGCGATCGCTCTACCCCTCGGCATCCACCTGATCATCTCGGCCGTGACCTTCGGCATCGTCTCGCTCATCGCCCTGCGGCTGTGCCTGCCCGGCCGCGACCGCGAGACCGATGAAGATGCGGTCGCCGGCGGCGAAGAGATCGGCGGCGCGCTGCAGCGCATCACGGTGAAGGTCGTCATCATCCTCACAGCGCTCGTGCTGATCTCGATCGCCGGCGCCCTCGTCGAGGATGCCGGCATGTCGTGGGCGACCCTGTACCTGGCCACGTCGCTCGAGGCTCCGGCGGCCCTCGCCGCCACCGGATACATCGCCCTCGTCGGCGCACAGTTCATCGGACGCATCGTCGGCGACGGCCTCACCGACCGGTTCGGGCAGCGCGCCGTCGCGCTCAGCGGTGGACTCATCACCGCGGTCGGAATGGGCCTCGCGCTCGCGTTCCCGTCGATCCCCGGCACGATCATCGGCTTCGCCGCGGCGGGATACGGCGTCGCGACGCTCATCCCGGCCGCCATGCACGTCGCCGACGAGCTGCCTGGTCTCAAGCACGGCGCCGGCCTCACGATCGTGTCGTGGCTGCTGCGACTCGGATTCCTGTTCTCGCCGCCGCTTGTGGGTCTCGTGGCCGACAGTGCCGGACTGCGGACGGGCCTGCTCGTCGTGCCGATCGCCGGGGTGGTCGCCGTGCTGTTCGCGTGGTCGCTGCAGGGGCGGGCGAAGCGTGGGCTCTAGCCCCTCGCGGCATCCGCATCGGCGAGCCCCCGCCGCATCGCCTCGCGCGATGCAGCATCCCACGGGCCCGAGCACGCGAGCGGGATCTCGGTCATGTAGCGGCGCTCAGGTTCCGGCATCCGCTCGGCGAAGCCGGCCGGGTCGGACCCCGCCGTCGCGTACAGGTCGGGTCCATCCGCGAAGTAGAGATCGCAGGCGACGAGGCGGCCGTCGCTGCCGCGCATGATGTTCGACGGATTCTGGTCGAGCGGACCGCACCAGGGAAGCTCGCGGACGGCGTCGGCGTGGATGCGGCGCACGATGTCGACGAGCTCGGCGACGTGCGGTTCACGATCGGCGATCGCGGTGTGGAACGCCACGGCATCCTGCTCGTCGATGTCGCCGAGCCACTCCATCACCTGCAGATCGCCGCCGCCGGCGAGTCGGCGATGCGCGAACAGCTGTGGAACCTGACGGGTGTGCGCCGCCTCGCGATACAGGGCGGCGGTGTACGGACCGACCGGATCGAACGGACTGATCCGCACGGCGGCCGCTCCGTCGGGGGAGCGCAACGCGATCGCCCAGTCGCCCTCCCCGCACGGTGTCCAGCCGGCGTCGCGGAACGCACGCTCGGCGTCGCGGTGGGTGGCGTCTGCGGGCAGGCTGTCGACGATGGCAGTCATGAGTCCATTCTGAACGAAATGCAACATGGCAAGGTCAAGTGCAGACTGAGTTGCATAACAACAATCAATCGTTATCTCAAACTTCACATAATGATGCTCGGTTTTGCGAGCAGGGCCGCGCGGGTCGATACTCATGGCGAAACCAGAGCGCCACCGAAAGCTCTTCTGGCCCACTATGAATCAGACAGACACCCTGAACCCTGCACGCGCGAGCGTCGCCGTCATCGGCTCCGGCCGCCTCGGCGGCGTGCTCGCGCGTGCCCTCCGCGCGGCCGGGCTCGACGTACTGGGACCTTTCGGTCGAGACGGCACTGCTGCCTCGGGTACCGTGCCCGCCGTCGACATCGCGCTGCTCTGCGTTCCTGACGCCGCCATCGCCGTCGCCGCTGACGCCGTGAGGGATCGCGCGCGGTTCGTCGGTCACGTCTCGGGCGCCACGGGTCTGGATGCTGTCGACTTCAGCCTGCACCCGCTGCAGACGTTCACGGGAGATGAGAAGCCGGACGTCTTCCGCGGCATCGGCTGCGCCGTCGATGCGCACACCGATGAGGCGCTCGCCGTCGCGACCGGACTTGCCGAGGTGCTCGGAGCGCGCGCCTTCCGCGTGGGCGATGCGCAGCGCGCCGGCTATCACGCCGCGGCATCCACGGCGTCGAATCTGGTGCTCGCAGTGCTGGATGCCGCCGAGCAGCTCGCCGTGGCCGCCGGCCTTCCGTCGGCCGACACGCGCGCTCTGCTCGCACCGCTCGTGCGCCGCACGGTCGAGAACTGGGCGGATGCCGGTGCCGAGGCATCCCTCACCGGCCCGATCGCACGCGGCGACGAAGGCACGGTCGCACGCCAGCGCGCGGCGGTGGCGGACGCCGGCCTCGACCTTCTGGCGCTGTTCGATCAGCTGTGCGCGAGCACCCGCGGGCTCGCCCACCGACCGCAGGAAGACGCAGCATGAGGATCATCCGCACGATCGACGCGATGCGTGCCGCGGTGCGTGAGGCGCGTCGTGCCGGTCGGAGCGTCGGCCTCGTCCCCACCATGGGCGCCTTCCACGAAGGTCACCTCTCGCTCATGCGCCGCGCGCGAGAGCAGAACGATCTCGTCGTCGTCTCGCTCTTCGTCAACCCGACCCAGTTCGGCCAGAACGAAGACCTCAGCTCCTACCCGCGTGACGAGGCGCGCGACGCGGCGCTCGCCGAGAACGAGGGCGTCGACGTCCTCTTCGCCCCGTCAGCTGCCGAGGTGTATCCGGACGGGTTCGCCACCAGCATCGATGTCTCGGGAATCACCGACGTGCTCGACGGCGCCTCGCGCGGCGCATTCCACTTCGACGGCGTCGCGACCGTCGTCACGAAGCTGTTCGGCATCGTCCGCCCCGACGTAGCGTTCTTCGGACAGAAGGATGCCCAGCAGATCATGGTCGTGCGCCGCGTCGTCAGCGACCTCGATCTCGACGTCCGTATTGAGGCGTGCCCGATCGTCCGCGAGACCGATGGACTCGCGATGAGCTCGCGCAACGTCTACCTCTCGCCCGAGGCGCGCGAGCAGGCGACGGCGCTTTCCCGTGCGCTCGACGCGGCCTCCGCCGTGCGGGAATCGGGCGAGCGCGACGGCGAACGGATCCTGGATGCCGCCCGCCGCGTCCTCGCCGACGCCGGTATCACGCCGGAGTATCTCGAGCTCCGCGACGCTCTCGCCCTGAACACCGTCACCCGCGTCGACTCGGACGCACTCCTCGCCGTCGCCGCACGCGTCGGCGCCGCTCGATTGATCGACAACCACATCCTGAAAGGCGACCGCTGATGCAACGCACCATGCTGAAGTCGAAGATCCACCGCGCTACCATCACCGGAAGCGACCTCAACTACGTCGGTTCGATCACGATCGACGCCGACCTGCTCGATGCCGCCGACATCCTCGAGAACGAGCAGGTCCATGTGCTCGACGTCGACAACGGCGCGCGCTTCGAGACCTACACGATCGCGGGCGAGCGCGGAACCGGTGTTATGCAGGTCAACGGCGCCGCCGCCCGGCTCGTGCACTCCGGCGACACGATCATCGTCGTCTCGTACGCTTCGTACTCGCGTTCCGAGCTCGAGGAGTACGAGCCGGTCGTCGTGCATGTGGACCGCGGCAACGGCATCATCCAGGTCGATGACGCGGTGGACCAGCTGCTCACCGGGGCGTCGGCATGAGCATCCACCCGGTGGCCGGCCGCGCGCGCGTCACCCTCGGTGCGCTCGCGGCGAAGAAGGCCGCCGGCGAGAAGATCGTGATGGTCACGGCGTACGACTATCCGGGCGCACAGATCGTGGATGCCGCAGGCGTCGACATCGTGCTCGTCGGAGACTCCGCAGCGATGACCGTGCTCGGCTACGACTCGACGGTGCCGGTGACGGTCGACGAGATGATCATGCTCACGGCCGCGGTGCGGCGGGGGCTCTCGACACCGTTGCTGGTCGCCGACTTGCCGTTCGGATCGTACGAGGCGTCGGACGAGCTCGCGATCGCGACCGCCCAGCGCTTCATCAAGGAGACCGGCGCCGACGCGGTCAAGATCGAGCGCGGTGGCACGACGGTCGATCGGGCGCGTGCGCTCGTCGCCGCCGGCATCCCTGTCGTGGGTCATGTCGGTCTCACGCCGCAGACCGCGTCGTCGCTCGGCGGGTACCGCGCGCAGGGGCGGACGGCCGACTCCGCTTCTCGGGTGATCGAGGACGCGCTCGCCCTGCAGGATGCCGGATGCTCGCTGCTCGTCGTCGAGGCAGTGCCTTCTGCGGTCACCTCCGTGCTCATGGCGCAAATGGGCATCCCGGTGATCGGGATCGGGGCAGGGGCGGATGCCGATGGCCAGGTGCTCGTCTTCCACGATCTGCTCGGGATCTACGACGGCGGAGCGGCGCGCTTCGTCAAGCGGTACGCGGAGGTGCGCGGGGCGATGGTTGCTGGTGTCTCTTCGTACGCAAGCGAGGTGCGCTCGCGGGTCTACCCCGCGGCCGAGCACACGTACGGGATGCCGGCCGAGGAGGCCGAGAGGCTTGCGGCGCTGTTCGCGGGGCGTGCAGGGGGCGCTCGCAGCGTCGGGTGAGCTGACTGCGCTGGGTAGGCTGACCGCATGCGCATGGATGCCTCATCTTCTTCGGGGCCGATGCCCCGCGTGATCCACACCGGACAGGCCCTGGTCGATGAGGTCATCGAGGTGCCCGCCCTTCCCGCGCGAGGGCAGAACGTCATGGCATCCTCCGTCGCCCAGTACGCGGGCGGGGCTGTCACCGTGCTGCTGGCCGCCGCGCGTCTCGGCGCGGACTGCGTGCACGCGGGTGCGGTGGGCACCGGTCCGCACGGAGACGTGATCCGTGCGGCGTTGGATGCTGACGGCATCGCGGCATCCGCGCCGCCGGCGACCACGCAGGACACCGGCGTCTGCGTCGTCCTGGTCGAGCCGACGGCCGAGCGCACGTTCGTCACGACCCTCGGTGCCGAGCGGGAGATCACGGTCGATTCCCTGGCCAGTGCTTCTGCCGGACCTGGCGATCTCGTCTGCGTCACCGGATACTCGCTGGCGGTCGAGCAGACCCGCGACCCGCTGTTGGCGTGGATGGAGACCCTGCCGCCTGATGCCGTCGTGGTGCTCGATCCCGGCGCGGCGTTCGCCTCGCTTTCTGCCGAGGTGCGCGATGCGATGCTCGCCCGTACCGACGTGTGGACGGGGAACGCGGAGGAGACGACGGATCTGCTGTCCGCGCTGTCCGCTTCTGTTTCTGGGGTCGCTGATTCTGAGCTCGCTGATTCTGGGGCCGATCGCGAGATCGTCGCTCAGGCCGCTGCTGTGCCGGCGCTGCTGCGGGACGGGGCCGTCGCGATCGTCCGGGACGGTGCCGAAGGCTGCGCTGTTTCCGTCGCCGGCGAGACGACATACGTTCCGGGCTTCCCGCAGAAGCCGGTGGACACGAACGGCGCCGGCGATACGCATACCGGCGCGCTGCTGGCATCCGTCGCGACGGGAGCGAGCTGGGTCGACGCGAGCCGGCGCGCCAATGCCGCCGCAGCGATCAAGGTGACGCGCCGAGGGCCGACGACGGCGCCGACCGCGGACGAGGTCGAGGAGTTCCTTCTGAACGCCTGACGCGTTATCCACAATCTCGAATATTATTCCGAGAATGTCGGTGGCCCTGCGTACTCTGGAGGTATGTCGAAGCTGACCGCACTCCACGAGGCAATCACAAGCCTCGAACGGGTGTGGGCGGGCGCCGATGACTCGAACGATCTTACGAGAGAACAGCTCGTTTCTGCGACGGATGCTGTCGCGCTCGTGCAACGGCGATTGGATGCCGTCCAGGTCGACGTGGCCGCAGGTCTCGCGCGCGAATCGCGTCCGGAGCTCGGGGCGGAGTCGCTCGCCAAGCAACAGGGATTCCGCACGCCGGCCAAGATGCTGTCCACGACCATGGGCGTCTCGACGGGTGACGCGCTGCGGCTGATCAAGGTGGGCGAGAGCACGGCACCGCGGTCAGACCTGCTGGGCGCGAAGCTGCCGGCGAAGTATCCGCTCGTTCGTGAGGCGCTGAACTCGGGTGCGCTGAGTGCGCAGGCATCGGCGCTGATCATCGGACTGCTCGATCGCTGCCGCGTGGCTGCGGGTGCCGAGCGCATCGTCGAAGGGGAGCGACTGCTCGTCGAAGCGGCCGTCGGGCTCGGTCTCGACGAGGTCCGCAAGCTGATCGTGCGCGCCGAGGCGTGGCTCGACCCTGACGGCGTCGAGCCGCGCGAAGACGAGCGCCGTGCGCAGCGTTCGCTGACGTTCTTCGAACGCGACGGCTACCTCCACTTCAACGGAAAATGGGATGCCGAAACCGGCGCGCCGATCGCCGCAGCGCTGCGTGGTGCTGTCGGTGCGACATTCGCCGCGCGGAAGGATGCTGTCGACCCCGACGCTCCGGATGCCGATCACCGCACCGTCGCGATGATCCAGGCCGATGCGCTCAGCGCGTTCTGCGCGCACATGCTCGGCTGCGAGGCGAAGGGTCCGGTGCTCGCGGGCGCGACGGTCATCGTCCGGATGAGCCTGGAAGACCTCGAGTCGGGTGTCGGATCGGCGACGATCGACGGCATCGACCAGCCGATCAGCGTCGGAGCGGCGCGGCGTATGGCCGCCAGCGGCGGCGTGATCCCCTGTGTGTTCGATGGCGACAGTCAGATCCTCGATTGGGGGCGCGAGAAGCGGCTCTTCACCAAGACCCAGCGACTCGCGCTCGCCGAACGCGACGGCGGATGCGCGATGTGCGGGCTTCCGCCCGAGATGACCCGGGTGCATCACATCCGATGGTGGCAGCGAGATCGAGGGCCGACCGACTTGTCGAACGGCGTGCTGCTGTGCGAGACGTGTCACCATCGCATCCATGACAACGGGTGGGAGATCCGCATCGACGGGGTCGGAGTGGGCGCGCTGGTGTGGTTCATTCCGCCGCCTTACGTCGATCCGGCGGGGACGCCGCGGCTCGGCGGCAGGGCACGATTCGACATCGCTGCTTGAGCGCGGGGCGCGACGCCGTGCGCCAACCGGCGCCGCATGGTCGATCCCGTGCATTCGCTGGGAAGGCTTTCCGAACGATCTATAGCGATATATCGTTAACGCACTCCGCTCGGCACGAACGGAGCTTGACATGCACGGGCGCGCTGCCGGCGCACCGCGAACCAGGAGGTCATCATGAACGACTCATCCCACAACAGCGGTTTCGGGTCGGGCTCGCCCTTCGGCGGGTTCGGCGGCTTCGGTTCCGGTGGTTTCGGCGGCTCTGGCGGCTCCGGTGGCCCAGGGGCGATGATCTTCGACGCGCTCGACCAGATTCGCAAGCAGTTCGAGTCCCGCCCCGGCGGCTCAACGCGCATGGCGCGCGGAGACGTGCGGGCGGCGGTCCTCTCGCTCCTGGCCGAGGAGCCGATGCACGGCTACCAGATCATCCGCGAGATCGAAGACCGCTCAGGCGGAACGTGGAAGCCGAGCGCGGGGTCCGTGTACCCGACGCTGCAGCTGCTCGCCGACGAGGGACTCGTCGAGGCCGAGGAGCAGAACGGACGCAAGACCTACTCGCTCACCGAGGCCGGTCGTGCCGTGGCCGATGAGGCGGACACTCCGGCCCCGTGGGCGGCCAACGGCGACGGGGCGCGTCGTGACGGTCGCGGTGGAGGAATGCCCGGCGAGCGCCAGCGCGCCCTCGCGAAGGCAGGTGTCGACCTCGCAGGAGCGGCCGCGCAGTTCGCCCGCAGCAACCCAGAACAGATCGACCAGGCCGTCGAGATCCTCGAGGACGCCCGCCGTAAGCTGTACGCGATCCTTGCCCAGGACTGATCCGCTGAAGCATCAGCATCTGACCAGCACGAGCTCGGCATCGCGGGAGGGGCATGATGGCTGACGCGGGACGCCCGGGGCCCCATCGCGCCCGGTATCGCCGAATCCTGCGCTTCGCGTCGCTGCAGCTCGTCCAGCTGTGGTGGTTCGAGCTGTTCCTGCCGCGCATCGGGCTCGCCGGCATCGCAGAGCGCACACGCACCGACCGGATGCGCCGCATCGCACAGCGCTTCCACGTGCTCGCCGTCGACCTCGGCGGCCTCATGATCAAGGTCGGGCAGTTCATGTCGTCGCGCCTCGACGTGCTGCCTCCCGAGATCACCGACGAGCTCGCCGGCCTGCAGGACGAGGTTCCGGCCGTGCCGTTCGCCGACATCAAAGCGCTCGCCGAGGCCGAGCTGGGCGTACCCTTCGACCGCGCGTTCGCTTGGGTTGACGAACGGGCGCTCGCCGCGGCATCCCTCGGCCAGGTGCACCGCGCGCGACTATCCGAACTCGACGCGGCCGACACCGGGCTCGAGAACGTCGTCGTGAAGGTGCAGCGTCCAGGCATCGACGAGATCGTCGCGGTGGACCTCGCCGCACTCCGCAAGGTGGCCGGGTGGCTGCGGCGGGTGCGCATCGTCTCCGATCGTGTCGATGCGCCGGCGCTCGTCGAGGAGTTCGCGCAGACGAGCCTGGAGGAGATCGACTACCTGCACGAGGCGCAGAGCGCAGAGCGCTTCGGCGAGAACTTCGCCGCCGACGCGCGTGTCGCCACCCCCGAGGTCGTCTGGGAGCGCACCACACGTCGGGTGCTGACGCTCGAGGACGTCACCGCGATCAAGATCAACGACACGGATGCTCTGCGCGGGGCGGGCATCGACCCCGACGAAGTGGCGGATGCCTTCGCCAAGGCCATGTTCGAGCAGGTGTTCACGCATAGTTTCTTCCACGCCGACCCGCACCCTGGGAACATCTTCGTGACACCCGGCGCCACTCCCGACGCGTGGCGGCTGACGTTCATCGACTTCGGCATGATGGGTCAGGTTCCTGAGGGGCTGCGCAGCGGATTGCGCGCCCTCGTGATCGCCGTCGCCTCTCGCGACGGCCGCAAGCTCGTGGATGCTGCGCAGGAGGTCGGCGTCCTGCTGCCCTCCGCCGACACCAAGGAGTTCGAGAAGGCGATCACCGCCCTGTTCGCCCGGTTCGGGGGCATGGGATTCGCGGAGCTCGCCACTGTCGACCCTCGCGAGTTCCGTGATTTCGCCAGCGAGTTCGGCGACACGATCCGGGCGCTGCCGTTCCAGCTTCCCGAGGGGATGCTGCTGCTGTTCCGCGCCGTCGCGCTGACCTCGGGCATGTGCAGCGGGCTGAATCCGACGTTCAACGTGTGGGATGCCGTCGAGCCGTTCGCGGCGCAGCTGCTGCGCGATGAGACCGGCAACACCGTTCGTGCCTTCGCCGATGAGGCATGGAGGGCCGCGGTGACGACGGCCCGGTTGCCAGGACGCATCGACGCCGTCATCACTGAGATCGAAGAAGGCACGATCACCTTCGACACCTCGCGGCTCGAACGTCGTCTGGATTCGCTGATCCGCATCGGTCGACGCGTCGTCTCTGCTGTGGTGTTCGCCGGACTTGCGGTCGGCGGGGCGCTGCTCATCGTTCCGACGCCGCCGCTCGGGATCGTGCTGCTGGCGGCGTCCGTCGTGCCGCTCGCGCACGCGCTGTTCGCCGGCGTAGGGCGGCGCTGAAGGTCGATCCCGAAAACCTCTTGACACGGCATCCGTCTCCGCATAACGTACAACCAAATGGTTGCACAATCTGAACTGAGCGAGACGGAGATCGACCGTGTGTTCCACGCACTGGCGACGGCGACCCGGCGTGACATCCTGCGCCGCACGATCACCGAGGAGCAATCCGTATCGACCCTCGCGGGCGACTACGAGATGTCCTTCGCGGCCGTGCAGAAGCACGTCGCCGTCCTCGAGGCCGCCGGCCTCATCATCAAACGCGCTGAGGGACGCGAGCGGCTCGTCCGCGCGAATCCCGAGATGATCGCGCGCGCTCGGGCGCTGCTGGCCCGTTACGAAGAGCTGTGGCGGGCTCGCATCTCCCGCCTCGACGACCTGCTCGCCTCGGATGCACCGAACGCCGAATCCAACGAAGGAGTCTGAAATGCCTGTCACCGATATCACCACCGATCCGCAGAGTCTGACGATGACGCTGACCGCCGAGTTCGCTGCTCCGGTCGAGCGCGTGTGGAACGCATTCACGACCGCGAGCCAGCTCGAGCGGTTCTGGGGCCCTCCGGGGTGGCCGTCCACGTTCCGCGAGTTCGATCTGCGGGTCGGCGGGCGCGCCCAGTACTTCATGACGAGCCCTCGCGGCGAGAAGTCGTCGGGCTCGTGGGAGTTCATCTCGATCGACGAGCCGCGTGGCTTCGAGGTCATCGACTCGTTCGTCGACGACGAGGGCAACCCGCTCGACGGATTCCCTGCGATGCGCATGAGCTTCAACTTCGAAGAGACCGAGGCCGGGTCGCGCATGGTCAACACGAGCTACTTCGACAGCGCCGAGGCGCTCGAGCAGGTCGTCGCGATGGGCGCCGTCGAGGGTTCGCGCATGGCGATGGCGCAGCTGGATGCCGTCCTGCAGGACCTCCGCGAATACGCCGAGGGCAAGGGCACCCGCGTCGAGCTGCTCGACGACACGCACGTGCGCATCACGCGGCTGGTGAACGGCCCGCGCGAGCTCGTCTGGCGCGCGCACCACGACCCGGAACTGATCCGGCAGTGGATGCTCGGACCCGACGGCTGGGAGATGACGGAGTGCGTCGCGACCACCACGGTCGGCGAGAGCTACCGCAACTCGTGGGCACCGGTCGGCGACACCGAAGGTGAGCCGTTCGGATTCGAGGGCGAGGTGCTGCTCAGCGACCCGCCGCGGCGCGCGGTCACCACCGAGCGGATGCAGGGACTGCCGACCGAGACGCTCAACGACCTCAACCTCTACGAGGAGGACGGCGCCACCCTGGTCACGGTGCTCATCGAGTACCCCGACAAGGACACGCGCGACATGATCCTCGCCACCGGCATGGCCGACGGCATGGAGTCGTCGTTCCAGCGACTCGAACGCGAGGTGCTGAGCGCCGCGCGTTCGTAACTCCACAGGAGTTGCTGCTTCGGCCCCGGATCCGGTGGATCCGGGGCCGAACAGCTGCGGTGGTGAGGGCTGTGCCCACGTGAGCGGCCGCGTCGGCGCCGCACAACTCCGGAGAAACTGCGTCCTGGGCTAGTTCGGCACCGGAAACACGCAGATTCTGCGAGAAGCTCCGGAGTTATGCAGGGCGGCAGGCAGAACCTGGCACTTACCGCTGGGCGGCCAACCGGATTGGCGCGTTGGCGCCCCCGTACCCGTCGTAGCCGCCGCGCCGCTCGACCACTTCGAAGAAGACATCGCCGATCGTCCGCGTGTAGAAGTGGATGAACTCGCCCTGCGCATCCCGGTCGTACAGCAGATCCAGCTCGCGCAGTGACGACAGCATCTTGGCCGGCAGATCGAACCGCGCCGCCAGGTCGTCGTAGTAGTTCGCCGGGATCCGCAGGTGATCGATGCCGCGCTCCCGCGCCCGGCGCGCCACCTCGAACACATCCGCGGTCCGCACCGCGACGTGCCGAGCCGGCGGCTTCGCCGTGGGAGGGGCGAGGTTGATCGGCACGCGGATGATGCCGTCGGGCGTCCGCATCACCTGACTGCGGATCAGCCCCTGCAGGCCCGGGACGTCGGCCGGCGGATCGGCCTGCAACGACAACGCGCTCGACATGAACAGCACAGCCTCGTCGAAGTCCTGCCACGCGTAGGCGAGGTTGATGTGGTCGACCTCGCCGACCAGCTCGCCGCCGCCACGGGTGCCGCCGGAGAACTCCTGCAGCCACGACTGCTCGACGGGCAGCGAGCTCCAGAACACCTGCGTGCCGTCGGGCGCCGCGACCCCCTGCAGCTCCTGCTCCCCCTCGTACGTCCGCCGGAACACCGACGGCGACCCGAGTGCGAGCGCGCGCGAGACCGCGGCTTCGGCATCCGCCGTCCTCAACCCGATTCCCGCGAGCACGGCCTCGCCGCTGCGTACCTGCTCGTTCAGGATGATCCGGGCAGCGCCGGCGCTCCACAGGCGCACCGGCTTCGACCGATGACGTCCCTCGAAGGCGAAACCGAGCTGACCGAGCAGCTCGTCGACCTCGGCGAGATCGGCCCCAGCCACCTCGACGAAGTCCAACCCGGACGTCGAGGGTGCAGAGCCGAGGAGGTCCTCAGACCACCCGTTCGCAGCGGCGGTCCGATCCGCCAGCCACACCAGCGAGCGGTGAGCGTGTGCCGCCGTGCGCACCGTGTCGGTCTGCCGGTACGTGTCGTTGAAGACCTCGAGCGACCAGGGCCCGGTGTATCCCGCCCGCATGACGTGCGTCATGAAGCCCACCAGATCGAACGACCCCTCACCGGGGAACAGTCGGTGATGCCGGCTCCACGACAGCACGTCCATGTCGAGCGCCGGGGCATCGGCGAGCTGCAGGAAGAAGATCTTCTCCGCGTCGATCTCCTCGATCGCCGCCGGGTCGTGGCCGAGCGAGAGGATGTGGAAGCTGTCCAGGCACAGACCGAGATTCGGTCGGTCGGCTCGCTTCACGATCTCCCACGTCCGCCGGTAGTCGTCGACGAATCGGCCCCAGGCGAGCGCCTCGTAGGCGAGTCGGATGCCGTGCACCGCAGCCCTGTCGGCGAGCTCGCCGAGCTGCCTGGCGATGATCGCGTCATCATCGACCGTCGCAGTGCCGACGTTGCTGCACACGAGCATGAGGTCGGTCCCGAGACGCTTCATCACCTGGAACTTCGCCTCGGCCCGGCGCAGGTTGTCGGCGAACAGATCGTCACTCACCCCCTCCGCATCGCGGAACGGCTGGAACATCTCGATCTTCAGACCGAGTCGATCGCACAGGGCGCGGATCTCCTCGGGGGACTCTGGGGCGGCGATGAGATCGGCGTCCATGATCTCGACACCGTCGAAGCCTGCCTCAGCGCAGGCGTGGAGCTTTTCGACGAGCCCGCCGGAGATGCAGACGGAGGCAATGGAGGTTCGCATGGCAGTGAACGTACCAGTTTGTACATTAATTTCCCAGAGCTCTTGCTCAATCAATGTACTAACCAGTACATTCAACTTCAGTACCCGAACCACCGAGGACGAAGGCGTCTTGTGACTTCAGATCAGCAACCTCAGCGCACCGGCATCCTGCGCCGGACAGCGCGCTACATCACCGGCATCGAGCTGGTCATCGGCGGTGTCTCCGTCCTGATGATCCTCGTCCTGGTCTTCTATCAGGCGCTCCAGCGCTACCTGCCGTTCGAGAGCCTCGCCTGGACCGGCGAGCTCGCTCGGTTCGCGCTGCTGTGGGCGACCTTCGCAGCCATGGGTGTGCTCGTCACGACCCACGGCCACATCGCCCTCGAGCTCGTCGACTCCCTCCGCAACCCCATGGCCGTCCGGTTCATCCAGGTGATCTCGCTCGTCATCGTGGCGGCTGCCGCCTTCGGCATGACTCTCGAGGCGTGGGCGCTCGTCCAGACGCAGGGCATCGTGAAGTCGCCGGTGCTGCGGGTGCCGATGTCGTGGGTGTACATCCCCGTGCTGATCGGTGTGGTGAGCACCACGATCCGTGCGCTGATCGCCGCCGCCGACATCGCCATCCACGGCCCGATCGTCGCCGAAGTCGATGAGGACCAGCCGGAGGTGGCAGGACTGTGACTCTCCTCCTCCTCGCCCTCGCCATCGCCATCCTGCTGGCGATCCGCGTCCCTGTCCCGTTCGCTTTCCTCGGCCCCTCCCTCGTCTACATGGCGATCGAAGGCCAGTCGCTCGGCATGGCCCTGCGAACGGTCACGAACGCCGCCAGCAGCTTCCCGCTGCTCGCCGTTCCGCTGTTCATCTTCCTCGGCGCGCTGGCCAACCACGCCGGCATCGCCGACCGGCTGTTCCGCTTCGCTCAGGCGCTGCTCGCCAACGTCCGCGGCAACCTCGGCTACGTCGCCGTCGGCACCAGCGTCGGCTTCGCGTGGATGAGCGGCTCGGCTGTCGCCGACGCCGCAGCACTCGGCAAGGTGCAGATCCCCGCGATGATCCGCGCAGGCTACGGCCGCCGATTCGCCACCGGCGTCTCGGCGACCTCAGCGCTGATCGCGCCGGTCATGCCGCCCAGCATCCCCGCCGTCATCTACGCCGGGCTCGCTGCGGTCTCCACCGGTGCGCTCTTCGCGGCATCCGTCATCCCGGCCCTGCTCATGGCCGTCGGCCTGTGCATCGTGGTGTGGATGCTGGTGCGCCGAATGGACCACGTGAAGAAGGGCGTGTTCAACCGCGCCGAGTTCCTCGACTCGACCAAGGGCGTCATCCTGCCGCTGATCGCCCCGTTCATCATCCTCGGCGGCATCCTCGGCGGATTCTTCACCCCGACCGAGGCTGCGGCCGTCGGCGTCGTCTACATCGGCCTCGTCGGCATCCTGCAGCGCTCTCTCACGCTGAAGGGCTTCATCAGAGCGCTCACCGAGACCGTCACCACGACCGCATCCATCATGATCATCGTCGCCTCGGCATCGCTGCTCGGCTACATCCTCGCCCGGGAGCGTCTGCCGCAGATGCTCACCGAGCTGGTGTTCGCGATCACCGACAGCCCCGTCGTCTTCCTGATCCTCGTCACCGTGCTCATGCTGATCCTGGGCACCGTCATCGACGCAACCGCGATCCTCGTGCTCACCGTGCCGATCATCCTCCCGATCGGCAACCAGATCGGCGTCGACCCGATCGTGCTCGGCGTGCTCATGATCCTCTCGCTCATGATCGGACTGCTCACCCCGCCCGTCGGCACAGTCCTGTTCGTCACGGCAGCGGTCTCGAAGACCCGCATCGGCGAGGTGTTCCGCGGCAGCCTGCCGTTCATCGTGCCGCTGATCGTGATCTGCGTGCTCATCATCGCGTTCCCCGACGCTGTGATGTGGCTGCCGGGGGTGCTGGGCCTGTGACGCTCGCCGACCATTCCCGCACCGAGCTCGATCGGCGCCCAGCCGTGCTGATCGGACTGATCGGCGAGGGCGTCACCCCGTCGCTCACGCCACCGATGCACGAGTTCGAGGGCGCTCGCCACGGCATGCACTACGTGTACCGGACGATCGATCTCGCACCGGCGGAGGGCACCCCCGAGTACCTCGAGACCCTGCTGCGGGCGGCGCGGAGGCTCGGATTCGACGGCCTCAACATCACCCACCCCGTCAAGCAGGCCGTCTTGCCGCTGCTCGACGAACTCAGCGACAGCGCCCGCGCGGTGGGTGCGGTGAACACGGTCGTGTTCACGGATGCCGGCACCATCGGCCACAACACCGACGTCACCGGCTTCGGCGCCGCGCTGACGGACGCCTTCGGCACCGAGCCCCTCGGCCGCGTGGTGCTGCTCGGCACCGGAGGCGCCGGCTCAGCCGTCGCCACGGCGCTCGCACAGCGGCCGATCGACGAGCTCGTGCTCATCGACCAGGAGCCGGACCGTGCCGGAGTGCTCGCTGCGCAGGTTAGTGCGCTCGGAGGACCCGCAGCACGCGCGGCGGCCCTCGCCGACCTGCCGGCCGAGCTCGCCGGCGCAGACCTCGTCGTCAACGCGACCCCGATCGGCATGGCCGCCCATCCAGGCACGCCGTTCGACGTCGCGCTGCTGCCGAGCGGCTCCCGTGTCGCGGACATCGTCTACCGCCCTGCGGACACCGCGCTGCTCGCGGCATCCCGTGCCCGCGGCATCCGCACCATGTCGGGCCTCGGCATGGCCATGCACCAGGCCGCAGACGCCTTCGAGATCTTCACCGGAGAGCGCGCCGATCGTACGGCCATGCTCGCCGACCTCCATGACCTGGTCGCCGCGGAGGCGGCCACGACCCCAGCAACACCCGAAACAGCACGACCCGAAACAGCACCACCCGAAACAGCACCACACGCACCAGAAAGAGGAGAGAACCGATGAACGCACGACGCACGCGGCGAACGATGTGGCTCGCCCTTGTCGCAGCACCGGCAATGCTGCTGGTCGCCTGCTCCAGCGGAGGAGAGGGTACCGGCGGCGACGCCGGCGACACCGGAGCGACGCAGAAGCTCACGCTCGCCCACAGTTACAACGAGGACCAGCCCCAGCACCGCTGCGGGGCGCAGGTCATCGCCGATGAGGTGGCGGCGGCCGACGTGGGACTCGAGATCGAGATCTTCCCGTCCAGCCAGCTCGGAGGCGACGCCGACCGCATCGCCTCTGTCGCATCAGGAGACATCGACATCGACATCCAGGGCGCATCCGCCCTCGGCGCCGTCTACGAACCGATCAGCGTGCTCGACGCGGCATACGCCTTCGACGACGCCGACCACCTGGCGCGCTTCATGGCCAGCGACGCCTCCGACACCGTCACCGAGGCGTTCGAGGCCGAAACAGGCGTCCACACGCTCGGCGCCTGGTCGGCCGGTGCTCGCCAGTTCACCGCGAACAAGGCGATCCGCACTCCGGACGACCTGCAGGGGCTGCGGATGCGGTTCCCCGGATCGCCGCAGTTCCTCATGAACGCCAAGGCGCTCGGCGCCGAGGCGACAGAGGTCGCGTACGAGGAGCTCTACCTCGCCCTGCAGCAGGGCACGGTCGACGGCCAGGAGAACCCGATCACGAACATCGTCGCCTCCAACCTCAAGGAGGTGCAGGACTACGTCAGCCTGAGCTCGCACCAGCTCAACACGAACCTCGTCATCATCGGCCAGGTGTGGACCGAGCTGAGCGACGAGCAGCAGGAGGCGCTGAGCGCCGCCACAGAGAAGGCCATCGCCGAGGTCACGTCGTGCGTCGACGAGGACGAGGCGACGGTGCTGGACGAGTGGCGCTCCGGCGGCGACTGGGAGGTCGTCGACGATGTCGACCGCGACGCGTTCAGCGCCACCGCGGAGGAGTACCTCTCCGGGGCCCTGACCGGAGACTCCCTCGCGGTCTACGAGGCCATCCGCTCGACCTCCGAGTGATCACCTGCATGGCGCGTTCGATTCCGACGTTCACGGGGGAGGTGAGCGGGGACGACCTCGGGGTGACCCTCATCCATGAGCACGTCTTCGTCACCGACCCCGAGCTCGACATCAATATGCCTCACCCGGAATGGGATGAGTCGCTGTGGATCGAACGCGCCGTGCAGACCCTCACCGATCTGCACGCCCGCGGCGTCCGGACCGTCGTCGACCTCACGGTCATCGGCCTCGGCCGTGATGTGCGACGCGTCGCCGATGTCGCAGCGCGCGTGCCGGTGCAGCTCGTCGCGGCAACCGGATGCTACGCAGCAGAAGTCCTGCCCCCGTACTTCAGGCTCAACGGACCAGGGCTCGTCGTCGACGGTCCCGATCCGCTCGTGGAGCTCTTCGTCGGCGACATCGAGCGCGGCATCGCCGGCACCGACGTGCGGGCGGGGATGATCAAGATCGCCTCGGGAGACGCAGGACTCACTCCCGACGCAGCACGCGTGTTCGCGGCCGCAGCTGAGACGCACCGACGTACCGGCGTACCGATCACGACGCACTCGCACGCGGCATCACGTGGCGGTGCCCAGCAGCAGGACGCGCTCGAGCGTCTGGGCGTGCCGCTCGACCGGGTCGTGATCGGCCATAGCGGTGACTCGACCGACTTCGCGTACCTGCGCGGTCTTGCCGACCGCGGCTCCTTCCTCGGGTTCGATCGGTTCGGCATGGAGCACGTCGGCCGCGATGAGGATCGGGTGCGGATGCTGCTGCAGCTGCTCGACGCAGGCTACGCCGACCGCATCGTGCTCTCGCACGACGCCGCCGTGTTCAGTCGTGTCACCCCGCCTTCGTGGCGCGCGGCGCACACGCCGTCGTGGAGGATGTCGCATCTGTTCGAGACCGTGCTTCCGCAACTGCGGTCGGCGGGGCTCGATCAGACGACCGAGCATCAGCTGATGGTCGTGAATCCGCGGCGTGTGCTGGCGGGTGGGGCATGATGTGGGGGTGGACAGCGTGAGCGAACCGGTCGTGCGGAAGCGCGATGCCGAGCGGACCAGGGCAGAGCTGCTCGAGGTCGCGACGGAGGCGTTCGCCGAGTCGGGCTACGCGGGGACGCGGGTGGATGAGATCGCCGAGCGCACCCAGACGACGAAGCGGATGATCTACTACTACTTCGGTGGCAAGGAGCAGCTCTACCTCGCCGTGCTCGAGAACGCCTACCGCGGCATCCGCGAGACCGAGCAGTCGATCCACGCCGGCGACCTGCCCCCGGTCGAGGCGCTTCGTCAGATCGCCGAGCTCACGTACGACCATCACCTGAACCACACCGCGTTCATCCGCCTGGTCTCGATCGAGAACATCCATCACGGCGAGTTCATCAAGCGCCTGGGCGCCCTGCGTACGCTGAACCAGCCTGCCGTCGACGTGCTTGAGACGGTGCTTGAGCGCGGCCGCGCCGAGGGGTCGGTGCGCACCGACGTGGACGCCCTCGACGTGCACCTGCTGATCAGCTCGTACTGCTTCTTCCAGGTCGCCAATCAGCACACCTTCGGGTACTTGTTCGACCGCGATCTGCTCGCCGCGGACCGCCGCGAGCACCTGCGCTCGATGATCGGCGATGTCGTGGTCGCCTGGATGACCGCGAAGCCCTGACCTCAGATCAGGCGGCGCAGCGCCTGCTCGAGCGAGATGCCCTGCGCGTCGGCGCGATCGCGTAGGCGTGCGTGCTCGTCGGGTGTGAGTGCCACGTGCAGGTCGATGGCGGATGCCGCGGACCCAGCCGCATCGTCAGGGGTGTCGAAGACGTCGAGAAGCGAGGATGCCTCGGCCCAGAGCGGCTGCGCTGAGGGGGACTCGGACGTCGGGACGGGGACCGGGGCAGAGGCCGCCGCACCCAGGGCGAAGCCCGGACCGCGGTTCGGCTCGCGCTTCGCCTGATACGCCTTCGCGGCGGCATTCGCCCGCTCGTCTGCGGCTTCGTTGAGATCGTGCCCGGCATGCCCCTTGACCCACGCGAACTTCACGTCGCGGTCCTGCATCGCGGCATCCAGCGCCTCCATGAGGTCGCGGTTCAGCACCGGCCCGCCGTCGGCCTTGCGCCATCCGCGGCGCTTCCAGCCCGGCATCCACTTGGTGATCGAGTCGATCACGTACTTGCTGTCGCACATGATCAGCAGCGACTCGCCGGTCGCGGCCGTCGCCTGCAGCAGCTCGAGAACGGCCTGCAGTTCGCCCTGATTGTTCGTGCCGTGGGGGGATCCGCCCGCCGCCCAGTTGTCGTCGTCGATGTACCACGCCCAGCCGTTCGGGCCTGGATTACCGAGGGCTGAGCCGTCTGCCGCGGCGGTGATCGTCATCCTTCAACCGTAACGGGGGACGGCGCGGCTTCACGCCCGCCGGAACACGTAGTACCCGACGACGGCGCCGTGATTCACGACGCCCTCGCCCGTCCCCCACATCCGCGCAGAGGTCGTCGCGCCGCTCTCGATGAACGTGAAGGCGCTCGACTCGAGCCGCCATCCGATCTTCTCGACCTCGCCGAGGAAGTACCCGATGCTCTCATCGTGCGACGCCATGTTCCCGGCCGAGCCGAACGACGACTTCTCTCCCGTGAGCAGGCTGACATCCACGGCGATCTGCAGCAGCGCATCACCCCGGTCATAGGTGTGATGCGCGAGCCCCAGCAGCCGGGACGCCTCTTCAGCAGCAGGCATGGTTCCCCCTCGTATCCGTCTCGCGGGACAGCCTAGGGCTATCGCAGCATCGACCATGCGTGCAACTTCGCCACGAGAGGACGATCCTGGACTCATGAGCACCGAAGCGAGCAGCCAGCGCATCGACACCGACTGCGCGATCGTCGGCGGAGGCCCGGCCGGGCTCATGCTGGCGCTCGCGCTTCTGCGGCACGGCATCCGCGTCACCGTCATCGAGAAGCACGCCGACTTCCTGCGCGACTTCCGCGGCGACACGATCCACCCGTCGACGCAGGAGCTGCTCGCCGACCTCGGCCTGCTGGACGAGTTCCTGGCCCTGCCGCACGACGACATGGAGCGGGTCACCGTCAGCTGGCAGGGGTCTGAGCTCGTGCTCGCCGACTTCACCCGCCTGCCCACGCGCCGCAAGGTCATGACGTTCATGCCGCAGTGGGACTTCCTCGATCTGCTCGCCGAAAGCGCGTCGCGGCATCCGGGATTCACGCTCATCCGCGAGACGCGCATCGACGGCCTGATCCGTGAAGACGGCAGAGACGACGGCCGCGTGACCGGAGTCGCCGGCGCGGGCCCCGACGGCGACGTCACGATCCGCGCACGCCTCGTCGTCGATGCGTCAGGCCGTGACTCCGACGTCCGCTCCGCCGCCGGCCTGCATCCGACGGGCGTCGCCGCCGCGATGGACGTCCTCTGGTTCCGCCTGGCCAAGCGCGACGGTGAGACGTACCCGTTCATCCAGGCGGGCTCCGGGATGATCATCACGATCGACCGCGGCGACTTCTTCCAGATCGCCCACGTGATCCCGGCCGGCACGTGGAGCGGCACGGACGCCGACCTCACGATCATGAAGCAGCGCATCGGGCGGATCTCGCCCCGCATGGCGGATGCCGTCGCCGCCGTCACCACCGACGACGTGCACCTGCTGCGGGTCAGGCTGGAACGGCTACGCCGCTGGTTCACCTCCGGGATGCTGTGCATCGGCGACTCCGCGCACGCGATGTCGCCGGCGGGCGGGGTCGGGATCAACCTCGCGATTCAGGATGCCGTGACCGCTGCCCGCATCCTCGGGCCGGTGCTTCGCGGCGGCGGTGCACCGACCAACCGAGACCTGCGCCGTGTCCAACGTCGACGCTCATGGCCGACACGGGTCACGCAGTTCGTGCAGCGTCGGCTGCAGGGTCCGTTGATCGCGGAGCGGACTCCTGATGCGCCGCTGCCCCTGCCTCTGCGATTGTTGCGCGATCACCCTCGGCTGACGCATCTGACCGGACGCTTCGTCGGCCTCGGAGCGAGGCCGGAGCGCTTCGAGCGGATCGAGCCCGGCGTCTAGGGTCGCGCGATCGCGATCACAGTCGTGCGCTGCATGCCTGATGAACCCGTGCGCTGTATGCCTGCATCGACCCGCGATTCGTACCGCACCGGCATCCCCGGGTGGTTGACCGCGAACCAGAACGTCTCCGGGGCGGCATCCGACGACTCGCGCACCTCGTAGCGCAGGCACTCCACGCGTCCGATCGGCAACTCCAGCGTCTCGGACGACAGCGTCGTCAGATCAGCGGGGAACGCCGCGTGCGCCTGCAGTTCGCGCCAGGTCACGCGCGAACTCGTGATCTCGCCCTGGACGATGCCGGTCGGGCCCGAGATCCAGCGCTCGAGCGTCGCACCCTCGTCATCGGCATCCCGGAACCGGTTGACCCTGATGTGCGATGCGCCATCCGGCTCCTCCACCAGCATCCGGATCGTCTTGCCGCCGCGCGCTGCCGCGTGGATCTCGTCGGCCGTGAACGGCGTCGGCAGCAGGCCTGGGCCGAGCACGTGCGGGTCCGGTTCGGCTGCAGGGTCCTTCGGCGCGGCATCCGACGCATCCGATGCCTCGGGGGCGGGCGGCGCGACGGGGAACACGACTGACGTGTACTGCGCACCGAGACCCACTTCCATCGGGTCGGTGACAGGTGCCGTGTCGAGCACGTCGGCGGCATCCCTCGGCCCGCGCGGCTCACCGGGCAGTGCCGCCCAGGTGTTCTCGTCTTCCTCGCGCTGCGTGAACAGTCCCATTGGCGTCCTTCAGAAATCGGCGATGATGAGCTTCTTCATCCCCATCATCTTCGTGTACGCGTCCGGACGCGACATGAGCTCGCCCATGTTCTCCGGAATGATCTGCCAGCTGAGCCCGTATCGATCAGCGAGCCACCCGCACACCTCGGCCTCCGGCACGGCGGTGAGGGCATTCCAGTAGTGATCGAGCTCGGCCTGGTCGGCGACGCGCACCTCGAGCGAGATGCCGCAGTCGAACGCGAAATCGTGATCGGGGCCGCCGTCCATCATCGAGAACCACTGCCCTGCCAGTTCGAACTCGCCGAACATGACCGTGCCGGGCTGCGCGTGCGTCGACTCCGGCGGGTGCACCGCGATGTAGCCGACCTCTCCGTCGGGGAACAGTGAGGCGTAGAACTCAGCCGCTTCCCTTGCCTTGCCGTCGACCGACTCCGTGAACGTCAACTGCGGAATGAGGAATGGCCGCGACTCGCCCTCGGGGTTCGTGAGGATGAGCTGCCAGTTGACGCCGAAGCGATCCTCGACCCACCCGTACCGAGGGCTGAAAGGGTACTCGCCGAGCTCCATCCGAACAGTGCCGCCGTCGGCGAGCCCTGCCCAGACCTCGTCCAGGCTGGCACGGGCGGCATCCCGATCGCCGTCGAACCGGACCGGATCGAAGTTCAGCATGAACGAGATGGAGGGATTCGGGCGGAACTCGTCCCCCGCATTGATCAGCGACAGCTGGAAGCCGTCGACGTCGACGTCGACCGTGAGCGTCTTGCCGGCGAACTCCGCCTGCCAGTCCGCGACGACGTCCGGATACCGGGCTGTGACCTTCGACCTCGTATGAGGCAGGAGACCGGCGTAGAACTCACCCGCCTCGTCGGCGTTCTGATTGCACCAGATGTTGGGGATGATCTTCTGAGACATCGCGGCTCCCTTGGCGGGCTGATCTCGGGTGATTAGATCGTGCTCCGCGGCGACTGCGGAAGCAAGGGGGTTGCGCCCCCGACTGTTCGTCTGCCTAGGGTGGATCGATGGCTTCTCTCGCAGAGTTCGCGCTCGAATGGACCTCGTGGATCGGCACGCTCATCGCAACGGTCGTTGCGGTCGTGGTCGTCTCGGTGATCGTGATCGGCGTACGGTTCGTCGCGGGTCGCGCGCGCGGCCGCTCAGCGTGGATCGCCGACCTGGAGCGACGCATCCGCGTGCCTGGCATGACCCTGGCGTTCGTGATCGCCGCGTGGATCGTCTGCGCCACGACCGCACCGGCGTCGCTGTCGTGGTGGCCGGTGCTCGATCGTCTGCTGCTCATCGCCACGGTGCTGGTCGGCGCGTGGCTGCTGTCGACGCTGGTGACGTTCGGCATGGAACGGCTCATGCAGTACGACAGCCGCAAGGATGCCACGAGCCCTGAGGCCCGGCGTCGCCAGACGCAGCTCACCGTCCTCAATCGGCTCGCCGTGGTTCTGGTCGGTGTCATCGCGGTCGGGGTGGTGCTGTTCTCATTCCCCGAAGTGCGGGCGGTGGGCACCAGCATCCTGGCATCGGCCGGTGTCGTCAGCATCATCGCCGGTCTCGCCGCGCAGTCGACGCTCGGCAACCTCATCGCCGGGGTGCAGATCGCGTTCACGGACGCGATCCGCGTCGGCGACGTCGTCGTGATCGAGGGCGAGTGGGGGCGGATCGGCGAGATCAACCTGTCGTACGTGGTCGTCTACATCTGGGACGAGCGCCGACTGATCCTGCCCTGCACGTACTTCACATCGCAGCCGGTGGAGAGCTGGACGCGCAGGTCGGACAAGATCCTCGGCACCGTCTACATGGACCTCGATTGGCGTGTTCCGGTGGATGCCGTGCGCGAGAAGTTCATGGAGATCATCGAGGGCTCGGATGCCTGGGACCGCCGTTCGGCAGGCATGGTCGTCACCGGCTCGGAGGGCGGGCATGTCACGCTGCGGTTCACGGTGTCGTCGGCGAACTCCGGTGATCAGTGGGATCTGCGATGCCTCGTGCGCGAGAAGGTCATGATCTGGCTGCAGCAGGAGCATCCAGAGGCGCTGCCGGTCACTCGCGTGATGCTGGATCGCCCGGCTTAGTCGTCCGCGCCGCATCCGCATCGCGGACGGCATCGACGAGATCCCGCCAGGCGCCGCGCAGCTCGGAGTCGGCGAGTTCGCGCTCGCGCTCTTCGCTGGGCATGCGCACCTGGATGCTCCACACGTAGCGATCGGCGCCGGCATCGTGCTCGGCAGGCGCGTTCCACGGGCAGCGATCGATCAGCACCAGCCAGTCATGCGCCTCGGGGCGCGGCGTCTCGACCCGCCAGCGGCGTCGGAGGCCGGCGATCCCGCCCGTCCGGACGACCGCCACGACGAGGAGGTCGTCCTCATCAGCGGTTGCCCGGTCATCCGGTGCGTCGATTTCCTTCGGCATCCAGCACTCCCACGGTCGTCCACGCGTCGCGTACTGCGGCGGTCACCTCCTCACCGTACTCGCGGGAGGCCGCGTCGACAGTGGCATCTGCGAACTCGCGGAATGTCGCCGTCGGCGAGAGTCCGTCGCTCAGCGCGCGGTACCAGACGGTGCCGGCCCGCTCCCAGGCGTTGCCGCCCAGGGCGCGCGCCGCGAGCGCGAACGCACGATTCGGGATGCCGGAGTTGATGTGCACCCCGCCGTTGTCCTCGGTCGTCCGCACGAAGTCGCTCATGTGCGCTGGCTGCGGATCCTTGCCGAGCTCGTCGTCGTCGTACGCCGTGCCCGGCTCGATCATCGATCGCAGCGCCACGCCCTGCACTTCGTCGGTGAAGATGCCCGCACCGATCAGCCAGCTCGCCTGATCCGCCGCCTGCCCCTCGGCGTACTGCTCGGTCAGCGCCCCGAACACATCGGCGATCGACTCGTTCAGCGCGCCGGGCTGGCCCTGGTACTCGAGGTTCGCGGTGTGCTGGATCACGCCGTGCGCCAGCTCGTGGCCGATGACGGTGACCGAACCGGTGAAGCCGCGGAACACCTCGCCGTCGCCGTCGCCGAAGACCATGCGCTCGCCGTCCCAGAAGGCGTTGTCGTAGTCGGTGCCGTAGTGCACCGTCGCGTTCAGGGGCGCCCCCAACCCGTCGAGCGAGTTGCGCTGGAACGCCGAGAGCAGCAGTTCGAACGTGGCGCCGAGGCCGTCGAACGCCTGGTTGACCGAAGCGTCGTCGACTGGCCCGTCGTCTTCGGTGCGCACCACGGCGCCGGGCAGCGTCTCGGTGCCACCGGCATCGCTGATCGTCCGGTTCGGAGCGTCTGTCAACTCGGCGACGAGATCACCGTGCTCGTCGATGGACAGGTTCAGGCGGGCACGGAACTGCGGTCTGCCCGCGAGCAGCGTCTGACGCGCAGCATCCGCAGCCTTGGTGAAACGGCCCGACTGCGCGAGGCGGGCGAGAAGGTATGCCGGGATGATGCCGTGTGCCTGTGCGCTGTGGTCCATGTGGCCGACGATACGCGCGGGTTCCGACAGAGTCACGGGTGCTGCGGTGTTGCGTGATCCGCTGGCCGAATCCCAGACGGCATCCGCTCCCAGGTCGCTCGCGTAAAATCAGCCCAATGACCGATGCCTCTGCCGACAGCTCTGCCGACAGCTCAGCCGACCTCGGCGAAGGCCTCGACCCTGACGATCTCGCCACGACCCTTCGGGTCCTCCAGCAGCTCGACAAGATCAGCGAGCAGCACCCCGATTACATCGCCGTGCGCCGGGCGACCGCCGCGATGTTCAAGGCCGTCAAGCGCGTGCGCCGCAAGGAGATCCGCGACGCGATCGCCGAGGCGGACAAGGCCGTCGTGGCCAGGACCGCGACCGGCGCTCCCGATCGCATCGACGATGAGACGCGCGGCAACGACCTCGCCTCGAGCGTGGATGCCCCGATCGCCGGCGAGCTGCTCAAGCCCCGCAACTGCTACATCTGCAAGCAGCCGTACACGCTCGTCGACGCGTTCTACCACCAGCTCTGCCCTGACTGCGCCCGCTTCAGTCACGCCAAGCGCAACGCCCGCACCGACCTCACCGGCCGCCGCGCCCTGCTCACCGGAGGGCGAGCCAAGATCGGCATGCACATCGCGCTGCGCCTCCTCCGCGACGGCGCGCACCTGACCATCACCACGCGCTTCCCGCGGGATGCCGTGCGCCGGTTCTCATCGCTGCCGGACGCTGCGGACTGGCTGCACCGCCTCCGCATCGTCGGCATCGACCTGCGCGACCCCGCCCAGGTGATCGCGCTCGCCGACTCCGTCGCGGCTCAGGGCCCGCTCGACATCCTCATCAACAACGCCGCGCAGACCGTGCGGCGCTCGCCTGGTGCGTACTCGCTGCTGGCGGATGCTGAGATGCAGCCGCTCCCGGACGGACCTCTGCCCGAGATGGAGACGTTCGGGCACACGGCCGACCCGCATCCGCAGGCGCTGCAGGCGTCGGTCGATGCGAACCCGCTGCTGTCGGTCGCGGCCCTCGGCGGCACCGTCGCCGAGCAGGGCGGGCAGGCACTGACCGCCGAAGACCTCGCACGGCTCGCAATGGCTCCTGGCTCGTCATCGCTCGCCAAGCACGCTGACGGCTCTGCCATCGATGCCGGGGGACTGGTGCCCGACATCGATCACGTCAACAGCTGGGTGCAGTCGGTCGATCAGGTCGATCCGCTCGAGATGCTCGAGGTGCAGCTGGCGAACACCACGGCTCCGTTCCTGCTGATCAGCAGACTCCGGGCGTCGATGCGCGCGTCTGACGCGCACCGCAAGTACATCGTGAACGTCTCGGCGATGGAGGGCCAGTTCTCGCGCCGTTACAAGGGCCCTGGGCATCCGCACACGAACATGGCCAAGGCCGCGCTGAACATGCTCACCCGCACCAGTGCCGGCGAGATGCTCGAGACCGACGGCATCCTGATGACCGCGGTCGACACCGGCTGGATCACCGACGAGCGCCCGCACCACACGAAGGTTCGCCTGGCGGAGGAGGGCTTCCACGCCCCGCTCGACCTCGTCGACGGCGCCGCGCGCGTGTACGACCCGATCGTGCAGGGCGAGGCCGGCGTCGATGTGCACGGCGTCTTCCTGAAGGACTACAAGCCGAACCCCTGGTGAGTTCAGCCGCGCCCGATTTCTGAGTCCGCCATGCACACATGCACGGCCCGGGGACGGATGCACGACCGGATCGCCGGTTCGGCCGTGCAAGTGCGCCAGGGCCGTGCATCTGTGCCAGTGGGTGTGCCGGCGGGTGCGGGGATGCCGTCGACCTCGGCCCGCTGCGCGCCGGATGCGGTGAGGGAGTATCGACATTTGACACATCAGATGTCTGATGTCTAGCGTGAAGGGCATGACTGACTCCGCTCTCTCGCCCCGATCCGAGATCCGCTACGGCCTCGTCGGCACCGGATACTTCGGACTCGCTCTGGGGAGAGGCTTCCTGCGTCTGCCCGGCGCCCGCATCACCCGCGTGTTCGACCCCGAGCACGCGGATGCCGCGGTGAGCGAGTTCGGCGCGACGGCGACTGCGACACTCGAGGAACTGTGCGCGAGCCCCGACGTGGACGCGGTGGTCGTGGCATCCCCGAACTGGGCGCACCGCGAAGCGGTCGTTCTCGCAGCGCAGCACGGCAAGCAGATCTTCTGCGAGAAGCCGATGGCGCTGTCGTACGCGGACTGCTCGGCGATGGTGGATGCAGCGAACGAGGCCGGCGTGATGCTGATGAGCGGCCACGTCATGAACTTCATGAACGGGGTGCGCCGCGTCAAGCGGCTCGTCGCGGACGGTGCGCTCGGCGATATCGTCTACACCCGCGCTGCGCGCACCGGCTGGGAGGACCCGAAGCCGCAGGTGTCATGGAAGAAGCAGCGCGAGTTGTCCGGCGGACATCTCTACCACCACATCCACGAGCTCGACGTCATCCAGTTCATCATGGGCGCTCCGGAGACGGCGACCATGATCGGCGGCAACGTCGCCCACCGCGGCGAGCAGTTCGGCGACGAGGACGACCTGCTTCTGATCACACTCGAGTTCCCCGGCGGAGCCTTCGCGACGTTGGAGTACGGCTCCGCGTTCCGCTGGCCGGAGCACTACCTGCTCGTGCAGGGAACGCTCGGAGCGGCATACATCGATCTGACGAACGGTGGCGTGACCGTGCGCCGCTCCGGTGCGGAAGAGCGCTTCCTGCTGCACCGCAGCGAGGAGGAGGACGCGCAGCGAGCCGCGATCTACGCCTCCCGCGCCGATGCAGGCGGCATCATGTACGGCAACCCGACGAGCACGGCGCCGCTGTGGCTGGTGGGCATCGTCGAAGAGGAGACCGCGTACTTCCACGCTCTGCTGCAGGGAGCCGAGCCGGACCCGGAGTTCGCCGCGCTCACCGACGGGACCGCTGCCCGCCAGTCGATCGCGACGGCGGATGCTCTCACGATGTCGCTGGCCGAGGATCGCAAGGTTCGCGTCGCGGAGATCGTTCAGGGCGGCTGGCAACCTCTCGACATCCACGCGCCATCGGCGGATGCTGGACGCATGACAGCATTCACGGTGGACGGTGCATTCAGCGGGTTCAGCGTCGACGACATCGACGCGGCACGCGACTTCTACGGAACGACGCTCGGGCTCGACGTCGAGGCGAACCCGATGGGCTTCCTCGACATTCGTCTTCCGAGCGGCGGGTCGATCCTCGTCTATTCGAAGCCGAACCATGAGCCGGCGAGCTTCACGATCCTGAACTTCCCGGTCGCGGACGTGGACGCCGCTGTCGACGAGCTCATCTCCCGCGGCGTGCAGACGAAGATCTACAGCGACGAGGAGTTCCCCTCAGACGAACGCGGCATCGTCCGCGGTGAGGGACAGGGCCCCGACATCGCGTGGTTCAAGGACCCGGCGGGCAACGTCCTCGCCGTGATGCAAGCCTGAGCCGTAATGCACGCCTGAGTCGTCAGAGCCGATCCACACCGGTGACCGTGACGACGGCCTCACCGGCTTCGTCCGACCCCGCAAGGTCGACCGTCGCCGAGATGCCCCAGTCGTGGTCGCCGGCGGGGTCGTCCAGGATCTGGCGGGCGGTCCACTCGGCCGCACCCTCCGTCAGCATCAGCAGCTTCGAGCTGCGCGCGTCAGGACCGGTGAGGATCTCATCGTGCTCGGCGAAGTACGCATCCAGAGCGTCGTTCCACCCATCGGCGCCCAGAGCGGGATCGAGTTCTGCGAGCGTCTCGACGTCCTCGAGCGCCGCGAGCTGCACCCGCCGGAACAGCTCGTTGCGCACCAGCGTCCGGAACGCGCGCACATTCGAGGTGAGACGCTTCGGAGCCGGCGGGACGATCGGCTCATCGACGTGGTCCGCGCTCTTCAAGGCGGCGAGGTCGACCTGACCGTTGTCGGTGCCGGAGCGCAGCTCCTCCCACTCGTCCAGGAGTGACGAATCCACCTGGCGGACGAGCTCGCCGAGCCACTCGATGAGATCGCGCAGATCTTCGTTCTTCAGCTCTTCCGGGATCGTCTGCGACGCCGCACGATAGGCGTCGGACAGGTACCGCAGCACCACGCCTTCAGACCGCGCGATCTTGTAGAACGCGACATATTCTCCGAACGACATGGCCCGCTCGTACATGTCACGGACGACGGACTTCGGATGCAGCTCGAAGTCGCGGATCCACGGTTGAGCGGCGCTGTACGTCTCGAAGGCCGCTCCGAGCAGCTCGTCGAGCGGTTTGGGATACGTGATCTGCTCGAGCAGCTCCATCCGCTCGTCGTACTCGATGCCCTCGCGCTTCATCTCGGCGACTGCTTCACCTCGGGCCAGGAACTCCTGCTGCCCCAGCACGGCGCGCGGATCGTCGAGGGTGGCCTCCACGATCGAGATCATGTCCAGCGCGAAGGTCGCGGCATCCGGGTCCAGCAGCTCGAACGCCGCCAGCGCGAACGGCGACAGCGGCTGGTTCAGAGCGAAATTGGGCTGCAGGTCGACCGTGAGGTGGATGCCGCCATCGGCGTCCTGCTCGACGATGCCGGACTCGCGAAGCGTCCGATAGATTCCCAGCGCCCGAAGGGCCAGGAGTCGCTGCCTGGCCCGTGGCTCGTGGTTGTCGTATACCAGCGCGCGCATATTGCCGAACACGTCACCGCCGCGAGCGATGACGTTGAGCATCATGGCGCTCGTGATCTGCATGTGAGACGTCAGCGTCTCGGGGTCGGCATCCACGAGTTTGCGGAACGACGGCTCGCCCCACGACACGAAACCCTCCGGTGCCTTCTTGCGGATGAGCTTGCGCTTCTTCTTCGGATCATCGCCGGCCTTCTTGATCGCCGCGGCGTTCTCGGACTCGTGCTCCGGGGCCTGCGCGACCACGGTGCCTGCGGTGTCGTAGCCGGCGCGTCCGGCACGCCCGGCGATCTGGTGGAACTCCCGTGCGTTCAGCTGCCGCATCCGCGTGCCGTCGAACTTCGTCAGCGCGGTGAGCAGCACCGTGCGGATCGGCACGTTGATGCCGACGCCGAGGGTGTCGGTGCCGCAGATCACGCGCAGCTTCCCTCGTTGAGCGAGCTGCTCGACCAACCGGCGATACTTCGGCAGCATCCCCGCGTGGTGCACGCCGATCCCCGCCCGCAGGAACTTCGACAGCGTGCGCCCGAACGCCGTCGTGAATCGGAACTCGCCGATGAGCTCTGCGATCTCGTCACGCTGCTCTCGCGTGGCGATCTTCGTGCTCGACAGGGCCTGGGCGCGCTCCATGGCCGCGGCCTGCGAGAAGTGCACGACGTAGACCGGCGCCTGCCCGGTGGTCAGCAGGTCTTCGATCGTCTCGTGGATCGGCGTGAGCTCGTAGTAGAAGTGCAGCGGCACCGGCCGCTCGACGCCGGTCACGACGGACGTCTCGCGTGAGGTGCGACGGGTCAGATCGGCCGCGAGCTCGGTGACGTCGCCGAGCGTCGCGGACATCAGGATGAACTGCGCCTGCGGCAGCGTCAGCAGCGGAACCTGCCAGGCCCACCCGCGATCGGGGTCGGCGTAGAAGTGGAACTCGTCCATCACGACCTGGCCGATCTCGGCATCGGGCCCCTGGCGCAGCGCAAGGTTCGCGAGGATCTCGGCTGTGCAGCAGATGATCGGCGCATCCGCGTTCACGGATGAGTCTCCGGTGATCATGCCGACGTTCTCGGGGCCGAAGATGTCGACGAGAGCGAAGAACTTCTCGCTGACCAGGGCCTTGATCGGGGCCGTGTAGTAGCTGCGGCGACCGTCCATGAGAGCCGCGAAGTGTGCTCCGATCGCGACGAGCGACTTGCCGGTGCCTGTGGGAGTGGAGAGGATCAGGTTGTTTCCCGAGACGATCTCGATGACCGCTTCGTCCTGCGCCGGGTACAGCTGGATGCCGGTCGACTCCGCCCATTCCACGAACGCCGTGTAGACGGCATCCGCATCGGAGCCGTCGGGGAGAGTCGCAGAATCGAGAAGGGAAGCCATGTCCCTACGATCCTCCCCCATGCATCGCCGCCCCGCGCCCATCAAGAGCGCGCAGCGCGGCTCCGGCGCGCGCTTCAGGCGGTCGCGGCGCGCAGGGCGATCTCGATCATGTCGCCGAAGGTCTGCTCGCGCTCCTTCGCCGTGGTCTCCTCGCCCGTGACGATGTGATCGCTCACCGTGCAGATCGCGAGGGCGCGACGCCCGTGGTACGCGGCGAGCGTGTAGAGACCGGCGGCCTCCATCTCGACGCCCAGGATGCCGTGCTGCACGAACGGCTCGGTGAGCTCCGGGCGGGTGCTGTAGAACTGGTCGCTGGAGAAGAGCTGCCCCACATGGACGGCAGAGCTGAGCTCCAGCTGCTCACTCGCCTCGACGGCGGCCCGCAGCAGAGCGAAGTCGGCCACCGGGGCGAAGTCCAGCCCGTGGAACCGCACGCGGTTGATGCCCGAATCGGTACTCGCACCGTTCGCGATGATGAAGTCGCGCACATTCAGCTTCTCGGTCAGCGCGCCGCATGAGCCGACCCGCACGATCGTCTGGACCCCATACTCGCTGAACAGCTCGGTGGCGTAGATCGCCATCGAGGGCTGACCCATGCCAGAACCCTGCACCGAGACTCGGTGCCCGTTCCAGGTGCCGGTGTATCCCAGCATCCCGCGGGTCTCGGAATACAGTTCAGCGTCCTCGAGGAAGTTCTCGGCGATCCACTTCGCGCGCAGCGGGTCGCCGGGGAACAGGACGACGGGAGCGATCTGACCGGGCTCAGCGGCGATGTGTGTGCTCATGACCCCAGGTTATCGAGCCGCTAGTCAGCGCCGACGGCTCACGTCAACCCCCGACCGCATTCTCCGTGCCTGTGACAGGTTGATGGCATGGATGCCGTTGCCGTCGCATCCGCATTCCGGAAGAGGTTCCATGACTGCCATCCACGAACGGGTCCGTCCCGCTCGCCGCGGCATCGCGCGCGGACCGCTGAGTGCTGCAGTCATGCAGAAGCTCCAGCTCGATGACCCCAGAGTTGCCCGTGCTGCCGACGGCGCGGCCGCGTCGCGAGGAAGCGACGACCTCGCGGCGATCGCCGGCGATGCTCTCGCCGCCAGCGACGGCGTCGCGATCGACGACGACATCCAGCTCGCTCTCTTCCTCCTCTACGCCTGCGCCTACGGGTCGCTGGACTGGATCGACCCCGAGTGGGAGTGGCACCCCGAACTCCTCGCCGTTCGCCGGATGATCGAGCGTGCCTTCGAACGCGAGCTGCGCCGTGATGTCGTCGTGGGAGAGACCCCGCCGGCGGACGCCGAAGCCGTCGCCGCCGCGCTCTTCGATCTCACGGCGCCGACCCCTGGCCCGTCTCTCGCCCGATACGTCGCCAAGCGGGCGACGCTCGAGCAGCTGAGGGAGTTCGTGATCCAGCGGAGCATCTACACGCTGCGCGAAGCCGATCCGCACTCCTGGGCCATTCCTCGGCTCACCGGTCGCGCGAAGGTCGCGCTCGTCGAGATCCAGTCCGATGAGTACGGAGGCGGACGCCCCGAGCGCATGCACGCGGAGATCTTCGCCCGCACCATGCGCGGTCTCGGGCTCGACGCACGCTACGGCGGCTACCTCGATCGGGTGCCTGCGGTGACTTTGGCCTCGCAGAACGCGATGTCGATGTTCGGCATCAACCGGTCGCTGATCGGCGCGATCGTGGGTCACCTGGCCGCGTTCGAGATGACCTCGTCGCTGCCGAACCGCATGTACGCCGAGGGCGTGCGCAGGCTCGGCTTCGGCGACGACGTGGCCGACTACTTCGATGAGCATGTTGAGGCGGATGCCGTGCACGAGCAGATCGCGGCGCGTGATCTCGCCGGTGGGCTCGGAGAGGATCGTCCCGAGCTCATCCCGGACATCTTCTTCGGTGCCGCAGCCTGCCTGATGCTCGATGATCGCGCGGCCGACCATATCAGGGGCGCGTTCGAGGCGGGGGAGAGCTCGCTGCGCCCCGAGGGCGATGATGTCTGAGCGCGAGGTGCAGATCACCGCGTGCGCCGATGGGCCGCTCCTCGTGCGCGGGGCTGTTCAGGTCATCGGCGAAGACGGGCAGCCGATCGACAATCCGCGCCGAACGGTCGCGCTCTGCCGTTGCGGCGCTTCGGCGATCAAGCCGTGGTGCGACGGCACGCACAAGCTGATCCACTGACTCAGCGATCCAGCCTCTTCGACATCTCGGTGATCCAGATCGGTGCGAACGGAGAGATGCAGCCAGCAGCGGTCGGGTAGTCGGCGAGCACCTGCAGCTCGTTGCCGATCGCGAGAGCCCGAGGCCGCAGATCGGGAATGCGGATGCCGATGTTCGCCAGTGTTTCGTTCATCGCCCATTGCGGCCGGGTGGGGGCATCCTTCATGTCGCGCTCGATGAGGTCGAGCAGGTGCTCGAGATCGAGGCCCTCCGGCTTCTTCACCACGCGCTCAGAGGTCAGCGACCAGGCGGCCGCGCTCACCGTCGGGTCGGCGTCGCCGAACCAGCGCTGGCGCATCTCCTCGGCGAGGGGCGACTTCTTCGCGATGTAACTCACGAACCACTCATTGACCTTGGGCGCCCTGGTCTCGCGCAGCATCGCGTCGAGCTCGTCGGCCGAGAACTCGCGCGGCTTGCTGATGAGCAGCGCGAGCAGGCGCGGAGCCGTTTCGCCGGTCGCCCAGAGCTCCTTGCCGAGTGCATGGTTCGTCTTGACCTGCTTCGCGAGCGCCCGCATCTTCGACAGGTTGATGCCGTGATCGTCGCCTCGCTTCTCGTTCGCGGCGCGAAACTTCGGGTCCTCGAGTGCTTCGAGTTCGGCGAGCACCTCGGGGACGGTCATCGTGTCCGTCATGAATGCCAGCGTACGCCGCGCCCCTACGTCGAGAATTGCGTTGCGCGTCGAGAATCGTGCTGGCAGGGCGATTCTCTGCGGCAAAGCAATTCTCGGGGACGGCGGCTACTCGTCGCCGACGAGTTCGCCGCGGATGCGGCGCAGATCCTCCATGAGGGATCCGACGAGGATCCAATGACCGGATGCCGGCGGCTTCAGCTGCAGCGGTGCGGTCAGGGCGGGGATGGTCGAGGTCTCGGCCGCGGGCTCAGGGGCGATGTCGGCGATCTGCACGGCGAGCCGCACATCGTGCCCCGCCCGCCGGAGCTGCTCGGCGATCGCGTGCACGGTGGGCTCATCGGCCAGTGTGGCGTCGTAGTGGTCGAAGTACGCCCGCGTCATCCCGATGACCTGCGTCACGATCGGTGACAGCGTGTCGAGCAGGCTGCGCATGTCGGCGATCTCGCCGCGGGCGGCGCGGCGCGGGTTGAGCGTGAGCGATTCCTCACCGGCGGAGATCGATGCCTCGGCCGCAGTCTGCATCGGCCGCAGCAGGCGTGCCTCCACCATCAGCCCCTGCAGCTGGGCGGGCGTCCGCGAACCGAGCAGAGCATCGGCCAGCCGGTCCAGACTCGCGGCGATCTCGGTGCCGAGCAGCCCGAGGTCGCGTCTGGCCGGCCCCGTGAGCACCGGCGGTACGACCAGCGCGTTCACAATCAGACCGAACGCGACGCCGATCAGCGTCTCCAGGATCCGATCGAGCGCGTACTCGGGATTCGATGAGCCGAGAGCGAGGACGAGCATCGCCGAGATCGCGACCTGATTGCCGGTCCCCGGTGTCGCACGGAAGACCCAGGCCACGAGCATCGCCACGACGATCGCCAGCAGCACGACCCAGCTCTGCGGGCCCAGCAGCAGGCTCAGCAGCACGGCGATCACGACACCCGCGATCACGCCGATGCTACGCTCCAGCGCCTTCGCGAACGACTGGTTCACGCTCGGCTGCACGACCAGCAGCGCCGCGATCGCCGCGAACACCGGGAGCGGACCGGGGATGAGCCACGACGATATCAGCCAGGCGCCGAGCGTGGCGATCGCCGACTTCGCGACCTGCAGCAGAGGAGCGCGCTTCGCGCTCCGCACCGCCGCCGTCATCTTCATGTCACCACGGTAGCCCCGGGCAGGTGCCGTCATCGGCAACTGAGGACACCCTTACCCCGTGCTACGTTAGGGGAGGCTTACCAAAGCCTGTCGGCCTTCTGGTCGGCATCCCGACCCTCAGATCTGAAGGAAACGCCCGTGCGTATCTCCCGACTTCTCGCTCTCGGCGCCGCCGCTGTTCTCGCGGCCAGCCTCGCCGGCTGCGCCACCTCCGCCCCGACGAGCACCGACGACGCAGCGGTGGGCTCCAACCCGGCATCCGCCGACGCCTTCCCCGTCACGATCAAGCACGTGTACGGCGAGACGACCATCACGGAGAAGCCGGAGCGCGTCGCGACGGTCGCGTGGGCGAACCACGAGGTGCCGCTCGCGCTGGGCATCGTCCCGGTCGGCATGAGCAAGGTCGCCTGGGGCGATGACGACGACAACGGAGTCCTCCCGTGGGTCGAGGAGAAGCTCGACGAGCTGGGCGCCGAGACTCCCGTGCTGTTCGACGAGGCCGACGGTGTCGACTTCGAGGCCGTCGCCGACACGAACCCCGACGTGATCCTCGCCTCCTACTCGGGCATCACGCAGGAGGAGTACGACACGCTCTCCAAGATCGCTCCGACGATCGCCTACCCGGATGTGGCCTGGGGCACCTCGTACCAGGACATGATCACGATGAACTCGACGGCCCTGGGGCTCGCGGATGAGGGCGAGGCACTGAACGCCGACCTCGAGGCGAAGACGCAGGAGGCGCTCGACGCGCATCCCGCCCTCAAGGACGCCAAGGTCCTGTTCACCTACATCGACCCGAACGACTTCAGCCAGGTGGGCTTCTACACGCCGATCGACACCCGCCCCGGCTTCCTGCTCGACCTCGGCCTGCCCGAGCCGGAGATCCTCAAGGAGAACGAGGCGGCGACCGACTTCTACCTGACCGTCAGCGCCGAGGAGGTCGACAAGTTCGACGACGTCGATCTGTTCATCACCTATGGCGATGACTCGATGATCGTAGCCCTGCAGGCCGATCCGCTGCTCGGCAAGATCCCGGCGATCGCCAAGGGGCAGATCGCTATCCTTCCCGACGCCACTCCGATCGCGAACTCCGCCAACCCGTCGCCGCTGTCGATCCCGTGGGGCATCGACGAGTACTTCTCGATCCTCGAGGCACCGCTGACCGGCAAGTGAGCTCAGCCGCAACAGCTCTGAAGCCGGGCGCCGCACACCTGCGGCGCCCGGCGCTGGTGCGCAGCACCTGGCTGCTCATCGGCCTCGTGGTCATCCTCATCCTCAGCATCCTGTCCGTGTCATTCGGCGTCCGCGCCGTCTCATTCGACGACATCGCCGCCGCGCTGGGCGGACACTCCGACACCATTGCTCAGGGCGCGATCATCAAGCGCATCCCCCGCACCGTGCTCGCGATCCTCGTCGGCGCCGCTCTCGCCCTCTCCGGCGCGACCATGCAGGCCGTCACCCGCAACCCGATCGCGGACCCCGGGATCCTCGGCGTCTCCAATGGCGCATCGCTCGCCGTCGTCATCAGCCTCGCCTTCTTCGGCGCGACGGGTGCATCCACGCAGATGTTCGTGGCGATCTTCGGCGCCGCCGTCGCCGCCGTGTTCGTGTACACGGTCGGATCGCTCGGCCGCGGCGGTGCGACTCCGCTCAAGCTCGCGCTCGCGGGAGCTGCGACCTCCGCCGCCCTCGGCTCGCTCATCAGCGCCGTGCTCCTTCCTCGGGTCGACCTGCTGCAGGCCTTCCAGTCCTGGCAGGTCGGCGGCGTCGGCGGGGCGGAGTGGCCCCGCATCGCGATCACGGCCCCGGCCCTCGCACTCGGCGCCCTCATCTGCTTCGCCTGCTCGCGCGGCATGAACTCCCTCGCCCTCGGCGACGACATGGCCGCCGGCCTCGGCGAGAACGTGTTCCGCACACGGCTCGTCTCGGCGCTCGGAGCCGTCATGCTCGCCGGCGCCGCCACGGCGATCGCCGGCCCGATCGGATTCGTCGGCCTGGTGATCCCGCATCTGTGCCGGACTCTGATCGGAACCGACCACCGCTGGCTGCTGCCGTTCTCCGCCCTGGCGGGCGCGGCGCTGCTGCTCGCCGGCGACATCGTCGGCCGCGTCATCGCTCCGAACGGCGAGGAGATCCAGGTGGGCATCATCACCGCGGTCATCGGCGCTCCCTTCTTCATCTGGATCGTCCGTCGACAGAGGGTGAGGGAACTGTGAGCGCCACCGTCACAGCCTCCGCCGCAGCCACCGGCGTGGAGGCCATCGCGGCCGGTCGCCGGTCGCGCCACCGCCGTCACGCCGTCGCGAGCATCGTGCTCGGCATCCTCGTCGTGGCGCTCGCAGCCACGGCGCTCATGGTCGGCAACACCTTCTACACTCCCGGCGAAGTGATCCGCGTCATCCTGGGGGAGACCGTCCCAGGCGCCTCGTTCACGGTCGGAGAGCTGCGACTGCCCCGAACGGTCCTGGCGATCCTCGCCGGGGTCGCGTTCGGCATCGGAGGCGTCGCGTTCCAGACCCTTCTGCGCAACCCTCTCGCGGCCCCTGACATCATCGGTATCACCGAGGGTGCGAGCGCTGCGGCCGTCGTCGGCATCATCGTCCTCGGCCTGAGCGGTCCGGCCGTCTCGGCATTCGCAGTCGGCGGCGCCCTCGTCACGGCGCTCGCCATCTACCTGCTCTCGAACAAGGGCGGCTTCTCCGGCATCCGCCTGATCCTCATCGGCATCGGCATAGCGGCCATGCTGCAGAGCGTCATCTCCTATGTGCTGTCGCGGGCCGCACAGTGGGACATCCAGACAGCCATGCGCTGGATCGCCGGCAGCCTGAACAACGCGTCCTGGGACGATGTCGCCCCCCTCGCCATCGCGAGCCTCGTCATCCTGCCCTTCCTGTTCCTGCAGGCGCGTGCGCTCGGGATGCTGCAGCTCGGCGACGACTCGGCATCCGGTCTCGGCGTCCGGGTGACTCTCACCCGCGTGCTGTTCATCATCGGCGCAGTGGCCCTCCTCGCCTTCGCCACCGCCGGAACCGGGCCTATCGCGTTCGTCGCGTTCATGGCCGGGCCCATCGCCGCGCGCATCACCGGACCCGGCGCGAATCTGCTGCTGCCTTCCGCGCTCGTCGGTGCGGTGCTCGTCCTCGCCGGTGACCTGATCGGCCAGTTCGCGCTCGGCGCGCGCTACCCGGTCGGCGTCATCACCGGTGTGCTCGGCGCCCCGTACCTGATCTACCTGCTCATCCGCACGAACCGGTCGGGAGGATCGCTGTGACCCAAGCGCACACCCTGGAAGCCGAGGCCGTCACGCTCGGCTACGGCGACCGCACCATCATCGAAGGCCTCGACCTCCGGATCGCGCCCGGCAGGATCACCGCGATCGTCGGCGCGAACGGATGCGGCAAATCGACGCTCCTGCGTTCGCTCGCACGCCTCCTGTCGCCGTCGTCTGGTCAGGTCGTCCTCGACGGGAAGTCCGTGCACTCCCGCCCGACCAAGGAGGTCGCGCGCGTGATCGGACTGCTGCCGCAGTCGCCGATCGCTCCGGAGGGCATCGCCGTCGCCGATCTCGTCGGCCGGGGGCGGCATCCGCACCAGAAGGCGCTCGCCCGCTGGACGGCGCACGACTACGAAGTCGTCGCAGACGCCCTCGAGGCCACCGGCATCTCGGACCTCGCCGACCGCAGTGTCGACGAGCTCTCGGGTGGCCAGCGTCAGCGCGTCTGGATCGCGATGGCCCTCGCTCAGGAGACCGACATCCTGCTGCTCGACGAGCCCACCACTTTCCTCGATGTCGCGCATCAGGTCGAAGTCCTCGACCTGCTGACCGACCTCAGCGTCTCCCGCGGCACCACGATCGTGATGGTGCTGCACGACCTCAACCTCGCAGCCCGCTACAGCGACGAGCTCGTCGCGATGCGGCACGGCAGGGTGCACGCGATCGGCGCGCCCAGCGAGGTCCTGACCCACACGCTCGTCGAAGAGGTCTTCGGCATGGCGAATCAGATCACCACGGATCCGGTCTCCGGCAAGCCGATGGTGACCCCGATCGGAAGGCATCATGTCCGCTAGCACTCGTACCCGTCCGCCGTACGTCCTCGCCCGCGCCGAGGTGCGCGCCGTCGAACGCGTGTCGCCGAACTTCGTGCGGGTGACATTCGGCGGCGGCGAACTCGACGAGTTCGGCACGCCCGGCGACGTCTACGACGCGCGGATCAAGCTCGTGTTCCCCCCGGCCTCCGGCATCCTCCCCGACATCGACCGCGACAACGACGACTGGTGGGGTGCGTATCTCGCCGTCCCGGAGGACGAGCGCGGGTCGATGCGCACGTACTCGATCCGGACGCTGAAGGCGACGGATGCAGGCACCGAGGTCGTCGTCGACTTCGTCCTGCACCTGGCTCCTGGCCTCACCGGGCCGGCCTCCCTGTGGGCGAGCCGCGCAGCGGTCGGCGACGAGCTCTGGATCGTCGGTCCTCGCCGCGGCCGCGAGGACCGCAGCGGGATCGAGTACGCGCCGGGGGAGGCATCCTCTGTCGTCCTCGTCGGCGACGAGACGGCTGCCCCCGCGATCGCGCGCATCCTCGAAGACGCACCGCGCGACATGCGCGGCATCGCGTTCATCGAGGTTCCCGTCGCCTCCGATGTGCTGCCGATCGACGCGCCGACCGGTGTCGAGGTGCACTGGCTGCCCCGAGGGGATGCCGCGCACGGCCTGCGCGTGATCCCCACCGTGCTCGACTACCTGGGCGACACCGGGCACCGTGAGATCACGGTTCAGGATGCCGAGGGCGAGGACCTGGTCTGGGAGACTCCGATCTACTCCGGCAGCGGCGAATCGCTCGGCGCCGCCGTCGCTCACGTCGACCGGTACTTCTGGATCGCGGGCGAGAGCGGCGTCGTCACCACGCTGCGCCGGCACCTGGTCAAGGACCTCGGCATCGACCGCGCGCAGGTGGCCTTCATGGGCTACTGGCGCCGCGGTGTCGCCATGCGCGGCTGAGCACTCCGCAGATCGGGGACGGTGACTGCGCCACGTCGCACCTCCGTGATGTGATGAGGGCATGGATGCCGAGCAGCGGATGGCGCAGGAGACCAGGGCGATCTGGGCCACCGTCGTGTGCTTCCTCGTCGGCGCCCTGGCCGGGACGCTCCTCCTGTGGGGCACTCCGCGGCCTGTCGCCGGTGACGGATCGGTGGGGATTCCCGCCTCGATCGTCGCCGGTGCGATCGCCGCGGCATCCTTCGCCGTCAGCTCGAGGCTGTACCGTCGGGGCGACCACTCGACCATGCCCCGCTGGCAGGTCATCGTCTCGTCGCTGTCGGCCGTCGCGCTGACGATCGCGTTCGCCGGAGTCACAGCGCTCGGCGTGCTGCTCACCACCGAGGTGCTGGGCGTCGGGCTGCAGGGCCTCGAGCTGTCCGCCGTCGGCGGGGGCCTCCTCACGGGTGTCGCCAGCGCCGTCGGCGGGCGCCTGACATTCGAGGCCGGCATCGACCTGCGCACCTCGGATCTCGCGAACCTGCTGTTCGGCTACCTCATCATCGGCACACTTTTCGCGATGATCACCGCTGCCGACCCGCGGTGGTGGGAGCTGAACTTCTCGCAGCTCGGCATCGGCGCCGGGGCATGGGCGTTCAACGGGACGCTCGTGGTCGCCGGCATCCTCATCGCCACCGTCGGCTCGTACATCGGTCGCGACCTCCACCGGATCCACGGCGACGCGGCGCTCGGGCGGATCGCCTGGGTCGTCGCCCTGTGGGCTGCCACCGGGGTCGCGCTCGCCGGAGTCGGGGTGTTCCCGCTCGAGCGGATCGTCGTCGTGCACAACGTCGCGGCGTTCTCGACGCTCGGGCTGTTCGTCGTCGCCGGCATCCTGACCACGACCGTCATGCCCGGCCCACCGCGCGCACTGCTGCTGACGACCGCCGGGGTCGCGTCGCTGATCGTGGTGGCAGTCGTCCTGGCGTTCGGCTTCCGGCTGTTCTCGGTCACGGCGCTGGAGGCGATCGTCATCGGGCTGGCGCTGCTGTGGCTGACGACCCTGGTTCGCATGCTCGCCGTGCTGACGCCGGAGCAGACGCGGCCATCTGCGAGGACATCGCTGCTGCGGGGTTGACCTCCGCGCGCGGATCGGTCTGGCCCCCGGCATCCGTCCCTGTCAGTATCGAGGGAACCGATCCGCAACGGAGGGACGACGATGTCCGACCAGATCTTCATCTTCATCGCGCTGGGGTTGTATTTCGCGGCCATGCTCTTGATCGGATACCTGGCGTTCCGCCGGACCACGGATCATGAGGACTACATGCTCGGCGGGCGGAACCTGCCGCCATGGGTCGCAGCGCTCAGCGCAGGAGCCTCGGACATGTCCGGCTGGCTCGTCATGGGACTGCCCGGCGCGATCTATCTGTCCGGGCTCATCGAGGCGTGGATCGCCGTGGGTCTCACCATCGGCGCGTATCTGAACTGGCTGCTCGTCGCGCCGCGTCTGCGCGCCTATACGCAGGTCTCGCGCAACTCGATCACGGTGCCGAGCTTCTTCGAGAACCGGCTGCGGGACTCCTCACGACTGCTGCGGATCCTCGCCGGCGTCGTCATCCTGGTGTTCTTCACGCTGTACATCTCGAGCGGCATGGTCGCGGGTGGCGTGTTCTTCGAGAGTTCGTTCAACTCCGACTACCTGCTCGGCATGCTCCTGGTCGCCGGGATCACGCTTCTGTACACCCTGTTCGGCGGCTTCCTCGGCGCTTCGTTCACGGACGTCGTTCAGGGCCTGATGATGGTGATCGCGCTGATCGTGGTCCCGATCGCCGCGATCATCGCCGTCGGCGGCTTCGGCGAGGTGGCCACCTACGTCGAAGACCTCGCGCCGAATCACATCTCGGTCATCGGCGGCACGGCTCTGACCGGCGGGACGATCCTGGCGATCATCTCCTCGCTCGCCTGGGGCCTGGGATACTTCGGGCAACCCCACATCATCGTTCGCTTCATGGCCCTGCGCAATCCGGGGGAGGCCAAGTCCGCCCGTCGCATCGGCATGACCTGGATGATCATCTCCCTGGTGGGCGCGGTGTTCTCAGGCTTCGTCGGCATCGCCTACATGGCGCATCAGGGCATCGATCTCACGAACCCCGAGACCGTCGTGCTGGTGATGGCGCAGACGCTGCTGCATCCGTTCGTCGCGGGCCTCGTGCTCGCAGCCGTGCTGGCCGCGATCATGAGCACGATCTCGAGCCAGCTGATCGTCGCATCCTCCGCGTTGGTCGAGGATCTCTTCAAGGTGGTCAAGAAGGAGCCATCTCCGAGGCTGCTGGTGATCCTCGGACGATCGACGGTCCTCGCAGTCGGCGTGATCGCGGCGCTCCTGGCGATCGTGCCGAACGACACCATCCTCGGGCTGGTCTCGTTCGCGTGGGCCGGCTTCGGCGCCGCCTTCGGGCCGCTGATCCTGCTGAGCCTGTTCTGGCGCAAGCTCACGAACTGGGGTGCGCTGGCCGGAATGTTCGTCGGTGCTGCAGGCGTCTTCTTCTGGAAGGCGGTGTGGCCGCAGATGTACGAGCTGCTGCCCGGATTCATCTGCGCGACTGTCGTGGCCGTCGTGGTCAGCCTGCTGACGCATCGAGACGGTTCGGAGCGGCAGAACGAGATCCTGCAGGAGTTCACCGACACGGGAACGCTGCTGACGGTCAACGGTGTGGGGCGCGGCGCGCGCACGGACAGGCAGACGCCTTAGCCGTTCGTTCCTGGGCGGCTGACTCCGCCCAGGAAGATAAGGCATCTGCCCGATGCCCGACGGGTGCCTTAGAGCGGAGTGTGGACTCAGATCACCAGAGGAGTTCACACCATGTACGAGCACTTCATCTACGACACCATCGTCATCGAGCAGGAGCGGTTGGAGCGCGAGCTCGAGCGGCAGCGCATCATCCGCGAGAACCCGGACCGCCTGGTCCGTCGCGAGCGCCGCTTCGTCGCTCGGGTGCGTGCGTGGTTCCGCCGGCACGAGCCGGATGCCGCGGCTGCGGCACTCGCAGCGGACAGTCTGCGCGAGATCCGCGACGAGGTCCCCCAACCCGCGTACGCGCGGTGAGCGTTCCGATCGCGATCACGGGCCCCGATGTCGGAGGTGCGTGGCACCATGAACTGGTGACCGTTCCGATTGACAGCTCGGCAATGGTGGGTCGTGACGCCGACCTCGCCGACCTGCGGCGCGCGTTCGATCGTGCATCCGGCGGCGAGCCATCCGCCGTGCTCATCGAGGGCGAGGCCGGCATCGGCAAGACGAGGCTGCTGCGGGAGTTCCGGGGAGTGGTGTCCGGTGTCGCCGACGTTCATGTCGGCCGCTGCTTCGACCTCGGTGCTGCTCGGTCGGCGTACGGCCCGCTGACCAGCATCCTGCGATCGATGGTCGAGCGGCTCGGCGTCGCTGAGGCCAAGGCGGCGATCGGGGTCGGTGCCGAAGCGCTCCGCATGCTCGTCCCCGATCTGGGTGAGGGCGTCGCCGTCCGAGAGAGCACGAGCCCCGACGCCCTGCGCGACGCGGTCGCGACCCTCATCGAGGCGGCGGCGGCCAAGGTACCGCAGATCCTCGTGATCGAAGACCTGCACTGGGTCGACGACTCCACGCTCGCCATGCTCCTCTACCTGCTGCGGACGCTGCAGGAGGGGCGCGTGCTGCTGCTGATCACCTGCCGCACCGACGATGTGCGGCGCGGCGACGCGGTCAGCCGTTTCATCGCCGAGACCACGCGCGCGCGGGTCATCGAGCGGCTGACACTCGAACGCCTCGACCAGGACGCGACACGTCGGATGGTCGAGCAGCTGTACGGCAGCGAGCTCAGCGAGTCGGCGTTCGAGCGTCTGATGGAGCGCGCCGAGGGCGTGCCCTTCTTCATCGAAGAAGTCGCCTGCTGCGCCGCAGGGCCCCTGCCCGACTCGCTGCGGGACATGCTGCTGGTGCGCTTCGATCAGCTCGACGATGATGCGCGTCACATCGTCCGCATGGTGTCGGGCGCTGAGGGGATGCTGTCGCACACGCTGCTGGCCGAGCTCGCCGGACTGCCGGATGATCGCCTCGATGCGGCGATCCGCGCTGCTGCGCGCAACGGCATCCTGTCGGTGCACGACGACGAGTACACGTTCCGGCACGCGCTGCTGCGCGAGGCCGTCCACGATGACCTGCTCCCCGGCGAACGGGCGCGGCTGCACAGGGCGTACGCGGAGGCCCTCGAGGCGAAGTCGACCGCGCTCGACCGATGCGACCGCTCCTCGCTCGCCCACCATTGGCACCTCGCGCAGGTGCCCGACCGTGCCCTCGTCGCCGCGGTCGCGGCGATGCAGGAGGCCAAGACGAGGTTCGCCTTCGCGTCCGCGGCGCGGTTCGGCGAGCTGGCACTGGAGTTGTGGGAGCAGGTGCCGGATGCCGAGGCTGTCGTCGGCCTGCCGCACGTGCGGCTGATGCGGCAGATCGGGTCGATCCTGCGCAATGCCGGAGTATCGGATCGCGCACTCGTCGTCGTCGATCGCGCACTGGACGAGGTCGACGAGAGCACCGACCCTGCCGAGCACGCCCGGCTGCTGCGCGACAAGGCGCAGTTCCTCTCGAACCTCGCCGTCCCGCTGCCCGGAGCGATGGATCTGTTCCTCGAAGCCCTCGAGATCGTCGATCGCGACGTCGACGACGATCAACTGCACGCCACCCTCCTCAACGGTCTCGCCGGCAAGTACATGCTGGCATCGATGCCTCGAGAGGCGATCATCACCGCGACCCGGGCGCTCGAGATCGCGACGCGCGTCGGCGACGCCCGTGAGATGTCGGTCGCGCACAACCTCCGCGGAACCTGCCGCACCTACCTCGGCCAGCTCGACGAGGCGTTCACCGACTACACCGAAGCAGCACGCCTCGCTCCTCGCAGCAACGGCGGCGCCGAGCTGCGCTACTTCGTCAACTACTCCGACATGCTCGCGCTGCTCGGCCGGCACCGAGAGGCGTTCGAGGTCGCGGAGGCCGGTGTCGCGCGGGCGCGCGAACTCGGTGTGGAGAGGGCCTCCGGCACGCTCATGGTGCAGAACATGGCCGAGCCGCTGCTGACGCTCGGCGACCTCGACGGCGCGACGACCCGGCTCGCGGCGGTGCCGATCGGGCGGCCGCAGGTGCTCAACGACCAGTACGTCATGCTGACTCGCATCAGGGCTCTGGCCTGGCAGGGCGACATCGACGAGGCCGGGCGACTGTACGAGGAGTGGAGCCCAGCGCTCCGCCGCACCGGAGACTTCGAGCGGCAGGCCTGGTACCGCATCGTCGAGAACGACATCGCCCTCGCGGCCGCCCGCGGTCAGTGGCAGGAGGCGCTGAACGCCGTCGTCTCGATGACCGAGTATCAGGGATTCGTCCTGCTGCACGCGTACCGGCTGCTGCTCGAGTCCGGATGGGTGGTGGCCGAGGTCCGCGCCGCCGGTGGAGACGTCGATGGAGCCGTCGCGGCGATCCGCCGGCTCTGGGCCGAGATCCCCGAGACAGTCCGCGACGGCGCCTGGGCGGCGATGCTCGAGGCGATGCTCGACCCGTCCGTCCCGACGCTTCGTTCTGCCGCCGCGCTCGCCGACGGCGAAGACGTCCCCGCCGTCATGCGCGGCGTCACGCGCCTCGAACTCGCGCGCGTGCTGGTCGCCGCCGGCGAGCGGAGCGAGGCGCAGGCCGTGCTGGCGGATGCCGCTGCCGCCGCCGCCGAGATCGGACACGTGCCGCTGCAGCACAGCATCGAGGCCTTCGGCCGCGCGAGCGGGGTGGCCGTGCGGGATATGGGCGGCGGCGGCGACGAGCTCGAGCTCACTGCCCGCGAACGCCAGGTGGTGGACCTCGTCGCCGAAGGACTGAGCAACAAGCAGATCGGTGAGCGGCTGTTCATCAGCTCGAAGACCGCGAGCGTGCATGTGTCGGCGATCCTGCGCAAGCTCGGCGTCTCCACCCGCACCGAGGCGGCCCTGGTCGCTTCGCGACGGTGAGCATGGTCGCTTCGCGACGGTGAAGTCTGGTCGCGCCGCTACAGCACCAGCCGGTACCCCATCCCCGATTCGGTGAGCAGATGCACGGGTTCGGCCGGCGACGCCTCGAGCTTCTTGCGCAGCTGCGACATGTACAGCCGCAGGTACCCCGAGTCCGTCACCTGGTCGCTGCCCCAGATCTCCTTCAGCAGATCCTGCCGGGTGACCAGGGCCCCGGGGTTCCTGGCGAGGTGCTCCAGCATCCGCCATTCCGTCGGAGTCAGATGCACGCGGTGACCGTCGCGGGCCACCGATTTCGAGGCGAGATCGACGACGACATCGCCGAACGACACCACCGATTCCCCGGTCGATCCAGGCGTCCGACGCGACAGCGCCCGCAGGCGCGCGAGCAGCTCGTCGATCTGGAACGGCTTGGTGACGTAGTCGTCGGCGCCGGCATCCAGCGCCTCCACCTTGTCGGCCGACCCCGTGCGTCCGGAGACGACGATGATCGGTGCGTTCGTCCAGCCGCGCAGCGCCTGGATCACCTGGATGCCGTCCAGCTGGGGCATACCGAGGTCGAGCAGGATGATGTCGGGCCGTGCCTGGGCGGCCGAGGTGATCGCGGCTGCCCCGTCGGAGGCTTCGACGACGTCGTAGCCGTGCGCGCCCAGAGTGATCCGGAGCGCCCGGACGAGCTGCGGGTCATCGTCGGCGATGAGCAGCTTCACGACCTCACCGCCGAGACGTCGGGCGCCGACAGCGGCAGCGAGATGATCATCGTCAACCCGCCGCCCGGAGTCTCCTCAGGCAGGAGTGTGCCGCCCATGCCCTCGGTGAAGCCCTGCGACAGGGCGAGCCCCAGGCCGAGACCCGTGGTGTTGTCCGTGTCGCCCGAGCGCTGGAACGGCTGGAACATCGACTCGCGGCGGTCAGCCGGCACACCGTCGCCGTGATCGACGATGCGGATCTCGGCGCGCGCGCCGGTGGCGTTCGTCGACACCGTCACCTTGCGATCGGCGGGCGAGTGCCGATGCGCGTTTGCGAGCACGTTCACGAGCACGCGCTGCAGCAGAACGGGGTCGGCCTGCAGCGGCGGCAACGGGGCGTCGAGGTCCAGCTCGACGTCGGCGGGCCCGAGCGACAGCTCATCGAGCGCCGCGACGACACTGCCGGCGGCATCCACCGGCGCGAGGGAGACCGCGAGGACCCCCGCTTGAACCCTGCTGACGTCGAGCAGATCCGTCACGAGCGCCGACAGCGTCGCCAGGCTCTCGTCGGCGGTGGCGATCAGCTCCTGGCGATCCGATTTCGACAGCCGGCCGTCGTCGCGCAGGCCGCCGACGGCCGCGACGGCCGAGGCGAGCGGACGGCGGATGTCGTGGCTCACGGCCGAGAGCAGGGCGCTGCGCACCTGGTCGGTCTCGGCGAGAGCATCCGCTTCGCGTGCGGTGGCGTCCCGCTCGAGTGCGGCCGCGAGCTGGGCGACGATCACATCGAGCAGACGACGCGACGGCTCGCTCAGCGGACCGCCGTGCAGTTCCAGCAGGGCTTGCGGCGCGCCGGCGCCGCGACGACCGACCGGCACGACCGTCGACCGACCGTCGCGCACGGGCTCGCCGTCCAGGGCGATGACCTCGCCGTCGGACGACACGAGCCGTACGCCGCTCAGGGCGAAGGCCTCGCGCGTCCGGCTCACCAGCGCGAGGACCGCGCTGTCGCCGCGCAGCACGTTGCCGGCGACGGATGCGAGCAGTTCGGCCTCGCGCGTCGCGCGCTCCGCGTCGCGTGCCCGGCGCGCGGCGACCGCGACGATGAGACCGACGATCACGGCGATGATCACGTACAGCGCGAGCGCGACCACGTGCAGCGGATGCGCGATGGCGATCGTGAACGCCGGGGCGACGAACAGCAGATCCAGCGTGATGCCGGAGAGCACTGCGGCCGTCACCGCTGGTCGCAGCCCGCCGATGAGCGCGACGATCACGACCAGAAGCTGGTACGAGAGCACCTCGTACGTGATCGACTGCGGGCTGCTCAGCGCGAACAGCAACCAGGTCAGCAGCGGCCCGAGGATGAATGTCGCGGCGAAGCCCCACAGCTCGCGCCGCCACCCGAGGGCGGCGCCGCCGGTGATGCGGAGGAGCATCGGCGGCTGGGCCGGCTCGCCGAGCGGGAGAGTGCTCATGATGACTGAATCCTAGACTCCGACATGACCGGCACGGTCCTGACCGGGCACGGGACGCGAACGCCGCCCGTAGATCAGCTCCGACGAATCGAGCAGCCACGGCACGAGGGTGATCGAGACGCCGTGCACGAGCATCAGCTGGTTGCCGATGCGGCGCGCACGCCTGTTGTGCAGCAGACGTTCCCACCAGTGGCCGACGATGTACTGCGGCAGATACACCGTCACGACCGACGATCCGTGCTTCTCGCGGTAGCGCTCGATGAACTGCGCGACCGGCTGCGCGTAGGTGCGATACGGCGAGTCGAGGATGACGAGCGGCACGGGGATGCCGTGAGCCCGCCACTCGCGATGCAGCTGCTCGCCGTCCTCGGCGGCGAAGGCCACGTGCACCGCGAGCGTCTTGTCGTGATCGGCCGCGATGGCGTAGTCGAGCGCCTTCAGGACCGGCTTCTGCAGCCGGTTCACGAGCACGATCGCGACGTCTCCGGACGCTCCGAACCGTGTTTCATCGTCGACCGCCACCTCGTGCTCGACGTCGCGGTAGTACCGCTTGACGCCGACCATCAAGACGGCGAGCACCGGGATGGCGAAGAACACCAGGTAGGCGCCGTGCGTGAACTTGGTGACCGTCACGATCACGAGGACGAGAACGGTGAAGACCGCTCCGACCGCGTTGATCACGAGGCCCGAGTGGGCGGATCGCCGCGCCGACGCCGTCGTCGCCGTCTTCCGGCGGAGCGGGCCGCGCAGCATCCGCCGCCAGTGCCGGACCATGCCGATCTGGCCCAGCGAGAACGATACGAACACGCCGATGATGTACAGCTGGATGAGCGTCGTCAGTCGCGCCTGGAACACGATGAGCACGGCGATCGCGGCCAGCCCCAGCAGGATCATGCCGTTCGAGAACACCAGGCGGTCACCGCGGGTGTTCAGGGCCTTCGGTGCGTAGCCGTCGCGGGCGAGGACGGCCCCGAGCAGCGGGAATCCATTGAACGCGGTGTTCGCCGCGAGCAGCAGGACGCAGGCGGTGGCTGCCTGGATGATGAAGAACGGGACGCTGGCGCCGCCGAAGGTCGCGGCGGCCACCTGCGCCATGAGGCTCGGCTGCGGGTTCGCGCAGTCGAAGCCGATGAGGTCGCACGGGTTCTCGGCGTAGTGCACCCCGGTGATGAGGGCGAGCGCGGTGAGGCCGGCGAACAGGCAGATGGCGATCGAACCCATCAGGACGAGCGTCGACTGGGCGTTGCGCACCTTCGGCGTGCGGAACGCGGGGACGCCGTTGGAGACGGCCTCCACACCGGTGAGGGCGGAGCATCCGCTCGAGAACGCGCGGAGGATCAGCAGGATGACCGCGGCCTGGCTGAGACTCTCGGCATGCACGGTGAACTCGGCGCTGGCGGCGACGGGGGCGTCGCCGAGGAAGGTGCGCACGAGACCGGTGACGATCATGACGCCCACGGAGCCGATGAAGACGTAGGTCGGGATCGCGAACACCGTCGATGCCTCGCGGACGCCGCGGAGGTTGACGATGATGATCAGGACGACGAATCCGACCGCCAGCTCCACGCGCCAGGCGTTCAAGCCGGGCAGGGCCGAGATGATGTTGTCGACGCCGGATGCCACGGACACTGCCACAGTGAGGACGTAGTCCACGAGGAGTGCTGCTGCGACGACGACTCCGGGGATCTCCCCGAGGTTCGTGCGCGCCACCTCGTAGTCGCCGCCGCCGGAGGGGTATGCCTTGATGAGCTGCCGGTAGCTGAGCACCACGACGATCAGCAGCACGATGACGGCCGCGGCGACCATGGGGCTGAACGACAGGAACGTCAGCCCGCCGATCAGCAGGATCATCACAAGCTCCTGCGGTGCGTACGCCACAGAGCTCAGCGCGTCGGAGGCGAAGATCGGCAGGGCGCGGCGCTTGGGCAGCAGCTGCCCTTCGACCTGCTCCGAGGTGAGCGGGTCGCCGATGAGGAGCCGTTTCGCGAGGGGCGGGGCATCCGGTGTCTGGTCTGTCACGAATGACGACCGTACGCTCGCGCGGAAGGCGCGGACGGCATCCTCACGGAATCCCTACGCCCCGTTCCCGGATGCTGACGGGATCCTCACGTCTCAGCGGGCGGTCGGCCACTCCTCGGCGAGCAGACCGTAGTTCATGCCGTCCATCCACTCGCCGGAGCGGTGCAGCGCGGTCTTGCGGCTGAACTCCTCCCGGCGCATCCCGAGCCGCTCCATCAGCCGCCACGACGGCTCGTTGTCGGCGAAGCATCCGGCGTGCACGCGGCGCAGGCCCAGCGGGCCGAAGCAGACGTCGATGACGGCGCGCACCGCCTCGGACGCGTAGCCCTTCCCCGAATGCTCAGGGACGAGCGTCCAGCCGAGCTCGGCCACGGTGCCCTTGGCCTGATCGACGACCTCGCGCTGCGCCCAGGCATCGCCGATCTTGAGCATGATGTCGCCGATCACCGAACCGTCGTCGAGCCGGGTGAGGATCAGCGTGGTGGCCAACCGATCCGGGTCGAGGTACAGCTCGTCGAACGCCTCGCGCGTCTGCGGCGCGGGGCCGAGCCAGCGGTAGACCTCGGGCAGCCGGCGGTAATCCCAGACGGCACCGAGGTCGTCTGCGGTGGCCGGCCGGAGCTCCAGCCGGTCGGTGCGCACGGGCCAGATGTCGCTTCGCTGCGATTCGGTCATCGTTCGATCCTACGAGCGGTTCGCCATGCAGCGGCATCCCGTCCGCTCATGACGAACGCACAGCCCGTTCCGATCACGAACCCGTAACGTCGAAGCCATGACGACCATCGAGGTCACCGAAGACGCCATCCGCCAGACCCGTGAGCTCCGCGACGAGTTCCAGCGCTTCCTCCGCGAGTACGAGTTCGGGATGCGCGAGGTCGAGACGAAGATCTCGATCCTGCGGGACGAGTTCCTGCACGATCACTCCTACAACCCGATCGAGCACGTCAAGAGCCGGCTGAAGACTCCGGACAGCATCGTGGAGAAGATCGCACGCAAAGGCATCGAGGAGCCGGACTTCGAGCGCATCCGCACCGAGATCACCGACATAGCCGGCGTGCGGGTGACCTGCAGCTTCGTCGCGGACGTCTACCAGCTGTTCGATCTGCTCACCCAGCAGGACGACATCACGGTCCGCGCCGTCAAGGACTACATCGCCGAGCCCAAGGCCAACGGCTACAAGAGCCTGCACGCGATCATCGAGGTTCCTGTGTTCCTCTCGACCGGTCCGCTGCTCGTGCCCGTCGAAGTGCAGTTCCGTACGATCGCGATGGATTTCTGGGCGAGCCTCGAGCACAAGATCTACTACAAGTTCGCCAACCAGGTCCCGTCGCACCTCGTCGACAGCCTGACCGACGCCGCCGAAGCCGCGTCCGAGCTCGACGCCCGCATGGAGCGACTGCACCGCGAGGCGCACGGCGTTCCGCGCCGTCAGTTGCTGCCGCCCCCGCCGCCGCCCCGCGTCGTGCAGGTCTAGTTGGTTCGCCGCTTGAGAACGCTCAGGCCATGAACTCCCGCACGGCGGTCACCATCGCCGTCACTCCGACCTCGATCGTGGGGTGGGGAACGGGGGCGAAGTACGCCGAGTGGTTGGTGGGGATCGATGCGGCCAGCGTGCCCGCGGCCTCCGCCGCCGCGTAGGTCGCCGCATCCACCCCGCCCCAGAACCAGAACACCAGGGGAGCGCCGGCATCCCGCGCGAACCACGACACGTCCTCGCTGCCGGTGAACATGCCGGGGTCGATGACGGTGCCCTCGCCGAGCACGCGGGTCAGCGCCGCCGTGACTCGGGCCGTGGCATCCGCGTCGTTGATCGTCGGGGGCAGCGTGTGCTCGGTGTGGAACTCTGGTTCGACCTCGGCTCCGGATGCCGTCGCCTCGGCCCGCACGATGCGCTTGACCGAGGCCATCACCTTCTCGCGCGTCTCGTCGTCGGGGTAGCGCAGGCTGAGTTCGAGTGTCGCATCGGCCGCGATGATGTTGCTCTTCGTGCCGGCATGGATCGATCCGACCGTGACGACGCCGACCCCTTGCGGGTCGAGCTCGCGCGACGCGATCGTCTGCAGACGCATGACGGTGGCCGCGGCCATGACCACCGGATCGATCGTCGTGTGCGGACGCGAACCGTGCCCGCCGCGGCCGTGCATCGTGACCCGGATGCCGTCGGCCGCAGCCATCTGCGGGCCTGGACGCACGCCGATGATGCCGGCCGGCAGGGGAGTGACGTGCTGTCCGAGCACGATGTCGGGCTTCGGGTAGCGCTCGAGCAGTCCGGCATCCAGCATCGCGCGGGAGCCGGCGCCGTACTCCTCGGCGGGCTGGATCAGCACGACGAGCGTCCCCGACCACGAATCCCGTTCGGCGACCAGTCGCTCGACGGCGCCGATCATCGCGGTGACGTGCATGTCGTGGCCGCACGCGTGCATGATCGGGACGGCGTGGCCCGCCGGGTCGATGCCGGTCGCCGTGCTCGCGTACGGGAGTCCCGTGAGCTCCTCGACGGGGAGGGCGTCCATGTCGGCCCGTGCCCAGACGACAGGGCCGTCGGCGCGCCGCCCTGAGCCCGTCGAAGGGTTGCGGAAGACGCCGACGACGCCCGTGATGCCGACGCCCTCCTCGACCTCGAGTCCGAGATCACGGAGGTGTCCGGCCGCGATGCCGGCCGTGCGCGTCTCCTGGAAGGACAGCTCGGGGTGCTGGTGCAGGTCGGTGTACAGCGCTTCGAGGTCGATGCTCATGGCCCGACTCTAGACCTGCGGCGGCCACGACCTCAGGCGCTGCGCGAGTAGCTCGACAGCTCGGGGCCGGGGTTCAGGACCGAGTTCACGATGGCCCGGATCGCGAACTCGCTGGTCTCGCCGAGTTCGACGACTCCCGGATGCAGCAGCCATTGCAGCTGCAGGCCGTCCATGACGGCCAGGATGGCGGCGGATGCCGCGGCCACCGTGGCGGGTTCGGCCACGCCCTGCTGCGCGCACAGCTCCGCGAAGGCGTCGGTGATCTCGCGGCGCAGCGTCGTGTAGCGCTCCTCGAAGAACCCGCGCGCCGGGTGGTCGTCGGTGATGGACTCCGCCGACAGCACGGTGTAGGCCTGCACGATGCCCGGCCGCTGCGCATTGACGAACGCGGTGCGCACGAGGTGCAGGAAAAGCTCAGGTCCGCCGGGGATATGCTGCTCGTCGAGGTCCTGCACGTCGGCCTGGTCGCGGTAGGCGAGCATCTCGAGCAGCAGATTCTGCTTGGACCCGAAATGGTGCAGGATGCCGGCGTGCGTCATGCCCACCTGCTCGGCCACGTCGGCGAGCGTCCCGTTCGCCGAGCCCTTGTTGCCGAAGATCTCGACGGCGGCTTTCAGGATCTCGGTGCGCTTCCGCCTCGTCGCGGGGCGCGTGCGGGTCTGGCTCTGTGCATCAGTGGCCACAGCATCCCCCTTTTCTGGCGAGTGTAACGGTCTGGCAACCGTCGCTTGCAAAGCTTACTTACTTGTCGGTAATCTCACTGCAGTTTACTTTCTCATGAGTAAGCTAATCAACATCCCGGCACTCCAGCCCTCACACAAAGACCCGTGTCCTAGGAGAAGCAATGAAGCTCAGCAGATCTCTGATCGCCGTCGGTGCGATCACCGCCCTCAGCGTCGGAGCCCTCGCCGGCTGCTCGACATCCGGCACCACCGACAACGGTGATTCCGGCGGCGCAGGCACCGCGGCCCTGACGATCGCCAAGCCCGACGGAGCGATCACCACCGAGTCGCACAACCCGTACCTCGGCGACTCGTCCGCCTCGAAGTACGGCTACGCGAAGGTGATCTTCGAGCCGCTCGCGCTCGTCAACCCGACCGGTGACCTGAGCACCACCCCGTGGCTGGCCGAATCGGTCGAATGGAACGACGACTACACCGAGCTCACCGTCGTGCCGCGCAGCGGTGTGAAGTGGAGCGACGGCGAGGACTTCACCGGCGAAGACATCGTCTTCACCTTCGACCAGTACCTCAGCGGCAAGCTCGCCGACTCCTCCGGCCTGCACTACGAGGGCTCCACCGTCGACGGCGACAAGATCACCCTGAAGTTCGCCGACTCGAAGTTCACCGCCCAGTCCCGCGTGCTGCACACCCCGATCGTCCCCAAGCACATCTGGGAGAACATCGAAGACCCCAACACCGACCCGCTGACCGGCGAGGGCCTCGCCGTCGGCACCGGCCCGTACGTGCTCGACAACTGGACCACCGAGTCCGTGACCCTGAAGGCGAACGAGGACTACTGGGGCGGCGAGCTCGCCGTGCCAGAGCTGCACTACGTCTCCTACGGCGACAACGCCGCGCTGACCACGGCCCTCGCGTCCGGCGAGGCCGACTGGGCACAGGCGTTCCTCCCGCAGATCAAGGAGAGCTACCTCGACGTCGACCCGGACAACAAGTTCCTCGTCTCGCCGACCGCCGGTGCCGGCACGCTGTTCATGAACATGCAGACCAAGCCGTTCAACAATCCCGCCCTGCGCGAAGCGCTCGCCTGGACGATCGACCGCCAGGCGTACGTGGATATCGCCCGCGAGGGCGCGAGCGAGGCGGTCTGGAACGTCACCGGCCTCGGCACGCTCCTCGAGGACGAGATCGTCCCCGAGTACAAGGACGTCAACTACTCGGTCGACGTGGACAAGGCCAAGGACATCCTGACCGACGCCGGCTACACCTGGGAGAGCGACAAGCTCATCGACCCCGACGGCGAGGCCGTCTCGTTCTCGATCTCCGTCCCCGCCGGATGGAGCGACTGGAACACCGAGCAGGCCCTCATCGCCGAGGAGCTCGACGAGGCACTGGGCATCGAGGTCAAGGTCGACCAGCCCGACTGGGGCGGCTGGGATGCCGCGCGCCAGGAGGGCACCTTCCAGGCGATCATCCACTGGCTCGAGGACACCGGCAACGTGTACGGCCTGTACACCTCGACCATGGACCCGAAGTGGATCGTGGACGGCAAGGCCCAGTACAACTTCGGCCGCTTCGACGACCCGGCTGTCACCGAGGCGCTGAACACCTACGCCAACGCCTCCTCCGACGACGAGCGCGCTGCCGCATCCGAGGTCATGCAGAAGGCGTTCGCCGAGAACGTGCCGGCGATCCCGCTCGGTGCGCACCCGTTGCTGGGTGAGTTCAACACCCGCAACTACGTCGGATGGCCGAGCGAGGACGACCAGTACGCCTCCGGCGACCCGACGCAGCCGGGCATCGTCCAGGTCCTGACGAACCTCGAAGCGAAGTAAGTCGCGACGGATGGATGCCGGGGCCGAGGTCCCGGCATCCATCATGGAGGAGTGAAACCATGACAGACCCCCTGCTGTCCGTCCGCGACTTCTCGGTCGTGTACGACGTCGACCCGCCCGTCGCGGCGGTGAAGAACGTCATGCTCGAGCTGCAGCGCGGCGAGATCCTCGGCCTCGCCGGAGAATCCGGCTGCGGCAAGACGACGCTCGCCTACGGCATCCAGCGCCTGCTCAAGGCGCCGGCCGTGATCACCGGCGGATCCGTCGTCTTCCACGACGCCGACGGAGAGGACATCGATGTGAACAGCCTCGGTGTCGAGGCGATGCGGCGCTTCCGGTGGGACAAGGTCTCCATGGTCTTCCAGGGCGCGATGAACGCCCTGAACCCGGTCGCCACGATCGGATCGCAGCTCGAGGACGTCTTCGAGGTGCACCGCCCAGGCATGAATCGCAAGCAGCGTCGGGATGCCGTCGCCGAGCTGCTCGAGATCGTCAAGGTCGGCGCACAGCGCGCCCGTTCCTTCCCGCACGAGCTCTCCGGCGGCATGCGCCAGCGCGTCATGATCGCGATGGCGCTCGCCCTCCGACCGCAGCTGATGGTCATGGACGAGCCGACCACCGCGCTCGACGTGCTCGTGCAGCGCGAGATCCTCCGCCAGATCTCGCAGCTGCGCCGCGAGTTCGGCTTCTCGGTCATCTTCATCACCCACGACCTGCCGCTGCTGCTCGAGATCAGCGACCGCATCGCGATCATGCGCGAGGGCGAGATCGTCGAACTGCAGACGGCAGAGGGGATCTGGCGCGACCCGCAGGATGTGTACACGAAGACGCTCCTGTCGTCGTTCCCGCGCCTCACCGGCGAGAAGGGGGTGGTGGTGCGATGAGCACCCTCGAAGTCAGCACCCTCGAAGTCCGCCATGTCAGCAAGGTCTACAACCTCCGCGGCGCCGGTCAGCTCACCGCGCTCGACGACGTCAGCTTCACGATCGACTCCGGCCAGACGATCGGCCTGGTCGGCCAGTCCGGCAGCGGCAAGTCCACGATCGCCAAGATCCTCACCCAGCTCGAGACGCCGACCACCGGCGAGGTTCTGCTCGACGGCAAGCCCATCCCGCGCCGCGGTGCGGGGCTCCGAAGCTACCGCCAGCAGCTGCGGATGGTCTTCCAGGACCCGTTCGCCTCGCTCAATCCGTACCACTCGATCCGCTATCACCTCGAGCGTCCGCTGCGACTGGACAAGGTCGTCCCCAAGGACGAGACCGAGGCCGAGGTCCGCCGGCTCCTCGAGCGGGTGCGTCTGATTCCGGACGCCGTCATCGATCGACGCCCGCATGAGCTCTCCGGCGGTCAGCGCCAGCGCATCGCGATCGCCCGTGCCCTGGCATCCCGACCGAAGATCCTCGTCGCGGATGAGCCGGTCTCGATGCTCGACGTGTCCATCCGCCTGGGCGTGCTCAACCTGCTCGCCGACCTGCAACGCGAAGAGGGGCTCGGTGTGCTGTACATCACGCACGACCTCGCCACCGCCCGCCACTTCAGCGACGAGATCATCGTCCTCAACCAGGGCCGCATCGTCGAGCAGGGCACGGCGGACGACGTGATCCTGCGTCCGCAGGATCCCTACACGCAGGAGTTGCGCGCAGCATCCCCCGATCCGGAGCGGTTCTTCGCGACGACCGGTTCCGCCGGTGACCTTGGAGGCGCCCGATGACCGCCGTCGAACCCCAGCTGCCGACGCCCGAGACACGCCCGGCCGTGGATGCCGTCGAGGCGGGCACCACCGCGACCCAGGTCGTCGCCGGTCACTCCCGCATCCCGTGGCGGTTCCTCGGCGGACGCGCCGCGTTCTACCTGTTCACGCTCTGGGCCGCGCTCACCATCAACTTCTTCCTGCCCCGCATGATGAAGGGCGATGCGGTCTCGCAGTACCTCTCGCGCAACCGCAACGTCTCACCGGAGGCCGCCGAGGCGCTGCGCGCGCTGCTCGGCCTCGACACGGACAAGAGCCTGTGGCAGCAGTATCTCGACTACTGGGGCCTGCTGCTGCGCGGCGACCTCGGCGTCTCCCTGCTGCACGGGCTGCGCCCCGTCACCGAGGTGATCTCCCAGGCACTGCCGTGGACGATCGGCCTGGTCGGGCTCGCGACCATCGTGTCCTTCGCGATCGGCACGATCGGCGGTGCGTTCATCGGCTGGCGCCGCGGCAGCAAGCTCGACGCCTTCATCCCGATCACGACGTTCCTCAGCACGATCCCGTACTTCTGGCTCGGGCTCGTCGCGATCGCCGTGTTCTCGGTGAACCTGCGCTGGTTCCCGATCGGCAAGGCGTACGGCGTCGGCATGGCGCCCGGCTGGAACCTCGAGTTCATCGGACAGGTGATCCATCACGGCACGCTCCCGCTCCTGACGATCGTGATCGCCTCGCTCGGCGGGTGGATGCTGGGCATGCGAAACATGATGCTGACCGTCCTGGACGAGGACTACATCACCGTCGCTCAGGCCAAGGGCATGCCGAACCGCCGGGTGCTGTGGGGCTACGCGGCTCGCAACGCCGTGCTGCCGCAGATCCAGAGCTTCGCGCTGTCGATCGGCTTCATCGTCGGCGGAACGATCGTCATGGAGATGGTCTTCAGCTACCCCGGCGTCGGCAAGCTGCTGCTGGATGCCACGAACGCCAAGGACTACGCGCTCATGCAGGGTGTCTTCCTCGTCATCACGCTGTCGGTGCTGGTCGCGAACATCCTCGCCGACATCGCCTACGCATTCCTCGACCCGCGCACGCGCCAGACGGAGGCCTGAGCCATGACCGCCACAGACGCCACTCAGCGCCGGAAAGCCGCCGGTACGCCGGAGACGCTGCTGCTGCGAACGACAGGACCAGGGGGACACCGGCCCGACCAGAGCTTCTGGTCGAAGCTCGTCTCTGCGTTCGCGATGTTCCGCAACGGCAAGTCGATCGCCGGTCTCGCCATCCTCGGCTTCTTCGTGCTCGTCGCGATCTTCGCCGATGTGCTCGCGCCCTACTCCCCGACGAAGGTCGACAACTCGGCCCGCCTCCAGCCGCCGTCCGCCGCGCACTGGCTCGGCACCACCCACATCGGCGAGGACGTGCTCAGCCAGGTGATCCACGGAACCCGCGGCGTCATCGTCGTCGGCTTCCTCGCGGCGGTCATCGCCACGCTGATCGCGATCACGGTCGGCGTGATCGCCGGGTATCTCTCCGGCTGGAAGAGCGAGGCGCTCTCGGCCCTGACCAACGTGTTCCTCGTGATCCCCGGGCTGCCGCTGATCATCATCGTCGCCTCGATGTTCGAGGAGCCGCCGCTCGTGCTGATCGCAGCCGTGCTCGGCATCACAGGGTGGGCGTGGGGTGCTCGTGTGCTCAGGGCCCAGACCATGTCGCTGCGCAACCGCGACTTCATCCAGGCCGCCCGCGCGAACGGCGAGCCGCTGAGCCGCATCATCACCGTCGAGATGCTGCCGAACCTCATGGCGCTGATCGCCGCGAGCTTCGTCGGAACCGTGACGGCGGCGATCCTCGGCCTCACGACGCTCTCGTACATCGGCGTGATCCCCGTGACCACCTACAACTGGGGCACGATCCTGAACTGGGCCTCTGCGCAGGGCGCGTTCGGTCGCAACCAGTGGTGGTGGTTCCTTCCTCCCGGGCTGTGCATCGCCGCGATCGGCGTCGCGCTGTCGCTGATCAACTTCGGCATCGACGAGTACGTCAACCCGCGCCTGCGCTCCGCCGGCGAGCGAGCACGCGCCATGAAGAAGAAGGGTCTCGACGTCAACGACGCCGTGACCACGGTTCGCAAAGACACCGTTCGCACCGATCTCGCCAGCACCGATCTCAAGAATCCTGGAAATGACTGAATCCCTCGTCGACACCTACCCGTATCGAGACACCGCTCTCACCATCTCCGAACGCGTCGCCGACCTCCTCGGGCGCATGACGCTCGAGGAGAAGGTCGGGCAGATGCTGCAGCTCGACGCGCGGGACGACCTCGACGACCACGTGCTGCGTCGGAACGTCGGTTCGATCCTGCACACCTCGCCGGAGCGCATCGTCGCCGCGCGCGAGCTGACGCTGCGCACTCGCCTGCAGATCCCGCTGATCGTCGGCGAGGACTGCATCCACGGTCACTCCTTCTGGCCTGGCGCCACGATCTACCCGACCCAGCTCGGCATGGCCGCGTCCTGGGACGCAGGCCTCGTCGAGAAGGTCGCGCGGGCGACGGCCGTCGAGGTCGCTGCCACCGGCATCCACTGGACCTTCTCGCCGGTGCTGTGCATCGCCCGCGACCTGCGCTGGGGACGCGTCAACGAGACCTTCGGCGAGGATCCGCACCTGATCGGCGAGCTCGCGAGTGCCATGGTGCGCGGCTACCAGGGCGAAGGGCTCGATGACCCGAGCGCGATCCTCGCGACGGCCAAGCACTTCGCCGGATACTCCGAGACGCAGGGCGGTCGGGATGCCTCGGAGGCCGACATCTCGCGCCGGAAGCTGCGCTCCTGGTTCCTGCCGCCGTTCGAGCGCGTGGCGCGCGAGGGATGCCGCTCGTTCATGCTCGGCTACCAGACCACGGACGGCGTGCCGATCACGCTCAACGAGTGGCTGCTCAGCGACGTGCTGCGCGGTGAGTGGGGCTACACCGGCACGCTCATCACCGACTGGGACAACGTCGGCCGGATGGTCTGGGAGCAGCATATCCAGCCCGACATCACGCATGCCGCAGCCGCCGCCGTGAAGGCCGGCAACGACATGATCATGACGACGCCCGCGTTCTTCGAGGGCGCGCTGGATGCCGTGGCCCGGGGCATGCTCGCGGAGGACGCCTTCGATGCCGCCGTCGAGCGGATCCTCACGCTGAAGTTCGAACTCGGCCTGTTCGAGGACCCGCGTCAGCCGCGCGAGGACGTCTCGTCCGTCGTGGGCACGGCGGAGCACGCGGAGCTGAACCTCGAGGTCACCCGTCGCTCGCTCGTGCTGCTGGAGAACGACGGACTACTGCCGTTGTCGCCGGCGCAGGCGAAGCGCATCGCCGTCGTGGGCCCGCTCGCGGACGACGACCAGGAGCAGCTCGGCGACTGGGCCGGCGGCTCAGGCCAAGCCGGATGGCTCGACGGGCAGCCGCGCGAGATGATCGCGACCGTGCTCGACGGGTTGCGTGAGATCGCCCCGTGGGAGGTCGTGCACGCGCGCGGCGCAGACATCCTGAGCCTCGAGCCGGATCCCGCCGGCGCCACCTGGCCCGATGGTCAGCCGCGCCCGCCGGTGGTCAGCCCGATCCCGGCCGACGAGGCGCAGATCGCCGAGGCGGTCGCTGCGGCTGCGTCGGCGGATGCCGTCGTCGCGGTCGTGGGCGATGCGCGGGGTCTGTATGGAGAGGGCCGCTCGACGGCCACGCTCGAACTCATCGGCGGGCAGGTCGAACTGCTCGACGCGCTGATCGAGACGGGGAAGCCCGTCGTGGTGGTGCTCATGGCATCCAAACCGCTGGTGCTGCCGGCATCCGTGCAGCGCGCCGCCGCCGTGCTGTGGGTCGCGAACCCGGGCATGCGGGGTGGGCGCGCGATCGCCGAGCTGATCACCGGGGCGATCGAACCGACCGGCCGCCTGCCGATCTCGTTCGCCCGGCACGCCGGTCAGCAGCCGACGTACTACAACCAGATTCGCGGACAGCACGGCGACCGCTACGCCGACCTCACGCAGTCCCCGGCCTGGGCGTTCGGCGAGGGGCGCTCGTACACGACGGTCACCTACGACGACCTCGTGATCGAAGAGGCTGCGCTCGCGGCATCCGACACGGTCACGGCGCACGTGACCGTCACCAACACCGGTGAGCGGCCGACCGTCGAGACCGTGCAGGTCTACGTGCGCGACCGGGTGACGAGCGTCAGCTGGACCGACAAGGAGCTCAAGACCTACCGCCAGGTCGCGCTGGCTCCGGGGGAGTCCGCACGCGTGCGCGTGGAGGTGCCGGTGGCCGAGTGCACGATCGTGGATGCCGCAGGCACCCGCGTCGTCGAGCCGGGAGAGTTCGCCCTGCTCGTCGGTCCGTCCTCGCGCGAGGACGCGCTGCTCGAGGCCGGCTTCACCGTCGCCTGAGCGTCGAGGCCCTCTCCCGCCGCGACTACAGTTGACCTGCCCCACTCGGGGCGTTCCCCCTGGAGTCCGCATGAGCATCCTCGACGATCGCGCCCGTTTTCGGCCGAACCCCTCCGTCCTCACGGCGCTGAAGAGCCCCCGCATCCTGACCCGCGAGGTGCTCGCCGGGCTCGTCGTGGGGCTCGCGCTCATCCCCGAGGCCATCGCTTTCTCGGTGATCGCCGGCGTCGACCCGAAGGTCGGGCTGTTCTCGTCGTTCATCATGGCCGTGTCGATCGCGTTCCTCGGCGGACGCCCGGCCATGGTCACCGCGGCCACCGGAGCGGTCGCCCTCGTGATCGCCCCGGTCGCGCCGACCTACGGCATCGACTACTTCATCGCGACTGTCCTGCTGGCGGGAGTCTTCCAGATCGTGCTCGCCGTGCTCGGCGTCGCGAAGCTCATGCGGTTCATCCCACGCAGCGTCATGACGGGATTCGTCAACGCTTTGGCGATCTTCGTGTTCAGCTCGCAGGTGCCGCATCTGCTGGGCGTGCCCTGGCTGGTGTACCCGCTCGTCGCGCTCGGCATCATCGTGATGATCGTCATGCCGCGCATCACGAAGGTGATTCCGGCGCCGCTGGTCTCGGTGATCATCGTGACGGCCGTGGTGATCGTTCTCGCCATCCAGGTGCCGACGGTCGGCGACCAGGGCGAGCTGCCGCGCAGCCTCCCGCAGCTGTTCATCCCTGACGTGCCCCTGACCTGGGAGACCTTCACGATCATCGCGCCGTACGCACTCGCGATGGCGGTCGTCGGGCTCATGGAGACGCTGCTCACCGCCAAGCTCGTCGATGAGATCACCGACACCCACTCCCGCAAGACCCGGGAGTCGTGGGCGCAGGGCGCAGCCAACATCCTGTCGGGCATCTTCGGCGGCATGGGCGGATGCGCCGTGATCGGCCAGACCATGATCAACGTCAAGGAGTCGGGCGCCCGCACGCGCCTGTCGACGTTCTTCGCCGGTGTCTTCCTGTTCCTGCTCGTGGTCGTCTTCGGCGATTTCGTCGCGACGATCCCGATGGCCGCGCTCGTCGCCGTGATGATCATGGTCGCGATCGGCGCGTTCGACTGGCACAGCGTGCGCCCGTCGACGCTGAAGCGGATGCCGAAGAGCGAGACCGCGGTCATGGTGCTGACCGTGCTCGCCGTCGTCGTCACGCACAACCTCGCGATCGGCGTCGTCGTGGGGGTGATCGTGGCATCCGTCCTGTTCGTCCGGCGCGTCGCGCACTTCGCGACGGTCACGAGGACCGTGACGACGGATGCCGCGCACTACGCCGTCGACGGCGAGCTGTTCTTCGCCTCCAGCAATGACCTCACGACGCAGTTCGAGTACAGCGCTGACCCGGACCGCGTCGTGATCGACCTGTCTCGTTCGCACGTGTGGGATGCGTCGACCGTCGCCGCACTCGACGCCATCGAGACCAAGTACGCCCGGCACGGCAAGACGGTGGAACTCATCGGCCTCAACGAGGCGAGCGGCCGCTTCCACGGACGACTCAGCGGCGGGTTCCCGCCGGCCTGATGCCGCCGGCTCTCACCCGGACGAGCGTTCAGGATGACTCTTGCGGGTGATGCCGGATCGTTCCGGACCGGGCACTGTGGGGGTATGGAGACCATGACGACATCGGTCCGAGACCGCGCCCGCCTGATCGGCATCGTCGCGACCGCGTCGGGAGCGGCCCTGTTCGCGGTGATCGGCTCCGGGCTTCTGGGCACCACCGCGCCGGGAGAACCGGACTTCGTGGCGCAGAATGTGCTCGGCCTTTCCGCAGCCGCCCTGCTCGGGCTGGGGATCATCGGCCTGCGACCGAGCCTGCAGCGACTCGCGGGCGGACGCCTCCTGAACTGGGGCCTGGTCATGATCTGGATCGGACTCGGCGCGTTGGCGGGTGGGCAAATTCTCGCGATCGCAGCGGAGGATGCGCAGGGAGCTCTGCTTGAGACCGCCGCGATCGCCGGCATCCCGCTGACCGTGGCGGCCCACCTGATCTACCTCGGGACGAGCCTCGTCGGGCTCGCTCTGCTGCGCGGACGCCGCGCGCCGATCGCACTGGGCGTGCTGCTCACGGCGAGTCTGCCGCTGCTGCTCGTCGGCGTCCCGCTCGGACTCGCGCTCGGCGACGGACCTCTCGGCGACGTGGTGACGTGGGTGTCGACCGAGGGGCAGGCCGGTGCGGCCTGGGTTGCCGTGGCGGTCGTCGAGATCAGTCGCCTGAGATCAGGAGGTTCCCCCGGATCAGGAGCCTTCGCGCCGAATCATCCTGATCTCGGTCACCTGTCCTGATCCCGGCGCCGCCGGTACCGCCGGTTGCGTACCCCCAGCAGGACGGATGCCAGGGCGGCGGCCACCACCGACGCCGTGAGCACGGCGACCTTGGCATGATCTGCGGCCGCGCTGCCTGCGGCGAAGCTGAGCTCGGCCACGAGCAGTGACACGGTGAATCCGATCCCGGCGAGGATGCCGACCCCGGCGATGTCGATCCAGCGCAATGCCGGGTCGAGGTCGATCCGCCGAATGCGGGTGATGATCCATGTCGCGGCCGTGATCCCGAGCGGCTTGCCGACCACGAGCGCGACGATGATGCCGATGACGATCGGGTCGGAGAACGCGGAGGCGAACCCGTCGGCGCCGCCGACCGCGACGCCGGCCGAGAAGAACGCGAACACCGGCACGGCGAACCCGGCCGACAGCGGACGGAACCGGTGCTCGAACTCCTCGGCGAGGCCGGGGCCGGCATCCTCGCCGCGGTCGGCTCTGCGGTGCAGCACGGGCACCGTGAATCCGAGCAGCACGCCGGCGATCGTCGCGTGGATGCCGGAGGCATGCAGCAGCGCCCACGCGACGAGCCCGATCGGAAGCAGGATGAACCAGGCCGCGGTGGGGCGCAGCCGGAAGAAGCGGCGGTACAGCTGCGCGATCGTGCCGTAGACGGCGATCACTCCGAGCGCGAGCAGGAGCGGCACCACCTCGACCGTCTCGGTGTAGAAGATCGCGATGATCCCGATCGCGATGAGGTCGTCGACCACGGCGAGGGTGAGCAGGAAGATCCGCAGGGCGCTGGGCAGGTGCGAGCCGATCACGGCGAGCACGGCGACGGCGAAGGCGATGTCGGTCGCGGTCGGGATCGCCCATCCGCGGGATGCCTCGGCGGAGCCGGCCGTCACGGCCAGGTAGATCAGGGCGGGCACGGCGACGCCGCCGACGGCGGCGACGATCGGCACGACCGCCGTGCTGAAACGGCGCAGGTCGCCGCTGACGAACTCGCGCTTGAGCTCGAGACCGACGAGGAAGAAGAAGATCGCCAGCAGACCGTCCGCCGCCCAGGCCCCGATGCTCAGGCGCAGGTGCCAGGGCTCGTATCCGACTTCGAAGTCACGGACCGCGAAGTACGTCTCGGCCCATGGCGAGTTCGCCCAGACCAGCGCGACGACGGCGCAGGCGACGAGCAGGATGCCGCCGACGGTCTCCTTGCGGAGGATCTCGCCGATGCGGATCGACTCCGAGGCGGAGGACGAGGGGAACAAGGAGCGGATGCGCGACATGGGCGCCTTTCGGGTCGACAGCAGTACATGTCGACCAGGCTTCCCGACGCTCCGCGGACCAGTTTAGCGGGGAGCTGTGAGGCTTGCGACTCGCTGAGCGACTTCCGGGGTCAGGCCTTCGGAAGCCGGGCGGTCGTGCCGCGGACGATCAACTCGAACGGCAGTTCGCCGTGCGCGGTGGGCTCGTCGCTCGCCTCGAGCTTGGCCAGTACGGCATCCGCCGCCCGCTCGCCCTGCGCGAGAGGGAACTGGTCGACCGTCGTGAGTCGGAAGAACTCGCCGAGCTCGTGGCCGTCGATGCCGACGACGGAGAGATCCTCCGGCACGCGATAGCCCAGGTCGCGCGCCGCGAGGACGGCTCCGATCGCCATCTCGTCGGACGCCGCGAACACAGCGGTCGGGCGCGGTCCAGGACGCCCGAGCAGCTGCTTCGCCGCTCGATACCCGCCGTCGACCGTGAAGTCGGCCGGCTCGAGATACGCGGACTTCGGCGTGATTCCGGCATCCGCCAGCGCCTGCTCGAAACCGAGCCTGCGGTTCGTGGGGATGTGGAAGTCGATGTCGAACTCCGGGTTCGCGCCGATGTGCGCGATCTCGGTGTGGCCGAGTGCCAGCAGATGCTCTGTGGCCAGGCGCGCGAGCGCGAAGTCGTCGACGGTCAGAGTGTCGAGCCGCGGGTTGGGCCCGCCGATCGCGATCACCGGCAGGTCGAGTGCGAGCAGCTGCTCCGTCTCCTCCTCGTCGAGCTCGATGGCCACCGCGATGACCGCATCCACCCGCTGACGACGAAGCGCGACGTCGAAGACGTCCTTGCGGACGGCTTCGTCGGCGGTGATGTTGTACAGCGTGATGTCGTAGCCCTGACGCATGAGCGCACTCGAGACGCCCGAGAGCACGGTGCTGAAGAACCACCGGTCGAGGAACGGCACCACGACGCCGACGTTGCGCGTGCGTCCTGACGCCAGGCTCGATGCCCGCGAGGACACCACGTAGCCGAGCTGCCTGGCCGCGATCGTCACGCGTTCGCGGGACGCGGCGGACACGTAGCCGCGACCGCTGAGGGCGCGCGAGACCGTGGCCGTGGACAGCCCGGCCAGACGCGCGACCTCATCGATGCTGACCATGGGCCGGTGTCAGGCCTTCGTGTACCAGGCTGCGTGGTCGGTCGGCAGCGCCGTGCCCTCGAACGGCTGGCTCTGCGCGACGAAGGCCACGCCTTCGCCGAGTTCGAGCGGCTCTGCACCGAGGTTGACCGCGACGTGCAGGTCGCCTCGGCGGAAGGCGACCGCGCTCGCGCCGAGGTCCTCCCACACCAACGAGCCGATGCCGAGCTCGCGCTCGCGACGCAGGGTGAGCAGGTGCTTGTACAGGTTGAGGGTGGATGTCGCATCCGACGCCTCGGCGTCGCGGGCGAAGGATGCCCACTCGGCCGGCTGCGGCAGCCACGAGTCGCCGGTGGTGTTGAAGCCGAACGCCGGAGCGGCGGCCTCCCACGGCAGCGGCACGCGGCATCCGTCACGGCCGTAGCGCTCGCCGTTCGTGCGGAACCACGTCGGGTCCTGACGGAACGCGTCGGGGATCTCCATGGCCTCAGGCAGTCCGAGCTCCTCGCCCTGGTACAGGTACGAGGACCCGGGCAGCGACAGCATCACGGTCGTCGCGGCGCGCGCGCGGGCGAGCCCGGTGGCCTGGTCCGGCTTGCCAGCGGACAGCGGCCCGATGCCGTCGCCCTGCGGGCTGTCGGCCGTCAGCGCCAGGCGCGACGCGTGCCGGATGACGTCGTGGTTCGACAGCACCCAGGTGCTGGGCGCTCCGACCGAGCCGAACTCGTCGAGCGATTCGCGGATGATGTCGCCGATCTTCTCAGCGTCCCACTCGGTCATCATGTACGGGAAGTTGAACGTCTGGTGCATCTCGTCCGGGCGCACCCACAGCGCGGTCTTCTTCAGCGTGGGGAGCCACGCCTCGCCGCACAGGGCGCGGTCGCCGTCGTACTCGGCGAGCACCTGGTGCCAGTCGCGGTAGATGTCGTGCACGCCGTCCTGACCCCAGTACGGCACGTCCTCCTCGCCGCCGCCCATCGAGTCGGCCTCGATCGGGGGCGTGTAGTCGGGCAGTCCGTCGGCCTTGATCATGCCGTGCGCCACGTCGACGCGGAAGCCGTCGACGCCGCGGTCGAGCCAGAAGCGCAGGACGCCGCGGAACTCCTCGCGGACCTCTTCGTTCGTCCAGTCGAAGTCGGGCTGCGACGGGTCGAAGATGTGCAGGTACCACTGGCCGGGGGTGCCGTCCGGTTCGGTGACGCGAGTCCACTGCCCGCCGCCGAACACGCTCTCCCAGTTATTCGGGGGCAGCTCGCCGTTCTCGCCGTTGCCGTCGCGGAAGATGTAGCGCGCCCGCTCCGGGCTGCCTGGTGCCGCCTGCAGGGCCTGCTGGAACCATACGTGCTGGTCGGAGGAGTGGTTCGGGACGAGGTCGACGATGACCCGGATGCCACGGGCGTGGGCCTGCGCGAGCATCTCATCGAAGTCGGCCAGGGTGCCGAACAGCGGGTCGACATCGCGGTAGTCGGCGACGTCGTACCCGGCGTCCTTCTGCGGGCTGGTCATGAACGGGCTCAGCCAGATCGCGTCGATGCCGAGCTCGCCCAGCGCGTCGAGGCGGCTCGTGATCCCCGGCAGGTCGCCGATGCCGTCGCCGGAGGCGTCGGCGAAGGAACGCGGATAGATCTGGTAGATCACGGCACTGCGCCACCACTCGGAACCGGGCGCGGCGAACTGTTCGAGCTCTGTCATGGGGACGAGCCTACTGCAAACGCTTACAGGTGCGCTAGATCGCGGATCGAATCGGTTCGAGAGGTGCCCAGGATCAGCCGCCGAGGACGATGTTCGCCGGCGTCTCGCCGCGCAGCATCCGTTCGATCTGCTTGCGGATGAGGCGGGTGATGCGCGGGTTCATCGCGGTGGATGCTCCGCCCACATGCGGTGCGATGAGGACGCCATCGGTCGTCCAGAGCGGGTGCTCGGCGGGAAGCGGCTCTGGGTCGAGAACGTCCAGCGCCGCACGGATGCGACCCTTCTCGCGTGCCAGCGCATCGGTATCGATGAGCGTTCCGCGGCCGACGTTGACGAGCAGGGCGCCGTCGGCCAGACGGCCGAGCATCTCGTCGTCGAAGAGGTGGTGGGTCGCGGCACCGCCGGGCAGCGTCAGGATGACGATCTCGGCATCCGCGACGAGGTCGGGCAGCTCATCGATCGCGTGCACCTGCACGCGCCCGAGGCGCTCGTGCCACACGGGGCGGGCTGTGCGGGCGACCACGGTGAGGTCGACCTCGAAGGGCTCCAGGCGCAGCGCGATCGCCTCGCCGACGCCGCCGAATCCGACGAGCAGCACCTTGCGGTCGGCCAGGCTCTCTGCGAACACCGGCGACCACGCGCCGCTCTGCTGGGCGAGCACGAATCGGGGCAGCTGCCGCTGCGCGGCCAGCGTCAGCGCGAGTGCGAGCTCTGCCGTCGAGGTCTCGTGGACGCTCGCGGCATTGGCGAAGGGGATGCCGGCCGGCAGGGCGTCTTCGACGCCGTCGTAGCCGATCGACTGGCTCTGCACGAGGCCGATGTCGAGACCTTCGAGCGCGCCGAGCGCCTTGGCGCCCTCCATGTACGGTCCGACCACGAGGTCGATGCGCTCGCGCGGGGCCGGCGACTTCAGATCCCAGACCTCGAGATCCACCCCCTCGGGGAGCGCGCCGAGGTTCTCGGCGAGGCGTGCGGTGGGGACGGTGACGAAGAGACTCACCCTCCGAGCCTATCGAGGCGGTGAGCCTCTCGACCGCCGGACAGCACGCGGAGTACGCTCGGCCTCAGTTCCCCCAACCCGAGGAGACACCATGATTCCCGAGATCAACTACTGGGCCGTGCTGCTCGCGATGCTCTCGAGCATGGTCGTCGGATCGCTCTGGTACACGCCGAAGCTGTTCGGCACGCGCTGGGCTCGACTCGCGAACGTCGACATGACCGGATCGGCGCGCAGCGCCGTGTGGCCGATCGTCACCACAGTGATCGTCAGCTTCATCACCGCATGGGTGCTCGCCGGGGCATCCGCCATCGCCTGGCACTTCTACGAAGGATCGTTCTTCATCGGCACGATCGTGACGGCGATCCTGCTGTGGGCCGGGTTCACGGCCGCGCGATTCATCACCCACGACGCGTTCGAGGGCCGCCCAACCGCACTGACCACGCTGAACATCGCGCACGAGCTGGTCACGGTGGTCATCATGGCCATCATCATCGGCGTCTGGCCGCCCGCTGGCACCGTCTGAAACGGGCGACGCTTCGACTCGCTCGACGACCTGCGCGAGCCGGACGTGGCTAAGCGGCGACGCGGACGATCGCGGAGATCGCGCTCGTGAAGAAGCCGAGGCCGTCGGTGCCCGAGCGCATCGCAGCCGAGGTGTCAGGGCCGAAGCCCGGCTCGGTCGCGTGCTCTGGGTGCGGCATGAGGCCGACGACGTTCCCTGCCTCGTTCGTGATCCCCGCGATGTCGCGCAGCGATCCGTTCGGGTTGAGGCCCGCGTAGCGGAAGGCCACCAGACCCTCCCCCTCGAGGCGATCGAGCGTCTCCTCCGAGGCGATGTAGCCGCCCTCGCCGTTCTTCAGCGGGATGACGATCTCCTGGCCGGTCTTGAACTGATTGGTCCAGGCGGTATCGGAGTTCTCGACCGTGAGCTTCTGGTCGCGACGCACGAAGTGCTGGTGGTCGTTGCGGATCAGTCCGCCGGGCAGCAGATGCGCCTCGACGAGCATCTGGAATCCGTTGCAGATCCCGAGCACGGGCAGGCCGTTCGCCGCGGCGTCCTTCACCTCGGTCATGATCGGCGAGAGCGCGGCGATGGCGCCGGAGCGCAGGTAGTCGCCGTAACTGAAACCGCCGGGCAGCACGAGCGCGTCGACACCGTCGAGGTCGTGCGAGCCGTGCCACAGGGCGACGGGCTCTGCGCCCGCCAGGCGGACGGCGCGCTGCGCGTCGCGGTCGTCCAGCGATCCCGGCCAGGTGATGACGCCGATGCGGACCGTCATTCGACGACCTCGATGCCGACGACGTCCTCGATCACGGCGTTCGACAGCACGTCTTCGGCGATCTTCTTCGCCTCGGCGAGAACCTCGTCGGTGACGTCGCCCTCGACGGTGAGCTCGAAGCGCTTGCCGATGCGCACGTCGCTGAAGCTCGTCACGCCGAGTCGTGAGAACGCGCCGGAGACGGCCTTCCCCTGAGGGTCGAGCAGTTCGGACTTGGGCATGACGTCGACGACGATGGTGGGCATGAACGGCTCCGGATGTCGCGGGAAGGCGGGCACGCCAAGTCTAGCGGCCGTGCGTGCACTCACCCCCGCCGGGGCGGGAAGGCAATGCCCAGGCGGACGACGTACCCCCCGGCTGCGTCCGCCCGGGCATGTCGAGAGTCTGACTCATCGACGCTCCAGCACCCTGTTACCCCAGCGGCGAGAAGTGTCCCTGCACTGGCAGGCTAGAGTCAACGCACAGATGTCGCACCGTGGAGAGTGACGGGGCTCGCCACTCTCCAACAGTCGTCCTCGGGGGGGAGTGGCGCGTGAAGCTCAATGAACTGGCGGCTCGGAGCGGAGTCAGGAGAACCACGCTCAAGCACTGGATCAGGGTAGGGATCCTGCCTCCGGGGCGACTGCGCAATCACACCACAGCGGTCTACGAGCAGCGTCACGTCGATCGGGCGCAGCTCATCGCCGTGCTGCGGGACTCGTACGGAGCATCCACCGCCGCGATCAAGTCGCTCACCGATCTGATCGACTCCGAGGGTGTGCTGACGCTCGACGTCATGAACGCCTGCCAGGCGTTCGCGCTCGGAGTGCCGGAGGAGGGCGTCTCCGACCCCGACTACGAGATCTATCGCGAGCGCACCTACGAGCTGATGCGTCGCCGCGACTGGCGCGGCTACCCCGGTGCGGCCGAGCAGGGCCTCGCGCATGCACTCGCGCAGGCTTCGGCGGTCGGCCTCGCCTACGACGTCGACGAGCTCATGGCGTACGCCGACGCCCTGGAGCCGCTCGCAGCCCCGAACGTCGCCGCCCTCCAGCCGGACGGCTCGCCCGACGTGGTCGCGCGGCGGATGCTGCTCGCCATCAACGCCCGCGCGCGACAGCTCGTCGCGGTGAGCAGTCTGGCGCATGCGGCGATCGCCATCCGCTCCGCGATCGAGCGCGGCGTCGCTCCGCCGGATCTCGCAATGCCGCCGCCCGCGCCGGAGCGGTAGCGCAGACGAAGAGCAACCGCGCAGCCGCCGGAGCGTCAGCGCCGCGGCGTCAGGCCGAGTGGAAGACGGTGTGCAGGTCGCCGATCGCCTCGCGGCCGCCGAGACCGTCGATCTCGAACAGCACCGAGATGCCGGAGACGTGCGAGCCCAGGCGCTCGATCAGCTGCCGACCCGCGGCGAGGGTGCCGCCGGTGGCCAGGACGTCGTCGATGAGAAGCACGCGCGAGCCCGCCGGGAGATCGTCGTGCATCTCGACCGTCGCGGTCCCGTATTCGAGTGCGTAGTCCACGGATGCCGCAGGGCGCGGGAGCTTGCCCGCCTTGCGGATCGGGATCAGGCCGACACGGGCCGCGATCGCAGCGGTCCCCGCGATCAGGAAGCCTCGCGCCTCGATCCCCGCGACATAGTCGAACTGACCGGCGAACGGCTCGATGATCGCCTCGGTCGTGACGCGCAGCGCCTCGGCGTCGGCCAGCAGCGGCGTGATGTCGCGGAACAGGATGCCGGGTTCCGGGTAGTCCGGGATGCTGCGGATCAGCGATTCGGCGCGGACGAGGGCGGGAGACAGCTCGGCTGAGGGCACCGTCTCAGGCTACCGGAGCCGTTCAGGGCGCATCGCGCAGCTGTTCGATCCCGCGGATCAGCGCATCGCGGCCGAAGCGATAGGAGCGCTCGGCGTCGCCGAGTCCGTAGTCCTCGCCCGCGGCCTGTCCGACGCGGCCAGAGACCGGGCAGTGCTGTTCCTGGACGAGCCGACCACGGCCCTGGACCCCGCGGATGCGCCGAAGTGTGGCTGGCCGTGCAGGAGGCCGCCGCGCGCGGACCGCCGTGCTGCTGACCACGCACTGTCTGGACGAAGCGGATCGCCTGGCCGGTCGCATCGCGGTGATGCAGAGCGGTCGGGTGATCGCCGAGGGCTCGCCCGCAGAGCTGAAGCGGTCGATCGGCGGTGACCGCATCGTCGTCACACCGTCGGCTCCCTCCGAGCTGGATGCGGTCGAAGGCGCGATCGTCGGTGCCGGCCTCGTACCCGACGTCGACTCCGACGCCGGATGGGTCACGGTGGCAGCCCCTGGTGGCACCGCCGAGCTCGTTCGCGTGGTGAGAGCAATCGATGAATCCGGCATCCCGTTGGCGGACTGCGAACTGCGCCGCCCACCCTCGACGATGTCTTCCTCGCCCTCACAGCGAAGGAGTCCCGATGAACGCCACACTCACCCACGCCTGGGTCCTAACGCAGCGCGAGCTGCTGCACTGGGCTCGGCAGCCGATCATGCCGGTGTTCAACCTCGCGTTCTCGGTGATGCTGCTCCTCATGTTTCGGGTTGCTCTTCGGTGGCGCGATGGACGTGCCCGGCGGCGCGGATGGCCGCAGACGCCAAGCGGGGCATCACCGACCGGTTCCGGTCGTTGCCGATAGGCGGCTCAGCGGTTGCTCTCGGGCGCAGCGGCGCTGCTCGCGCTGCTTCTGCTGCTCTGGCTGCGCTACTCGCTCATCTGGTTGGGAATCTTCCTCGGGCTCACTTTCCGGACCGAGGGAGCCTCGACTGCCATCCAGGTGCTGGTGTGGCCGATAGCGTTCGCCTCGAACGCGTTCGTGGCGCCCGAGACGATGCCCGCCTGGCTGCAGCCGGTGGCCGACTGGAATCCGATCTCCGCCACCGCCACGGCGACGCGGGAGCTGTTCGGAAACGCCACAGGCATCACCGCGGCGTGGCAGGTCGACGCATCCATGTGGCTCGCCATCGCCTGGCCGCTCGTCATCACGCTCGTGTTCCTGCCCCTCTCGGCGCGCGCCTACCGGCGACTTCGTCACTGACGCTTGACAGTCGTGGGAGCGATCCCATACATTGGCTCAAGAAGACGTGAGAGCGCTCCCACGGACGACTCACCGCACCATCCTGCTGCACCAACCACTGCACTACATCCACCGACACAAAGGAGTGACCTGTGAACACGCATGCCCGCCGACGGATGCTGGCGACAGCTGCCGTCGCATCCATCTCGGCCCTCGCCCTCGCCGGCTGCGCCGCCACCACCGGCGACGACCAGGGCGCCGGCCCCGACGAGGACGTCACGCTGACCATCACCACGTTCGGAACGTTCGGCTACGACGACCTCTACAAGGAGTACGAGGACCTGCACCCGAACGTCACGATCGAGGCGACCAACATCGACACGGGCGGCAACGCCCGCACCGACGCCTTCACGAAGATCGCTGCCGGCTCAGGACTCAGCGACATCGTCGCGATCGAGGAGGGCTGGCTCGGCGCGATCATGGACGTCTCCGACACCTTCGCCGACCTGCGCGACTACGGCATCGAGGACCGCAAGGGCGACTGGGTCGACTGGAAGTACGCCCAGGGCACCGATGCGGAAGGCCGCGTCATCGGCTACGGCACCGACATCGGCCCGAGCGGTATCTGCTACAACGGCGCGGCCTTCGAGGCTGCAGGGCTCCCCAGTGACCGCGAGTCCGTCGCCGAGCTGCTCACCGGCGACTGGGAGAACTTCTTCGCCGTGGGCCAGGAGTACACCGACAAGACCGGCAAGGCCTGGTACGACCACTCCGGATTCGTCTGGAACGCCATGGTCAACCAGCTCGAGGAGGGCTACTACACGGCTGACGGCGAACTCAACGTCGACGGCAACGCCGAGCTGCAGCAGCGATTCGAGCTGCTGGGCGCTGCGACCGAGGGCGGGCAGTCCGCTGCCCAGGCCGCATGGGACTGGAACGGCGGCAAGTCATTCGTCGACGGCACGTTCGCGACCTTCGTGTGCCCCGGCTGGATGCTGGGCGTCGTGCAGGGTCAGGTCGAGGCCGGCGGCGGTGACGCAGGGACCGGCTGGGACTTCGCCGACGTGTTCCCCGGAGGTGCCGCGAACTGGGGTGGCGCATGGCTGTCCGTTCCCGAGAGCTCCGCGCACAAGGAGGCAGCAGCGGCCCTCGCCGACTGGCTGACCCAGCCCGAGCAGCAGGTCAAGCAGTCGGCAGCGGCCGGCAACTTCCCCTCGACGGTGAAGGCGCAGGAGACCCTCGCGGCGGATGCGACGCCGAACGCGTTCTTCAACGATGCACCCACCGGCGCGATTCTCGCCGAGCGTGCGAAGGGCGTCGTGGCGCAGTTCAAGGGCGCTGACGACTCCGTCATCCAGGAGAACGTCTTCGGTCCGGCGCTGAGCGCACTCGATCGCGGCGAGACCGACACCCAGGGCGCCTGGGATCAGGCCATCCAGCTCCTGAACGAGCTCGTCGGCTGACCTTTCCGCCACACTCAGGTCGCAGTTTCTGTCGCTCCGGTGCCTCCGTGCCGACAGAAACTGCGACCTGACCTCGCCCGGAGACGGGAGGAGACAGGACCAATGACTCTCACCGCACCACGCAGGACGGCATCAGCCCGTCTGCAGGATCCGGGATCGGATGCCGCGCCGAAGCGCTCCTGGCGCCACCGCCTCTCGCGGTTCGACCAGAACGCCTCCCCGTACTTCTACATCTCGCCGTTCTTCGTCCTCTTCGGCCTGGTCGGCCTGTTCCCCCTGCTGTACACCGTGTACGTCGCGGTGTTCGACTGGGACCTGCTCAAGGGGCAGGGCGACTTCGTCGGCGCCGGCAACTTCGCAGAGATCCTCGGCGACGGGATGTTCTGGAACTCGATCCTCAACACCCTGAGCATCTTCGTCCTCTCCGCCATCCCGCAGCTCACGGTCGCGCTGGTGATCGCCTATCTCCTGGATCGCGGCCTCCGGGCCCCGACGTTCTGGCGGATGAGCGTGCTCATCCCGTTCGTGGTCACCCCGGTCGCCGTGGCGATCATCTTCTCGAGCGTCTTCAACGAGGCCGACGGCCTCGCCAACAACCTGCTGAACCTCATCGGCATCGTCGATCAGGAGTGGAAGCACGACACGTTCCTCTCGCACATCGCGATCGCGGTCATGGTGAACTTCCGCTGGACCGGGTACAACGCCCTGATCCTGCTCGCCGCGATGCAGGCCGTGCCGCGCGATCTCTACGAATCGGCGGCGATCGACGGCGCCGGCCCCGTGCGGCGGTTCTTCTCGATCACGATCCCGACGATCCGGCCGACGCTGATCTTCGTCATCATCACCGCCACGATCGGCGGGCTGCAGATCTTCGCCGAACCCCGACTGTTCGACGTCTCCACGGCCGGTGGGATCGGCGGCAGCGATCGGCAGTTCCAGACCACGGTGCTGTTCCTGTGGGAGATGGCGTTCTTCCGCCGCAACCTCGGCGAGGCATCCGCCGTCGCGATCCTGCTGTTCCTGCTCATCGTCGTGATCGGGCTCGTCAACTTCCTCATAACGAGGCGGATCTCGACCGGCGACGCCCCCAGCGGACGCGCGGCACGACGACGAGCGCGCACGCAGACGAGAGGAGTCGAGCGATGACCGCGACCCAGGCACTGAGCGTGCCGGAGAAGATCCGCCGGCGCCGCGGCGCCGCGGCGGGCGCAGCCGGGATCGGCAGCCGCCCCGGATTCCTGACCTACGGGCTCCTCGCGGCGTTCATCATCGGCAGCGTGTATCCGCTGTGGTGGTCGGTCGTCGTCGCCAGCGGCACCAACGCCACCCGCGGCGAGACGCTGCCGCTGATCCCCGGGGGCAACTTCTTCGCGAACGCGGCGAAGGTGCTCGACGCCATCCCGTTCTGGCTGGCTCTGGGCAACTCGTTCCTCGTTTCCGCGATCATCACGATCTCTGTCGTGAGCTTCTCGACGCTCGCCGGGTACGCCTTCGCGAAGCTGCGGTTCAAGGGCAGGGACGGGCTCATGATCTTCGTCGTCGCGACGATGGCGATCCCCACCCAGCTCGGCATCATCCCGCTGTTCATGGTCATGCGCGAGCTCGGATGGACCGGTTCGATCGGTGCCGTCATCGTGCCGACGCTGGTCACCGCGTTCGGGGTGTTCTTCATGCGCCAGTACCTGGTCGACGTCATCCCCGACGAACTGATCGAGGCGGCCCGCATGGACGGCGCGAACCAGTTCCGCACCTTCCTCACCGTCGGCGTGCCGGCCGCTCGTCCGGCCATGGCGATCCTCGGCCTGTTCACCTTCATGACGGCGTGGACGGACTACCTGTGGCCGTTGATCGTGCTCTCTCCCCAGAACCCGACGCTGCAGACGGCCCTCAGCCAGCTGCAGTCCGGCTACTACATCGACTACTCCATCGTGCTCACCGGAGCGGTGCTCGCGACCCTGCCCCTGCTCGTCCTCTTCGTGGTGGCGGGCAAGCAGCTGGTCAGCGGCATCATGGCCGGCGCGGTGAAAGGATGACATACATGACCACCAGGCGGTTCCCGGACGGATTCCTCTTCGGAGCGGCGACAGCCGCCTACCAGATCGAAGGAGCGGCCTTCGAGGACGGCCGCACCGCCTCGATCTGGGACGCGTTCAGCCGTGTGCCAGGAGCCGTGATCGCCGGCGACAACGGCGATGTCGCATGCGATCACTACCACCGCTACGGCGACGATGTTGCCCTCATGCGCGAGCTCGGACTGCAGACCTACCGCTTCTCGACCTCCTGGTCGCGCGTGCGTCCGGATGGCGGCGCGGTCAACACGCAGGGCGTCGACTTCTACAGCCGTCTGGTCGACGAGCTGCTGGGTGCCGGCATCCTGCCGTGGCTGACGCTCTATCACTGGGACATGCCGCAGGCCCTGCAGGACAACGGCGGCTGGACGAACCGCGACGTCGTCGAGAGGTTCCTCGACTACGCGGGCACCGTGCACGACGCGCTCGGCGACAGGGTGAACGTCTGGACGACGCTGAACGAGCCGTGGTGCTCGTCGTTCCTCTCCTACACGGGCGGGGAGCACGCCCCCGGGCACACGAGCGTCGCCGAGGGTCTGCTCGCAGCGCACCACCAGTTGCTCGCGCACGGCGAGACGATCCGCGAGCTGCGCTCGCGCGATGCAACACTCGACCTCGGCATCACGCTCAATCACACGGTCGCAGACCCCGCCGATCCGCAGAACCCCCGTGATGCGGATGCCGCCCGCCGCGTTGACGGCCAGTTCAACAGATGGTTCCTCGATCCCATCTACCGCGGCGAGTACCCCGCCGACATCGTCGAAGACATCAGGGCGGTGGATGCGGATGCCGTGGCGCGGTTCGAGGCCGCGGTCCGCGACGGCGACCTCGAGACGATCTCGCAGCCGATCGACACCCAGGGCGTGAACTACTACCACGGCGACCTGCTCGCCGGAGAGGCGCCCGCTCAGCCGCCGGTCTCCGGAGGGCCGTCGACCGAGCGCACCGGTCGCAGTCCGTATCCGTCGGATCACGGCATCCACGCGGTCGAGCGCGGCCTGCCGCGCACGGCGCAGAACTGGGAGATCCAGCCGGAGGGCCTCACCCGGCTGCTGCGCCGGTTGTCCGACGAATACACCGCCGAGCGGGGCGTGACTCTGTACGTCACCGAGAACGGTGCCGCTTTCGACGATGTCGTGGACGAGGACGGCCAGGTGCACGATGCCGACCGCGCGGAGTTCGTACGGCAGCATCTGGCAGCGGTGCTCGACGCCGCAGACGCCGGCGTCGACGTGCGCGGCTTCTTCTACTGGTCGCTGATGGACAACTTCGAGTGGGCCTGGGGCTACGACAAGCGCTTCGGAATCGTCCGAGTGGATTACGACACGCAGCAGCGCACGGTCAAGGACAGCGGCCGCGAGTACGCTCGGATCATCGCCGCTCGCGCCCTCTGAAGCGCGGGGGAACGCGGCAGAAGGGAAGCACGGTGACGTCGAGGGCGACGATCGAAGAGGTGGCCGCGGCCGCCGGGGTATCACGGTCGACGGTCTCGCGCGTGGTCAACGGATCGACGGCGGTGAGCCCAGAGGCCCGCGACTCCGTGCACCGTGCGATCGCGTCCCTGAACTACGTTCCCAACCGCGCCGCCAGGTCCCTGGCTTCGCGGCAGACGAATGCGATCGCGCTGATCGTCCCCGAGGACACCACGCGTTTCTTCGGCGATCCGTTCTTCGCCTCGATCGTCGCCGGGATCACGGGCGCGCTGCGCGGCTCCGACTATCTGCTCAACCTGCTCATCGCCAGCGACGACCCCGGCGACAAGATGTCGAGCTTCGTGCGTCACGGCGGCGTCGACGGCGCTCTGATCGTCTCGCACCACACCAGCGACGCGTTCGTGGAGACGATCGCCTCATCGGTGCCCGTGGTGTGGGGCGGTCGTCCGCCGCAGCGCCGTCACGGAGAGTACGCCGTCGACGTCGACAACATCGCCGCTGCCAGGACGGCGACGCAGCACCTGATCGACACGGGCCGAACCAGGATCGCCACGGTCACAGGCCCCATGACGATGCACGTGTCGTCCGACCGCCTGCAGGGCTTCCGCGACGCGCTGGCGGATGCCGGTCTCTCGTCTGCGGCGGAGCTCGAGGGCGACTACGGCGAGGAGAGCGGGGCGGATGCCGCGCGTCGCCTGCTAGCCGCAGGCCTGCCGGACGCGATCTTCGCAGCCAGTGATCTGATGGCGCGGGGAGCGCTGCGCACGCTCCGCGCTGCCGGCGTCCGCATCCCTGAGGACGTCGCGGTGGTCGGCTTCGACGACTCGCCCGTCGCCCTCAGCTCCGACCCGCACCTGACGACCGTGCGTCAGCCGATGTACGCGATGGGTGAGACGATGGCAGCGGTGCTGCTGTCACGGCTGGCCGGCAACGAGCCGCCGCAGATCACGATCCTGCCGACCGAACTGGTCGTGCGCGAATCGACGTGAGCGGCTGATCAGCCCCTGTTCATCCGCGCGAAGGCCCCGAGCACCAGGCGCTCGGACTGGATCAGATAGCGCTCAAGCGCATCGGCCGCGGCATCAGGCCCCTCGCTGAGCAGCGCCTCGAGCACGATGCGATTGCGCCGGACGAACGGTTCGTGGAGCGCGCGGGGGTCGTCGATCTCGAGGAAGACCAGGCGCAGCTCGGCGGACAGGTTGCGGTATGTACGCGCCAGGCGCGGACTGTCCGCCAAGTCGACGATCGCGACGTGGAACGCCATGTTGGCGCTGCCGACCCGCTGCCAGTCCTCCTCCGCCTGCCGGCGCTCTGATTCGGCGAGGGAGTCGCGCATGCGCTGGACGGCCGGATGCTCCGGCTCGCAGTCCCGCATGACGGTGCACTCGATCGTGCGCCTGGCGCGGTAGATGTCGATCACGTCGGCGATCGCGGGCGCCGCGACGGAGACGCCGCGGTGCGGAGTGTGCTCGATGAGCCCCTGTTCGGCCAGAACGCGGAACGCCTCGCGCACGGTGTTGCGGGAGGCTTCGAATCGGGTGGCGAGCATCGCCTCGGACAGCTTGGACCCGGGAGCGAACTCGCCGTCGATGATGCTCTGCCGCAGCGAATCTGCCAGCACTCCCTGTTGGATCACGCCTTCATGTTAGGCCGCCGAGACGGTTTCGTAGCATCCCGGAAACAAAGTTGTAGAACAATCTGACCCACAAGTGTTCTACACTCGGTGTCAATCGACACCCAACAACGATGATGGGACTCCCTCCATGTCAGAGCAGACTCATGACGAAGCCCGCCTCGCGGCGGTGAAGAAGCGCGCCGGCCGCAGTGCCGTCATCGGCGCGATCTTCCTGATGGCGACCAGCGCCATCGGCCCCGGCTTCATCACCCAGACCGCGACGTTCACCGCCACGATGGGCGCGGCCTTCGCGTTCGCCATCCTCATCTCCGTTCTCGTCGACATCGCCGTCCAGCTGAACATCTGGCGGATGATCACGTCCTCCGGCAAGCGCGCCGGCGAGCTCGCCAACGCCGCCATCCCCTTCTCGGGTCACGTCATCGCGATCCTCGTCGTCATCGGAGGCCTCGCGTTCAACATCGGCAACATCGCCGGCGGCGGCCTCGGGCTGAACGCACTGCTCGGCATCGACGCCAAGTGGGGCGGCCTCCTCACCGGCGCGCTCGCGATCGTCATCTTCCTGATCAAGAAGGCGGGGAAGGTGATGGACATCGTCCTCGTCGTCCTCGGCGTCGGAATGATCGTGATGACTGTGATCGTCGCCATCATGTCGCAGCCGCCGATCGGCGACGCCCTGCGCCAGACGTTCGTGCCCGACACGCTGAACTTCGCCACCATCACCACGATCGTCGGCGGCACGGTCGGCGGATACATCACCTATTCGGGTGCGCACCGGTACCTCGATTCCGGCCACACGGGTCCGGAGCATGCCGGACCGGTCATGCGGGCTGCGGCCAACGGCATCCTCGTCACCGGCATCATGCGCTACGTGCTGTTCCTCGCGATCCTCGGCGTCGTGGCATCCGGCGTCGCCCTCGATCTCACGACCCAGGCCGCCAACCCGGCCGGCCAGGCGTTCGGCGCCGTGCTCGGAGAAGCCGGGCTGCGGATCTTCGGCGCGATCTTCTGGGCCGCCGCGATCAGCTCGGTGATCGGCGCCGCCTACACCTCGGCGACGTTCCTCTCGACCTTCCACAAGCGCTTCCTCGGCGGGTGGTCGCTGCAGTGGGCGACGATCGCCTTCATCGTCGTCTCGCTGATCGTCTACCTGCTGATCGGCACGGCGCCCGCCGCGATCCTCGTCTTCGTCGGCGGCTTCAACGGATTGATCCTGCCGATCGGGCTGACGGTCTTCATGTACATCGGCTGGTTCCGTCGTGACCTGCTCGGCACGCGCAAGTACCCGATGTGGCTGCTCATCGCGGGCACGCTGGTGACCCTGCTCACCTGGTACATGGGTATCGTCTCGGTCGGACCCATCTTCGCCTTCCTCGGAACTGGAGCGTGACCATGCCGACCATCGATCTGAACTCCGACCTCGGTGAGAACGTCGCCGATCGCGTCGTCAGCGACGATGCGGCGATGCTCGAGATCGTGACCAGCGCGAACGTGTCGTGCGGCTTCCATGCGGGGAGCCCTGAGGGCATCCGGGAGACGCTCGCCGCGGCCGTCCAGCGGGGGGTCGTGATCGGCGCCCACCCCGGCTACCGCGATTACGAGAACTTCGGCCGCACCAACGTCGAGATCGATTCCCCGACCCTTCAGGCCCACGTCGAGTACCAGCTCGGTGCCCTGATCGGGCTGGCATCGGCCGTCGGCGGTCGCGTGGCCTACGTGAAGCCGCACGGCGCGCTGTACAACACGATCGCCCGCGATGAGCGGCAGTCGGCGGACGTGGTCGCGGCGATCAGGGCGATCGACCCGAGCCTCGTGCTGCTGGGACTCGCCGGCGGCGTCGTGCTCGATGTGGCCTCGAAGGCCGGGCTCGCCGTCGCCGCCGAGGCATTCGCCGATCGCGCCTACCAGCCGGATGGCCAGCTCGTCTCGCGCACGCAGGAGGGCGCTGTGCTGCACGACCCCGCCGCGGTCGCCGAACGCATGGTGCGGCTCGCCGACGAGGGAGTGATCCGTGCGATCGACGGCACGGACGTGCGGGTCGACGCGCAGTCGATCTGCGTGCACGGCGACAGCCCTGGTTCGATCGCAATGGCCGCCGAGACGAAGCGGATGCTGCAGGACGCCGGCATCACGATCGCACCGTTCGCCTCAACGACACCGTTCGCTTCAACGACACCGTTCGCTGGAGTCTGACATGTCGGTCCTCGCCTCCCCGGACCAGCTCGCCTCCGCGCGGGCGGCTCGTGCCGCCTACCGCGAAGGACTCGCCGAGCCCACCAGCGGTGTCGCCCCGGGGCTCACCCAGGCGAACCTCATCGCAGTGCCGGCCGACTGGGCCTTCGAGACGCTGCTCTACGCGCAGCGGAACCCCAAGCCGTGCCCGGTGATCGATGTCATCGAGCAGGGTGCCGTCGAATCCGCACTCGCTCCCGGGAGCGACATCCGCACCGACATCGGCGCATACCGGATCTGGCGCGACGGCGAGCTCGTGTCCGAGCAGACCGATGCACGCGACGCGTGGGAGGAGCATCCAGACCTCGTCGCGTTCCTGATCGGCTGCAGCTTCACGTTCGAGACAGGACTCGTGGAGGCGGGCATCCCGATCCGTCATCAGGAGCTCGGCCGCAACGTGCCGATGTACCGGACGAACATCGACTGCACCCCCGCAGGGCGCCTCCGCGGCGAGCTGGTCGTGTCGATGCGTCCGATCCCGGCCGGGCGAGTGGCGGATGCCGTGCAGATCTCGGGTCGCACGCCCGCAGTGCACGGGGCTCCGGTGCACGTCGGCGATGCGGCGTCGCTCGGGATCGCCGACCTGTCCCGCCCCGACTTCGGAGACGCCCCCGAGCTGCGCGACGGCGAGGTCCCGGTGTTCTGGGCCTGCGGCGTCACCCCGCAGGCGGCGATCATGGCGTCCAAGCCCCCCTTCGCCGTCACCCACGCACCCGGCTTCATGTTCATCACCGACGTCCCGGACGCGGAGTACATCGTCTGATGCGCATCCTCACGGCATCCGACCGGTCCCTGCTCGTTGAGGCGGCGGACCTCGACGAGGCGATGCGCCTGAACCTCGCATGGGACGGCATCCCCGGCATTGTCGAGCGCATCCCCGGTGCACGCACCGTGCTCGTACGCTTCGATCCGGTGCGGACGTCTGCGCGCGATCTCGCTTCGGTGCTGTCGGCGACCGCGGTGGATGCGGAGCACGTCCCGCACACGCGCGAGGTCACCATCCCGGTGCACTACGACGGCGAGGATCTCGCCGAAGCGGCTTCGCTGCTGGGCGTCTCGGCGGATGAGCTCGTGAGCCGGCACCTCGCCGCCGACTGGCAGGTCGCCTTCTCGGGCTTCGCGCCGGGCTTCGGGTACGTCGTCAGCAGCGATCCGCTGTTCGATGTTCCGCGGAGGTCATCGCCGCGCACGCGCGTGCCGGCAGGGTCGGTCGCGCTCGCCGGAGCCTTCACGGGGGTGTATCCGCGGGAGAGCCCCGGTGGGTGGCAGCTCATCGGACGCACCGATGCCGTCATGTGGGACATCGACCGCGACCCGCCCGCGCTGCTGGCGCCGGGGACCTCGGTGCGGTTCATCTCTGTTCATGAAACTGTCACGGGGAGCGCTGCGCAAGGGATGCCTCGGGACGTCTCCGCGATGGATGCCTCCGGCCGAGACATGCCCCCGCACGCCTCCGGCGTGCTCCCGCCAGACCCGATGCCAGCTCGGCCAGAGGCATCCATCGCTCCGCTCGGTGCGGACGCGGATACTGGGGAGTCGAAGCCTGCTCCCTCCATCGAGGTCGTCCGGCCGTCACTGCAGCTGCTCGTCCAAGACCTCGGCCGCCCCGGCCACGCGGCCCTCGGAGTCTCCGAATCCGGAGCAGCCGACCGCACAGCAATGCGCGACGCGAACCGAGCTGTCGGAAACCACCGCGGAGCGGCTGTGCTCGAGAGCGTCGGCGGGCTGACGTTGCGCTTCCATGGTGAGGGCGTCGCCGTCGTCACCGGAGCCGTCGGCGATCTCAGCCTGACCGACGCAGACGGCGACGCGCGCAGCATCCCGCACGGCATCCCGTTCGCCACTGCCTCCGGCGACGAGCTCACCCTCGGCCACCCGACGCACGGGCTGCGCTACGTCATCGGTATTCGAGGCGGCATCGACGCAGCATCCGCCCTCGGCAGTCGATCCAGCGACACGCTCGCCGGGCTCGGTCCCGCCGCGCTCGCCGCGGGCGACGTCCTCGAGGTCGGCGATGCGGCGGTGGCCGCCGTGGATCCGGACCCGCAGCCGCGCGACCTGCCGGCATCCGGCGATCTTGTCGAGCTCGACATCACGCTCGGTCCACGAGACGACTGGTTCACGGCAGCCGCCATCGACGCGCTCACGGCGCAGGAGTGGTCGGTCACGCCGCGCTCCGACCGGGTCGGCATCCGGCTGCAGGGCGACGTGCCGCTCGAGCGCGCGACCACCGGTGAACTGCCGAGCGAGGGTGCGGTGACCGGCGCGATCCAGGTGCCGCCGGACGGGCAACCCGTGCTCTTCCTGCCCGACCACCCGCTCACCGGCGGCTACCCGATCATCGGCGCGCTCACCGACCGCTGCCTGGATCTCGCAGCCCAGCTGCCCCCCGGCGCCCGCATCCGCTTCCGCATCGAAGAAGGACAGTCATGAACAAGGTTCTGATCGCCAACCGCGGCGAGATCGCCGTGCGCGTCATCCGCGCGTGCGCCGAGGCGGGGTACACCTCCGTCGCCGTCTACGCCGACCAGGACGCCGAGGCGCTGCACGTGCGTCTCGCGGACGAGGCCGTGGGGCTGGGCGGCGCGACGGCCGCTGAAACCTACCTGTCGATCTCCTCCCTTCTGCAGGCCGCCGCCGCGTCGGGCGCGGATGCCGTGCATCCCGGATACGGGTTCCTGTCCGAGAGCGCGGAGTTCGCGCGCGCTGTCGAAGATGCCGGGCTCACCTGGATCGGACCTGCGCCCGATAGCATCGACGCGCTCGGCGACAAGATGACCGCCCGCCGCATCGCGCAGAAGGTGGGCGCTCCGCTCGCCGCCGGCACCGACCAGCCGCTCTCCGGTCCCGCCGAGGCTGTCGCGTTCGCCGAGGAGCACGGCGTGCCGATCGCGATCAAGGCCGCATACGGCGGCGGCGGGCGCGGCATCAAGGTGGTGCGCGAGCTCTCCGAGGTCGCCGAGGCGTTCGATGCGGCGACGCGCGAGGCGATCGTCGCGTTCGGACGGGGTGAGTGCTTCGTCGAGCGCTTCCTGGAGAGCCCGCGGCACATCGAGGTTCAGGTGCTCGGCGACGGGCAGGGCGGCGTCGTCGCGGTCGGCGACCGCGACTGCTCGATGCAGCGCCGCAACCAGAAGCTCATCGAAGAGGCGCCGGCGCCGGGGCTCACGCCCGAGCAGCGCGCGGAGTTCCACGAGGCCGCGCGGCGCATCTGCGCCGACGTCTCGTACCGCGGCGCCGGGACGGTCGAGTTCCTACTCGCCGCCGACGGCACGATCTCGTTCCTCGAGGTGAACACGCGGCTGCAGGTCGAGCATCCGATCACCGAGGAGGTCACCGGCGTCGACCTCGTGCGCGAGCAGTTCCGCATCGCCTCCGGTGACGGACCATCGTTCACGTCGACGCCCGAGCCGCGGGGCCACGCGTTCGAGTTCCGCATCAACGCGGAGGACCCGGGGCGCGGGTTCCTGCCGAGCCCCGCGCTCGTGACGTCATTGAGCGTTCCGGGCGGGCCGGGAGTCCGCTGGGACAGCGGCATCGAAGCCGGGGATGCCGTGCAGCCCGCGTTCGACTCGATGATCGCGAAGCTCATCGTCCACGCCGATTCGCGGGATGCCGCGCTGGTGCGCGCGCGCCGCGCGCTGCGGGAGCTTCAGATCGAGGGGCCCGCGACGGTGATCGGGTTCGACCGGCTCGCGGTGGACGAGCAGGAGTTCGCCACCGACACGTTCAGCGTGCACACGCAGTGGATCGAATCGACTCTGCTTCCGCGCCTCGCACCGCAGCTGCGTCCTGCACCGCTCGAGGATGCCGGCATGCAGCGCTTCGGCGTCGAGATCGACGGGAAGCGCGTGGTGCTCGGGGTTCCGGCAGCGTTGCTGCGCGGGTTCGCTTCTTCTTCGACATCGGGTGGGCCGGCTGTGGAACCGGCATCCGCCGATCCGGCCGACCTGCGGGCGCCCGCGCCCGGCAGCCTCGTGCGGTGGCTCGTCGACGACGGCGCAGAGGTGGAGGCAGGGGATGCGGTCGCGGTTCTGGATGCCATGAAGATGGAGACCCAGGTCACCGCACACCGCGCAGGAACGCTGTCGCACACGGCATCCGTCGGCGACATGGTCAGCGTGGACGCCGTGCTCGGCCGCATCGCCTGACGCGGCACGTCGTTCACAACTCCTCAAGAATCGGCCCGGAACCGATGCTTCTGTCCTCGGAGCGCCGATCGCGCTGTTCTCTTGAGGAGTTGTGAACCCGGATCGTGCCTACTCCGGGTCGCCGCCCAACGGCCCGACGGCCGGGATGGGCCCGCCGTCGTCCGCACCGGTCTTGCGCGCCCTGGCGATCGCGTTGCCCAGGTGGTAGATCAGCAGCGCCGCGACCGTGCCGAGCACGATGGCGCCGAGTTGGAACGCACCCCAGTTCATCGCGAAGCCGCCGACGGCGATCACGAACGACACCGCGACCGTGTACTGGTTGACGGGACGGGAGAAGTCCACGCGGTTGTCGACCCAGATCTTGATGCCGATGACGCCGATCAGGCCGTACAGCGCGGTGGTCACGCCGCCCAGCACTCCCGGCGGGATGGAGTTGAAGATCACGCCGATCTTCGGAGAGAAGGCGAGCAGGATCGCAGCGCCGCCTGCCACCCAGTACGCCGCGGTCGAGTAGACGCGGGTGGCGGCCATCACGCCGATGTTCTCGCCGTAGGTCGTCGTCGCCGATCCGCCGAAGCCGCCGGCGAGCGTGGTCGCGAGCCCGTCCGCGACGAGTGCGCGGCCGGTGTGCTTGTTGATCGACGGGTCGTTCGTCATGGTGGCCACTCCCCGGACGTGCCCGACGTTCTCGGCGATGAGGACGAGCACGACCGGCAGGAACATCGGCACGTACAGCCAGGCGGCAGGGTCGGTGATGCCGGCGAGGTGGAAGTCGGGCAGGCCGATCCAGGCCGCCTCGTCGATGCCGGTGAACTTCACCTGTCCGGTGAAGATCGCCACGATGTAACCGACGATGACGCCGAGGAAGATCGAGATTCGTCCGAGGAATCCGCGGAACAGCACGCTGAACAGGATCACCGCGACGAGCGTCACCGAGGCGAGCTCCGGCTGCAGGGTGAAGTTGTTCCAGGCGGCGGGCGCCAGGTTGAAGCCGATCAGCGCGACGATGGACCCTGCGACCACCGGCGGCATGAACCGGTCGATCCACTGGACGCCGACCGCCTGCACCAGGAAGCCGATTCCCGCCAGCAGCACGCCGACCACCACGACGCCGACGAGAGCCTGAGCGATCTGCTGCGGCGACTCGAGTGCCTGGCCGGCGTTGATCGCAGTGATCGGGGCGAGGAACGCGAACGACGAGCCGAGGTAGCTGGGCAGGCGGTTGCGCGTCAGCAGCAGGAACAGCAGCGTGCCCACACCCGAGAACAGCAGCGTCGTCGAAACCGGGAATCCGGTGATGATCGGGACGAGGAACGTCGCGCCGAACATGGCGATGACGTGCTGAGCGCCGATCGCGAACGTCGCGGGCCAGCTCAGCCGCTCTTCGGGTCGGACGACCTTCCCAGGGGCGACGTTGCGACCGTCGCCATGAATCTTCCACACCGGCATACGGGTGCTCCTCTTCGTTTTCGGGTCGGAGACACACTACCGATTCCTGGGGGTTCGCTGTGCGCGGGCGCGCAGTGAGCGCGGCGAGCCCGCGGCACCCCGCGGCAACCCGCTTACGCGGTCAGGCGCGCGATGAGCTCGCGGTACCGGTCGGCGGTGCGCTCGACGATCTCCTTCGGCAGCACCGGCGGCTCGCCCTGCTTGTCCCAGTTCGACGCCAACCAGTCCCGCACGATCTGCTTGTCGAACGACGCCATCCGCTCGGAGGGCGTGGAACCGGACTCCCACGCGGCGGCATCCCAGTACCGTGACGAGTCGCTGGTGAGCACCTCATCGGCCAGACGCAGCGTGCCGTCGGCATCCGTGCCGAACTCGAACTTGGTGTCGGCGAGGATGAGGCCGTGCTCCTCCGCGATGGATGCCGCGCGTGCGTAGATCGCGAGCGATGTGTCGCGCAGCTCGGCCGCGCGCTCCGCGCCCACCAGCTCGACCACACGATCGAACCCGATGTTCTCGTCGTGCTCGCCCATGGGCGCCTTGTAGGCGGGCGTGAACAGCGGTTCGGGCAGACGGTCGCCGTTCTCGAGGCCCACCGGCAGCGGGATGCCGCAGATCGTGCCTCTCTCCTGGTACTCGACCCAGCCCGAACCGGTGATGTACCCGCGTACGACGCACTCGATCGGCAGCATCTCGAGAGACTGCGCGAGCATGGCGCGGTCGGCGACGGCGGCCGGGATCTCGCCATCGACGAGGTGGTTGGGGTACTCGCTCAGCTGTTCGAACCACCAGCGGCTGAGCTGCGTGAGCAGCGCGCCCTTGTCGGTGATGCCGGGGGAGAGCACGAAATCGAAGGCGCTGACCCGATCGGATGCCACGACGAGGATGCGCGTGTCAGCCGGGTCCTCGGAGGCGTAGAGGTCGCGGACCTTGCCGGAGTAGAGATGACGCCAGCCGGGGATGATCGCGGGAGTGCTCATGCGCCCATTATCCCGGTTGACGTGGTCGTGCCCGACCAGCGTTGCGGACGCCGGAAGCGCGCCCGGCACCCGCAACGCACGGCACTACGCCTGGGGAACAGCGGCGACCACGTCGATCTCGACGAGGATGTTCGCCAGCTGCGAGCCGACGGTCGTGCGCACCGGGTACGGCTCGGAGAAGAACTCCTTGTACGCCTCGTTGAACTCGGCGAAGTCGGCGAGATCGGCGAGGTGAACGGTCGACTTCACGCAGTCATCGAGCGTGAGCCCGTGCTCGGCGAGCACGGCACTGACGTTGCGCAGCACCTGACGCGTCTGCTCCGCGACCGAGTCGGCGACGGCACCGGTGGCCGGGTCCTGCGGGCCGAAACCTGCGGTGTAGAAGAAGCCGTTCGCGAGGACGCCCTGGCTGTAGGGGCCCGCCGGCTGGGGTGCGTTGGTGGTGTGAACAGCGGTCTTGCTCATGTGATGCTCCGTTCTGTGGATGGGTGATGGTCCGGTTCCGCCCGACGCAGGCCGCGCCCGGGAAGTTCGAGGGAGGGAGTGTCGAGATCGGATGCCGCGCCGACGAGTTCGCCGGCCGACAGCACCTGGATGCCGGCCACGAAGACGTCGTCGATGCCGACGGAGTCCCGCAGCGGCTGCTCGTACGTGGCGGCGTCGGCGACGGCATCCGGATCCACGACGATCACGTCGGCCACCGAGCCGGGCTCGATCGCGCCGCGTCGGCCGAGGCCGAATCGGGCGGCCGGCGCCGCGGACAGGTGCTGCACGGCATCCGACCACGACCATGTCGCGCTCTCGCGCACGAACTCGCGGAGGAAGCGTGCGAAGGCGCCTCGCGCACGCGGGTGCGGATGGGCTCCGATGAAGATGCCGTCGGACCCTCCGACGTGTCCTGGGTGGGCGAAGATGCGCGCGAGCTCGGCGACCGGCCGGTCGTACCGCACGGCCATGATCACGTTCGCCCGCAGCCGGCATGCCAGAAGGGTGTCGAGGACGAAGTCGATGACGTCGACCCCGGCGCGCTCGGCAGCCTGCGCGAGGGTGAGGCCGTGGGCCCAGGACAGTTCGGGTGCCGACAGGTGCGACAGCGAGATCATGCGCGGCCAGTCGGGGCCGAGGCTCGGGTTGCGCGCGACGCGGGGGAACCAGTCGCGCCGCAGCCGATCGCGTTCCGCGGGATCGGAGAGCGCCAGCAGGACGTCGTCGACCGGCTGCGCAGAGAGCTCCGGCGGCAGCAGCGGCATGCTCATCAGGCTGCAGCCGCGGATGTACGGGTACGCGTCGAAGGTGGCGTCGACGCCGGATGCCGCGAGCTCGTCCAGCTGCGCGAGGAGGATGTCGGCTTCGGCATGGAAGTGCGACACGTGCACGCGCAGCTCGGCGCCCGCCAGGGCTCCCGCGCCGCGCGCGATCGCCGCGATCTCGTCGATCCCGGCTGCCGAGTTCGCCTCGTAGCCGCCGCGCATGTGACTGACGTAGACGGCACCGGCCGCGGCGACCGGTGCGCAGAGCGCGGCGATCTCGTCGATGCCCTGGAAGATTCCCGGCACGTAGTCGAGCCCCGTGGACAGCCCGACGGCCCCGTCGCGCATTCCTTCGCGCACGAGCGCGGACATCGCCTCCAGGTGTTCGTCGTCGGCTGGCCCCTGCGCACGACCGCACACTTCGAATCGCACGGTGCCGGCGGGTACGAGGTATGCCGCATTGACGCGCGAGGTGCCGTCCGCTGCGGCGAGGTAGCCGGCGACGCCGTTGCCCGAATACGTCGGGTGGGGGCCGTTCACGGCGGCGAAGTACTCGCTGGCGTACGCGCCGTCGCCCGGTGCGTACGAGACGCCGTCCTGCCCGGTGATGACCGACGTCACACCCTGACGCAGCAGCGACCGCTGCACGCTCTCGTCGTGCAGCAGACCGTCGACATGCGAATGGGCGTCGATGAAGCCGGGCATCACGAGCCGACCGGTGCAGTCGACCACCGTGTCACCGGCCTGAGATGCCGCCTCGCCCACGGCGACGATGCATGCGCCCTCGATCACGACATCGGCGCGTCGTTCGCCGGACGCGTCGACGATCGTGCCGCCGCGCAGGACGACACGGGCGGATGCCCCGCGGATCGCTGCGTCCGTCATCAGAAGTACGTGCGCACCAGGTCGGTCACGACGCCGGAGTCCCAGGAGTCCACGACGGGCAGCACGCGCCACTTGTCGAAAGCAGTGCACGGGTGCGAAAGGCCGAGTGCGACGACGGCTCCGACAGCCAGGTCGCCCTGCATCCGAACGAACGCGTGCTGGTCGTTCAATGCCGTCACCGTCGCGCCGTCGAGCGCGCGCCACTGCTCGCCGAGCTCGGTTGCCGTCTGCCGGGGGATCGGGAGGCCTTCGTCGTAGGGGAAGTCGCGCTTGCCTCCGTCCACGAGAGCCAACCCGTGCTCGGGTTGCGAGACGACTCGAGCGATCCCGTGCATGGCGGTGCGCAGCCGCGGGGCATCGGCGGAGGCGCGCGCCTCGTCGAACGGGGAGATCTGCCGGTAGAAGCCGTCGTCGTGAACGATGTACGCGCCGGAGCGCAGCGTGAAGTGCGTGCTCGGGTCCGTGCCGGCGCCGGCCTCGGCGTACACCTCGGCCACGATGTCGAAATAGGCGCTGCCGCCGGCCGTGATGTAGATCTCGCCCGGCCCGTACAGGCGGCGGATGCTCTCGTGCAGCCGCACCTGCGACTGCAGGTATTCGCGCACCACGTGCTGCGCGTTGTCGCTGCGGTCGTGCGCGAGGGCGCCCTCATAGCCTGCGACTCCGGCGAGCCGCAGGGTGGAGGTCGCGGCGATCCGCTCCGCCACTCGGGTGGCGGCCTCGATCGTGCGCGCTCCGGTGCGGGCCCCCTCGGCGCCGAGCTCGACCAGCACGTCCACCGGCCGGGGGGCGCCGGCGGCACGCAGAGCGCGGTCCATCGCGTCGACGGTCTGCAGCGAGTCGGCCCAGCAGAGGAAGCGGAAGGACTCGTCCTGCAGCTCACCCGCCAGGTAGCGCAGCGCGCGCTCGTCGACAGCGCTGTTCGCGAGCATGATCGATGAGACGCCGAGGTTGCGCGCTGTGCGGACCTGGCCCATCGTGGCCAGCGTGATCCCGGCGGCGCCGGCATCGAGCTGGCGCTGCCAGAGCGTCGGGGCCATCGTGGTCTTGCCGTGCGGCATGAGTTCGAGTCCACGGTCAGCGCACCAGGCTGCCATCGTGGCGACGTTGTGGTGCATGGCGCTGTCGTCGAGGACGACCAGCGGTGTCCAGAACTCGTCGAGTCGGGGCCTCGTGGCGACGAAGTCGGCGATCGTCATGCCGATCGCGCGCTCCGGGATGCCCTTGTCGGTGGAAGTCAGGACATCGCTGGCGTGCAGCAGATCATCGTTCATCATGGCGCTCAGCCCAGCAGCTTCGCGAGGGCGGGCAGCTGCTCCGGATCTTCGAGCGCCGAGCCGACGGCGACCACACGAACGCCGGCATCCAGGTAGGCGGGTGCGTTCGTCGCATCCATTCCGCCGGTCGCCACGAACGTGACGCCGGGGAACGGGCCGCGCATCGCGCCGAACCATCCCGTGCCCAGTTGCGACGCCGGGAAGGCCTTGAGCCAGGTCAGGCCCTCTTTCACCGCAGCTTGAACCTCGGTCGCCGTCGAGACGCCGGGGAGGGACGGCATGCCGGCCTCGTGCGAGGCGCGGACGATCTCGGCATCGAAGCCAGGGCTGACGGTGAAGGCGGCGCCGGCATCGCGGGCCTGGCGCACATGCTCGAGAGAGACGACGGTCCCGGCGCCGACGCGCAGACCTCGCGGGGCGGCGGCGTCCGCGAGAACGCGGAGTGCTTCGACGTCGGTCGGCGTCTGCACTGGCACCTCGACGGCCGTGATCCCGAGGTCCCACGCGGTCGTCGCGACGGCCAGGCTGCGCTCGACGCCCATGCCGCGGAGGATCGCCATGAGGGGCACCTCTCCGAAGAGGTCGCGGAAGGAGGAGTTGTCGGTCATGATCGCCCTTTCACTGGATGTTGTCTGCGACGAAATCGCTCGTCGAACGGAGCACGAGGTGTGCGCGTGCGTGCCCGGCGCTCAAGCGGCCCGCCGCGTCCTCGCCGCCGAGGTGGGCTGCGAGATAGCCGGCGGCGAACGCGTCACCGGCGCCGACCGGCTCGACGACCTCGGTCGGGATGGCTGGTACGAACGTCGTGGAGTCCTGCGAACCCTCGGTTGCGAACTCGCTGGCGCCGACGTCGCCGTCCTTCACGACGAGTCGCGCCGGCTCGGGCAGCAGCTCGCGCACGTCCTCCACCGTTTCGCATCCCCACACGGTCTGCGCCTCGTCGAGGCCGACGAACACGATGTCGGCACGGCGCGCGAGCGCCAGAAGCGTCGGAGCAGCCTCGCCCGGAGCCCACAGGGCCGCGCGGTGGTTCACGTCGAAGCTGAGCCGCCCGGAGCCTGCTCCGACTCGATCGATGACCGTGTCGACGAGGTCGGAGCAGGTCGGCGACAGTGCGGGTGTGATGCCGGAGATATGCACGATCTCGGCGGCTTCGAGCGGAACCTCGGCGACGGCATCCGGCGTCATGCGCGATGCCGCGGAGCCTGCGCGGTAGTAGAGCACGCCGTGACCGGGGTCCTTGAAGTAGACGCCGGTGGGTGCGCCCGAGTCGGTGCGCACCCACGTGACGTCGACGCCGCGCGCCGCGATGGCGTCGCGCACGCGGTCGCCGAGCACATCGGCGCCGACGGCGCTCACCCACGCCGCGTCGATGCCGAGAGCGGCGGCGTGGGTGGCGACGTTCGACTCGGCGCCGCCCACGTGCACCTGCAGTTCGGCGGCAGCCGCCAGCGAATGCCCGCGCCCAGGCGTGAGCATCACCATCGTCTCGCCCAGCGTGATCAGACGCGGGGCGATCAGGGGCGACTGCGTGGCCGTCATCGGGATGCGGCCTTCGCCTTGACGGTGGGGATGTTCTGCGTCGCTGCCAGCACGTGCAGGCGTCCGGCATCCTCGCGGTCGGGGCGGACGGATGCCGCGAGCGTCGCGATCACACCGACCACGGCGATCACCGCCGAGTAGACGACCACGGGCCAGAAGGCTCCGCCCGCCGCGGCGACGATCGCGGTGCAGATCAGCGGTGCGAAGCCTCCGCCGAGGGTGTTCGAGAACTGGTAGCCGATGTTCACGCCGGTGGTGCGCGCCTCCGCGTCGAACATCTCGACCAGCATCGTCGAGAGCGTCGCCTGCATGGCGACGCCGAACACCACGAAGCCGAGGATCTGGCCGAGCCAGATCAGCCACATGTTGCCGGTCGTGAAGAGCATGAACGTCGGGTAGACCATGGCGGCGAAGCCGAGGCAGCCGATGATGTAGACGGTGCGCCTGCCGATGCGATCCGAGATCGCGCCCCAGAGCGGGGCGACGAAGATCTGCAGCATTCCGACGATCATGGTGCCGGCGAAGCCCATCCACGCGGGGAGGTGCTGGTCGGAGACCATGAAGCTGAGACCGTAGGTGAGGACGACGTACCCGGCGATCGACTGGGGGAGGCCGATGAGGATTCCCATGATCGCGTTCTTCGGATGCCGGAACACCTCGATGAGCGGGTTGGCCTTCTTGCCCGCCGCGGCCAGCTGCTCGTTCTGCGTCTCGATGAACTCGTCGGACTCCTCGAGCTTGTGCCGCAGGATGACGGCGACGATCGCGAGCACGAGCGAGAACACGAACGGGATGCGCCAGCCCCACTCGATGAACCAGGAGCCCTCTCCGAGGCCGAGGGCCGCCATGAATCCGCCGGAGACGACGTTGGCGATGCCGGCGCCGCTGATGAGGAATGCGCCGTACATGCCCTTCTTCCCGATGGGGGCGTTCTCGACGACCATGGTCGCCGCTCCGCCCATCTCGCCGCCGACGAAGAAGCCCTGGAACATCCGGAAGACGATCAGCAGGATCGGGGCCGTCGCGCCGATCAGGTAGTCCGGCGGGATAAGGCCGATGGCGGTCGTCGCGATGCCCATGCCGACGACGGTGATCATGAGCACGGCCTTGCGACCGACCCGATCGCCGACGATGCCCCAGATGATGCCGCCGACGGGGCGGAGCAGGAATCCGACCGCGAACGTCGCGAACGAGGACAGCTGCGCGATGACCGGGTCGTTGCTGGAGAAGAAGACAGCGGGGAAGACTGCGGCCGACGCGAGGCCGTACAGGTAGTAGTCGTAGTACTCCATCAGCGTGCCGATGGAACCGCCGGCGATGGTGCGCCGCTGCTTGGGAGTGAGTCCGCTGGGGGTGCTCGCTCGGGTCATGAGAGCTTCCTTACTCAACTGGATCGTGGATCAGACACAAGCTAGCGCAGGCTGAACAGATTGTCTAGATGAGATACATTTAGTTCAGATGAGGAGCGGGGGTGCAGAGTGGTAGACGTGGAAACGCAGACGCATGACACGTACGAGGGCGCGGCCGAGGTGCTCGAAGTCTTCCGCCCCGTCATGCACGCCATCGCGGCGGCAGGCGGGCCGGCCTGCGAAGTCGTGCTGCACAACCTCGACGGCGCTGACGTCGATCTCGGCCACACGATCGCGGCGATCGAGAACGGCCACGTCACCGGCCGTGAGGTCGGCGGCCCCTCGACCAGTCTCGGACTGACGGTCCTGCGCAATCGGCAGGAGGACCACGACGCGTTCGGGTACCGCGGCTTCACCGATGACGGGCGCGAGTTGCGCTGCTCGAGCGTGTACTTCCGCAATCGGGCCGGCGACATCATCGCCGCCCTGTGCATCAACGTCGATCTGAGCGCGATGCAGCAGGCGCGTTCGCTGCTCGATGCCCTGCTGCCCGCTCAGGGGCCAGCGGCGAACACCTCGCCCGACGAGTACTTCGGGCGGGATCTCGTCTCTGTCATGGACACCATGATCACCGAGGCGATCCGCGAGGTCGGACGCCCGCTCTCGCAGATGACACGCGACGACAAGATCGGCGTGCTCGAGAGGCTCGATGAGCGCGGGGCGACGCAGATGCGCAAGTCGGTCGAGACGATCGCCGTTCGCCTGGGCATCTCGCGCGTCACGGCGTACGCGTACCTCGACGAGGCTCGTCGCGCCGCGAACTGACCCGGGTCCTGCCGCTCGATCGTCGGTGTCCGCCGACGGGTGTAGCGTTGCCGGGTGACCGACGCCACCGCACCCAGCGCAGCATCCACTCAGGCTCCGGAGCGCAGCCCCTGGCCGGCCCTCTGGGCACTCGTCATCGGGTTCTTCATGATCCTCGTCGATACGACGATCGTGACCGTCGCGAACCCCGCGATCAAGGCGGCGCTCGACCCCGACACGCCGAACCTCGACCGCGTCGTCTGGGTCACCAGCGCCTACCTGCTCGCGTACGCCGTGCCCCTGCTGATCACCGGGCGCCTCGGCGATCGCTTCGGCCCCAAGAACATCTACCTCGCCGGCCTCGCGATCTTCACCCTGGCGTCCCTGTGGTGCGGGCTGTCGACGAGCCTCGACGGACTCATCTGGGCGCGTGCGGCCCAGGGCCTCGGCGCCGCGCTCCTCACGCCGCAGACCATGGCCGTCATCACCCGCACGTTCCCGCCCGAGCGCCGTGGTGCGGCGATGGGGCTGTGGGGCGCGGCATCCGGGGTCGCCATGCTCGTCGGTCCTCTGGCCGGCGGATTCCTCGTCGACGGTCTCGGCTGGGAGTGGATCTTCTTCATCAACCTGCCCGTCGGCGTCGTCGGATTCGTGCTCGCCTGGATGCTGGTCCCGAAGCTCGAGACGCATTCGCACCGCTTCGACGTGCCAGGCGTCTTCCTCAGTGCGATCGCGATGTTCCTCATCGTGTTCGGCCTGCAGGAGGCCGAGGCGTACGACTGGGGTGTGATCTGGGGACCGATCTCGGTCTGGAGCCTGATCATCGCCGGCGTCGTCGTGCTCGCCCTGTTCCTCTGGTATCAGGCCCGAACGAAGAACGAGCCACTCGTCCCTCTCGGGCTCTTCCGCAACCGAAACTTCGCCTGGTCGAACATCACGATCGCACTCGTCGGGTTCACCGTCACGGCGCAGGGCCTGCCCCTGATGTTCTTCCTGCAGCTCGCCCGCGGACTCACCCCGACCGAGTCCGCGCTTCTGCTGATTCCGATGGCGCTCGCAGCCGGCATCGTCTCGCCGTTCGCCGGCCGTCTGCTCGACCGCATCGACCCGCGCATCATGCTGGTACCCGGGTTGCTGCTGGTCGCGATCTCGTTGTTCCTGTTCGCCGTGATGATGAACACCGACACCCCGATCCTGTGGATGCTGGTTCCGTCGCTGATCCTCGGCTTCGGCAACGCCGGCATGTGGGGTCCGCTCGCGACCACCGCGACCCGCGACCTGCCCATGCACCAGGCCGGCGCCGGTGCCGGCATCTACAACACGATGCGCACGATCGGCTCAGTGCTCGGATCGGCGGCGATCGCCGCCTTCATGCAGAGCAGGCTCGACGCGAACCTGCCCGGTGCCGACCAGGCGTCAGGCGGTTTCGGGGAAGGCGCCCTGCCGGACGTCGTCGCCGGCCCGTTCGCGGATGCCATGGCGCAGACGATGCTGCTCCCGGCGGTGTTCATCCTCCTCGGCGTCGTCGCGGTTCTCTTCCTGCGTCGGCCGGCGCATCTACGCTGAGAGCATGACGATCGAACTCACCCGACCCACCGCTGACCTGTTCGACTCCTGGGCTGCGGCGGTCGACGAGTTCGGCGGCATCCACATCGACGGTTCGGGTATGACCACGCCGACGCGGGGCGACAGGGCGAGCTTCGACGAGCTCGTCGCGAATGCGGAGCGCATGGCCGACACGAGCGTCGCCCCGCCGGAGGGCCGCGTCCACAACGACCTCTACTGGATCACCGACGGAGGCGACGTCATCGGCTTCGTCTCGCTGCGGCACGAACTGAACGAATGGCTGCGCCACTTCGGTGGACACATCGGGTACTCGGTGCGGCCCACTCGGCGTCGGCAGGGCTACGCGCACGCGGGCCTCGCGCTCGCGATGGACCGCGCCCGCGAGCTCGGGCTCGAGAGCGTCATGCTCACCTGCGACGACGACAACCCCGGTTCGTACCGCACGATCGAGGGCGCCGGTGGCGTGCTTCAGGACGTGGTGGATGCAGCCGAGCAGGGCCACCCGCGTCTGCGCCGCTACTGGATCGAGCTGTAGCGCGCCTCAGCGCGTGGAGAAGGCGCTTACCTCGTCGAGAAGGCGCTGTCGAAGGCGGCGTCCGCCGGCCGGTACGACGACAGCTTCCGCACGAACTCCAGCGCCTCAGGAGCACCGACGAGCCGGTCCATGCCGGCGTCCTCCCACTCCACGGACAGGGGGCCTTGGTAGCCGATCGCGTTCAGCATCCGGAATGCGTCCTCCCACGGCACGTCGCCGTGGCCTGTCGAGATGAAGTCCCAGCCGCGCCGCGGATCGGCCCAGGGCAGGTGCGAAGAGAGCCGGCCGTTGCGGCCGTTGCCGAGTCGCTTCTTCGTGTCCTTGCAGTGCACGTGGTAGATCCGGTCCTGGAAGTCCCAGAGGAACGCGACGGGGTCGATGTCCTGCCACACCATGTGCGACGGGTCCCAGTTCAGCCCGAACGCCTCGCGATGCCCGATCGCCTCGAGCGCGCGCTTGGTCGTCCAGTAGTCGTAGGCGATCTCAGAGGGATGCACCTCGTGAGCGAACCGAACGCCGACCTCGTCGAACACGTCGAGGATCGGGTTCCAGCGGTCGGCGAAGTCCTGGTACCCGGCATCCAGCATCTCGTCGGTGGCCGGCGGGAACATCGCGACGTACTTCCAGATCGAGGAGCCGGTGAAGCCGGTGACGGTCTTCACGCCGAGCTTGGCCGCCAGACGGGCGGTGTTCTTCATCTCCTCCGCCGCGCGCTGACGCACGCCTTCAGGATCGCCGTCGCCCCAGACGCGGTCCGAGACGATGTTGCGGTGCCGCTCGTCGATCGGGTCGTCGCACACCACCTGCCCCTTGAGGTGGTTGGAGATCGTCCAGACCTTGAGCCCGTTGCGCTCGAGGATCGCCAGGCGATCCGCGATGTACGCGTCGTCGTCCCAGCGCCAGGGATCGAGGTGATCGCCCCAGCAGGCGATCTCGAGGCCGTCGTAGCCCCACGATCCTGCGAGCCTGGCGACCTCTTCGAAGGCAAGATCGGCCCACTGGCCGGTGAACAGGGTGATCGGTCGTGACATCGTCGTCCTCTTCTCGTGCGTTCGGTTCTTGGTCAGACGTCGGTCCAGGCGGATCCGCCCTGCGCGCTGCGCTCGACGGCGTCGAGCACCCGCTGCACGCGGAGTCCGTCGGCGAACGTCGGCTGCGGGTCAGTGCCGGCGGCGATCGCCTCGGCGAGGTCCTTCACCTGGTGGGAGAAGCCGTGCTCATAGCCGAGCATATGTCCGGTGGGCCACCAGCCCGCAAGGTACGGATGCTCCGGCTCGGTGACCAGGATGCGGGTGAACCCCTGCTCGCCGGACGGGCGCGTGGCGTCGTAGAAGTCGAGCACGTTCATGTCCTCGAGGTTCCAGTGCAGCGCACCGGCGTCGCCCGAGATCTCGATGTCGAGCGCGTTCTTGCGTCCGGTGGCGAACCGGCTCGCCTCGAAGGTGGCGAGGGTGCCCGATTCGAACCGGCCGATGAACAGGGCGATGTCGTCGACGGTCACCGTGCCGCGCTCTGCGCCGGCAGTGCCGCTGAGACCCACGGATTCGGCGAGCACAGGTCGCTCCTCGACGAGCGTCTCCATGACGCCGGAGACCCGGGTGAGTGACTGACCGGTGATGAACTGCGTCATGTCGACGATGTGCGCTCCGATGTCGCCGAGTGCGCCGGAGCCTGCGCGATCCTTGTCGAGCCGCCAGGTCATCGGTGATTCAGGGTCGGCGAGCCAGTCCTGGCGGTAGCTCGCGCGCACCTGCCGGATCGTGCCGACGCGGCCTGAAGCGATCATGTCGCGCATGAGGGTGACCGCCGGGACCCGGCGGTAGGTGAAGCCGACCATGGCACGGACGCCGTGCGCCGCGGCATCCCGCGCAGCCTGTTCCATGGCCTCGGCCTCTTCGACCGAGTTGGCCAGCGGCTTCTCGCACAGGACGTGCTTGCCGGCCGCCAGCGCGGCGATGGCGATCTCGGCGTGCGAGTCGCCGGGGGTGACGATGTCGATGAGGTCGATGTCGTCGCGTTCGATGACGCTGCGCCAGTCGGTTGACGTCTCCGCCCAACCCCACTTGGTCGCAGCGGCCGCGGTCTTCTCGGCATCACGACCGACGAGCACTGCCATCCGCGGTGCGATCGGCAGGTCGAATGCGGCCGGAGCCTGGCGCCAGCCGACGGAGTGGGCCGCTCCCATGAATCCGTGGCCGATCATGGCCACACGCAGCTCAGTTGTCATCTCTACTCCCCGGGGCGTCTCGGTCAGATACAGTGCGGGGCGAGCGCGTTCGACGGCGCTCGCCCCGCAGATGATGGTCAGGACTCGAAGGCGAGCTTGATGAACTCGTCGACGTTGTCCTTGGTCACCACGGGTGCGTCCAGCACGATGCGGTACGGGACGCTCGGCGTGATCAGGTCGCTCATGGTCTTGTCCTGAGCGATCAGTCGCGCCAGGGCGATGCCGTCGGCAGCCTGCGTGGACGGGTAGATGACCGTGGCCTTGATGACGCTGTCATCCGACTTGATCAGGTCCATCATGTTGACGCTGCCCGCGCCGCCGACGAGGAAGAACTCGTCACGGCCGGCCGCGTCGATGGCAGCCATGACGCCGACGCCCTGGTCGTCGTCGTGATTCCAGATGGCGTCGATCTCCGGGTTGGCCGAGAGCAGCTGGGATGCTGCGCTCTCGCCGCCGGCGACGGTGAAGTCGGCGGCGACGCGCGGGCCGACCTCGAGGCCGCACGAGTCGAGCGCGTCCTTGAAGCCCTGCGAGCGGTCCTGCGTGAGCGGCAGGGAGTCGATGCCCGCGATCTCCGCGACCACGGCATCGCTCTGGCCGTCGAGCTGCTCGCAGATGTACGTGCCGGCGCTGACGCCCATCCCGTAGTTGTCGCCGAGGATCGTCGCGCGGGACGCGAAGGTGCTCGAGAACTCGCGGTCGACGTTGATGACCGGGATGCCGGCATCCATGGCCTTCTGCGCGACCTGGGTGAGAGCGGCACCATCCGTCGGGAGCAGCACGATGGCGTCGACGCCGTCGTTGATGAACTTCTCGACTGCGGCGATCTGCTGATTGGCGTCGTTCGTTCCCTCCGCCTGGCGCAGCTCGACATCGGCGAAGCCCTCGGCGGCGTTGATGGCTCCGCTGTTGATGGCGCCGAGCCAGCCGTGATCGGCCTCGGGGCCCGACCAGCCGATGACGACGGTGTCGCCGCTGGCGGCGTTCTCCTCGCTGGTGGTTCCCTGGTTGGTTTCCGGGTCGCCTTCCTCGCCTGAACTGGTGCAGCCGGCCAGAAGGCCGACGGCGAAGAGTGCGGCGGCGCCTGCCATGAGCGGGCGAAGGCTCCGTGAGCGCATGCGGTGCATGTGTTTCCTCCTTGAATGTGATGCATCTCAGCGTCCGTCACGGCCGTCGCGGGTGAACTGCACGGCGTCGCGGGGACACGGTCAATGTAGCAGAAGCAGAAACAACTCGCGCAACTTTTGTTTGAACAATCGCAAAAGTTCTTGCGGCCCTTGAAATCAAGGCAATCGGACACGTCTGAACAGTGACGTCGTACGTGTCGAGCGGAGGATCCCAGGCTCGTACAACCGTCAAGCCCTGTGTTATCGTCCTCTCGTGATCAAAGATGACCAAACGTCGGCATTACTGGAGATGCCCCTGCTGGAGATGCGCGGGGTCGAGAAGACCTTCGGTGCTGTCCGCGCGCTGCGCGGAGTGGACCTGGAGATCCGCGCGGGGGAGGTGCACTGCCTGCTCGGCCAGAACGGTGCGGGCAAGTCGACCCTGATCAAGACGCTGGCCGGAGTCCACCAGCCCGACGCCGGAGAGATGCGCTGGAACGGCGAGGTCGTCACGATCGACAACCCGCAGGCCGCCATCGATCTCGGCATCGCGACGATGTACCAGGAGCTCGATGTCGTCGACGACCTCACCGTCGCCGAGAACATCTTCCTCGGGCACGAGCTGTCCAGGGGAGGGTTCACCCGTCGCAGCGAGACCACGGCTCAGACGCGGGCTCTGCTGAAGCGGCTCGGTCACGAGAAGCTGTCGCCGCACGCGGAGGTCGCCTCGCTGAGTGCGGCGCAGAAGCAGATCGTGAGCATGGCCAGAGCGCTCTCGCACGACATCAAGCTGATCGTGATGGACGAGCCTTCGGCCGTGCTCGACTCCGAAGAGGTGCGCAACCTGTTCGGAGTCGTGAAGGAGCTCACGGCACAGGGGATCGCTGTCATCTACATCACCCACCGTCTCGAAGAGATCCGCACGATCGGCGATCGGATCACGGTGCTCAAGGACGGAGCCAGCACCGCCACGAACCTGCCGGTCTCGGACACCCCGACCCCGACGCTGATCAAGCACATGACGGGCCGCGTCGTCGAGAACGTGTTCCCGGCGGCTGCGCCGATCGCGGCGGATGCGCCGGTGCTGCTCGAGGTCGAGAACCTCAGCCTGGCCGGTGTCTTCGAGGACGTGTCGTTCTCGGTGCGCGCGGGCGAGATCATCGGACTCGCCGGTCTGGTCGGCTCCGGCCGATCCGAGATCGTCGAGACCGTCTACGGAGCGCGACCCTCCACCTCGGGCACGGTGCGCGTCGAGGGCAAGCCGCTGCCGCGCGGCTCGGTCTCGGCCGCCGTGCGCGCCGGACTCGGACTCAGTCCCGAGGAGCGCAAGTCGCAGGGCCTCGTGCTCGGCGAGCCGATCTTCCGCAACATCACGATGTCGTCGTTCTCCCGTGAAGCGAAGGCCGGCTGGCTCGATGAGCGCGCCGAACGCCGGATCGCTCGCGAGCAGATCGCGGCGATGGAGCTTCGACCGGCCGACCCCGACCTGCCTGCCGGCACCCTGTCCGGCGGCAACCAGCAGAAGATCCTGCTCTCGCGGTGGCTGGTGCACGGCAGCCGCATCCTGCTGCTGGACGAACCGACCAGAGGCGTCGACGTCGGTGCCCGTGCCGAGATCTACGCGCTGATCCGCAACCTGGCAGCTGACGGCCACGCGATCGTCATCATCTCGAGCGAGATCGAGGAAGTCCTCGGTCTGGCCGACACCGTGCTCGTCGTCGGCGACGGGCGCGTGCTTACCTCTCTTCCCGCTTCTGAGATCGACGAGCACGGTGTGCTCGATCTCGTCATGAAAGGAACCGCCGCGTGAGCGAGCAGACCCAGACCCTCACCGCTGAGCCGAAGCCGTCGCCGCTGAAGGCGCTGTTCTCGGGTGCAGCGGGACGCAACATCGGCCTCGTGCTGGCGCTGCTGGCCATCGTCGTGGTCGGCATGCTCACGGCGTTCGACAACTTCTTCAACTTCGGCAACGCACTGGTCATCCTGCGCCAGGCGTCGATCATCGGCGTCATCAGCATCGGCATGACATTCGTGATCATCTCCGGTGGCATCGATCTCTCGGTCGGAGCGGTGCTGGCGCTGGCATCCGTCGTGGCGTCGCTCGCGGCGATCCAGGACATCGCGAAGTCGTCGCACTGGATCGTCACCGTCATCATCGCCCTGCTCGTCGGAGTAGGGGCCGGGTTGATCAACGGCGTCGTCATCGCCTACGGAAAGGTCGCCGCGTTCATGGCGACCCTGGCCATGCTGGTCGGCGCGCGAGGGCTCGCCGAGGTGCTCGCGAACAATCGCACGCTCGTCGTGTCCGACCGCGACTTCCTGAAGGCCATGAACGTCGACCTGCTCGGCATCGACATCCTCGTGTGGATCTTCGCCGTCGTCGCCGTCGGCGGCTGGCTGCTCCTCAACCGCACGACGTTCGGCCGCCGCACTGTCGCCATCGGCGGCAACCGCGAGGCCGCTCGCCTCGCCGGTATCAAGGTGAAGCAGCACATCATGTGGCTCTACGCTCTGTCCGGACTGACCGCGGGTATCGCCGCGGTCATGATCCTCGGCCGTACGAACGCCGGCACCTCCACGCACGGCAACCTCTACGAGCTGGATGCCATCGCCGCCGTGGTCGTCGGTGGAACGCTCCTCATCGGAGGCCGCGGCACGATCACCGGCACCGTCTTCGGCGTGCTGATCTTCGCGACGCTGTCGAACGTGTTCGTGCAGAACAACATGTCCTCGTCGCTGCAGGCGATCACGAAGGGCGTGATCATCGTCATCGCGGTGCTGCTGCAGCAGCAGTTCGCCGTGGGACGCGTCAAGAAGGTCCGCAAGCGCTCGGTCGTGGATGTGCCGACCGCGTAGACTTTTCGATTCCAGCCCCAGAAGTGAACAGACGCTCTCGCGACGCGTCGGTGGCAGCCGTTTCATGAGAAGCACAGAGGAAGAATGCCCAGCAATCCCAGCGTCGCCGGTGTAGGTCAGCTCTTCCAGCTGCTGCGGGACGGCGTGCCGCGTACGCGTGCCGAACTGGCGAAATCGTCCGGTCTCGCCCGCTCGACCGTGGCGGCGCGCGTCGACGAGCTCATGCGCATGGGACTCGTCGCTCCGGTGGCGGATGCCGCATCGACCGGTGGGCGTCCGCCGTCGCAGTTCGCTCTGAACCCGGCTGCGAAGGTCGTGATCGCCGCCGACATCGGCGCTTCGCACACCACTGTGGCCGTGACCGACCTCGCCGGCACGATCCTCGCCGAGCGCACCGGGCAGATGGCGGTCTCCCTCGGGCCGGAGCCGGTGCTGACCTGGATGGTCGACACCGCGAACGAACTGATCACAGAGGCCGGGCTCGCGCACGATCAGATCGCGGCCATCGGCGTCGGCGTCCCCGGACCGGTCGAGTACTCGACGGGAAGGCCTGCGAAGCCTCCGATCATGCCTGGATGGGACGCGTTCGACGTTCCCGGGTGGGTGCAGCAGCACCTCGAGGTGCCCGTGCTCGTCGACAACGATGTGAACATCTCTGCGCTCGGCGAACGGGCGGCCGCCTGGCCGGCCACCGACCACCTCATCTTCGTCAAGGTCGCCACCGGTATCGGTGCCGGGATCATCTCGGACGGGCGTCTGCTGCGCGGTGCGCAGGGCATCGCCGGCGACTTCGGGCACGTGCGGGTCGCCCGAGGCGCCGATGTGCCCTGCCACTGCGGGAACACCGGATGCCTCGAGGCGCTGGCGTCCGGACCGGCGATCGCCCGGTCGCTGACGGCGAAGGGCATCGAGGCGAAGGACGGCAACGACGTCGTCGAACTCGTGAAGAACGGCAGCCTTGAGGCGATCCAGGCGGTGCGGCAGGCCGGGCGCGACCTCGGAGAGGTGCTCACGGCATCCGTCAGCCTGCTCAACCCCTCGGTGATCTCGATCGGCGGCGCCATGGCGAGAGTGGGCGAGCACCTGATCGCCGGCGTCCGCGAGGTCGTCTACACGCGGTCGATGCCGCTCGCCACCGAGCACCTGGCGATCGTGCAGTCCGTCACCGCCGGCGAGGCCGCGGTGCGAGGCGCGAGCATGCTCGCGGTCGAGTACGCGCTGTCGCCCGAGATCCTTCCGCAGAGCTTCGGCCTCGACGACTGACCCGGGCCGTCGCGCGAACTATTCGGCGACGGCCGCGGCGATGTCGTGGCGGTAGTGCGCGCCGTCCAGGCTGATGCGCCCCATGGCGTCGTAGGCGCGCGCTCGAGCGGTGGCGAAGTCGGTGCCGACGGCGACGACGTTCAGCACGCGGCCCCCGGTCGCGACGAGGTCGCCGCCCGGAGCATCCGGTCCCGCCGTCGCGGCGTGGACGATTCGCACGCCCTCGACGCTCGCGGCATCCGCGAGGCCTGCGATCTGGCGACCGGTCTGCGGAGCCTCCGGGTAGCCCTCGCTCGCGAGCACGACCGTGATCGCGACGTCGTCGGAGAACTCCGGCTGCGGCTGGCCTTCGAGATTCCCGGATGCCGCGGCCAGCAGAAGCTGCGACAGCGGGGTGCGCAGACGCGGCAGCACGATCTGCGTCTCCGGGTCGCCGAATCGTGCGTTGAACTCGATGACCTTCACGCCCGCCGGGGTGAGGATGAGGCCGGCGTAGAGGAGGCCGATGAACGGGGTTCCCTCGGCATCCAGTTGGCGGATGACGGGCATGGCGACCTGCTCGGTGACGAGGTCGACGAACTCGCGCTCGCTGCCGAACTGCTCGGCCAGCCACGGCAGCGGCGAGTAGGCGCCCATGCCGCCGGTGTTCGGTCCTTCGTCGCCGTCGAAGGCGCGCTTGAAGTCCTGTGCGGGGCTGAGCGCCCGCACGGAGTCACCGTCGGACAGGAAGAAGAGCGACACCTCGGGGCCGGAGAGGAACTCCTCGATCAGCACCGGACCCGCGGGCAGATAGTGCTCGGCGTGCGCGAGCGCCTCGGCGCGGTCGGAGGCGACGATGACGCCCTTGCCGGCTGCGAGCCCGTCGGCCTTGACGACGTAGGGTGCGCCGAGCTCGTCGAATGCGCCCTCGACGTCGGCGACGGATGCTGCGCGCACTGCGCGTCCGGTCGGCACGCCGGCGGCATCCATGACCCGCTTCGCGAATGCCTTGGAACCCTCGAGCTGGGCCGCAGCCTTCCCGGGGCCGAACACGGGGATGCCGCGCTCGCGCAGGGCGTCGGCGACGCCGGCGACGAGGGGTGCTTCCGGACCGATGACGACGAGGTCGATGGAGTGCTCGTTGGCGTACGCGGTGACCGCCCGGCCGTCGAGCTGGTCGACGGTGACGAGGGTCGCGTCCGCGGCGATGCCGGCGTTGCCGGGGGAGCAGAACAGCTCGTGCCCGGCGCCTTCTGCCTTGAGGGCGAGGATGATCGCGTGCTCACGGGCACCGGAACCGAGGACGAGGATCTTCACCCGTCCAGACTACCGAGCCGTGTCCGCTGCGGTCACACGGTGACGGGCCGCTCGACCGTCGCATCCCACGGCACGGTCCACCCGCATGCGTCGAACAGCCGGTCGAGAACCATGGCGGTGAAGCCCCAGACGATCGTGCCGTCGACGTCGAACGCCGGGCCCCTGAAGGTCATGCCTGCACGGGTGATCGTCGACGTGAAACGCGTCGCCGGGTCGAGCAGCTGCGCCACCGGCACCCGGAACACCTCGACGGTCTCTGCGTGATCCACCGCCGCCACCTTCGAGGGCTTCGTCCACCAGCCGAGCACCGGAGTGACGTGGTGATTGCTGACGGCCAGGGGGAGCGCGGGCAGCGCGGCGAGGATCTCGACGCCGGTCGGGTCGAGCCCTGTCTCCTCCTCGGCCTCGCGCAGCGCGGTGTCGATGTCATCGCGGTCGGCCGCCTCGCGTCCGCCGCCGGGGAACGACACCTGCCCCGGGTGCGACGACAGCGTCGGAGCGCGTCGCTGCAGCAGCACATCGAGGTCCTTCGCGACGGCGGCGTCGGGCGTCGTCGCCGGGATGCTGTCGAGCACGCCGAACAGCACGAGAACGGCCGACCTTCGGGCTTGGACGCCCTCCGGCAGCTGCGGCAGCGCCGGCGGATTCCAGTCGTCGCGGCGCGCTGCGGCGAGCAGCTCGGCGCGGGCGCCGTGCGCGGGCTGGTCGTCGGTCATGGTTCGAGGCTAATCGCTCTCGCGTCGCGCGGCGCGGTCGTCGCTATGCTCCGGGGTATGAATCGTCTGCGGGGACCTGCTGTGATCGGAGCCGCGCTGATCGTGGTGAGCGGCGGCATCGCTCTGAGCGGATGCTCGGCTCAGCATTCGCAGTCGGACACCTCCGAGGAGGTCCAGCAGTGGCTGGATGACTTGGACATCGACGGCGGTGACGTGCTGACCAGTTTCCGCGGAGGCGCAGCTCTCGACTGGGGAGATCTCGACGCCATCCACGTGGCGTTCGCGGACGACATCGACGCGAGTGTGTCTCATGCCGATGTCTACTGCTTCGGCGAGGATCGGGTGAGCGTCGAGGTCCGGCTCGAGGGAGTGACCAGCGCCACGACCCTTCGTGAGGAGGATGTGCCCTGCGACGAGAGTCCACACACGATCGACCTGACGATGGACGGCGTGAGCGCCGTCGGCGCGAGTGCGATCAGCTTCGAGGGAGCGGCCGGGTGGGCTGTGGCCGTCCACGGTACAGAGAGCCCGAGCGCGGAGAAGTGACGCCCGCCATAGGCTGAGCAGATGGCTCGCAAGATCGACACCGCCGAGGGGCGCCCTGCGCTGGATGCCGTGCGCTCAGCGACCGCGTCGGGGGAGAAGCCCGCTCGGACCGCACTTGCGACAGCCGTGCGGTACCTGCTGCAGCTGCTGGACGAGAAGGCGCCGGGCAACAGCGTCGAGGTGCGTGTGCCGCCGTTCGGTGCGGTGCAGGTCGTGCAGGGGCCCCGGCACACCCGCGGGACGCCGCCGAACGTGATCGAGATGGATGCCGCGACCTGGATCGCCCTCGCCACCGGTGAAGAGGAATGGGCCGATGCCGTCGCGGCCGGCCGTGTGCAGGCATCCGGAACCCGCGCCGACCTGCACGGTCTTCTTCCGCTGCGACCCTGAGCCCAGGTCCTACCGCCGGGCGACGACCAGCGGCACTCCCGTCGCTGGATGCGGGAACACATCGACGCTCTGCTCGTACACCTCGGCGATCCGCTCGGCCGTGAGAACCTCGGCCGGCTTCCCGGTCCCGACAACGCGACCGGCGGTGAGCAGCGTCACACGGTCGGCATGCGCCAGTGCAGCGTTGAGGTCGTGCAGCACGACGGCGACCGCGGCGCCGGCATCCGCGCTCGCGCGCACCAGGCGCATGACGTCCTCGTGATGCTTGAGATCGAGGGATGCCGTCGGCTCGTCCAGCAGCAGGATCGGCGTCGCCTGCGCGAGCACCCGAGCCAGCGCGACCCGCGCGCGCTCTCCGCCCGACAGCGACGACACCGAGCGGTGCGCGAGCCCATCGACCTCGGTCGCTCGCATCGCCGCGGCTACAGCGGCATCGTCATCCGCCTCGCTCGGCGTGCGCGCCCACGGCGCGCGCCCCATCCGCACGACCTGCTCGGCTGAGAACGGGAACGACACCGCGTTCTCCTGCAGCAGCACGGCCCGCGTCCGCGCGAGCTCGCGCGGACGCATGGCGCGCACCGACCGTCCATCGATCGACACCGACCCGGCCTCGGGTGCGACATCCCCCGCCAGCACCCCGAACAGCGTCGATTTGCCGGCGCCGTTGGGCCCGACGAGCGCGTGCACCTCGCCGGCCCGCACCTCGATCGCCGCGTCCTCGAGGATCGGCTTCGCACCTGAGACGGGGCGGACCGTGATTCCGGATGCCGTCAGCACGCTCACGCCCATCCTCCCGATCGGCGTCGCGTTCGCACGAGCAGCCAGAGGAAGAACGGTCCGCCCACGAGCGAGGTGATCATGCCGATCGGCATGTCGGCCAGCGGCACCACGGTGCGCGCGACGAGATCGGCGAGCGCGATCAGCAGCGCGCCACCCGCCGTCGACGCGATGATCAGAGGCAGGTGCGCCGGGCCGATCAGCATGCGCATGAGGTGCGGGATGACGAGACCGACGAAGCCGATGATCCCCGCGAACGCGACGGCCGCGCACACGAGCACGGCGACCGTGACGATCACGATGATCCGCAGCAGTTCGACGTTGAGGCCGAGATGGCGGGCGGTGCGCTCGCCGAGGGCGAAGAGATCGAGGCGGTGAGCGACGAGCAGCGCCACCACGATCCCCACAGCGGTGAGCGGAGCGACGATCGCGATGTTCGGCCAGAGCGCGCCGTTCAGCGAACCGAGCTGCCAGAAGACGATCTGCTCGCGCGTCGACGTCGTGCCCAGGAACGTCAGGAAAGCCATGCCCGCCCCGCCGATCGCGTTGATCGCGATACCCGTGAGCAGCAGCGTCACGACTTCGGTCCGCCCGCCTGATCGGCTGATGAAGTACACCGCGAACACCGCCACGAGGCCGCCGATGAACGCCATGGCCGGCGTCGTCCACATCCCGAACGTCGCGAGCCCGAACGTGAGGCTGGCCGCGGCGCCGAGCGCTGCGCCCGACGAGACGCCCACGACGCTGGCATCCGCGAGCGGGTTGCCGAAGATCGCCTGCATCAGCACGCCCGAGACCGCAAGCGCCGCCCCCACGAGCACGCCGAGAACGAGACGGGGGAGCCGGATGCTGAGGATCACCCCGCTCGCTGAGGCATCATCCGGCGCCCACCCGGACGGGACGCCGATCTCGCGCAGCAGGATGCCGACGATCTCGGTCGGCGACAGCGAGTACTGGCCGCTCCCGAGCGACACCAGGCAGGTGATCACGAGGGCGATCACGAGAATCGTCGTGACCACGGCGAAGCGCAGCCCGCGATGCCGGGTCGGCGTCGCGGTGACGACCTCGCCCGTCATTCGGCGGTCTCGCCGGTCGCGCCAGAGGCCGGGGCGTACAGGGCGCGTGCGATCGCCCGGACGATCTCGGGCGATCGCGGCCCGAAGCTGAGGATCTCGGCATCCGCCATGTCGATCACCCGCCGGTTCACGCCGGCCGGCGTCTGGGCGACGGCAGGGACTCGCTCGATGAGCCCGTCGATGCCGCCGACCGATTCCAACCCGTCGGTCATCATCACCAGTACGTCGGGCTGCGCGGCGACGAGTGCCTCGGCGGTCATCGGCTTGGTGCCCTCCCAGCCGATCTCGCCGGCGACGTCGATGCCGCCGACGGATTCGATGAGCGCGTCCGCTCCGGAGTCCTTGCCGAAGATGTAGTACACGTTGGCACTGCCGCGGACGTACAGGAAGAGCATGCGAGCACGGTCGGCCGGATCGGGCGGGATGACGGGCGCGATCTCGGAGAGGGCGGCGTCGAGATCCCCCTCGACCTGCGCGCTCAGGGCCTCGCCCCGCGATGGGATGCCGAGGGCTGAGGCGACCTCGGTGATGAGCTGATCGGTGGTCTCCAACCTCAGCTCGTCGGACACGATGACGATCGGGATGCCGGCGTCGCGCAGCTGCTGACGCACCTCCTTGGGCCCGATCGTCGTGTCGGTGAGGATGACGGTCGGCGCGAGCTCGAGGATCGCTTCGGGGTTCAGCGAGTGGCCGGTCTTGGTCACGACGGGCAGATCCTCCGTGCCGTCGAACGTCGTCGACGAGTCGCGCCCGACCACGTTGTCGCCCATCCCGAGCGCGAACACCGTCGACGCGATCGTGCCGGAGATGTCGATCGCGAGGATGCGATCGACATCCGTCACCTCGACCTCGCGACCCTCCGCGTCGGTCACGGTGACAGGGAGCTTCGGAGCGGTCGTATCGGCGACCGGGGCGATCGCATGGTTCGGCAGGCAGGCGGTGGAGCCGCCGGTCGCCGCGCGCACGTCATCGACGAGCTGCAGGTCGGACAGCTGCTGTGCGGCCGCGGGGCAGGAACCGGATGCCGCCTGCTCGGGGTTCGCGGTCGCAGCCGGGGCCGTGCAGCCGGTGAGAGCGGCGACGAGGACGGCCGCGATGAGCAGAGGGAGACGCGAGCGCATTAGGAAAGCCTGTCCTAACCTTTGACGTGGAGACGATGATCAGTCTATGGTCAGAAACGTAGGTTAGCTAAGCCTAACCACATTCACCCGCAGCAGCATCCGGCCCCTGAAGAGGGGCCCCTCGTCGCGCCCGGCATCGACAGCGCGACCGCACGCCTGGAGGCATCCGTGAATCACCCTGAGTCCCCCGCGACGAGCAGTCGCACACGAACGGCGCTGGCGGGCCTGCTCGCCGTGCTCATGACACTGTTCGGCACGTTGACCGCTCCGGCGGCCTTCGCCGCTGACAGCGCGACGGTCGCTCCGCAGGTCACGGCGGCGTCCGAATCAGGCGTGACCATCGCGGTAGCGGGGTCAGGGCTCTCCGAAGGCGTGACCGGCGCGTACGCCGCCCTCATCGTGCAGGGCGAGGACGAGGCGCTCAACAGCATGCAGTACGTGGCGTTCGCCCTGCCGTTCCCGGCGGTGAGCGCCGGATCGACGACCTTCACGCTGACCGCTCCCGCCGCGAAGCTGGATCGTGCGCTGACCTACGAGGTCGTCATCTGGAAGCAGCACAGCGCGTTCACGCCGGAGAACCTCTACGGCCGCTCGGTCGTGCAGATCTCGGACGCGCAATGGGATGCCGTGTTCCCACCGGCACCAGAGCCAGAGCCAGAGCCGACGCCCGAGCCGACACCGGAACCCACACCTGAGCCCGAGCCGGAGCCGGTCTTCGAGCCGGCCCTGCAGGTCTTCCTCGCCGATGGCGTGACCCCCGTCGGCGACGCCGAGCTGTACGCCGGGGACGAGATCGTCGTCCAGGGCACCGGCTACGACCCCGCCGCGAACGTGGGCGGCCGTGGCGTACCGATCCCGAACACGCTGCCGCAGGGCACGTACGTCGTGTTCGGCGACTTCGCCGCGAACTGGCAACCGTCCAAGGGCGCAGCATCCAGCGCCCGCTCCGTCGCTTCGCAGCTGTGGGCGCTGGCCGGGGGCGTCCTCGACCAGGTCCCGTCCCAGTACCAGGGCGCGATCCGTGCCCAGTGGGTCAACATCGCTGACGACGGAACGTTCCGCGCGACGCTGACGCTGAAGGGCGCTCCCGCGGCCCCGGAGGGCGGCTCGTACGGCGTCTACACCTACGGTGCGGGCGGCGTGACGAACGCCGCGCAGGAGCAGAGCATCCCGGTGAACTACTCGACCGAGCCGAAGCCCGAGCCCGAGACGACCATGTCGAACTCGGCATCCGTCGACGGCACCGACCTCGTCGTGACCGCCTCGGGGCAGGGCTTCGTCGGCGTCCCCGGCGTCTACGCCGCGCTGATCGAGAAGGGTACAGAGGCCGAGGTGACCGCCGGCGGCGGGTTCCTCGCGATGCAGTACGTGCGCACCATCACCGGCGGCGCCTTCACGACCGAGCTCGTCGCCGCAGGCGAAACGCTCGATGCGTCGAAGACGTACGAGGTGCTCGTCTGGCAGCAGCACACGATGCCGAACATCGACACCATTCACGCACGCGGCGACGTCACGATCACCGCTGAGCAGTGGCAGAAGCTGAAGGGCGAGAAGCCGACGCCGCCCACCGAGCCCACGGGCCCGCCGAAGCCTCCGGTGACCCCGGCTAAGCCGGTCGCAGGTGGATCGCTGCGCTGGGCGATCTCGTCAGCGTTCGCGAACTACGTCACCGGCCCCATCGCGCAGGGTGAGATCTTCGTCTCGGGCGGGGCGACCCGCTCGGGAAGCCAGTTCCAGTTCGGGCAGGCGACGGGTACGACCTACAAGCCGTCCACGGGGCTCGGCGCGGTCGGCTACAACGGCTCGGTCCGGTTCACCGGCCACCACGGGGCACTGGACGTGACGGTCTCCAGCCCGCGCGTCGAGATCACCTCGGCATCCACGGCCACGCTCTACCTCACCCACGCCGGATCGCGGGTCGCTTTCGCCACGTTGAATCTCGCGGGAGGAGCGAGGACGTCGGCTGACGGCGCAGTCACCTATACCGCCGTACCGGCGATGCTCACCGCGGCGGGTCGTGACCAGGTGCTCAGCGGCTTCAGCACGGCACTGAACCCCGTCACCTTCACGATCGGAACCCCTGCCCCCGCGCCGAACGGGACGGTCGGCACGGTGGCGGCGGCATCCGTGAACCCGAAGGCCGAGATCCCTGCTGCGCCGCCCGCGACGACGGGCATCGACGCTGACGCCGACGCTCTCGATGCGCTGCAGTCCGGCGCGACGGCGACGGTCACAGCATCCGGATTCGCCTCGGGTGAGCAGGACATCCAGGTCGTCGTCTACTCGACGCCGGTGCTGCTCGGCACTGTCGAAGCGGACGCGAACGGCGTCGCCACGTGGACCGGATCGCTGCCGGCGACCCTCGAGGACGGCGAGCACACGCTGACGTTCCAGGGCTCCGTCGACCGTGGGCTCGCGTTCACCCTCGACCGTGCTGCGACCGCAGCGATCGGCGAATGCACGGTCGATGGCGCGACGCTGAACTGGGGATACAAGGAGAGCTTCCGCAACTACATCGAGGGCATCGCCCACGGCGGATGGGATCTCACTGATGTGGCCTACGAGTTCCCCGAGTTCGTGTGGGCAGGTGGCACCGGTTCCTACGACGACGAATCCGGCGCGGGCCTCGCGGACTTCGGCGGCACGATCGCCTTCCACGGACACGACGGCGCTCTCGACACCCGGATGAGCGACGCGCGCATCGAGCTCGCCGGCGACACGGGGTACATCGTCTTCGACATCAGCGGCACCACCCAGGGCGGCGAGGCGGTGGACGCGCAGGGCGTGCGCTTCGTCGAGTTCTCGATGGCGGATGCCGCCACCGCAGACGGTGTGCTGACGCTGGACGCTGCGGCCACGACACTGACCGACGCCGGGGCCGCGGCCTTCGGAACCTATGCGGCAGGGGAGTCGTTCGACCCGGTGTCGTTCTCGATCCCGGTCGGGGCGGACTGCGGTGCGGTGCCGGCGACTGACGAGGCGGGGGCCGAGGAGACCCCGGTCGTCACCGCGGCGATCGAGCCGATCTCGACGAGCGAGGGCTTCCCGGTCTGGGCGTGGATCGTCATCGGCCTGCTCGTCGTCGGCGCCGGAATCGGCACAGGGGTCGCCGTGCAGCGACGCCGTGCTGCGGCATCCGCGATCGTCAGCGAGGATTGAACCATGGCATCCACCCAGCGTCCACAGCGTCCGCAGATCGTGCTGGAGGTCATCGAGCGCATCCGGCTGACGCCGCACCTCGTGCGGATCGTCGCCGGCGGCCCCGGCATCGCGGGCGTCGAGGACAACGGCTTCGCCGACGCCTACACGAAGATGCTGTTCGCGCCCGCCGAGGCGGGGATCACGCCTCCGTATGACATGGAGCAGTTGCGCCAACAGCTGCCGATCGACATGCTGCCGACGCGTCGCACCTACACGATCCGCCGCTTCGACCTCGAGGCGGGGCAGGTCTGGATCGACTTCGTCACGCACGGCGATGAGGGCGTCGCAGGTCCGTGGGCGGCGAACGCCGAACCCGGTGACCCTGTCGTGCTCGGTGGGATCGGTGGCGGATACGCCCCGGATGCCGCGGCCGACTGGCACCTGCTCGTCGGCGACGAGTCGGCGATCCCCGCCATCTCGTCCGCGCTCGAGGCGATGCCGAGCGATGCCACCGGCTTCGCGCTGCTCGAGGTGCAGAACGAGTCGGAGCAGCTCGAGCTGACGGCGCCGGCCGGCATCGAGGTCCGCTGGCTGCACCGCGGAGAGCGGGCTGCTGGCACCACCGACCTGCTGGTCGACGCGGTGCGCGGGCTGGAATGGTCAGGAGGCCGGGTGCAGGTCTTCGCGCACGGTGAGCGCGGGGCGATGAAGCGGCTCCGACCGCACCTGACCGATGACCGAGGGCTCGACCGCACACAGCTGTCGCTGTCGGCGTACTGGGCGCTCGGGCGCCGCGAGGACGCGTTCCAGGCGGAGAAGCGCGAGGCGATCGGCCAGATCTGAGGCGCGGCTCCTGTGGGAGAATGGAGGCATGTCCTCCCCCGAACCCCGTGAGACCGTCGAAGCGACCGTTCGGCGTGTGCCGCGCTACGGCGTGTTCATGGCGATCGGCGTCGTGCTCGGCATCATCGCCGCCGGCATCCTGACCATGGTGGGCAGCTACGAGCCGTCGACGACACTCGACGTCGTCTACCCGCCGGGCCAGGTCTTCGGGTTCGCGCTGCTGTGGACGGTGCCGATCGGCATCGCCCTCGGCGGAGTCGTCGCGATCGTGCTCGAGCGGATCGCTCGCCGCCACGACCGTGTCGTGCGCGTCGACCGCGAGACGGTCATCGAGCAGGACTGACTGCTGCGCTGCGCCATGCCGTATGCATTTCGTCGGTTCTGAGCGCGCGACACCGACGAAAAGCATCCAGCATCGGGATCGATCGCGCTAAGCCAGTTCGCCGATGATCGGCCGGATGGCCGAGTCGAAGGCCACGACGTCGCGTCGCATCCCGTCCGTGACGGCGACCGTGAGTGCGCCGATCCACCAGATACCGCGCTGCGAGAACGGCAGCACCTGCACGTTCAGCTCGAATGAGTGAGCCCGCCGCCCCACCTCGCGCTCGAACTCGGCGATCGCGCTCGCATACGCACGGTAGGCGCCGCCGCCGGTGGCCGTCTTCATGGTGTCGAAGTATCGCTTGCGGGCCTTCTGCGCGTACAGCAGAGCGGCCGGCGCGAGCGGCGCTATCGCCTCGCGGAGCTCGTCGGCACCGGTGGCAGGCAGAGCCACCAGGGTGTCGAATCCCTCGATCAGCTCGAGCGGCACATCAGAGGGATGCGCGCGCGGTTCGACGGTCATGTCCCAGTACTCGCGCCACTGCGCTTCGAGCGCGGGCGTCGCGTCGACGGCATCCGGAGCGCGCACCTGCAGATCGCGCAGCGCAGGGAGGTCGTCCGGCACGCGGATGCCGAGCATCTGCCGCAGCGCGAGCGCGATCAGCACCGGCACCCCGGCGTCTTCGCGGATCAACCACTGCGGCTTGTCGGCCATGGCCCCATCCTATGGAGGTCCATCCGTCGTCGGCGAGGCCCTCAGCCTGGACGCAATGCGAAAGTCGGGGCCTCCCGCGGCCGGTAGTCTGGTCTCGTGGCTGCCTCCTCCACCAATCCCTATTCCGAAGCCGGTGTCGACACCGCTGCCGGTGATCTCGCCGTCGAGCTGATGAAGTCGTCCGTGCGCGCGACGCACGGCCCCGAAGTGCTCGGGGGAGTCGGCGGCTTCGCCGGCCTCTTCGATGCGAGCGCGCTGCTCGGCTACACCAAGCCGCTGCTCGCGACCAGCACCGACGGCGTCGGCACGAAGGTCGCGATCGCGCAGGCCATCGACAAACACGACACGATCGGGCAGGACCTGGTCGGCATGGTCGTCGACGACATCGTCGTGGTGGGTGCGAAGCCCCTCTTCATGACCGACTACATCGCGTGCGGCAAGGTCGTCCCCGAGCGCATCGCCGACATCGTCCGCGGCATCGCCGACGCGTGCACCGCGACCGGCACGGCGCTCGTCGGCGGCGAGACCGCGGAGCACCCCGGACTCCTCGGCCCCCGCGACTACGACGTCGCCGGCGCCGCGACGGGCGTCGTCGAGGCGGATGCCGTGCTCGGGGCCGACCGCGTCGAGGACGGCGACATCGTCCTCGCCCTGGCATCCAGCGGACTGCACTCCAACGGCTATTCGCTCGTGCGTCACATCATCACGAACGCCGGGATCGGCTACGGCGACAACGCCGCCGACTTCGGTCGGACGTGGGGCGAGGCCCTCCTCGAGCCCACCCGCCTGTACACGCTGCCGCTGCTGCGCCTGATCGACGCGCTCCCCGAGGGCAGCATCCACTCGCTCAGCCACGTCACCGGCGGAGGCATCGCTGCGAACCTCGCCCGTGTGCTGCCGGTCGGCAGCTGGGCCGAAGTCGACCGCTCGACATGGTCACCGAGCCCGGTCTTCCGCGTGCTCAGCGACATCGCCGGCTCCACCCTGGAGTCGGCGGAGGGCACCTGGAACCTCGGCATCGGCTTCCTCGCCGTGATCGACGGAGCTCGCAAGGACGCCGCGATCGCAGCCCTCGCTGGCGAAGGCATCGACGCCTGGCAGGTCGCGACGGTCTCCACCGGCGCGCGACCGGCCGGAGACTTCGAAGAGGGCGCCAAGGGCGTCGACGGCGGTGCGGTCCGTCTGGTCGGCGCGTACTCGGACAGCGCCCGCAGTCACTGAAGAACGGATCAGACAACACCCCATGTGCGGAATCGTCGGAGCGGTCGCAGGCGGCCCGGTCAATCAGGACATCTACGACGCGCTGCTCCTCCTGCAGCACCGCGGTCAGGATGCCACGGGCATCGCGACAGCGGAGCCGAACGGCGTCATGCACACGGCCAAGGCCGAGGGGATGGTGCGCGAGGCGTTCCGCACTCGTGACATGCGCTCCCTGCTCGGCAACGTCGGCCTCGGTCACGTCCGCTACGCCACCAAGGGCACGGCATCCAGCGAGGAGGAGATGCAGCCGTTCTACGTGAACGCGCCCTACGGCATCGTCCTCATCCACAACGGCAACCTCACCAACACCCGTGAACTCACCGCCGATATGGCGCAGCGCGATCGCCGTCACCTCAACTCCTCCAGCGACACCGAGCTGCTGCTGAATGTGCTCGCCGGCGAGCTGCAGGCCACGACCTCCGATGTCGACCTCGACCCCGAGCGCATCTTCGAGGCCGTCAGCCGCACGCACGAGCGGATCGAGGGCGCCTACGCGGTGATCGCCGTGATCGCGGGCTACGGCCTGCTCGCGTTCCGCGACCCGTTCGGCATCCGTCCGCTGATCCTCGGACGTCGTGACGGCAAGGATGCCGACGGCGAGAAGCGCGACGAGTGGATCGTCGCGAGCGAGTCGCTGGTGCTCGAGAACGCCGACTACGAGGTCGTCCGCGAGGTCGCACCCGGCGAGGCGGTGTTCATCACAGAGCAGGGCGAGCTGTTCACGCAGCAGTGCGCCGCCGACCCGAGCCTGTTCCCGTGCGCGTTCGAGTACGTCTACCTCGCCCGCCCCGACTCGATCATGAACGGCATCGCCGTCTACGAGTCGCGACTGCGGATGGGGGAGCGCCTCGCCGACACGATCGCCAAGCACGTGCCGCGCGACAAGATCGACGTCGTCATGCCGATCCCGGACTCCGCTCGCCCGTCGGCCATGGAGGTCGCCCGCAAGCTCGGCATCGAGTACCGCGAGGGCTTCTACAAGAACCGCTACGTCGGACGCACCTTCATCATGCCGGGGCAGGCGGTGCGCAAGAAGAGCGTCCGCCAGAAGCTCAACGCGATGTCCAGCGAGTTCCGCGGCAAGAACGTGCTGCTGATCGACGACTCGATCGTGCGTGGAACGACGAGCAAGCAGATCATCCAGATGGCTCGGGATGCCGGCGCCCTCTCCGTCACCTTCGCATCAGCCGCTCCTCCCGTGCGGTACCCGCACGTCTACGGCATCAACATGCCCTCGAAGCACGAGCTCATCGCCCATGGGCGCACGATCCCGGAGATCGCCCAGGAGCTCGGCGTCGACCACCTCGTCTACCAGGAGGTCGAAGACCTCAAGGCAGCCATCATCGAGGGTTCGGATGTCACCGACCTCGACATGAGCTGCTTCGACGGGCGCTACGTAACCGGCACCGTCACCGAGGAATACCTCGAGTGGGTGGAGAGCTCCCAGTCTTCGTGACCGGGTCTGTGAACACCTCGATCCCCCGGCCGCTGTGGCGAGGGCGAGCACTCGCGATTCTCGGGATCCTGCTGTGCGCGTTCTCGCTGCGCTCGGCGGTCGCTTCGCTCTCGCCCCTGCTCGACCATGTGTCGGCCGACTTCGCGCTGCCGACGGCGATCGTCGGACTCATCGGCACCGCCCCGCCGGTGTGCTTCGCGATCTTCGGCCTGTGCACGCCGCTGCTCGAGCGGCGGCTCGGCCTCGAGCGGGTCACGGTCATCGCTCTCGTCGTCATCGCGGCAGGACTCATCCTCCGCGGTCTCTCGGGAGGAGCGGTTCCGCTGCTGCTGACGTCTGCGCTGATCTTCGCCGGCGTCGGTATGGGCAACATCCTCCTTCCGCCGCTGGTGAAGAAGTACTTCCCCGACCGGCTCGGGATGATGATGACGCTCTACACGACCGCAATGGCGCTGTCGACGTTCCTTCCGCCGCTGGTGGCGGTTCCCGTCGCGGATGCCGCCGGATGGCGCGTCTCCCTCGGACTGTGGGGCGTGTTCGCGATCGCAGGCGCCGTGCCGTGGATCCTGATGCTCGTCACGGGGCGGACGGCCGGGATGCCGGGTCCCGTGTCCGCGGCATCCCGAACCGTCGCCCCGGAACGCGAGCAGGACCCAGCAGAACTCGCCACCGGACCGATCGCCGTCGCCGCGGCGAACACGCGCGCCTTCTCACGGCTGCTGCGACTGCCGCTCGCCTGGGCCATCGCCGTGGTGTTCGGCACCTCGTCGACCATGGCGTACGTGTCGTTCGCCTGGCTGCCCGCCATCGTGACCGATCTCGCCGGAGTGTCTCCGTCGATCGCCGGCCTGCTGCTGTCGCTGTTCGCCGTGATGGGGCTTCCGGCGTCGCTCCTCGTTCCTGTGCTGGTGGTGCGATTCCAGGCCACCCGGTCGCTGTTCGTCGTGGCGGTGACGTGCGGACTCGTCGGCGCCGCGGGCCTTCTGCTCTTCTCGAACGAGGCCACCGTGTGGCTGTGGGTCGCGATCTTCGGCGTCGTGGGCGTGCTGTTCCCGCTGGCGCTGGTGCTCATCAGCATCCGTGCTCGGACTCCCGAGAGCGCCGTCGCGCTCAGCAGTTTCGTGCAGAGCACCGGCTACGTCTTCGCCGCGGTCTTCCCGCTTCTCATCGGCGTTCTGCATGAGAGCACCGGCGCGTGGACGCTGCCCATCGTGACGATCGGAATCGTCCTCGTCGTCGCCATCCCGTTCGGACTCATCGCGGGGCGCCGGCGCACGATCGAGGACGAGTGGGAGGCCCGGTACGGACGCTGGTGATCAGCCGGATCGGCGGAGACGACAAAGACCCCGTTGCCGAGGCAACGGGGTCGAGCATGCCGAGAGGTCAGGCCTTCTCGAGCTCGTCTTCGTCTTCGTCCGCGTACTCGTCGGCCCACTTGTCGACGTAGGCGTTCTCGTCATCCGACGGGTGAGCCAGCTCGCGCTCGAGCGCGGAGTAGTTCACCGAAGGACTGTACGACTTGAGTTCGCGGGCGATTTTGGTGTGTTTCGCCTTCTGACGGCCACGGCCCATGCGCGAGACCCCCTAACGAGTTCAGCTGCCGGGCGATCGAGCGCCCGGGGCATTTCACGACACCGGCGTGCGGCCGGTAAGAGTAGCATTCAGAATAGCACGAGGGCCAGGTCCTCTGGCCTTCGCCGGCAGGTGAAGGGAACGATTCTCAATGACTGACGCAACCTCCTCCCCGTCCGACGAACTGGCCCAGAACGCCGCGCTTCAGAAGGCCGTCATCGTGGGGATGCAACCCGACCAGTCGTCCCACGTCCTCGACGAAGCCGCGCGGTACGCGAAGCTGCTGAGTGCGCCCCTGGTCATCGCTCACGTGGACGTCACGCGCTTCGTCACCTACGAGGATCCGGACGGTTATGTGCATTCGGCGCCGATCGACCTGAACATCGAGGCCGGCGCCGCCGAGTTCGAGGCAGTCCAGGCGGCCGCTGCCACGTCGTTGCGCGACAGCGGCCTCAACTGGACCGCCCGTCAGCTCGTCGGCGACCCCGCTCTGGCGATCAAGCAGCTGGCGAACAAGCTCGACGCTCAGCTCATCGTCGTCGGCACCCGCAAGCGGGGCCTCGGCGAGTCGATCCGCGAGTTCTTCACCGGATCGGTCGCCGCCCGCCTGGCGCACCGTCAGCACCGTTCCGTGCTCGTGGTGCCGCTGGAGGATGCCGTTCCCGACGACCAGGCCGAGATCTGGACCGAGTAGGCTCCCTCAGCGGTCGGAAGAGTTGAGCGCTCGGGTGACGGCCTTCGCCGCGGCGTCCAGGGCGCCCTCGAGCTCGGTCACGACCTGCTCTGCGAGCGCTCCGCCACGGGCGACATGCGTCCGCAGATCGGTGCGCACCTGGGCGCGGAACGCGTTCACCGCGGCATCTGCCCGATGAAGGTGCTCACGGCTGGTGACCCGCTCGTCGTTCATCGGTCGTGCGGTCGACGGCCGCGCCTTGGCCGACGCGCGCTCGTCGTTCGCAGCAGCGGCGAGATCGGCCCGAAGGCTCTTCATCGCATCCTGCACGCTCTGGCGCACCTCGTTGGCGATCAGCCGCACGGAGTCGGCAAGACCCGACTCGATGCCCGCGAGGTCGCCCTCGCGGCCGGCGAGTTCAGCGCGCCCGGCATCCGTGATCGCGTAGATGGTGGTGCGGCCGTCCACGGTCTTGGAGACCAGGCCCTCCTCCTCGAGCTTCGCGAGCCGAGGGTAGATCGTGCCGGCGCTCGGCGTGTAGGTGCCGCCGGTGCGATCGGTCAGAGCCTGGATGATGCCGTAGCCGTGCTGCGGCGCCTCGGCCAGAAGCGACAGCAGGTACAGACGCAGGTCGCCGTGCGAGAAGACGGCCGGGGTCATGAGTCCCACTCCTCGTCGTCTGCGACGGTGGTGAGCGCGCTGCGCAGCACCGTCGTGTCGCCCGATACCGAGTTCGAGCGGACGTCGACGAACGATCCGGCGAGCTCGCCGGTCGAACCGGTGAAGTTCGTCGGTCCGGAGGTTCCGCGGTCGACGCCGTCGATCGTCACGCGGCCGCTCATGGAGCGCACCACGTAGTTCGCCGGCAGCGTCTCCTCGAGACGGATCGTGCTGTTGCCGGAGACGGTGTTCAGGTTGATCGTGTTGACGGCACCGGTGGCATCCACCCAGATGCTTCCGGAGACCGTGTCGACGGTCGCCTTGCGGACGGAGCCGGTGAGTGCGACGTCGCCTGAGACGCTGTTCGCGTTCGCGGCGCCGGTCAGGCCGCGCACCTGCACGTCGCCGGAGACGGAGTTCAACGTCAGATCACCCGAGTGGGTGTCGACGATGATGTCGCCGGAGACGGTGTTGAGACGTGCGTCGTTCGCGAGGCCGGACACGAGTGCGCCGGCGCTGACGACACCCAGGTTCAGGGCGATGCTGCGGGGGACGGCGACGCTGACCTCTGCGCGAGGCCCACCGGAGCCGAAGTTGCGGAACACCTCGAGGAAGTTGTCCCAGCCCAGCTGCGGGTGGTCGATCTCGATCTGGGTGCCGTCGGATTCGATCCGGAGGTCTTTCACGGTCACGCCGCTCACTTCGATGCGGATGCCGGGTTCGTCGTGGGCGATGACGTCCACCTGTCCGCCGACCAGACCGACCTTGAGTCGGGTGGCCTGGGCGATGTCGATGACGCGTTCCTCGCCGGGGGCGATGAGCCACTTCTCGGTCATGGGGTTCTCCTTGGTCGTCACGGGGTTCGTGATCGCGATATATCGCGTTGAAGAAGGGTAACACGATATATCGCGAGTTTGTCAAGGGGGATCTGAATTCCCGTGCGTCGGTCGTGCGTGGGGCGGGCCTCAGCGCGTGAGATCGAGGACGCGTGCATTCGGTAGGGATGCGAGTGCGCTGCCCTCCACGAGCAGCTTCGCCGAGCAGCTTGACCTTGACGTAGCGTCAACTTCTACGGTGGAGACATCGAGAACGGAGGAAGCCATGAGCGCACTTGACTGGTCGATCCAGGAGATCGCCCGACTGGCGGGAACCACGAGCAGGACACTGCGTCACTACGACGATATCGGACTGCTCGCCCCATCGCGCATCGCGCACAACGGCTACCGGCACTACGACCAGGCAGCCCTCGTCCGCCTGCAGCGGATCCTTCTGCTGCGTGAGCTCGGGCTCGGGCTGCCGCAGATCGGAGAGGTGCTCGCCCGCGAGGGTGCACACGAAGCATCCGCTCTCGAGACGCACCTCGCGTACCTGCGCGAGGAGCAGAACCGGCTGACGCGGCAGATCGCGTCGGTCGAGACCACCATCAACGCATTGAAAGCAGGTGAATCTCTCATGGCAGAGAACATGTTCGACGGGTTCGACCACACCCAGTACAAGGAAGAGGTCGAGGAACGCTGGGGCAACAAGGCGTACGCCGACAGCGACCGCTGGTGGCGGGGGATGACGGATGCCGAGCGCGCCGAGTGGCAGCAGCTCGTCTCCGACCTCGGCCGCGACTGGATCGCCGCCGCCGAGAGCGGTGTCGACCCGGGGTCCGATGAGGCGCAGGCGCTCGCCAAGCGGCACATTGACTGGCTGACGGGCGTGCCTGGCACCCCGGCATCCGTCCCCGGCGGCGACGTGAAGGCCTACGTCACCGGTCTCGGCGAGATGTACGTCGCCGACCCGCGCTTCGGCGCCAACTACGCCACGGCCGACGGCGGCACCCGCGGCGCGGAGTTCGTCCGCGACGCGCTGCGCATCTACGCCGAGGCGAACCTCTGATCGCTCTTTGAACGCCCCGGCCCGGCGACCGGAGCGTATGGTCGTGACATGCGCGTGAGACCGGGAGTGGCGACAGCTGCACCGGTCTTCGCCGCCGCGGCGCTGATGTACACCGCGAACTGCCTGCTCGGGTCGGCTGTCGCGGCGAAGCTCATCGACACGAGCCGCTTTCGGTGGCTGCATCACGCGCTGTACATCGCCACCTGCGCGGCCGCAGCCGCCGCACTCAGTGCGGCATGGTGGGGCGAGCCGCGCCGCGCGAGCCGCTCCGCCGCGCTGGCTCTCGCACCCGCCGCTGTCCCCCTCACCGCAGTCGCCTTCGCGGGAACGCGCGGTCGTCGGCATCCGATCGTCGCACTCAGCGCTGCCCCGTTCGTCATAGCGGGTCTCATTCGCGCGTACCGTCCCGATGACAGGAACTGAACGATGGAACTACTCGATGCGATCCGCCGCCGCAAGACCACGAACGGCGCTTTCCTGCCCGATCCGGTCAGGGAGGAGGACCAGCGGATCCTGCTCGAGGCGGCCGGCCGTGCGCCGTCGCAGCTGAACAGTCAGCCCTGGCGCTTCGTCATCATCGAGAGCCCAGAGACGATAGACGAGATCGCACGCATCTCGGGCGAGAGCATGACGGAGGCGATGTCGAACGGCACCTTCTTCGAGCGCTACAAGCCCTACTTCCGCTTCAGCCAGGCCGAGATGGACGACAAGCGCAGCGGGATGCTGTTCGACAAGCTGCCCGCGGCGCTCCGCCCCTTCACGGGGCAGGTGTTCACCAAGCGCGGGCAGAAGCTCATGAACGCGTTCGGCGTTCCTCGCACTCTCGGCGAGGAGAATCGCAAGCTCGTCGCCGGGTCACCGCTGCTTCTCGGAGTGATGCTCGATCGCAGCGAGTACCGGCCGGGCGAACTGTCGTCGTTCTACTCGGTGTTCAGCATGGGCGCTGCGATGGAGAACATCTGGCTCACCACCGTCGAGCTCGGCATGGGCATCCAGTTCATCTCCTTCCCGATGGAGGTGCCAGGGCGCTGGGACGAGATCGTCCGTCTGCTGCAGGTTCCGGACGAGCTGGAGCTGATGGCGGTGTACCGGCTGGGGTATCTGCCGCCGGAGCAGCGCCGCCCCGCCATCGACTGGTCGAGCAGCCAGCGTCGGCTGGTGTCGCAGTACGTCTTCCGTGAGACATGCGAGACGCCGCAGCAGGGCTGGGATGCTCCGCCTGCAGACGCCGATCACTGACCGCCGTGATGCGGTCGGCTCTTCAGATCGCGTACCGCCGGTCCTTCGATGCGTGTGCCGTCTGGCGCGAAGCGCGAGGCGTGCAACGGGCAGTCCCAGGTGCATTCGGCGTCGTTCCAGTCGAGCACGCCGCCGAGGTGGGTGCACACCGCGTCGACCGCCCTGGTGACGCCGTCGACCGTGGAGACGCCCACCGGACGGCCTGACGTGTTCGCGACGACGCCGTGGCCCTCGGAGGGACGCGCGACCGGAACGGACGTCGATTCGGCATCCCTCCACCCTGATGCGAGTTCTGCGGCGACCTTGGCGCCTTCGATCGCGCCGCGCCCGAGATCGGCCGGCACGGTCAGGCGCGTGCCGATCGTCGTCATCCAGCGCGAGCGCTCATGGCGGGGCGTGCCGAGGATCTCGGCGGTGAGGCGCAGCGCTGCCGCCGGGGCGTTCGACAGTCCCCACTTCGCATAGCCGGTCGCGAATCGGATTCGCCCGAGGCTGCGGGGCATCGCTCCCACGAACGGGATCAGATTGTGCGACTCGTAGTCCTGCGCCGACCACCGGTGGGTCTCCTCCGCACCGGGGAAGAACCGCGTTGTCCATTCGATGAGATCCTCGACCGCTGCCTTCTCGCCGTCGGATCGACCGACAGGGTGGCCGCTGCCGCCCACGACGAGCTGGGCTGTTCCGGCGGGACCGTCGGAATCGGAGACCGGGCGGATCGACCGGGTCTGACCGTCGATCGAGATGAAGGTCGCCTCTGGAAGCCGGCCGGGAACGCGGAACGAGACGCAGTACGACCGCATTCCGCGGACCTTGGCGAAGTACAGACCGCGGTCGATCGTCGGAGTGCCGGTCGCGAGCACGACGTGGTCGGCGAACAGCGAACCCGCTGCCGTCTGAATCCGCGGGTGCGGCAGTGCGTGAGTGCCGATCACGCGAACGCCGGTGTGCAGCGTGCCTCCGGCTGCGAGCAGCTCGCCGACAAGCGCCTGCGCGACCCGGACGGGATCGATCGTCACCTGATCGTCCAGCGCGACGGCGCCCGCCGCCGGGAACGGCGATGTCGACAGGTCGCCCGCCGCCAGCATCCGCACGGGCAGCCCCGCCTCCCGAGCCGCATCATGGACGCGCTGCAGTGCATCCATTCCGTCGGTGCTCGCCGCATAGGAGTGGTCGGTCCGGCGCAGGTACGGGACGCCGGCCTCATCGGCGAACGACGTGAGCCACCGCATGCCGGCGCGATTGGCGTCCACGTACGCCCGGACGAGGGATGCGGGATGGTGACGGCGTATCCGAGACAGTCGATCCCCCTGGAGCACCGAGAGCTTGCCGGTGTTTCCGCCCGATGCGAGCTCGGCGATCGCCCCGGCCTCGACGACCGCGACGTCCCGGCCCTCGCGTGCGAGCATCACCGCGGTGGACAGGCCGGTGAGGCCGGCGCCGACGACGATCACGTCATGGTGCGCGTCCGGTGCGAACGGTGTGCCCTGAGACGCGGAGGGGAGGGTTTTCCACAGCGGAGTCATGGCCCCAGTACACGGGGTCCCCGCTGCGACTCATACCGGCTTGACATCCGCGTTCTTCTGCGCCCCATCCCACCAGTCGAGCACCCGCGTGCCGATGAGGGTGAGCCAGCGCGACGGCTCGCCCTCCGCGACGTCGACATCGAACCACGTCCGTCCGGCGAGGGGAGTCGTCTGCAGCCAGGAGCCGGGAAGCGCAGTGCCGCCCTCCTGCCGCTTCGAGCGAACGAGTTCGACGGCATCCGCCAAGCGCTCGTCCGGCGCGGAACCCTCGAACACCGACGCCTCGCGGAAGTGGTCGAGCGCGGCCAGCGCGCTGTAGCGATGCCGATTCGGGTAGACGAATTCCGTCACGAAGTCACCGACGATCTCACCCGTGGATGCTCGTCGCATGAGCCCGCGCTCGAGCAGATACTCCTCGCCGCCGTGCCGCGCGTCTCTCATCGACAGGTCTCCTGTGATCCGTTCGTAGGCGAGGATGCCGCGCACCGCGTTCAGCGTCGAGTGGAACGACGACCGCACGGAGTCGCCCTCCTCCGCCTCGCAGTTCCACCCGCCGTCGGCGAGGCGGTGTTCGGGGAACCACGCCACCAGCCTCGACACGTCAGCTCCCAGCCACGCGCCTGAGGCGAGAGTGAACGCATTGATGCAGACGTCGACCTCGCCGCCCCAGAAGGGCATGTCGTCGTATTCCCAGTGACAGTTCGCCGCGAGCTTCTCGGCCGTGCCGGCGAGGGCCGCGGCATCCACACCCCATTCGCGCAGGTCCCTGAGCGACCAGCTCGTCGCGACCCACGGCTGGCCGGTGTCCTCACGTTCTGGGCTGTCGAAGAACCCGGCCGGGAAGTGCGCGCCGCCGGCCCACTGGCCGTCCGGGTCCTGCTTCGCGAGCAGCGCAGCGCCGAAACCCTCGGTCGCCACGCGCTCGCGCGTCGCCTGCCACACCTCCTCGGGGGCTCCGACCACGTCGCGTTCGACCTGCCATCGGATCGCGGGGTCGGAGTCGAGCAGCCATTCGAGTGTGCGCGCGTCGGTGACCATGCCCGGAACGATACGCCGCCGACTGCCGAAAGCGGAGGTGAGGCCCGGACTAGAGTTGCCGAGTGACCCTCCGCCGTCTGCTCCTCGTCATCGCGGGCGGGATGCTGGGCACAGCGGCCCGCCTCGGCATTGGGCTGCTGATTCCGAACGCGGGTCTGCTCCCGGTCGCCACCCTCGTCGCCAACGTCGTCGGAGCTCTGCTCATCGGCGTGCTCGCCGCGCGCCTTCCCTTCGACAGGCTCAGGGATCGAGGGGGCGACATCCGAGTGTTCCTCGGCACCGGCATCCTCGGCGGATTCACCACCTACAGCGCGTTCGCCGTCGGATCGGTTCAGCTGTGGACTGATGCCCCGCTCCTCGCCGTCCTCTACGTCGTGATGACTCTGGGAATCGGCCTGGCCGCAGCAGTGCTCGGCATGCGCTGGGGCAAGACGAAGCGCCGCGCATGACGCCGCTGATCTTCCTCCTGGCATCGATCGCCGGCGGCGTGGGCGCCGGCCTCCGCTACCTCGTCGACATCGGAGTCATGTCGCTGACCAGGGGCCGGTTTCCGTGGGGGATCGTCGTCGTGAACATCACGGGTGCCTTCGCGCTCGGAGTGGTGACGGCATCCATCCCCGACGCGGCGCTCGTGATCGGCGCCGGCCTCCTCGGCGGGTACACGACCTTCAGCACGGCGATGCTCGACGCCCTCGCGCTGTGGCGTGACGGCGAGAGGCCGGCCTCGATCGCGCACCTGTTCGGGACCTTCGCAACATCCGTCGCCGCGGCACTCGCCGGGCTCGGCGTCGGCACGCTGGTCTGAGAGCGGCCGCACTCAGTCCGTCCACAGCAACCGTTCTGTACAAAAGTACATGTACAGACGTCCAGGAGGACCATGCCCGACTCGCCCCGTCGCAGACGCGACCCGGAGGCCCGCCGCAACGCCATCGTGCTCGCGGCCGCCGAGCTGATCGTCGAGGTCGGGGTCGACGCCATCACGCACCGCAAGGTCGCCGCACGCGCGGACGTCCCCCTCGGCGCCACGACCCAGTACTTCGCCACACTGGACGACCTCCGCGAGGCCGCGCTGCAACTTCTGGTCGCGCACGTCGAGGAGCAACTGCAGAGGATGCGCGATGCGCTCGCCGTCGACGGCTCGACACCCGCGGCGATCGCAGCCTTCCTGTCCGCGGCGATGGCGGACGCACCGGCGGTGCGCGCCGATCGCGCCGTCGTCACGGCCGCTGTGCACGACCCGAAGCTGCGCGAACTCGCCCGCACCCTGTCGCTCGAGCTCGTCGCGATCCTCGAGCCGGTCCACGGATCCGAGCGGGCCATGGCCGCGGCCGTCTTCCTCGACGGCGTACTGTGGCACTCGCAGATCAACGACGTTCCGCTGCCTCGTCACATCATCGAAACCGCACTCGCCGGCATCCTCGGCGACGACAGCCGCACCACTGATCGCACAACTGATCCGAGAGAGAACTAGCCGTGTCGAACCTCGCCGTCCTGAGCCTGCGCAACCGCGCGCTGATCGCGCTCATCACGATCGTCGCCGCCGTGTTCGGCGGTCTCGCGCTGACCAACCTCAAGCAGGAGCTCATCCCCTCGCTCGAGCTCCCATCGCTGGTCGTCATGACCACCTACCCCGGCGCCTCGCCCGAGGTCGTCGAGAACGACGTGTCCACGCCGATCGAGACGGCGATCCAGGGTGTGCCCGGTCTCGAGTCGACCAGTGCCACGAGCACGACGAACGCGTCGATCATCCAGGCCACGTTCACCTACGGTGAGAACCTCGCCACGGCAGAGCAGAAGATGCAGCAGGCGATCAACCGCATCTCCTCCCAGCTGCCTGAGGACGTCGAGCCGCAGGTGCTGTCGGTGTCGATCGACGATTTCCCGGTGATCCAGGTCGCCGTGACCGGATTCGCCGACGCCGAGACAGCGCAGGCCGACCTCGAGAACGTCGCGATCCCCGCCCTCGAGGACGTGGACGGCGTCAACGCCGCCGAGATCGTCGGCGGGCTCGGTCAGCAGATCACCATCACCCCCGATCAGGCGAAGCTCGCCGCCGTCGGCGTCAGCAGCCAGGCGATCCGCGACGCGCTGCAGCAGAACGGCACCCTGTTCCCCGGCGGGGACATCACCGAGGACGGCCAGACCCTCACCGTCCAGACCGGCGCCAAGATCGCCTCGGTCGATGAGATCGCAGCCCTTCCGCTCGTCGGGACGCGTATTTCAGGCACGGATGTCGCAGGTGCGCCTGCGACGATCGCCGATGTTGCGACCGTCGAACTCGGCACAGAGCCCGTCAGCTCGATCTCGCGCGTCAACGGCGAGGACGCCCTGTCGATCTCGATCACCAAGCTGCCGGCCGCCAACACCGTCGAGGTCTCCGACGGCGTGATCTCCGCGATCGACGACCTCAAGGCGAGCTTCCCCGACGCGAAGTTCACGGTCGTCTTCGATCAGGCGCCGTTCATCGTCCAGTCGATCGACACACTGGCCACCGAGGGTCTGCTCGGACTCGTTTTCGCCGTCATCGTCATCCTCGTGTTCCTGCTGTCGATCCGTTCGACGATCGTCACCGCGATCTCGATCCCGACGAGCGTGCTCATCACATTCATCGGCCTGCAGGCGTTCGGATATTCGCTGAACGTGCTCACCCTCGGCGCACTGACGATCGCGATCGGCCGCGTGGTCGACGACTCGATCGTCGTGATCGAGAACATCAAGAGGCACTACGTCGGCGATGCCGACAAGGGCGATGCGATCCGGCTCGCGGTGCGCGAGGTGGCTGCGGCCATCACGGCATCCACCATCACGACCGTCGCCGTCTTCCTGCCGATCGTGTTCGTCGGCGACATGGTCGGCGAGCTGTTCCGGCCGTTCGCGATGACCGTCACGATCGCGATGGTCGCCTCGCTCCTGGTCGCGCTGACGATCGTGCCGGTGCTCGCCTACTGGTTCCTGCGGCCCGGCAAGGAGCTCAAGGACGAGAGCGGCGAGGTCATCGATCCAGAGCATCCGGATGCTCCGCCCACAGCCCTTCAGCGCGGATACCGTCCGATCCTCACCTGGACGCTCAAGCACTCCGGTCTCACCGTGATCATCGCCGTGGTCGTGCTCGGCGCTACGCTCGCCGCGGCCCCGCTGATGAAGATCAACTTCCTCAGCGACACCGGCCAGAACACCATGACCGTCACGCAGGACCTCGGCCCGACCGCGAGCCTGGCGGCCAAGGACGAGGCCGCAGCGGTCGTCGAGGACGCGCTCGATGGCATCGACGGCATCGAGAACGTGCAGGTGTCGATCGGTTCGAGCGGCTCGGCGCTGCGCGATGCGTTCTCCGGCGGGGCCGGCGTGACGTACTCGATCATGACCTCGTCAGGCGCCGATCAGGAGAAGCTCCGCGCTGACGTCCTGGACGCCGTGGAAGACCTCGAGGGCGTCGGCGAGATCAGCGTCGCGGCCTCGGCCGGGTTCGGCTCCACCGACATCGAGGTCGACATCACCGCCCCGAACGGCGAGGCGCTCGCCGAGGCGACGGATGCCGTGATGGCAGAGCTCGACGGACGCGACGGCATCGGCCAGGTCACGGACAACCTCGCGGCATCCCTGCCGTACATCGCCGTCGTGGTCGATCGTGAAGCAGCAGCCGAGCGCGGTCTGTCGGAGGTCGCGGTGGGTTCGCTCGTCTCGAGCACGATGCGTCCGCAGCAGATCGGCAGCGTCGAGCTCGACGACACCGCGCTCACGGTCTACCTCGCGGCATCCGAGCCTCCGGCGACGATCGACGACCTCCGCACTCTGACGATCCCGACGGCGACCGGGCTCATCGAGTTGCAGGACGTCGCATCTGTCGATCAGGCCGAGGGGCCGACGTCGATCACCACGGAGCAGGGGCGCCGCACGGCCACCATCACGGTGCCGCCGTCGTCGGACAACCTCGCCACCGCGACGGCATCCGTGAACGCGGCTCTCGAGGCCGTGGATCTGCCGGACGGAGCCTCCGCCGAGGTCGGCGGTGTGGCCTCGCAGCAGGCCGACTCGTTCTCGCAGCTGGGGCTCGCGATGCTCGCGGCGATCCTGATCGTCTATGTCGTGATGGTCGCGACCTTCAAGTCGCTGCGCCAGCCGCTGCTGCTGCTCGTCTCGGTTCCGTTCGCGGCGACCGGTGCGATCCTGCTGCAGATCGTCACGGGTGTGCCGCTCGGTGTCGCATCCCTGATCGGCGTGCTCATGCTGATCGGCATCGTGGTCACGAACGCGATCGTGCTCGTCGACCTCGTGAACCAGTATCGCGAGAAGGGTCTGTCGACCGCTGAGGCCGTGATGGCCGGCGGCGAGAAGCGCCTGCGGCCGATCCTCATGACGGCGCTCGCGACGATCTTCGCGCTGACGCCGATGGCGCTCGGGATCACCGGTCACGGCGGATTCATCTCGCAGCCGCTCGCGATCGTCGTCATCGGCGGCCTGGTGTCCTCGACCGTGCTGACGCTGATCGTGCTGCCGACGCTCTACAACCTCGTCGAGGGTGCGCGTGAGCGTCGCAGGGCGCGGAAGGCGGGACCGGATGCCGGTACCGCAGAGTCCGGCGACGACGAGCCGACGCCGGACGCGCCGGACGCCGCAGAGCACGCGCTGACTCGACGGGAGCTGCGCGAGCACCAGGCGTAGGCGCCGGCTTCGACTCGTCGCCTTCGACTCGTCGCCTCCGCCTGCTCGCTCAGCCGAGCTCGATGCCCCATTCGAGCGTCCACGTCTCGCCAGGCGCGAGGCGCCGGACGCCGAGTCCGCTGTTGAACGCATCGGCCGGAGCCGTCATCGGCTCGATCGCGACGGCGAGCTCCTGCCCGGGGTAGCCCGTGCTCGTGTACACCTGCACGTAGTCGAATCCTTCGCCCTGCCACAGCGTCAGACGGCGGCCGTCCGGCGCGGTGAGGGTGTGCCGCACGCGGCCGTCGGCGTCGCGGGAGAGCTCGGTGAACCCGGTGTCGAGTGCGACGTCCCCGAGGCGCACACCCTCGCGCAGGGACTCCGGCGCGGGCGAGGTGCCGGTCGGCAGCATCCGCTCGTCGGTGTCGAACCGGGTCGCAGCCGGAACACGCAGCACGAGGTCGTGCGGATCGGCATCGCCGATCGTGACGAACGGGTGCGTCCCGAGTGCGACCGGCGCGCTCTCGCCGGAGCGGTTCGTGAGCGAGTGCGTGACGTGGATGCCGGCATCCGTCAGCGCGTAGTGCACCGTGGTCTCGACGAGGTACGGATAGCCGGTCTGCGGAACGACCGCTGCCGCGAGCGTGATCGCGTCGTCATCCTGTGCGGCGATCTCGTAGGCCGTGAACCGGAGCAGCCCGTGGCTGGCGTTGTTCAGCTTCGGCTCGGTGATCGCGAGCTGCCGCACGTCCGCGCCGTCCTGCCAGACGCCGTCGCGGACGCGGTTCGGCCATGGCGCGAGCACGATGCCGGACGCCATCGGCGTCGGCCGATCCGCGGGGTACGGCGGCACGAGATCGACGTCATCGATGGTGAGATGCCGCAGCGACGCGCCGACCTGCGCGATCTGCGCGGTCACGGTCCCGTGTCGCAGGTGAAGCTGGATGCCGGTGGGGGAGGTGACAGCACGATCGACGGACATGGGGGCAATCGTATGACCAGGCGAGGGCAGGGGGATTCCCAGGAGCGGCCTGTAGACTCCTCATGTCGGCTTCGGGCACCCGCGATCTCGCGGGAAGTTCTGAATCAAGTGTGAGCCCAGGGGCCGATGGTTCATAAACCATCACATGAATGGCCCCGGCCGATGGATGCTCGGGTATGTCCGCCGTGCGCTGATCTCTGTGCGCCGCCTGCGGATGCTGTTCTCGTGTCAGAGACAGTCAGGAAACACCATGCCCAAGAATGGCAAGCCCAAGGGCGGTCGCCCGTCCCGCAATTTCGAGCCGCGCTTCGCGAAGAAGACGTCGTTCCATGACCGTCACGCTGGTGGCCGGCCGGCAGCAGGTCGTCCAGATCGCGACGCTCGCGACGGCCGCGACGCACGCACGGATGCCGGCGACCGCGGCTTCTCCTCCGACCGCAGCCGCACGTCCGATCGCGGTTTCGACCGCCGCCCCGGCAGCAAGAGCCCCAGCCACCGCGGCTACCGACCTGCCGATTCCGAGGGTGGCGCTCCGAAGCGCCGCTGGTCGGATCAGGACCGCGCCGGTCGCGACGAGGCCCGCGGCATCCGCGGTCGCGCCGTGTCCGGACGCCGTGAGGCACCGCACCATCGCGACGAGCGGTCGCAGGATTCGCGTGGCTCGTACGGCGAGCGTCCGCGCTACAACAACGACCGTCCGGCGGGCGAGCGTCGCTACGACGACCGTCCCCGTCGCGACGAACGCGGCGGCGACCGTCCGCGTTTCCAGGGGGATCGCCCGCGCTTCAACAGCGATCGGAACGAGCGCCCTCGCTACAACGACGATCGTGGTGGCGACCGTCGTCCGTTCAACCGGGATGAGCGTCCGGCTCGCGACGAGCGTCGTCCGTTCAACGATCGCAACGATCGTGGTGGCGACCGTCGTCCGTTCAACCGGGATGAGCGTCCGGCCCGTGACGAGCGTCGTCCTTTCACGAGCGACCGCAACGAGCGCCCGCGTCAGAACGGCGAGCGTCCTCGCTTCAACCGCGACGACCGTCCCCGTCGTGACGACCGCGGCTCGAACGACCGCCCCCGCCGCGACGACCGCGCGCAGCGCCCGAGCCGCGACGACTGGAACAAGCAGGCTCCTGCCAAGCGCTTCGAGCCGACCGAGGACGTCGTCCATGAGCGTCTGAAGGCGAACGTCGTCGCAGCGCCCGAGGTCGAAGGAACCACGTTCGCCGATCTCGGACTCGGTTCGAACATCGTCGAGACGCTGAAGAACATGGGCGCAGAGTCCCCGTTCCCGATCCAGGCCGCGACGATCCCGTCGATCCTCGAGGCGCGCGACGTGCTCGGCCGTGGACGCACCGGCTCCGGCAAGACCATCGCCTTCGGCGCCCCGCTCGTCGAGAGCATCCTGAAGGCGCAGGCCGGCAAGCGCCGCGAGTTCGGTCGCAACCCGCAGGCGATCATCCTGGCTCCGACGCGTGAGCTCGCGCTGCAGATCGACCGCACTGTGCAGCCGATCGCCCGCAGCGTCGGCCTGTTCACCACGCAGATCTACGGCGGCGTTCCGCAGGCCCGTCAGGTCGGTGCGCTGAAGAAGGGCGTCGACATCGTGATCGGCACCCCCGGCCGCATCGAGGACCTCATCAACCAGGGCAAGCTCGACCTGTCGGACTGCCGCATCGCCGTCCTCGACGAGGCCGACCACATGTGCGAGCTCGGATTCGTCGAGCCGGTGCAGCGCATCCTGCGCCACACCCGGGAGGGCAGCCAGAAGCTGCTGTTCTCGGCGACGCTCGACCGCGAGGTCGCAGCGCTCGTCGACGAGTTCCTCGTCGACCCGGCGGTGTACGAGGTCGCGGGTGAGGACCAGGACTCCAGCACCATCGACCACCGCGTGCTCGTGATCGACCACCGCGACAAGGCCGAGATCCTCACCTCGATGGTCGACCGCGATGGCAAGACGCTCGTCTTCGCGCGCACCCGCGCATTCGCCGAGATGCTCGCAGAGCAGTTCGAGGATGCCGGCATCCCGGCCGTCTCGCTGCACGGTGACCTGAATCAGGCCAAGCGCACACGCAACCTGCAGAAGATGACCTCGGGTCGAGTGAACGTGCTCGTGGCGACAGATGTCGCGGCACGCGGCATCCACGTCGACGACATCGATCTGGTGATCCAGGCCGATGCTCCGGACGAGTACAAGACATACATGCACCGCTCCGGCCGTACCGGTCGCGCGGGCCGCACCGGCCGCGTCGTCACGCTCATCACCCGTCAGCGCGAGCGTCGCATGAGCGAGCTGCTCAGCCGTGCGGAGATCGATGCACCGTTCGAGCAGGCGCGTCTCGGCGACGACATCCTCGAAGAGGTCGCAGGACGGATGCCGAGCTCGGCCGAGCTCACGGCCTGATCGCCGTCAGCACGCGCACCCCGCTCTCACACGGCGGAGTGCGCGTGCACGGCCGAGCTCAGCGTCGTGCCGTTGAGGTCGAGGTACAGCTGCCGCTCGGTGACGGTCAGGGTGACGGTGCTGCGCCGCTCGAGCAGGCGAACCGCGTCGTCGATGAAACCGGGGTCGAAGCTGAACACCTCGATGGCCTCGGCGTTGTGGATCCGCTTGCCAGCCCACGGGGCGATGACCTTCGCCGGATCGCGATGCGTGTAGACGGCGACGCGATCAGCGAGCCTGCTGCCGTGATGCAGCCGTTCGGCGTCGGGTGCTCCGACCTCGATCCACGCCGTGACCGCGCCGGTGAGGTCGCGGACGATCACCGCCGGCTCATCGGCCTGTGAGATGCCCTCGCCGAAGGCGATCCCCTCGGTGTACTCGAGGCAGTACGCGAGCAGACGCGTCACCATGTACGCGTCGGTCTCGGACGGATGCCGCGCCACGCGCAGCGTCAGGTCGTCGTAGACCCCGCGGTCCATGTCGGCCAGCTGCACCGCGAACGTGTAGATCGTCGAACCGATTGCCATGATCATCGAGCCTACGCGCCGCCGGGCTTCGACGCCCCGTCTTGTCATCGAGGAATCTAGACGCGAACCTGGGCGATGACTTCGCCGAATTCCGTCTCTCCGACCGGTTCAAATCCCATGTTGCGGAAGAAAGCGTCCGGGCCGGGCTCGCCGGCTTCGTACATGACGTTGACGTGGTCGAACCCGCGTTTGCGCGCTTCCTCTTTCAGTTTTTCCACAGCGAAGCGGCCGATCCCCCGGCGCTGTTCCTCGGCGTCGACGTTGATGCGCCAGAGTACGGAGCGGAAGTGCTCGTAGGGGGCGTCGGTTTCGAAGTTCGCGCTGAGGAAGCCGACGACTTGGTCGCCGTCGAGTACGACCCGCTGCCATGACGTGAGCGGGTTCACTACCGTGGCGGCGATGCCGTAGCTCACAGGGGAGAGAAACTCCTCTTGCCCGGGCTTCAGCGACATGTTGTTTACATCGACGATTGTCGAGGGGGAAAGCTCGACAAGTTGGAGCATCCTCCTCATCTCCTCTCTGCGTTGATCGGCGGACATTCAGCTCTCCGCGGGAGCGTGCCAGGCGCGGCCCGGAGCCCTCCGGTGGGGCTCCGGGCGCTTGATGAAGGTCATGACCGGTCCGGGGGTGATCGAACTCTCGATATGACCCTCGCAATCGCGAGTCGATCGAGGGAACGCCATCGGGGGTTCCTGTCGCGGACCCGGGAAACGTGATCGTATGGCGGGTCGGGGAGAGTTCCAAGGATGACGCGATCACCGAAGCCGGAGGCGGTCATGATCGCCGCGAACTGGGCCTGCACCCACTCTCGGTCCTGCAGCAGTAACTCGAGGGTGGCCTGTTGGGTAGCCGCGGTGGTGTCGGCGGCCGTTGCGGTGGTGTCGGGGATCATGTATTCACCTCCCGTCGGGACTGGAGAGTGCGATTCGGAGAGTGCGCTCCGGTCACGCGTTGATGCTCTTGGCCTCCTTCCTCTGGATGGCGTCCCGGCTGTTGACGTTGATCTTGCGAGGCTTGGCCTGTTCCGCAATGGGGATCCGCAGCCGCAGCACGCCGGCGGTGTAGTCCGCGTCGACCTTCTCGGTATCCAGCGCATCCCCGAGCACCAGCTGGCGACTGAAGACGCCCCATGGGCGCTCCGCCGCCACGGTATTGGCTGCGTCGGGGATGTGGCTGAGTCGCTCCGCCGTGATCGTGAGGACATTGCGCTCCACATCGATATCCAGCTTCTCCGAATCGATACCGGGGAGGTCGAGCTCAACTACGAACTCATCTCCCTCGCGCCACGCGTCCAGGGGCATACCGGATGGCCGGGCGACCGTTCCGAACACCTGCTGTGTGAGCCGGTCGAGGTCACGGAATGGGTCATGTTGCAACAGCATTTCTGCATCTCCTCCATTTCACTGTGGTGTTGTGGACCACTCGATAATCTGTGTTGAGTGGTATAGGTTTTATACCTCCAGGCACACAGGTAATGCAAGCCGGAAGGACGAGATACTTTGGATGACGCATCGGAGACGTTGAGCGCGCGTGGCGTGTACGGCATCACCGTCGCCGCAGAGCTCGTCGGCGTCGGCGAACAAACCTTGCGACTGTATGAACGCAAAGGCCTGCTCGAGCCCAGCCGCACCCCCGGCGGAACCCGCCGTTACAGCGAAGATGACCTGTCCACCCTTCGACGAGTGATCGAGTTGCTCGACGCCGGCGTGAACCTCGTCGGCGCCCGCCACGTGCTCGCACTAGAGGCTGCCAATCGCCTTCTACGCGCCCAGCTGGACGAGGCCGAAGAGCGAGCCGACGACGATTCTCAACGCGCCGAGACAGTCGAATGACGGGTCAGAACAGCATCGGCTGCGCCGGCGGAGCGGTGGGCGTCAGTACAGCCGGTCTCGTCAACTGCCTCGTCGGGTAGGCGTCATCGGAGTGCCGTGCTTCGAGCCCATGGGCGCGGATCAGCGGCCGGATCCGCTTCGCCAGCCACTGCCGGTACGCCTTGGGAGCATCGGCGGCGGCGCCGGGGTAGAGCCCGCCATACGAGGACATCAGCTCGGGATGCTCGCGCTCCAGCCACTGCATGAACCAGGGCTTCACCCCGGCACGGAGGTGCAGAGCGCCGTAGATCACGTGGTCGGCGCCGGAGTCCTTGATCCGCCGGAGCGCGTGGTCGATGTGTTCGACCGAGTCGGTCAGATGCGGCAGGACCGGCATGAGGAACACGCTGACGCGGAATCCGGCACCAGCCAGCGCGCGAACGGTGTCCAGGCGCGCCTGGGTCGACGGGGTCCCCGGTTCGATGGAGTGCTGCAGCTCGTCGTCGTACATCGCGATCGACATCGAGATGTCGACGGGTACGGACCTGGCGGCTTCCACCAGCAGCGGGATGTCTCGCCGGATCAGCGTGCCCTTGGTGAGGATGGACATCGGGGTGCCGGACTCGGCCAGGGCGCGGATGATGTCCGGCATGAGCCGGTAGCGGCCCTCTGCCCGCTGATACGGGTCGGTGTTCGTCCCCAGTGCCACCGTCTCGTGGTTCCAGGAGCCCCGCCGCAGCTCGCGCTGCAGCACCTCCGCCACGTTCGTCTTCACGACGATCTGCGAGTCGAAGTCCGTGCCGCCGTCGAGGTCGAGGTACTGATGCGTTCCGCGGGCGAAGCAATAGGTGCAGGCATGAGAGCATCCGCGGTACGGGTTGATCGTCCAGCTGAACGGCATCCGCGATCCGCCAGGAACATGATTCAGCGCCGACTTCGCAAGCACTTCGTGGAAGGTCATGTCCGCGAACTCGGGTGTCGTCACGGAGCGCACGATGCCGGTGCGATTCTCGAGGCCGGGCAGCGCCGCGGCATCCGCATCGTCGATCGTCTGTCCCTGCCACCGCATACGGCCATTCGAACAAAACGGCGAGATAAAGTCAATCAGGTTTAAGAAATATGTTCGATTCGAGTTAAGCAAGAATGGAAGCATGAGCGACGCCCGGTACCCGCGGCACGCGTCGCGTCCACGCCGTGCGCTCTCGGTCGCCCTACCGATCGGGCTCGCGGTCACCGCGTTGGGTGCGATGTGGGCGCTGGCGGACGTGCCCGCGCCCGTCGACGCGTCCGTGCCTCCGGTTCCGGCTGCGGCCGCTCAGCTCCCCGGGGTGCACGTCGCGGCCGTGCCGGCTGCCGATCCGTGCGCTGAATCGGCGGTCGCCGACGCCATCGCGGCGGGGGACGATGAGGCGGTGATCGCCGCCTTCGGCGGAGGCGCGGCGTTCCGCGATGCTGTCGTCGTCGGCAACGCGCCCTGCATCTCTCTGATGGACCCTGCCCGCATCTGGGTCGTCGTGAACAAGACCCATGAGCTGAACCCCACTGACTACGTTCCCGTCGACCTGATCGAGTCGCCCATCCAGCAGACGACGTCGTCGCGCATGATCCACCAGGGTGCCGCAGCCGCTCTCGGCGACATGGCCGCAGACCTCGAGCGGTCGGGATCGGGCGTGCTCGGAATGAACAACGCCTACCGTTCGTACCTGCTGCAGGTCTCGAACTACACCGGTCTGGTGAGTGCAGAGGGGCAGCGCACGGCAGACCTGGGATCGGCGCGCCCTGGGTTCAGCGAGCATCAGACCGGCCTCGCGGTCGACGTCGTCGCGTGCAGCCGCGGCTGCGGTGAGATCGCGAACTTCGGCGGAACCCCGGAGAGCGACTGGGTCGCCGCCCATGCGTGGGAGTACGGGTTCGTCGTCCGCTACGAGGCCGGTGCGACTCCGACCACCGGGTATGAACCCGAACCGTGGCATCTGCGCTACATCGGTCCCGCGCTCGCCGAGACCTACCACGAGGGCGGGTACCGGACTCTCGAGGAGTTCTTCGGCCTGCCGGCCGCTCCCGACTACGCGCACTGACGCACGCCGTCGGGCGGCCGCATCCCGGGGGTGGATGCACGGATCTGTGGCATCCCACAAACGCGGAACCCAGTGTCACGCATCGTGGGATGCATTCTCACAATGCCCGGCCTCGGCATCCGCTCTCCGGCATAGACTCGGCGGAGCAAAGACGCCAGACACGTTCGGGAGGACGGCATGGAACGCGACATCTACGACGAGGACCACGAGGCATTCCGCGACCTGGTCAAGGACTTCGTCAAGCGGCACGTGAGCACCGAGAGCATCGAGAAGTGGGATGCCGCGGGCGAGATCGACCGCGAGACCATGCTCGCCGCCGGCGAGGCCGGTCTCATCGGACTCTCCGTCCCCGAAGAGTTCGGCGGCGCGGGCATGCTGCAGGACTACCGCTTCCGCACCATCGTGATGGAAGAGGTCATCGCCTCAGGAGCCGGTTCCCTGGCCGGGGCCTTCGGCATCCAGGACGACCTGGCTGTGCCCTACCTCGTGCACATGGGCACGCAGGAGCAGAAGGAGAAGTGGCTGCCTCGCATGGCCACCGGCGAGGTGCTCGGCGCGCTCGCCATGACCGACCCCGGTGCGGGCTCGGACCTCCGCGGCATCAAGACCAACGCGAAGAAGGTCGACGGCGGCTACATCGTGAACGGTGCCAAGACCTTCATCTCCTCCGGTACGACGGCCGACATCGTCGTCACGTTCGTGAAGACCGGTGAGGGCAACCGCCCCGATGCGTTCAGCCTGCTCATCCTCGAGAAGGGCATGGAAGGGTTCGACCAGGGCAAGAAGCTGCGCAAGATGGGCTTCCACGGCTGGGACACCGCTGAACTCAGCTTCACCGACGTGTTCGTCCCCGACGAGAACCTCATCAGCGGCAAGGAGGGCCAGGGCTTCATCCAGCTGATGATGAACCTGCCGCTGGAGCGCCTCTCGATCGGCGTCGCGGCAGCAGCGGCGGCACAGGCTGCGACCGACTGGACCATCACCTACACCAAGGACCGCGAGGCGTTCGGCGAGCGGATCGCGGATTTCCAGAACACGCGCTTCCAGCTCGCCGACATGGTCACCACGACCGAGGTCATGTGGGCTTACATCGACCGCGCGCTGCTGGCCTACAAGGACCAGAAGCTCACCGCAGAGGATGCCGCGAAGGTCAAGTACTGGGCGACCGAGCGCGAGTGGGAGGTGCTCGACACCGGCGTTCAGCTGCACGGCGGCTACGGCTACATCATGGAGTACCCGATCGCCCGCGCGTTCACCGACGCCCGAGTGCACCGCATCTACGGCGGCACCAACGAGATCATGCGCGATCTCGTCGGTCGCCAGATCGTTGGCAAGCGCTGATACGCCATCGCTGAGTGCTGCAACCTGAGGTGCAGCGCTCAGCGGCGTCCGACGCCTGCGGCGCGCAGCTTGTCGGCGATGAGGATGCCGAGCGCCGTCGCCCCAACGCAACTTGCGAAGGTCACCGCGAAGAAGAGGATCTGCGACCACAGCGGCTGCGATCCCATGTGGAAGAACTCCCAGGAGAACAGCGGGTAGACCACGCCGAGCACGGCCGCCCCGGCATAGTGCATCCAGGTCTTCCAGAAGCGCCACAGCACGATCATGAACGGCAACTCGGCCGGCAGCGCCCAGGACGCGTTGGTGATCACGCTGTAGAAGCCGTATCCGGAGAACGGCGCGATCACGAGCCCGGCGATCACGCCGACGAGCAGCCCGACCAGCGGCCGGCGGAGCAGCCGCAGTGCGATCACCGACGGCAGCACCCACAGCCCGGTGATCGCCACGGACAGCACCGGATTGCCCAGCGTCAGGAGCACGGTGGACAGCCAGTTCGCTGGGGCCAGCAGCAGGCCTCCGGCGACGCCGAGCGCTGCGCAGGTCAGCAGCAGGGTCGTCGAGATCCGCGGCATGCGTCGTGCCTCGCTCATGCCAGCGGCTCCGCCGCCAGGTCGCGAGCGGCCTTCGAGGTCGGCGATGCCGCGCCGATCTTCCAGTAGCCGCAGAAGCTGACGGTGTTCTTGTCGACACCGCGGTCGGTGACGAGCTGCTTGCGCACTCCGGACGCGAGAGCCTGCTCTCCTGCCGCATACGCATGGAACGGAGCATTCGGCAGCGCGGCATCGCGCAGCGCGGTCAGCGCGAGCGATCCGGGGTCGACGGCGTGCGGACGCACGATCCATTCCACGGAGATGCCCTCCGGATGCGCGAACTCGAGGATGTCGTCCTCGGACGGCGCCTCGATGATCGCCATGCCGGATGCGGCCTCCGGCAGCGACGCGCAGATCGAGGCGATCGCCGGCAGGGCGGTCTCGTCGCCGACGAGCACCACGCGGTCGACGCCGCGCTCGGGGTTGAACGTGAGTCCCTCGTCGATGATCAGCACGCGATCGCCTTGGCCGCACGTCTCCGCCCAGCGGGATGCCGGGCCGGCGGTGCCGTCGGCCGCAGAGCCGTGCAGCACGAAATCGACGTCGATCTCCGCGCCGTGGTCGCCCGTGGCCGGTCGGTACTCGCGAACGCTGTAGTTGCGCATCACCGGTCGCTCCCCGTCGGGTATCCGCAGGAACTTCAGATACCCGAAGAGCTTGTGCGCCTTCGCCGGAACGCGCTCGAGCCCGGCGTCGCCGGTGACGGGGATGAAGAGCCGGAACCACTGGTCGTAGCCCATCGGCCGGAACTTCGAGATCTCGCCGCCGCCGAGGGTCACGCGCATCCAGTGCGGTGCGAGCCGCTCGGTGCGCAGCACTTCGAGTGGAAGGAGGTCGGTGGTCTCGGGCTTGACCATCTTGCTGAATGCCATCGGTCGCCTTTCAGGTGTCGGGCTGCTCGGAACGGGAGTCAGAGCTGCCAGGGGAACGTGAGTGCGAAGATCGCCGCCGATGCCGCGATGAACATCACGACGAACACGGTGTCGCGCGTGCGGAAGGGCACCAGGTGCCGCTCGGTCCGCGTCGGATGCGCGCCGAAGGCACGAGCATCCATCGCCAGCGCCACGCGCTCGGCGTGCCGGATCGCGCCGGCCAGCAGCGGGACGATGTATCCCCAACCGCGGACGATGCGCGCGAACGGACCGCGGCCTCCGTGCTGACCGCGCACCCGGTGCGCGGCGCGGATCACGCTGAGCTCGTATCCGAACCGCGGCACGAAGCGATACGCCGCGAGTGCCGTGTACCCGATCCGGTACGGCACGCGGAGATGCTGGATGCCGGCGCGGACGAGGTCGGGTCCGGTCGTCGTGAGCCCGCCGATCAACGCGAGCGCGAGGATGGAAGCCAGCCGCAGCGCGGTCGCGAATCCGATCTGCACGGCTCCGCTGAACAGGGTCCAGCCGCCGATCTGCAGGAACGGCGCCGTGTCGTCGACGCCGGAGGCATCGACCCAGAGTGAGAAGCCGAAGCCGATCGCGATCACGCCGAGGGGAACGGCGAGGAACAGCAGTGCAGCCGTCCGCGCGGTGAGGCGGGCGCCGATCACGATCAGTGCGTAGGCGATCGCGGTGAACCACAGCGGCGTCGCGAGATCGCGCACGAAGATCAGCAGCACCATCGCCGGGAGGACGGCGCCGACCTTGGCGAGGGGATTGAGGTGATTCAGGAACCGCCTGGCCGGTGCCGGCGCCCCGGGGGCGTACGGGTCGACCGTGGCGGTGGGGGAGGTGATGGCGGTCATCGCGTCGTCTCGGTGAGGATTCCGCGCAACTGCGGGTTCAGCGCTCGGTGCAGTGCCGGCAGCCGGAGGCCTGCGGTCTCGAAGAGCCCTTCGGTCGCGAACAGCTCGTCCGTCGATCCTGCGGCGTGCACGCGGCCGTCGGCCAGAACGACCGTGTGGGTGGTGTGGTCGGCGACGAGCTGCAGATCGTGCGTGACGATGACGATCGTCGTGCCCTCCGATCTCAGGGACTTCAGCAGCCGCAGCAGTTCGTCGGCGCGGGCACGATCCTGGCCGAAGGTCGGCTCGTCGAGTGCGAGGACGGCGGGACGCGTGATGAGCGCGGTGCCGACGGACAGCCGTCGCTTCTCTCCGCCGGAGAGCAGGAAGGGATGCACGTCCGCCTTGTGCTCGAGCCCGAACCGGCTCAGCATCTCGCCGACGCGGTCGGAGATCTCGGCATCCGAGGCGCCGCGGAGGCGCAGGCCGTGCGCGAGCTCGTCGAAGACGGTGTGCGCGATGAACTGGTGCTCGGGGTTCTGGAACACGAAGCCGACGCGGGCGGCGAGGTCGCGAGGGGAAGCGCGGCCGGGGTCGATGCCGTCGATCGTGATCCGGTTCCGCGGCGGAGGCACGACGCCGGCGAGGGCCTGGATGAGCGTGGTCTTGCCGGCGCCGTTCGCGCCCACGATCGCGGTGAGGGACCCTGCGGAGATGTCGAGGTCGATGCCGTGCAGCACCTCGGCGCGTCCGCGCTTCACGCTGAGGTTCCTCGACCGGACGATCATCGGTGACGATTTCGACCCGCCTTCGGCTCGCTCAATCCGTCTCGTCTCGCTGCGCTCGCTCAACGTCCCGAAGCCGTTCACCACCCCCGCCAACTCCTCCGGCGTCAGTGGGAGAGGTGTCTCGGCATCCAGGACGCCGCGTTCGCGCAGCATCCGTCCGGCGAGGGTCGCGGCCGGCAGCCACACGCCCATGGCGATGAGCTCCTCGGTGTGCTCGCGCAGGATCTCGGCGACGGGGCCGTCGAAGGCGAGCCGGCCCTGCTGGTCGAGCACGATCGCGCGGGTCGCGAAGCGCATCGCGGCATCCAGATTGTGCTCGACGAGGATGACGGCACGATCACCGGATGCCACGAGATCGGTCAGGGCGTCGTAGACGTCGTCGATGCTCTGCGGGTCGAGGTTCGCGGTGGGCTCGTCCAGAACGATCAGGGGGGACCCCATCGCGACGGCGCAGGCGATCGCCAGACGCTGGCGTCCGCCGCCGGACAGGCGATCGGGGTTCCAGGCGCGGCGCTCCCAGAGGCCGACCCGGCGCAGCGCCTGCTCCGATCGCGAGAGCACCTCGGCGACGGGAAGCAGCAGGTTCTCGAGGGCGAACGCCACCTCGTCGAGGAGCGTGCCGGTGACCAGCTGCGCGTCCGGATCCTGGAACACCATCGCCACGTCCGAGCTGAGTTCGGCCACCGGGGTGTCCACGGTGCTCCGTCCTCGGACCTCTACGGTGCCTGCGACGTCGGCGGGGACCGACTGCGGGATGAGCCCGTTCAGCGCGAGCGTCAACGTCGACTTGCCCGATCCGCTCGGTCCGAGCACGAGGACGACCTCGCCAGGCTGCACGTCGAAGCTCACGTCGCTGGGCGACGGGTGCGTTGCGCCTGCGTGTGTGAGCGAGAGGTCGCGCACGCGAAGCAGGGGCACGGATGGGAGCACGTACCCAGGTTAGCCGACCCTTACCTGGTTGCGACGCCCGCTCGTCGCAGCGATGCGCCGATGCGCGCGCCGATGAAGGTCCACGCGACGGGCCCGACGATGAACATCACGAGGTACAGCACTCTGGCCCAGGGCTCGAACCGGTCGAGATCGACGGCCAGTCCGATCGGCACGGCGAGGATGATTCCGACGATCACCGCCGAGATCATGAACCGACCGAGGCCCCAGTAGCGGTACCGGCCGATCGCGGTGATGCCCTCCTGGATGAGACCGATCAGCAGTGCAGTGCCGATGTAGCGCAGTACCCAGGCCGGAGCGAAGGCACTCGAGACCAGGGCTGCGAGCACGTGCGCGACCAGCGCGACACCGGGTACGCGCAGCAATGACTGGGCGACGATGCCGGGCAGGACATGCGAGCCGAGGATGAGCCCGTACAGCACCGGCACGGCCGCGGAGACCGGCACGCTGAGGTAGCCGGCGCCCGCCGAGACGAGGCCCGTGGCGACACCGACAGCGGCGCAGATGAGCAGCACGCGGGTCGTCAGGACACGGGTCTTGGGCACCTGATCAGCCTAGTCGCGCGGCGGGCGCACGGTCCCCTCCGAGACCGGGGAAAACCATGCTCGAGCAGCGCGATCGCACCGTTCGTCGCCCCGGCGGTGCCGCTCGTCGCATCCGTCGATCAGGCGACGGGTGCGCGCGGTCACGAGTTCCTAGCGTTGGGACACGCAATGACGCGCACACAAGGAGCATCCATGTCATCACCTTCGTCGCGCCGCTCGCAGTCCCGAGCAGGCGCTGTCATCGACGGCGAGCCCGTACTCGTCAGCGATCCGAATCTCCCACCCACATCTCTCACTCCGGAGCAGGACGCCAAGGCCGGCCGCTGGACCTGGCCGAAGATCGCGCTCTGGGCCGCGATCGCGCTCCTCGGAGCCGTGGCCTGGACGATGCTCGCCATCGTCCGCGGCGAGACGGTCAACGCGATCTGGTTCGTGTTCGCCGCGGTCTGCACGTACCTGATCGGCTACCGCTTCTACTCCAAGGTCATCGAGCGGTACCTCCTTCGACCGAACGACAAGCGCGCGACGCCGGCCGAGGTCAAGCAGGACGGCAAGGACTACGTCCCCACCGACCGCCGCGTGCTCTACGGCCACCACTTCGCCGCCATCGCCGGCGCCGGCCCGCTCGTCGGGCCAGTGCTCGCAGCGCAGATGGGCTACCTCCCCGGCACGATCTGGATCATCGTCGGCGTCGTGCTCGCCGGTGCCGTTCAGGACTACACCGTGCTGTTCTTCTCGATGCGCCGCGGTGGCCGCACCATCGGTCAGATGGCCCGCCAGGAACTCGGCAGGATCGGCGGCACGGCCGCGATCATCGCCGCGCTCCTCATCATGATCATCATCGTGGCGATCCTCGCCCTGGTCGTCGTCAATGCACTCGGCGAGAGCCCGTGGGGCGTCTTCTCGGTCGCGATGACCATCCCGATCGCGCTGTTCATGGGCGTCTACCTGCGCTTCCTCCGCCCCGGCAAGGTCACCGAGGTCTCGATCATCGGCTTCGTGCTGCTCATGGCCGCGATCGTCGGAGGCGGCTGGGTCGCCGGCACCGAGTGGGGTGCAGAGGTGTTCCACCTCGACCGCGGCGTGATCGCCTGGGGCATCATCATCTACGGCTTCATCGCCGCGATCCTCCCCGTCTGGCTGCTGCTCGCACCGCGCGACTACCTGTCGACGTTCATGAAGATCGGCGTGATCGTGATGCTCGCCGGCGCGATCGTCATCGTGCGCCCTGAGATCTCGGTTCCCGCGGTCACGATCTTCGGCGAGAACGGCATGGGGCCGGTGTTCTCCGGCTCGCTGTTCCCGTTCCTGTTCGTCACGATCGCCTGCGGGGCGCTCTCCGGATTCCACGCGCTGATCTCCTCCGGCACGACGCCGAAGCTCGTCGAGAAGGAGCGGCAGACGCGCTTCATCGGATACGGCGGAATGCTCATGGAGTCCTTCGTCGCGATTATGGCCCTCGTCGCCGCGATCTCGATCGACCAGGGGATCTACTTCGCGATGAACTCGCCGACGGCTCTGACCGGAGGAACGGTCGAGGGCGCGGTGGCGTTCGTGAACTCGCTGGGTCTGACCGGCGTGAACATCACTCCGGAGATGCTGACCGGCACTGCGGCGGATGTCGGAGAGCCGTCGATCGTGTCGCGCACCGGCGGTGCGCCGACGCTCGCGCTCGGCCTCGCGCACATCATGCAGCAGGCTCTCGGCGGTCAGGCGCTCATGGCGTTCTGGTACCACTTCGCGATCATGTTCGAGGCGCTGTTCATCCTCACCGCGGTGGATGCCGGAACCCGCGTCGCCCGCTTCATGCTGCAGGACACGATCGGCACCTGGTTCCCGAAGTTCCGTGACGTCTCGTGGCGCCCGGGTGTGTGGATCTGCACGGCGATCATGGTCGCCGGCTGGGGCTACATCCTGATCCTCGGAGTCACCGACCCGCTCGGCGGCATCAACACGTTCTTCCCGCTGTTCGGCATCGCCAACCAGCTGCTCGCCGCGATCGCGCTCGCCGTGGTCATGGCGATCGTCGCCAAGCGCGGCAAGAACTACCTGCGCTGGCTCTGGATCGTGGCGGCTCCGCTCGCGTTCACCGCCGTCATCACGATCACCGCCTCGATGTACAAGATCTTCTCGCCGGTGCCGGCTGTCGGCTACTGGGCGAACAACTTCAAGTACCAGGAGGCGCTGGACACGGGAGACACGAGTCTCGGAGAGCCGGCGGTCGTCGAGGCGGTCATCCGCAACACCGCGGTGCAGGGCAGCCTGTCGATCATCTTCGTCGTCCTCGCGATCATCGTGATGATCGTCGCGGTCGTCGTGACGATCAAGGCGATCCGCAACGGCGGCGGCGAGAACACCGAGGACGAGCCGATCGCGTCGAACCGCTATGCGCCCTCGGGGTTCATCCCGACTCGCGCCGAACGCGAACTCGAGAAGGAATGGGAGCCGATCGTGGAAGAGGAGCGCCGGACGACGGCGCACCACTGAGCGGATCGCCTGTCATGACGAATCAGACGGATGCCGTGACCGACCCGCTCCGCGCGCTCGCCGCGTGGGTGGCCAGGGCCGGCCGCGGCATCCGCTGGTACATGCGCAACCTCATGGGCGACAGCGCCTATGAGACCTACCTCGCGCACCACCGGCGCCGGCATCCGGACGAGGAACCCATGACGGAGCGTCAGTTCTGGCGGGACCGCATGGACGAGCAGGACCGCAATCCTGGCGCGCGTTGCTGTTGAGAATACGTGCTGTTGAGGGTGTCTTCTAGGCTGACTGCATGACCGATCCCGTCGTGCTCGCCGCAGTCCTGGGCGTGCTCGGCGGGATCGCCGTCACAGTGCTGCTGCTCCTCGCGCGCAGGCTCGCGCGCGGTTCGGCAGACCTCGGGAGCGCGGCCGAGCACGCGTCCTACGAGGTCATGCACCACGCGAGCCTCGCCGCGCGAGATCTTCGGGGCGGGCTGAGCAGTCCCGACGTCGTCCGCGCCGCTCGGCACTTCCGGGCTCTGCTCGGCAGCGCGGCCGTCGCGATCGTCGGTGACGGAGACACCGTCGCGATCGACGGGGCGGCCGACGGGCTGGAGGCATCCGCCGTGCGCATCGCCGGGCTGATCCGCGAATCGGGGCGGCGGCAGGTCTTCCCGCACCCCGACGGCGAGGAGCTGGAGGCGGTCGGCGCTCCGATCGTCGTCGACGGCCAGGTCGCCGGGGTGGTCGTCGCGTTCGCCGCGCCGGTGCGCGCCGCGCTCGTCCGCGCTGCCGGCGAGGTCGCCGACTGGTGCGCTGCGCAGGTCGAGCTCGGAGAGCTGGATGCTTCGCGTACGGCCCTCGCCGAGGCCGAACTGCGGTCGTTGCGCGCGCAGATCTCGCCGCACTTCATCTACAACGCGCTCACGGCGATCGCGTCGTTCATCCACGCCGACCCCGAACGCGCGCGCGACCTCGTTCTCGAGTTCGCGGACTTCACCCGCTACTCCTTCCGCCGGCAGGGCGATTTCACGACGCTTGCGGAGGAGCTGCAGAGCATCCATGCGTATCTGACCCTCGAGCGCGCGCGGTTCGGCGACCGGCTCGAGGTGACTCTGCGGATCGCGCCGGAGACGCTTGCGACCGTCATCCCCTTCCTGTCCGTGCAGCCGCTGGTCGAGAACGCGGTGCGGCACGGTCTCGAGCCGGGGGAGCGCGGCGGAACGATCAGGATCGATTCGGCCGATGACGGCACGCACACCGAGATCACGATCGAGGACGACGGCGTCGGCATGGACCCTGAGATCCTGCGCACGCTGCTGACCTCGGCGGTCGACGGCGCGCACGTGGGGCTGCGCAACGTCGACACCCGGTTGCGTCAGCTGTACGGAAGCGATGGCGGACTGGTCGTGGAGACGAACACCGGCGCCGGTACCCTGGTGCGGATGCGGATCCCGAAGTCGCAGCCGTTGCACGATCCGCAACGGGGCTGACACATCTGAGGAAGGGTGCGATGATCGACGTCCTGGTGGCGGATGACGAGCAGCCGGCGCGCGACGAGCTCGCACACCTGCTGCGCCGTGACGCGCGCATCGGCGAGATCGTCCTGGCGGGCTCCGGCGCTCAGGCGCTGCGCGCGCTCACCGAGCGCGCCGTCGCGATCGCCTTCCTCGACATCCACATGCCGGGGCTCGGCGGCATGGAGCTCGCGCGTGCGCTGACGGGGCTCGCGGAGCCGCCGGCCGTCGTGTTCGTCACCGCAGACGACGCGCGTGCGGTCGACGCCTTCGAGCTGCGCGCAGCCGACTACCTGCTCAAACCCGTGCGCACCGACCGACTCCGCCGTGCCATCGACCGCGTCGTCGAGCTCGGCGGAGCGGCGACGGATACCGAGGACGAAGTGCTCTCGGTCACGGTCGGGTCGAGTGTGCGTTTCGTTCGGCGGAGCGAGGTGCAGTGGGTGCAGGCGCAGGGCGACTACTCGCGGCTGCACACGGGTGACGCGATCGGCCACCTGGTGCGAATCCCGATCTCGGAGCTCGAACTGCGGTGGGCGGATGCCGGGTTCGTGCGCGTGCACCGCTCGTACCTCGCCGCGGCGGCCGCCATCGGCGAGGCCAAGCTGTCCGGCAGCGAGCCGTCGGTCACGGTCGGCGCGGTCGTGCTGCCGGTGAGCCGCCGCCTGCTGCCCGCTGTTCGGGAGGCGCTCGTGCGCCGGGAGAGCGCACGGTGACCCAGCATCCGCCAGGGCAGAATCCACCCCGGCGCGTGCGCGTGACCGGGGCGCCGACGACCCGCTCCGTGACGCTTCGTCCGGGCCAGGGATCGAGCGGTGCGGCGGCGACCAGAGGCATCGCGCTGCCCGGCTCACCGGTCGATGACGCGGATGCCGTCTACGCGCGCGCCCTGCGTCGCAGTCAGCTCCGGCTCGCGCTCGGCACCGTCGCCGGATTCATCGTGATCGCCGCGACGCTGACCCTGGTGATCTCACTGATCCCCGAGATCGACCAGGTCGTGATCGCCGGGCTTCCACTGTCGTGGATCCTGCATGCGTTCGCGTTCTACCCGGTGATCGTGGGCTTCGCGCTGCTCTACGTGCGCGGGGCGGCCCGCAACGAGCGCCGGTACCGAGCCCTCGAGGAGCGCGGATGAACCCGGTCTTCGATCTGGTCGGCATCGCGCTCGTGATCGTCGCGACGCTTCTCATCGGCGTCTACGGACTGCGGGTCTCACGCACCACCGGCGACTTCTTCGTGGCCTCCCGCACCGTGCGTCCGGTGTGGAACGCGTCGGCGATCAGCGGCGAGTACCTGTCGGCCGGCACGTTCCTCGGTCTCTCCGGGCTCGTGCTGCTCGAGGGCGCTCGAGGGTTCTGGTTCCCGATCGGATACGCCGCGGGCTATCTGCTCGTGCTCGTGTTCGTGGCGGCGCCGCTCCGGCGCAGCGGCGCGTACACGATCCCCGACTTCATCGAGGCGCGACTGGAGTCGGTGCGTGCGCGGCGGATCACGAGTCTGGCGGTGCTCGTGATCGGCTGGCTGTACATCGTGCCGCAACTGCACGGCGCCGGCCTCACGCTGACCGTCGTCGCCGGGTTCCCGCCGTGGGTCGGCGAGGTCGCGATCGCCGTTCTCGTCGCCGGGTCGGTCGCCGCCGGAGGCATGCGGGCGATCACCTACGTGCAGGCGTTCCAGTACTGGCTGAAGCTGTTCGCGCTGCTCGTACCGCTCGTCTGCATCGTGTTCGCACTCACCGGCGGGCCGCACGACATCGACCCTGTGACGATCTTCCCCGCCGAGGCGGGGCCCGCCGGCTTCGGACTGTACGAAACGGTGTCGCTCATGCTCGCGCTGCTGCTCGGGACCATGGGGCTGCCGCACGTGCTCGTGCGGTTCTACACCAGCCCGACCGGCGTCTCCGCCCGGCAGACGACGGTGCTCGTGATCGTCATGGTGAGCGCCTTCTACGCGGTATCGAGCGGGATGGGCCTGGTCTCGCGCATCGTCGCGCCCGACCTCGCCGACCCCGCGGTCGCCGACACTGCGGCGCTGGTGCTGCCGTCGCGCGTGTTCCCCGGGCTGTTCGGCGAACTGCTCACTGCGCTGGTCGTCTCCGGTGCGTTCGCCGCGTTCCTGGCCACGTCGGCCGGGCTCATCGTGTCGCTGGCAGGCGTCGTCAGCCAGGACGTCTTCTCCGGATCGGTGCGCTCTTTCCGCCTCTCCGCTGTGCTGTGCGCGGCGGTGCCGCTCGCTGTCGCGCTGCTCACGACGCCCGCCGGGCTCGGCTCGAGCGTCGGCATGGTGTTCGTGTTCGCGGCATCCATGCTCTCTCCCGTCGTCCTGCTCGGGGTGTGGTGGGCAGGGCTCACGGCCCGAGGGGCGGTCGCCGGGATGGTGACCGGCGGGGTCGCCTGCACGCTGTCGTTGATCGTGTACGCGGCCGTCGACGGGGTGGGTCTCGCGGCTCCGTTCCTCGCCCAGCCGGCGGCGTGGACGATCCCGCTCGCGACCGCCACGACGATCGGCGTCTCGCTGCTCGACACCCGCGGCACGCCGACGCGCGTCGACCGCTATCTCGCCCGGCTGCACACTCCGGAGCGGGTATAGGCTCTGATCCCGATCGACCGAATGGATGCTCCGATGCCGCAGTACGCAGTCCTGATCTACTCCGACGACTCCGCCCACGCGCTGGACGCCACGGACGAGGATCTGGCCGAGCCCAACGGACACGGCGATGAGCTCTCCGCCGCCGGCGTGATGACCGCCGCTTGGGCTTTCACGCCTCGAGACCTGGCCCGCTCGATCAGGGCCGACGGGGTCGCGGAGGGGACGTTCGTCGACAGCCCTCAGGTCGTCGCGGGTGTCTACATCATCGAAGCGGACGGCTGGGATGCCGCGCTCGCCATCGCCGGCACCAACCCGGCGATTCGCGGAGCTGGTGGCGTCGAAGTGCGCCTGGTGCACAGCGGCGGCTTCGTCGATCCGTCCCGCACGAACTGATCGATCCGGAGCGGGCCGACCGGCCATAGGTCGGATCGCCTCTGGCGGAACGGCCAATGGTGCCCCTGTGCGCTCCGGCGTTAGGTTGAGCGACGGCGCGGCAACGAGGCCGTGCAGGATCATCGGAGCAGATACATGGGTCGATCACCCCTCCGGTTGACAGTGGGCGTCACACTCGCCGCACTCGTCATCGGGACTTCGGCAACCGCAGGCTACGCAGGCGTCGAGGAGGTGACGCACCCCGCACCCGTCGAGGGAACGCCCGGCCACTACATCGTCGTCATGAAGGCCGATCCGCTGGCCACCTACGAGGGCGACACGAAGGGCCTTCGGCGCACCAAGCCGAATCCGGGCAAGCCGCTCGACGCGCACTCCGCCGACTCGCAGAAGTACGTCGCGCACCTGGAGAACGAGCAGCGCAAGCTCGCTCAGGCCGAGGGCGTGACGCCGGACGTCACCTACCAGGTGACGCTCAACGGCTTCAGCGCCGACCTCAGCGGCGATCAGGTCGACGCGCTGCGATCGTCGAAGGACGTGCTCGGGGTGTTCCCCGACGAGATCCGGCACCCCGATGCGCAGTCCTCGACCGACTTCCTCGGGCACGGCGACGACAAGCGCGGCAAGGGCGGCATGTGGGAGGCAACTGGCGGCGTGAAGAAGGCCGGCGAGGGCGTCGTGGTCGGTGTGATCGACACCGGGATCGCCCCCGAGCATCCCTCGTTCGACGGCGACAAGCTGAAGAAGAAACCGAGGAAGAGCAAGGGGGAGCCGTACAGCGACGGCTCCTACGTCTACTTCGACAAGTCGGACGGCACGCAGTTCCGCAGCGCCATCGTCGGCGGTCAGGACTGGGACAAGCACGACTACACGACCAAGCTCGTGGGCGGACAGTACTTCTCGACGGGGGCCGCGGCGGCCGGTTTCGATTTCCAGTACGACTACCTCTCGCCGCGCGACGGCGACGGCCACGGGTCGCACACCGCGAGCACAGCCGCCGGAGTCTTCGGAGTCAAGGCGCAGGTCGAGGGCGTGAAGCTGGGGACGATCTCCGGTGTGGCCCCGGCCGCCAGGATCTCCGCGTACAAGGCCTGCTACGTCGGGCCCGACCCGCTGGTGACGACGGATGACATCTGCGCGCTGAGCGACCTGATCGCGGCGATCGACCAGTCCGTGGCCGACGGGGTTGACGTCATCAACTACTCGATCGGCGGAGGCGCAGCCACATCGGTTCTGCAACCGGACGACATCGCGTTCCTGAACGCAGCGGCCGCCGGTGTGTTCGTGTCCGTCAGCGCTGGCAACTCCGGTCCGGATGCCGTAACCGCCGACCACGCGTCGCCCTGGTACACGACGGTTGCGGCATCCACGATCCCGACGTGGGAGGGAACCGTCAGCTTCGACGGGTTCGCGCAGGCCGGAGCATCCGTCTCGGTTCCGTTCGGCAAGACCGTCACCGGTCCGTCGATCTATGCGGGTGACGCGGCGGCCGCAGGTGCAGTCGACGCGCGACTCTGCATGCCGGGAACGCTCGACCCCGCGAAAGTCTCGGGGCACATCGTGGTCTGCGACCGTGGCGTCAACGCGCGTGTGGAGAAGTCGCAGGTCGTGAAGGATGCCGGCGGTGCGGGCATGGTGCTGGTCAACGTGCCGGGCGAAGCCGATTCGCTCGACAACGACTTCCACGTCGTGCCGACCGTGCACCTGTCGTCCGCGTACCGCGAGGCCGTCCTCGCGTATGTGCAGGGTGGAGCAGATCGACCGATCACGCTCACCGGCGAGAACACGACTGATGAGACGACGCCGGTGCCGCAGATCGCGGGCTTCTCGAGCCGCGGTCCCATGCACGCCGACGGCAGCGATGTCATGAAGCCCGACATCGCTGCTCCTGGCGTGGCGATCCTCGCCGCGACCAACAACGCTCGCAAGGACAAGCCGACCTTCGGCATCCTGTCGGGCACGTCGATGGCGTCACCGCACATCGCCGGTCTCGGCGCGCTGTACCTCGGCGAGCGGCCGACCGCGTCGCCGGCTGAAGTGAAGTCCGCGATGATGACCACCGCGTACGACACCGTGAACGCAGACGGGTCGAAGAACACCGACCCGTTCGCGCAGGGTGCAGGTCAGGTCGATCCGACCAGGTTCTTCGAGCCGGGTCTGCTGTACCTCAACGGCGTGGCCGACTGGGCGGCGTTCCTCGAGGGCAAGGGGCTGGCGGAGTTCGACGGCGTCGAGCCGATCGACGGCAGCGATCTCAACCAGGCATCGATCTCCATCGGCACCCTGGCCAGCGCTCAGACGGTCACCCGTACGGTGACGTCCACTGCTGCAGGCACGTACACCGCGAGTGCTGATGTGCCTGGGGTGAACGTCACGGTCGAGCCGTCGACGCTGTCGTTCGGCGCAGCGGGTGAGACGGCCACGTACACGGTCACGTTCGACAACGCGTCGGCGCCGGTCGAGCAGTGGGCGACCGGCTCGCTCACCTGGACCGGTGAGGCCGGCGAGGTGCGCTCGCCGATCGCGGTCTTCCCGGTGACGGCGGATGCTCCGGCCGAGGTCGCAGGAACAGGCGTCGACGGTTCGACCACGGTCGAGGTCACTCCGGGTGTCGACGGCGAACTGCCGCTGAACCTGTCGGGTCTGACGCCGTTCACGCTGCTCGCCGATCCGGACCACCCGGTGCCAGGTCACTCCGGCGATGAGAACTCGGGCGATGCGAACAAGGACGTCGCGTGGATCGTGGACGTGCCGGAGGGCACGACGCTGTCGCGCTTCGATCTCGATTCGTCTGACGACGAGGGCAGCGACCTCGACCTGACCGTCTACCGCGTGGTCGCACCGGATGATCTGCGGTACTACGAGATGTGGCAGTCGGCGACCGCATCCGCTGACGAGCAGGTCACTGTTCCGACCCCGGCGCAGGGCACGTATCTCGTCGTCGCGAACGTGTACTCGACGAGTGCGCCGATGACGTGGGACATGACCTACGCCAACGTCGGTTCGTCCAGTGAGGGCGCGTTCACGGCGACCCCGAACCCGCTGGCTGCGGTTCAGGGTCAACAGACGAGTTATGACCTCAGCTGGTCGGGTCTCACCGCGGGTACGCGCTACCTCGGTGTCGTGCAGTACGGCGACTCCGACGTGCGGACGATCGTCTCGGTGGACGCGGAGTAGCTGTCACGGGGGCGCCTCGTGCTTCGGCGCGGGGCGCCCTCTCAGTGTCTTCAGGCGAACGGTGCAGTCAGACGAACATCACACGCAGCGGAGGCTCGTCCGTGTACGTGCGCCCGAGCGGACTGGTCCAGAGGATGACGCCGCCATCGAGCTGTTTCGCGGACCATCGATCACGATCATCCACGTCGGGATGCTTGAGCGGATGGTGGCTGGTGCAGAACAGGGCGAGGTTGTCCAGTGCTGTCGGTCCGCCTTTGGCGTGGTCGTGGTTGTGGTCGTTCTGGCAGCGGTGCACGGGCGCGCGGCATCCGGGGAAGCGACAGTGCTGATCCCTGGCGCGCAGATATCGTTTCATCCCCGCCGTCGGGACGTAGTTGTCCGTCTCCACCACCATGCCGCGGGGGTCGACGAAGACGCGGTCCCAACTGGTGGCGTGGCCGGCGAGGATCCGGGCGGCGTCTGTGGTCATGGGGCCGTGGCCGTCGAGGAGCGCGAGGCTGTCGTCGCTTGCGTCCTCCCTGCTGCTGAGGGCTGAGGCGGGGATCGTGACTTGCACGGTTGCCTTGATCGCTTCGAGCGACGTCTCCGTGACGCTGGAGGGGGTTGTGGTGAGAAGGATGTCGGCGAGGAGGTCGGCGCGCAGCTGATCGAGGGTGCGGGTGTCGTGTTCGAGCGGGCCGTACCCGTCGTGCGTCGGCGTGGACTCGTAGAAAGCTGTGATGTCGTCGTCATCGCCGGTCGGGCAGGACTGGTCGAAGCGGTCGATGTAGGCGTCGTCGATGTGGGTCGGCGGAATGGACGCGGCGACGGTGGCGGCCGCGTCACCGCTGTCCTCCCACGGCGGGGTCTCGTCGAACTCGCGTTCCAACCTGCGCAGGAGCTCGTCTTCGAGGGCGTCAGACGGGGGAGGGCCGGAGGGTTCCTGCTGCGCGAGCGCGGTCTCGCGTTCGGCGCGGATCTTCTCGAGTGTGGAGCGTCGGGGGCGGCGCTGGCCCTTCGGGCGTGACTGGATGACCTCGTTGCCCATTGTCGTGAGCCGGTCGTGGATCGCGTAGGCGAGGACTTCGGGGAGGATCGCGATGAGCACCGCCATCCCTTCGCCGTCGGGCTTGACGGCCACGGCGCGGTCGCCTCTGGCCCGCCGGTGCTGCTCGACGGTGCCCTCGGGGAAGACGGCTGCGGCGACCTCGCGCGCTGCAGCCCGGGTGCGGGCCGGGGTCTCCCGCTCGGCGAACGGGACGACCCGATCCTCGTACTCCGCCCGGATGCGGTCGGCGTCGGCATCCCCGGACACTTTCGGAGCTGCGGCCACGATGACATCGGCGTGACGCTTGCTGATCGTTCCGGCGCGGAGGGCCTCGAACGTCGCGGGGAGTGTACGCGCCAGCATCCACGCTGCGGTGATGTGGGCGGCGAACGTCGACGGGGAGAGATGCCCGGCCGCGGCGTATTCGGCGCACATCGACCGGAACGCCATCTCGTCACCGGCCAACCGGTCCTGCGCGAGCAGATCCAGGCGTCGCGCCAGCAGTTCTACGCGCTCCGCTTCCAGCGCTCCGATCCGGGCGCCGACGCCGACCCACTCGTCGAGCAGCTCGCCCTGAAGCACGAGGGAATCCTCGATTGCTTGAGTAGTCGGGCTGAGCGTTGCCATGTACTCAGTTTAGAACATACGTACGAGATTGACAAGAGGAAAATGTGATCGTTTCGGCGCGAAAAGGCCTGGTCTCCGTGCAATCTGCCCTCGGTCGGATGTCGCGCTGGGCTTGTGTGAGTTGAACGCCGACGCGTTGCCGCAGCGAGATGCAGCGTGGACATTCCGTTGAGTCAGAAGAACGAGCGACCTCGTCAGATATGCCGCCGCCGCGGCTTCAGGGTCACGTGGGGCAACTCGGGCGCTGGGATGCGCTCGTCGCCGTGATTCACGACGCGGCCGAATCGTGCGGCCGAAGCATCCGGCGTCTCCCAGTCCGAGCGCGCCTGCGCGATCTCATCATGCGTGCGGGCGGCGAAGTTCCACCACATCACGAGGTCCTCCTCGAACGGCTCCCCGCCGAGGACGAAGATCAGCGCGCCGGCCTCGCTCGACACCGTCACGGACGTGCGGGAGTCGCCGAGATAGAGCATGTCGTTGTGCGACAGCATCCGCTCGTCGTCTTCAGCGTCCACAGCGACCGCCACGTCGCCGTCGACCAGGACGACGGCGTGCTCCCACGCCGCATCGAGCGGCAGAGTGACCCGACTGCCGGCGGCGAGAGCGATCTCTGCGCCAACGATCGGCGTGTACACCGTCGCGGGCGAGCGCACGCCGGCGAACTCGCCGAGCACGACGGTCGCGGTGGCGTCCTCTCCCGAAGCCGCCGGCAGAGTCACCGCAGGCAGCGACGTATGCTGCTCGAACCCGGGCCCGCCGTGCCGCGCCGACTCGGGCAGCACCACCCAGAACTGCAGGGCATCCAGCGGCGCCGGACCGTCGCCCAGCGAGTACTCCGAATGCGAGATGCCGTCGCCGGCGGTCATCAGGTTCAGCTGGCCGCGCCTGAGCGTGACGTCGTTTTCCTCCGAGTCGCGGTGGCGCTGCTCGCCGACCAGCGGCCACGTGACCGTCTGCAGGCCGATGTGCGGATGCGGCTCGACGCGCATGCGCACCTCATCCGGCCCGAACCGGTCGAGGAAGCACCACGCACCGACGGTCGGGATGTCGCGGTTGGGAAGTGTGCGCAGCACGTTCATCGCCCGGACGCCGCCGAGGGGCACCTCGCGCGGTTCGAGCAGGATGCTGCGCCGGCCGATCATTCCGCCGCCGCGGTCGGGTCGTCCGGAAGCTGGGGCCAGCGGATCGTCGCGCCTTCGACCTCGTTGCGCTTCAGATAGCGGGCGATGTACGGGCAGTACGGGACGATCGTCGCACCGGAGCTGACGGCATCCGCCAGCGCCTGCGCGGCGAGGATCGGCGCCAGGCCCTTGCCCTGAAACGCCGGATCGAGCTCGGTGTGCACGAACAGGATCTCGCCCGGACGCTCCTTGTACTCGGCGAACCCGGCGAGTACGTCGCCGATGTGGATCTCGTAGCGCGAGTTGTCTGCGTTGCGGGTGACAGTGGGCTCGTCGGTCATGGCTGCTCCCTTGCTCTATCCCCACCCTAGATCCGCCTGTGTCGGCGCGGGTCGTTACGCTGGAGGGATGCCCCAGAACCCCGATGGCCGGTCACCCCGTGACCCGTACGAGGATCTGCCCTGGCCGGATGCTCCGTGGGACGACGCCCCACCACCCGAAGACATGGACTGGGAGCCGCAGGGCGCCGGCTACGAACCGCCCCTCGACTGGGGCGACGGCCCGTCGACTCCGGTTGCGGCCGCCGTGCCGGCATCCGCCCAGAAGGAAGCGACGCCGTCGCGCTACGCGACCGCCGCCGAGGCGCTGCACACGGTCTTCGGCTACGACGCGTTCCGCGGTGACCAGGCCGCGATCGTCGAGCAGGTGATCGGCGGCGGGGATGCCGTCGTCCTCATGCCGACCGGTGGCGGCAAGAGCATCACCTACCAGGTGCCGGCGCTCGTCAGAGAGGGCACGGGGCTCGTGATCAGCCCGCTCATCGCCCTGATGCACGATCAGGTCGACGCCCTGCGCGCCAACGGCGTGAACGCCGCGTACCTGAACTCGACGCAGGCGGCCTCCGAGCGCGCCGAAGTCGAGCGCGCGTATCTCGCCGGCGAACTCGACCTCATCTACGTCGCGCCGGAGCGGTTGTCTTCGCCGGCCACCACCCGCCTGCTGCAGCGCGGTGTCCTCAGCGTCATCGCGATCGACGAGGCGCACTGCGTGTCGCAGTGGGGCCACGACTTCCGCCCCGACTACCTCGCGCTCGGCGACCTCGGCGAGCGGTTCCCCGGGGTGCCGCGCATGGCGCTGACCGCCACGGCGACCCGCGCCACGCACAAGGAGCTCACCGAGCGTCTGAACCTGGACGACGCCCAGCACTTCGTGGCGAGCTTCGACCGCCCCAACATCCAGTACCGGATCGTGCCGAAGGTCGATCCGCGCAAACAGCTGGTGTCCTTCATCCGCTCGATGCCCGAGGGCGCAGCCGGTATCGTCTACGCCCTCAGCCGCAAGTCCGTCGAGCAGACCGCGAGCTATCTCGCCGCTCAGGGCTTCGACGCGCTCCCGTATCACGCTGGCCTTCCCGCCGAGGTGCGAGCGACGAACCAGTCGCGGTTCCTTCGTGAGGACGGCGTCGTCATGGTCGCCACGATCGCGTTCGGCATGGGAATCGACAAGCCGGACGTCCGCTTCGTCGCCCACATCGACCTGCCGAAGTCCGTCGAGGGGTACTACCAGGAGACCGGTCGCGCCGGCCGTGACGGCGAGCCGTCAGTGGCGTGGATGGCGTACGGGCTCGGCGATGTCGTGCAGCAGCGCCGGCTGATCGATCAGAGCCCCGGCGATCGCACGTTCAAGATGCGGATGGGGCAGCATCTCGACGCCATGCTCGCCCTGTGCGAGACAGTCGAGTGCCGCCGCCAGAACCTGCTGAACTACTTCGGCCAGAATTCCGGCGCGTGCGGCAACTGCGACACCTGCCTCGAGAAGCCGGAGACGTTCGACGGCCTCGTCCCGGCGCAGAAGCTGCTCTCGACGATCGTCCGGCTCAAGCGCGAGCGCAACCAGGCCTTCGGCGCCGGGCACCTCATCGACATCCTGCGCGGCTCCTCGAATGACCGCATCCGCCAACAGAAGCACGACGGGCTCGCGACCTACGGCATCGGCGCCGACCTCTCCGATCAGGACTGGCGCAGCGTCGTGCGGCAGCTGCTCGCACGCGGCATCCTCGTCGCCCAGGGCGACTACGGCACCCTCGCTCCCGGTGAGGCGTCGGGCGGCGTGCTGAAGGGCGAGACCCCGGTGCCGCTGCGCAAGGACACCATGGGGCGGGTCAGCGGGGGCAGTCGCGCTCGTAAGACGTCGGCCGCATCGGATGCCGTGGCAGAAGGCGACCGCTCGCTGTTCGAGGCGCTGCGGGCGTGGCGAGCCGAGACAGCCCGCGAGATCGGCAAACCGGCGTACATCGTGTTCGGCGATGCGACCCTGCGGGCGCTCGCCGAGCTGCGCCCGGCATCCATGGGGGATCTCGACGGAATCACCGGCATCGGTGAGAAGAAGCGCGAGGCGTACGGCGACGCCGTCCTCTCGGTGGTCGCCGCGAACTGAGCTGTGGCGGGGATGCGGAGGTTTCGACCCGCGGGATGTCAACCCGAGTGCGGCTCCGCGTGCACGGCGACGGTCGCGGCATCCTTCAGCAGCTTCGAGACGGGGCAGCGGGCGTGTGCCTGGGCGAGCACGTGCTCGGTCTCCGCGGCATCCGCCCCCTCCACCGACAGATACGCGTCGACGTGGAACTCGTAGCCGGGCCCATCGGACGCATCGTGCAACTCGACCTCGACGCGCACGGCGGTGCGCTGCTTGCGCGTGACGAACACCCGCGCTGTGGCGTTCAGGCACGTCGCCCACGCGAGGGCGAGCAGCTGTTCCGGGTTGCTCGCCTCCGGATCGCGATCCGGGTTCAGCGGTGACGCCACCGCGACACTCATGCCGCCCGCGACGCTGCTGACGCCGACTCCGCCGTCACGGTTGCTCGCCTGTGTCCGGTATCTCATGCCCACCCCTCCACCGTACGCCGCGGTCTCGGCCCTCCGGGCCGCGGCCGGATCGATGGAAGAAGGAGTTCGCCGGCTCCGCGGCGTGAGCAGCCGCGAAACTCTTCTCCCATCGCGAAGTCCGCACCGCGCAAGCACGCCCCGAACGCCCACAACCTGTCGGCTCGCGACAACCCACCTGTGCCACGCCCGCAAGAACGGTTGGAGGGACCATACAGGCGCGTTGGATCCTGGTTGGAGGAGTCCTACGGTTGAAGCATCCTTACTTCTCTCTGAGAGGAACACCATGGTCGACGCCGCCGTCCGCACTTCGCAGAAGACCGAAGACACCAGCCCGCGCATCGATGTGAAGCGCGTCGAAGACCTGCTGCTCGGAACGTGGGCCGACACGCGTCGGACGGCGCGCGAGATGATCAAGGACTCCGCGTTCTGGCGCGATGACTCCCTCGGCAAGGACGATCACCGAGAGCGCGTCCTCAGCCAGCTGCACCTGCTCGTGCAGAACAAGGCCGTGCACCGCGCGTTCCCGAAGCGGTTCGGCGGCGAGGAGAACAACGGCGCCAACATCTCCGGATTCGAAGAGCTCGTCGCCGCCGACCCGAGCCTGCAGATCAAGGCCGGTGTGCAGTGGGGGCTGTTCGGTTCTGCCGTGCTGCAGCTCGGCACGCAGGAGCATCACGACAAGTGGCTCCCCGGCATCATGGATCTCTCGATCACCGGCGCCTTCGCGATGACCGAGATCGGCCACGGCTCCGACGTCGCAGCCGTCGGCACCACCGCGACGTTCGACGCAGAGACCGACGAGTTCGTCATCAACACCCCGTTCCGCGGCGCGACCAAGGAGTACCTCGGCAACGCCGCTCTGCACGGCATCGCCGCCACCGTCTTCGCGCAGCTGATCACCAACGGCGTGAACCACGGCGTGCACTGCTTCTACGTGCCGCTGCGCGGCGAGGACGGCAACGACCTTCCAGGCATCGGCCGCGAGGACGACGGGCTGAAGGGCGGACTCAACGGCATCGACAACGGTCGCCTCTCCTTCGATCACGTCCGCGTCCCCCGCACCAACCTGCTGAACAAGTACGGCGACGTCGACGAGAACGGCGTCTACACCAGCTCGATCGACAGCCCCGGTCGGCGGTTCTTCACGATGCTCGGCACTCTCGTCCAGGGGCGCGTGTCCCTCGACGGCGCGGCATCGTGGGGTTCCGCACTCGGCCTCTACATCGCGATCACCTACGCAACGCAGCGCCGCCAGTTCGACGGTGCCGACGGGCAGGAGGTCGTGCTCCTCGACTACGGCAAGCATCAGCGCCGACTTCTGCCGCGACTGGCGACCACCTACGCGCAGATCTTCGCGCACGACGAATTCCTGCAGAAGTTCGACGGCGTCTTCTCCGGTCGCACGGACACCCCGGATGACCGCGAGGACCTCGAGACGCTCGCGGCGGCCCTCAAGCCGCTGTCGACCTGGCACGCGCTCGACACCCTGCAGGAGGCCCGAGAGGCCTGCGGCGGCGCCGGCTTCATGTTCGAGAACCGTCTGGTCGGGCTCCGCCAGGACCTCGACATCTACGTCACCTTCGAGGGCGACAACAACGTCCTGCTGCAGCTGGTCGGCAAGCGCCTGCTCACCGACTTCGCGAAGCAGTTCAAGGACAAGGATGCCGCGGCCCTCGCGAAGTACGCCGTCGGCCAGACCGCCGGAAAGGTGTTCCACGGTGCTGGCCTGCGCCGCTTCGGTCAGAACATCGCTGACTTCGGTCAGGTCGCCCGTTCGGTCGAGAACGGTCTGCGTGCCGAGCAGCAGCACGAGCTGCTCGCCGACCGCGTGCAGCAGATGGTGGCCGACATCGCCGGCCGTCTGCGTCCGGCGGGCAAGGACAAGGTGCTGGGCGAGAAGCTCTTCAACGAGAACCAGGCAGACCTCATCGAGGCCGCGCGTGCTCACGGCGAGCTGCTGCAGTGGGAGGCGTTCACCGACGCCGTCAACAGCATCCCCGACGAGGACACCCGTCAGGTGCTCACCTGGCTCCGGGACCTGTTCGGCCTGCAGCTCATCGAGAAGCACCTCGCCTGGCACATCATCAACGGACGCCTCTCGACGCAGCGTGCGGCAGCGGTGTCCAGCTACATCGACCGGCTGTGCCTGCGTCTGCGCCCGCACGCGCTCGACCTGGTGAACGCGTTCGGATACGAGCCCGAGCACGTCCGCGCCCCCATCGCCAGCGGCATCGAGCAGCAGCGCCAGGACGAGGCCCGCGCCTACTACGCCGACCTCGAGGCATCCGGCGAGGCGCCCGTCTCGGAGAAGGCGCTCAAGAAGGCCGCCAAGAAGTAGTGAGACACCATGTGCGGCGCGAGACACCATGACTGAGGTGATGTCTCGCGCTCCAGGTGATTTCTCGGGACGTACGCTGGGGGAATGACCTCCCTCCTCACCGGCGCTGACGGACGTGCGCGCTGCGCGTGGGTCGGGGCGGATGCCGAATACCAGCGCTACCACGACGAGGAGTGGGGCGTCGCGCTGCACGGCGATCGCGCGCTGTTCGAGAAGATGGCGCTGGAGGGCTTCCAGGCCGGGCTCAGCTGGATCACGATCCTGCGCAAGCGCCCGCGGTTCCGCGAGGTCTTCGAGCGGTTCGAGCCCGAGAAGGTCGCGGTCTTCGACGACGACGATGTCGAACGCCTGATGCTGGATGCCGGCATCATCCGCAACCGTGCCAAGATCCTCGCCACGATCGGCAACGCCCGCCTCGTGACAGAGATGGCGGATGGCGAGCTCGACGAGCTGATGTGGTCGTTCGCGCCGACGGCATCCAGAGCGCGGCCCACCGCGTTCGCCGACGTGCCCGCCGTGACGGCGGAGTCGACGGCCATGAGCAAGGAGCTGCGTCGTCGCGGATTCCGATTCGTCGGGGCGACCACGATGTACGCGCTCATGCAGTCCGCCGGCATGATCGACGATCACATCGATGGATGCTGGCGCGCGGCCTGATCAGATGGGTAATTCTGCCCGTCGTACGGTTCAGAACTGGCGGTTAGGATGTACCGGTGCGCCCGGGTCGTGACAGATCCGTCATGCACCTACGAAGTACACCGGGGGGATACCGAGGATGAAGGCGCTGTCGTGGTTGCGCGCGAAACCGAAGACGGCTGCATCCATTGCGGCCGTGACGGCGGGGTTCCTCGCCATCGGCACCCTCGCATTCGCCTATGAGGGCAATCCGACCACCAAGGTCGACCTGAACGACGGCGGCGTCTGGATCACGAAGTCCTCGTCCCTGATGGTCGGCCACTTCAACAACGAGTCGACGCTGCTCGACGGCGGGCTGCGCACTACGGGCGAGAGCTTCGACATCGTGCAGGACGAGTCGACCATCCTCGTCACCGATCGCTCGAACGCGACCCTCACTGCCGTCGACCCTGCGCGCGTACTGCTCGGGGACAGCACCACGATCCCCGGCGACGCCAAGGTCGCGCTCGGCGAGCAGACCACCGCGATCCTCGACGCTCAATCCGGAAACCTGTTCGTCGTCCCGGTCAAAGGCATCTCCGGATTCGAGCTCGAGGGTGCAGAGCCGACCGTCGAGCTCGGCAAGAACTCCGACGTCACCGTCGGCCAGGACGGCACCGTGTACGCGGTCTCGGGTGAGAAGGACGAGGTCGTCACGATCCCCGTCGACAACGAGGGCGAAGCGCTCGAACCGTCGACGTCGTCCCTGGGCGAGCTGGATGATTCGGTGGCGCCGAGCATCACGGCGGTGGGCGCGACCCCCGTCGTGCTGTCGCCGGCTGACAGCGCGGTCATGACCCCAGGGGGATTCCGCACCGAGATCCCCGAGGCGGACTCGGCCGTCCTGCAGTTCGCGTCGGCCGAGACGGATGCCGTGACCGTCGCGACGGCGTCGCAGTTCATCGAGGTTCCGCTCGACGGCAGCGAGCCGAAGTCGACGGATGCCGGCGGTCAGGGAACACCTGCCGCCCCGGTCTCACTGCTCGGCTGCACGTACGGAGCCTGGGCCGGCAGCGGTCAGTTCGTGCGCGACTGCCCCGGCGACGGCGATGACGTGCACGAGGAGATCCCCGGCATCGACGCCTCGGCGTCCCTGACGTTCCGCGTCAACCGCGACGTCATCATTCTCAACGACACCGTCGGCGGCGCCGCCTGGCTCACCGACGAGAGCCTGCAGCAGGTCGACAATTGGGAAGACCTCACCCCTCCGGAGGGCGAGACCGAAGACGAAGAGGACACCACGGAGGAGACGGTCGAGACCACTCTCCCGGTGCGCACGGACGTCAACACGCCCCCGGTCGCCGAAGACGACACATACGGGGTGCGTCCGGGCCAGACGACGGCGCTGCCAGTGCTCGACAACGACAACGATGCGGACGGCGACGTCCTGGTCGCAGCCCTCGCGGGCAATCAGCCGTCGATCGGCGACGTGCAGCCGATCTACGACGGCGGGTCGCTGCAGATCGCCGTCGGCGAGGACGCCTCCGGGTCGGCATCCTTCACCTATGAGGCCACCGACGGCCGCCCGAACGGCAAGGACACCGCCACCGTCTCGCTGACGGTGAAGGACTGGGACACCAACACGGCGCCCAAGCCGAAGCGCACCACGACGCTGGCGATCGAGACCGGTGGCACGATCTCGTACAACATCCTCCCGGATTGGATCGACCCCGAGGGCGACGACATCTACCTCCGTGAGGTCACCGCTGCCCCGGGCGACGAGGTCGAATTCACGACCGACGGCCAGATCACCTACCGCGCGACGGCCAGCCTGCAGGGTCGAAAGGAAGTGCAGGTCGTGGTGGCGGACGCCCTGGGCGAGGCCGCCACTGGGACGCTCGTGCTCGACGTGCGTCCGGCGGGATCGACGCTGCCGAAGACCAACGCCGACCACGTCACGACCCGCGCCGGCGAGCAGGTCACGGTCTCGCCGCTCGCGAACGACTCGAGCTCCGGGCGCGAACCGCTGCGCCTGACCCGCGTCAACGGCGCCGAGTCGCCGAGCGCCACGATCGACCCCGACTACTCCAACGCGACGTTCACGTTCAGCGCCCCGACCCCCGGCACCTACTACGTGCTGTACGAGGTCGCGGCCGGCCCCAACGGCGTGCCGGGCATCGTGCGCGTCGACGTCGAGGATGCCACGGCCGAGGATCGTCCGCCGATCGCCGTCCGCGATGTCGCGCTGCTGCCCACGGGCGGCGAAGTGCTGCTGGGCGTGCTCAACAACGACACCGATCCGTCCGGTGGAATCCTCGTCATCCAGTCGGTCAGCGTCGAGCCGGGCAGCGGGATCTCGGTCTCGGTGCTGAACCACGAGTCCCTCCGCATCGGCGACCAGGGTGCGCTCGATGAGCAGGTGCGCATCAGCTATCGGATCTCGAACGGGTCGAAGACGGCTGAGGGCGAGGTGATCGTCATCCCGATCCCGGCGCCTGACAAGATCCTGCCGCCGATCGCGAATCCCGACAAAGCGGTCGTCCGCGTGAATGACGTCGTTACGATCCCCGTTCTGGAGAACGACTCCAGCCCGGTGGGCGACGCTCTGACTCTCGAGTCGGATCTGATCGAACCGCTCGTCGACCCCGAGGACGGCGAGATCTTCGTCTCGCAGGATGCCGTGCGCTTCAAGGCGGGCCCGGAGGCGAAGACCGTCTACGCGACGTACGAGGTCTCCGACACCCGCGGCAACAAGGTGGGCGGGTACATCACGATCCAGATCGTCCCGGAGCAGGACGAGAACGCCGCCCCGCGCCCGAAGGACATCACGACCCGCGTGCTCAGCGGGAACAAGATCAACATCGCCGTGCCACTGGACGGCATCGATGAGGACGGCGACTCCGTCGAGCTGATCGGTCCTGCCACGAGCCCCGTCAAGGGTCGGATCCTCGAGGTCGCCCAGAACTACTTCGTCTACGAGGCGTACGCCGACTCGTCAGGCGTCGACACGTTCTCGTACCGCGTGCGCGACCGCCTCGGCAAGGAGGGCACCGCGACGGTGCGCGTCGGCATCGCAGCGCCGGAGGACGTGAACCAGGCGCCGTATGCGGTGAAGGATGCCGTCGTCGTGAGGCCCGGTCGTGAGATCGCCGTGCCCGTCATGCTGAACGACTCCGATCCTGAGGGCGATGAGATCGCGCTCGTCAAGGACGACGGACTGGTCGTGCCGGATCTCGACGGGCTGGGTGCGCGTGTGTCGGGTGACCGTGTGCTCGTGCAGGCGCCGAACCGCCCGGTCGAGACATCGCTGCAGTACACGATCAGAGATGCACGCGGCGCCTCGGCACAGGCCGTGCTGCAGATCACGGTCGACGAGGACGTCCCGCTGCTGGCGCCCATCGCCCGCGACGACCGCGTGCTCCCCGCAGACCTCACGGACGGCGGACTCACCACCGACGTCGACATCCTGGCCAACGACGAGGATCCAGACGGAACGACCGATGGGCTCGACATCGCGGTCGCGAACGGTGGAACGCTGCTCGAAGACGGCAAGGTGCGGGTCACCGTCAGCGAGAAGATGCAACTCATCCGCTACACGCTCACCGACCGCGACGACCTGTCGACCTCGGCGTTCATCTTCGTTCCGGCGGTGAAGGACCTGCGCCCTGCACTCACCTCGACCAAGCCGGTCGAAGTGATCAGCGGCGAGACCAAGGAGCTCCCGCTCGACGAGTACGTCACGGTCGCCGGCGGCGGCACCGTGACCATCACCGAGCACGCCAAGGTCAGCGCATCGCACGCCGACGGCGCCGACCTGGTCAAGGACGGCAGCACCCTCGTCTACACGTCGGCCGCCGGATACTTCGGCGAGGACGGCATCTCGTTCGAGGTAACAGACGGCTCGGGACCGGACGACCCTGAGGGCCGGAAGTCCGTTCTGACGATCCCGATCACGGTGCTGCCACCAGACAACCAGCAGCCGACTTTCACTGGCGGTGAGGTGAACGTCGCGCCGGGTGAGGATGCGAGCACCCTCGACCTGGCTGCATTGACGACCGATCCGGATCCCGAGGATCAGGGTGAGCACTCCTACGACTTGATCGGCAGCGCCGACGGAGGCGTGAGTGCGCGCGTCGAAGGCTCCACGCTGTCCGTCGAAGCCGCGTCGAACGCGAAGAAAGGTACGTCGCAGACCCTCACGATTCGGGTCTCGGACGGCGAGACCGACCCGATCGAGGGCACGGTCGTCGTCAACGTGACCGCGTCGACGCGTGAGCTCGCCACCGCGAACACTGACACGATCGACCAGGCCGATCAGGGCGAGACCATCATGGTTCCGGTGCTGGCGAACGACTTCAACCCGTTCCCCGACACCCCGCTGGATGTCCTCACGGTCAACACCGAGACGGGTGTGGGCACAGCCGAAGTCGTGGGCGATCAGGTGCAGGTGACGCCGGGTGCGAAGTTCGTGGGAACCCTCGTGCTCCGTTACACGATCGAGGATGCCACGGAGGACTCCGACCGCCACGTCGATGGCCGTATCGTCCTGACCGTGCAGGGCGTGCCAGAGGCGCCGGGGCGACCGCAGGTCACGAGTGTTCAGGACCGCACAGTCGTGGTGTCGTTCTCGGCGCCGTCCAACAACGGCGCCGAGATCACCCGGTACACGGTCTCGAGCACGTCGGGCAGCGCTTACAGCAAGGAGTGCGCATCGACCACGTGCACGCTCGACGGACTGACCAACAACGTGGAGTACACGTTCCAGGTGGTCGCGACCAACCGCGTCGGCGACTCCGAGCCGTCCGGGGCCTCGGAAGTCGCTCGTCCTGACGCGCGCCCCGACACTCCTGTCGCGCCGACGCTGGTCTTCGGCGACAAGAGCCTCGCTGTCGCATGGACGACTCCGACGACGCCCGGTTCGCCCGTGGAGTCGTACAACCTGCAGATCTCGCCGGCGCCGCCGTCGGGTGTCACCGAGAAGACTGGTGTGACCGGCAACTCGCTCACCTGGGAGGGCCTCGAGAACGGCACCTCGTACCAGGTGCGGGTGCAGGCCGTGAACCGTGCCCCGGAGCCGTCGACCTACAGCGGCTGGTCTCTGGCCGAGATCCCGGCGGGTCCGCCCATGCAGCCCGGCGCGCCGACGACCGCCGAGCTCGCCCCGGTGGGGGACCAGGCCCAGATGCAGGTGAACTGGGTTGCTCCGGACAACAACGGCGCACCGATCTCGGGCTATCAGTTGCAGGTTCTCGAGGGTGGAACGACGGTACGGACCGTCTCGGTACCGGCAGGGCAGACGAGTCAGGCCGTGGTCGTGCCGACCTCTGAGTCCGGGTACTCGTACATCGTGCGCGCACAGAACAAGGCCGACTGGGGTCAGTGGAGCCCGGCGTCCGCCGAGCGCCGCGGCGCGATCCGCCCTGATGCCCCGAACACTCCGAAGATCGCCGTGGGCGACCGCCAGCTCACGATCACCTCGTCGTACGAGCTGTCGGCCGAGCAGCGCAACGGTGCCAAAGCATCCGAATTGACCTACCAGTACAGCCTGAACAGCGGCGGCTGGCAGAACCTCACCAGCACTACGATCGGTGGACTGAACAACGGCACACCGTACACGCTGCAGTTGCGCGCTCTGTCGAACACCGGCACCGGCAGCTACACCGGCGCCGAGTCCGCCAGGTCGAACTCGGTGACCCCGTACGGCGTCCCGCCGCAGCCGAGCGCCGGTGCGCGGAACAACGGCTCGAACGTCACCGTTTCGTGGGGCAACAACGGCAACAACGGCAAGGCACTCACCGACACGCAGATCAGGGTCAGCGGCCCAGGGGCTTCGGGCAACTGGGAGGGCGTCAGCAACACCGGTTCGCGAACCGTCGGCGCCCCGTACTCGCAGAAGTTCACGATCGACGTGCGGGTGAGCAACGACAACGGGAAGAATTGGTCGTCGGTCGCGAGCGACAGCGCGACGACCGATAAGAAGCCCGAGCCCACGGCTAAGACTGTCAAGGGGACGCCCGGCAGCTGGCCTCCCGGCTGGGGCGGGTCCGGCGCCTGCAACACGTCATCGTGCGCCTATGTGGCGCTGCAGGTCACGAACTTCCCTGCGGGCAACTACCGGTTGTTCTGCAACGACGGCGGCGAGTTCGGCGGAAGCAGCAAATACGTCCCGGCCAACGGCAAGGTCGAGCTCTCGTGCTTCTACGGAAGCCCTGGGCACTCGATTCGAGTCCGCATCGAGGGCTGGGGCTACGCAGACGCGATGACCTGGTACTAGCGAGAGAAAGAAACAGCACACAATGACAATGACTCCTGAGCAGGCGACCTGGTTCCAGGGCACCTTCACGCGCCTCGTCGAGAACATCGACAAGGCCGTGCAGGGAAAGCACGAGGTCGTCAGCCTGGTTCTGGCATCCATGCTCGCCGAAGGCCATGTCCTTCTCGAGGACGCGCCAGGCACTGGCAAGACCAGCCTCGCGAAGGCGCTCGCGGCCACTGTGCAGGGCACCAGTTCGCGCATCCAGTTCACGCCCGACCTGCTGCCCTCCGACGTCACCGGTGTGACGATCTACGACCAGCAGGCGCACAAGTTCGAGTTCCACAAGGGCCCGATCTTCGCCTCGATCGTGCTCGCCGATGAGATCAACCGCGCGTCTCCCAAGACGCAGTCGGCGCTGCTCGAGGTCATGGAAGAGTCACGCGTGACCATCGACGGTGTCACGCATGAGGCCGGCCGCCCGTTCCTCGTGATCGCGACGCAGAACCCCGTCGAGCAGGCGGGTACGTACAAGCTCCCGGAGGCGCAGCTCGACCGCTTCCTCATCAAGACGTCGATCGGCTACCCCGACCTGGCGATCACCGAGAGCATCCTGGCCGGAGCATCCGACCGCAACCCGTCGGCGCACCTGACGCCGATCATCACGACCGGAGCCGTCGCCGACATGGCAGACCTCGCGGCGACCACGCACGTCGAGCCCGCCGTGCTGCGCTACGTCGCAGAACTGGCCGAGGCGACCCGCGATGACAGCGGCGTCCGGCTCGGGGTCTCGGTGCGTGGAGCCATCGCAATGGTCCGTCTCGCCAAGGTGTGGGCTGCCTCCCGCGGACGCCACTACGTGCTGCCGGACGACATCAAGGCGCTCATCGCTCCCGCATGGCAGCACCGCCTGATGCTGGACCCGGAGGCCGAGTTCTCGGGAACCACCGCTGACGCGGTGATCACCCGCGTGCTCGAGCGGGTTGCTGCACCCCAGGCCCGAACGGCGGCTTGATGACCGCAGAGACGCTGCCGGCGACGTCGCAGAGCGCCCGTGACGCCGGTTGGCGTGACATCGTGGCGCTCATCGGCGTGCGCATCGGAAGCCGTCTCCGCAAGGTCGCCGCCGTCATCCGCCCCCTCGCCTGGGTGCTCATCGCACTCGCCGTGGTGTTCTGGATCGCAGGCCTCACCCTCGGCTGGCGCGAGCTCACGGTCACGGCCGTGATCGTGACGATCACCCTGTTGGTGTGCGCGGTGTTCCTGGTCGGACGCACCGAGTACGACGTGAACCTCGACCTCGCCCGCACCCGGGTCGTCGTCGGCGAACGCGCGGTCGGCGCACTGACCCTCGCCAATCCCGGCGGTCGGGCGATCCTCCCATCGCGGGTCGTGCTGCCCGTCGGCGCAGGCCGCGGAGAGTTCGGCATCCAGCGACTCGCGCCCGGAGAGAAGGCCGAGGAGCTCTTCGCGATCCCCACGCAGCGGCGCGGTGTCGTCAAGGTCGGGCCGGTCAGCGTCGTCCGCGGCGACCCACTCGGTCTGTTCGAGCGCGCGCACCGCCGTGACGACCCCGTCGATCTGTTCGTCCACCCGCAGACCGTGCTCTTCGACGGTCAGTCCCTCGGCTTCCTGCGCGACCTCGAAGGTCTGCCGGCTGCAGACCTGTCTCGTGACGACGTCTCATTCCACGCGCTCAACGAGTACCAGCCGGGCGATGACCTGCGCCACGTGCACTGGCGATCCACTGCCCGCACCGGCGTGATGATGGTTCGTCAGTACGAAGAGACCCGTCGCTCGCACTTCGTCATCGGCCTCTCTCGATCGACCGGCGACTACGCCAATGACACCGACTTCGAGTTGGGCATCTCGGTGGCCGGGTCCATCGGACTCCGCGCACTGCGCGACTCGCAGCGCGTCGAGGTGCGGGTGCAGGGGCGCGAGCTGCGCTCGGGCACGGGGAAGCAGCTGCTCGACTCGCTCGCCGCGGTCGAGGGCAGCAAGCCGCGCGACGGCGGCATCGCCGAGCTCAGCGGCGTGATCGCGGCGACGATGCCGCTCGCCAGTGTCGTGGTGCTCGTGTGCGGCTCGAAGGTGTCGGGCGAGAACCTCCGGGTGGCCTGCGCACGCCTGCCGTTCGGAGCGCGAGTCATCGCGATCGTCGCCGACACCTCTGTCGAGGTCCCGGCTCTCCGCCGCATCGGCGATGCCGATGTCGTCAGCGTCGGCACCCTGCAGCAGATCCCCCTCGCACTTCAGAAGGTCCTCGCATGAGCGCGCCCGCCCTCTCGTCGGTCGCAGCGCTTCCTCTGCGTCGCTGGGGACTCGACGTAGCAGCCGTCATCGTCCTGCTCGTCGCCTCAGCAATCGGGTTCTGGCCCACGTTCGCCGGGGGCAGCTTCCTCGGAGCGGCGATCGGAGGCGCCCTCATCGGCATCGCGATCGCGGTCGTCGCGGCCTGGCGTCGCTGGGGGATCCTCATCATCGCCGGGCTCACCGTGGCGGCCTACTTCGTCTTCGGCGGCGCGCTTGCTCTGCCGCACACCGCGATCGGCGGCTTCATCCCTTCGCTGGAGACGCTGCAGCAGCTTGCAGTCGGCGTGGTCACGTCGTGGAAGCAGATGCTGACGACCGTCGCTCCGGTCTCCGGCTCAGATGGGCACTTCCTCGTGCCGTTCCTGCTCCTCCTCGTGGCGTCGGTGGTGACGGCATCCCTCGCCCTCCGCCTCACCCAGCCCGCATGGGCCCTGCTTCCCGCAGGTGCGCTGCTCGCCGCTGTGATCGCGCTCGGCACGCCGGAGACGGCCATGCCCCTCGTCCAGGGTGCGGTGTTCGCCCTCGCGAGCATCGCCTGGCTCGCGGTGCGGCAGATCTGGGCGCCGCAGAACGCGGCCGTGTCGGTCAGTGAGATCGACCCGTCGCGCGCCAACCACATGCGGATGCGACGCCTGCTCGCCGGCGGCGCCGTGCTCGCGGTGGCCGCAGGCGCAGGAATCGCGACCAGCGCGTTCACCGCACCCACCGAGGTGCGTCACGTCCTGCGCGACACGATCATCCCGCCGTTCAACGTGCGCGACTACCCGAGCGCCCTGCAGGCGTTCCGCGGCCACGTCCGCGACAACAAGGAGGCGACGCTGTTCACGGTCCGCGGGCTCCCCGAGGGGGCTCGCGTCCGGATCGCAGCCATGGACGAGTTCGACGGCCAGGTGATCAACGTCGTCGACGGGGGCCCTGGTACCTCCAGCGCGTTCTCACCGATCCGCTCCAACATGTCGCCGAATGCGGAAGGGCTGCCGGTGACGCTGGAGTTCGACATCGGCGACTACAGCGACGTGTGGGTTCCGCAGGCCGGCCTCGTCTCGGAGTTCCGGTTCGCTGGAGGCGACGCCGAGGCGCTTCGACGGGGAACGTACTACAGCAGCGGGTCATCGACCGCGGTCGCGACGACGGGGCTGCGCAAGGGCGACAGCTACGCGGTGCAGACCACCATCCCCGCCGAGGTGACGGACGAGCAGCTCGCCGACGCCGATTTCGGCGCCGTGCGCATGCCGAAGAACGACAACGTTCCCGAAGAGCTGTCGACCCTCGCCGGTGAGATCACCGCGGAAGCCGAGACGCCGGTCGAGCAGACGCAGGCGATCGCCGACTACCTGTCCGAGGAAGGCTTCTTCAGCCACGGGCTCGAGGGCGAGGTCATCTCGCGTGCCGGCCACACCTCGGAGCGCATCTCCACGCTCATCGGCAGCGATCAGATGATCGGCGACGACGAGCAGTACGCCGTCGCGATGACGCTGCTCGCCGGAGAGCTGGGGATCCCCGCACGCGTGGTCATGGGGTTCTATCCCGACGAGAAGGATGCCGGCGCGGCGTCGTTCGCGGCGACGGGCGACGCCCTCCACGCGTGGGTCGAGGTGAACTTCGACGGGTTCGGGTGGGTTCCGTTCGACCCGACGCCGCCAGAGGACCAGGTTCCCAACGACCAGAACACCAAGCCCCGCGCCGATCCGAAGCCGCAGGTGCTGCAGCCGCCGCCCCCGCCCCAGGAGCCGGTCGATCTGCCGCCGACGCTGCCAGACGATCGCGAAGCAGAGGACGAGTCGCTGAACATCGCGGCGATCATCGGTGCGATCCTGGCCATCGGCGGAATCTCGCTCGCGATCATCGCGCTGATCGCCTCGCCGTTCATCGTGATCGGCGCGTGGAAGGCGTCGCGGAGACGCGCGCGCCGGTCGGCCGATCACACGGCCGACCGGATCGCCGGCGGCTGGGACGAGCTCACCGACCGCGCAGTCGACTACGGCGCGCGGCTGACGCCCGGCGCGACCCGCGGCGAGGAAGCGGTGCTCGTCTCAGACTCGCTCGCGGTTCCGACCGTGACGGCGCTCGCCGACCGGGCCGACGCCGAGGTGTTCGGCCCGCACGACCCGAGTCAGGAAGACGTCGACGCCTTTTGGAAGGAGGTCGACGAGATCGTGGTCGGCCTCGGCTCCGAGGCCGGATTCTGGAAGCGGATGAAGGCGCGGCTCAGCCTGCGCTCGCTGCTGGGAGGATCCGCGATCCAGTCCGGTTTCCAGGGGCTGAAGGATGCCGCGACCGCGCGCGTTCGCCGAGAACCTGGCACGATCGACACAGGCACGACAGAAGCACCCGAGAGCGAGACATCATGACGCAACCGTCGTTCGGCACCGTCGCCCCGACCTCACGACGACCGGTGGCCTACATCATCGATGCCGCGATCGCGGCCGGAATCGGCATCGTCCTGTCGATCCTGCTCGTGGTTTTCGCGGTCATGGCCGGTCCGGAGGGGATGCTGGGCGTCATCGGCATCGGAGCCCCCGTGGTGTCGCTGATCCTCATCGGCTGGTTCGTGTTCTACACGTTCATGCAGTCCCGCGACGGTTCGATCGGCATGCGCACTCAGCGACTCCGCCTCGTGCGCGAGGACGACGGTGCACCCCTCGGGTTCGGCAAGGCGCTGCTGCGCAACATCATCTTCGGGCTCGCCGCCGGCATCGTCGTCGGATACTTCACTCCGCTCTTCGACGGATCGGGGCGGTTCCAGGGGTGGCACGACAAGGTCGCACGCTCGCTGATGATGGATGCCGGCGCTCGCGCCAGTGCAGCGCCGCCGACCATGGCATTGCACGTCCCGCCGCGCCCGTCGATGCCGAACGTCGCCCGGCAGGCGACCAGCGCTGCTCCGTCGATGCCCAATGGCGCCCCGCCGATCCCGGGCCTGGCCACACCGACGATGCCGCAGTCGTTCACTCCTTCTTCGCTGTCGACGCCGACCGGCCCCGCTGCGCCCTCTGCTCCTGTCGCTCCGGCGATGCCCGCTGCTCCCGCGTTCCCTTCGCCGTCCACCCCTGCGCTCGATGAGACCGTGCGGGGTCCGGAACCGGCTCGCTCCGCGCAGCCGATCGCCCACCCCACGGCTCCCGCCGCCGACTCCCTGATCGCCTTCGTGCCGGGGATCACCCAGGACGGTCCGCCTGAGCGGAACACGCCTGCGCCGCCGGCCCCGGCGGCTCCCGCGGCTCCCGCCGTGACGACTCCGTCCGACGACGCCCCGAACGGAACTGCCCTGAACGGCGGCTCCGGCGACGTCGGCGACATCGAGGACACCCGCATCAGCATCCCCGGGCACCGCCTGGTGTTCACCTGGGATGACGGCACCCGCGTGACGGTCTCGCGCCGCACACTCTTCGGGCGCAACCCGGCGCCGGAGGAAGGTGCCGCGGTCGTCTCCGTCCGCGACGAGACGCTGTCGCTGTCGAAGACGCACTTCGAGGCGGCGGCCGAACCGTCCGGCGGGTGGATCATGGACCGTCATTCCACCAACGGCACGGCGATCGTCCGCGACGGGCACCGCATCGTGTGCGAGCCGGGCGAGCAGGTGCGCATCCGCCTGGGCGACGCCGTCGAGATCGGCGACCGCATCGTCACCATCGGGGGCTACGCATGACCGCGCCGCTGATCGTGACGGCCGGCTGCTCGACGCACGCCGGGCTCCGTCGCACTCTGAACGAGGACGCGCTGCTCGCCAGCGCTCCGGTCTTCGTCGTCGCCGACGGCATGGGAGGCCACGAGGCGGGCGAGCGGGCGAGCGCCGCCGTCGTCGCCGAGTTCTCCCGTTACATCGGCAGGCAGAGCCTCGAGTTGGACGACGTGCTCGACGCGCTCGCCCGTTCGCGCGAAGCGGTCGATGCGCTCTCGGTGTCGGCAATGGGGCGCGCGGGAACGACCCTCAGCGGGCTCGTGCTCGCCGAGGTCGACGGCATGGGCTACTGGCTCAGCTTCAACATCGGCGACTCGCGCACGTACCGCCTGTCGGGTACTGAGCTCGAGCAGATCAGCGTCGACCACTCGGTCGTGCAGGAGCTCATCGAGTCGGGCGAGCTCAGCATCGCCGAAGCCGCGTCGGATCATCGTCGCAACATCATCACGAGGGCGATCGGCGCCGGCAGCACCGGCGATGCGGACTTCTGGATGTTCCCCGCCGAACTCGGCGATCGGATGCTGATCTGCTCCGACGGCCTCTCGTCAGAGGTCCCGGATTCGTTGATCCGCGAGATCCTGACGACGGAGTCAGACCCGCAGACCGCCGCCGCAGCACTGGTCAGCGAGGCCGTCGCCGCCGGGGGCAGGGACAACATCACCGTCGTGGTGGTGGATGCCGTCTCCGTGGCATCCCGCCCCGGCGTGCAGATGCGCGCCGACGACGACATCGATGAGAACACCCGGCCGCGTGCGGCCGCGGCAGGAGGGATGAGCTGATGCAGACCACATACCGCCCAGGTCAGTGGAACGTGCTGGTGACCCCCGGTGCTCTGATCGCGCTGTCTCCGGATGCTCCGGCCGAACTGCTCACGCGACTCTGGGAGCGCGAGCGCACCGCCGGCGACCTCGCCGCGGTCATCGACGTGCTCACCGAGCACGCGTCCGGTTCGTTCGCGGACATGCTGGGTTTCGCAGCGGTGGTCCTCGAAGGGGCTGACGCGCGCATCGCCGTTCGCGGCGCAGCGATGGTCGAGGTGACAGGATTCGAAGGGCGCGAGAGCTTCAGCGGCGCGAACGTCACTACCTGGAGCGAGCGCTTCGTCGCCGGTGCGAGCCGTATCGAGATCACGACGGATGGCGACGAGGATGCCGTGAGCCTGCCGGTCTCAGCCGGCATCGTACGTGCCTCCCACGCCGCCGCCGACATCGAACCGGCGGACGTCACGATTCCGGATGCGGCTGCCGCGGTGGTCCATGACGCCGACGAATCCGAGCGGATCGAGGACGCGCCCGTCGAGGAAGTTCCTGTTGAGGAAGTGCCGGTCGCAGACGTGCCGGTCGAGGAGGCGCCCGTCGAAGAGCCGGTCTCCGAAGAGCCGGTGATCGACGAGCAGGCCGCAGACGAGCCCGTCGCCGACGAGCCGAGCACCGACGAGCCGAGCACCGACGAGCCGGTCACCGAGCAGATCGAGACACCGGCCGAGGCGGTGGCGGACGAGGTCGACGGCAACACGCTGATGCCGAACGATGAGACGTTCGCGAGCGACGCGGACGAGTTCGATCAGCTGTTCGGCGCGACGATCGCGTCGCCGAACGCGGTCACTCCGCCGGTGCCGCCCGCTCCGGCTCCACTCGACGGCGACCACGACGGAGCGACGATCTCGGTCGCCGAGGCACGTGCGCTCCGGCAGAGCGCGCCGACCGCTGCACCCGATGCTCCCACGGCCGTTCTGCCCGTCGTCTCCAGCGGCTCGGGTCGCGTCCGCGTCTCCACCGGTCAGGTCGTGGCACTCGACCGCACTGTGATCATCGGGCGCCGCCCGCGGTCCACGCGGGCCAGCGGAGCCGACCTGCCCCACTTGATCGCGGTCGAGAGCCCGCAGCAGGACATCTCGCGCAGCCACCTAGAGATCCGCCCCGAGGGCGACACGGTCGTCGTCATCGACCTGCACACCACGAACGGCTCGACGCTGCTGCGCCCCGGTGCAGACCCGTTGCGCCTGCACCCCGGTGAGCCGACGCTCGTGCTCTCGAGCGATGTCGTCGACCTGGGCGACGGCGTGACGGTCGTGTTCGAGGATCTGCCGTGAGCAGACCCCCCTCACCTCCTCCCGAGCTCCCCGGTTTCACCTTCGTGGAGCCGCTGGGCACGGGTGGATTCGCCGATGTGTTCCTGTACGAGCAGCAGATGCCCCGGCGCCGCGTCGCCGTGAAGGTGCTGCTCGCCGACCGGATCTCGAGCGGCGCGGCGAAGGAATTCGCCGACGAGGCGAACGTGATGGCGATGCTGTCGACGCATCCGGCCATCGTCACGATCTACCAGGCGGGCATGGCCGGCGACGGCAGACCATACCTCGTGATGGAGTACTGCCCCCGTCCGAACCTGCAGATCCGTGCTCGCAAGGAACCGTTCTCGGTCGCCGAGGCGCTGCGCGTCGGCATCCAGGTCGCCGGTGCCGTCGAGACCGCGCACCGCGCCGGGGTCCTGCACCGCGACATCAAGCCGGCGAACATCCTCGTCACGGAGTACAACCGGCCGGCCCTCACCGACTTCGGCATCGCCTCGACGACGGGCGCCGTGAGCGAGGCGACCGGCATGTCGATCCCCTGGTCGCCGCCGGAGTTCTTCGCGGATCCGCCGCAGAGCGGGCAGCGCTCGGACGTGTTCGCGCTCGGTGCCACGCTGTACACGCTTCTCGCCGGCCGGTCGCCGTTCGAGCGACCGGGGGAGCGCAACACGAGCGCCGACCTCATCGAGCGCATCGAGCGATCACCGCTGCCGTCTCTGTCGCGACCCGATTCGCCCGGAAGCCTTCAGCAGGTGCTCGAGCGGGCCATGGCGAAGAACCCGGATGCCAGATACCCGAGCGCTGTTGCGTTCGCACGCGCGCTGCAGAAGGTACAGATCGAGCTCGCGCACTCGGTCACGCCGATCGACATCGTCGACGACCATCCGCTGCCAGAGGATCTGGAGGACGAGGACGAAGGTCTCACCCGCGTCCGCGACATCGTCAGCATCGAGCCGGATGCCGGGAACACCCGCCCGTCCGCCACGACCCGTCCGTTCGGCTCGCCGCAGCCGCAGCGCGCTACCGCGGGGGATCCGGGCCCGCGCTTCGAGCCAGTGGCATCCACGTCCGCGTCCGCGGTCGAAGACACCGTCATGCGCCCCAGCGCGGCGCCCCCGCCCGCACCTGTCGACGAGGACCGGACGGTTCTGCGCGGCCCGCGCGCCCTCTCGCCCGAGGCGCCCGCGGTGCCGTTCCCGCCGTCAGCCGAGTTCGCACAGGCACCCGACCAGGCAAAGGCGAAGCCGAAGCCGCGGGTGGGCATGTGGATCGGCGTCGCCGCTGCGGCGGTCGTCCTCGTCGGCGGCACGATCGTCGGCGTGAATCTGCTCCAGGGCGGCGGAGCGCCCGACCCTGTAGCAACGCAGGAGGGGGCGGCCCCGAAGGATCCCATCTCCGACGCGGTGCCAGCGGTCGACGACCTCGCCGGCACACGCGAAGGCTCGACCATCACGTTCACCTGGACGAACCCGGCCGAGGAGGACGGCGACCTGTATCTGTGGAACACCGTCAGCCTCGATGGCCCCGGCGTTCCCGAGCCCACCGACGAGCCGACCGTGACGTTCGAGGGAGCCGCCACCGGACAGGTGTGCATCGATGTGCTGCTGCGCCGCGAGGACGGCCGCGCGTCGGAGCAGGTGCGGGGGTGCGTGGAGTGAGCTCACGCGGTGATCGGTCGATGTCCTCCGAGCGCATGATCTGGGAGATCGAGGACGCGAAGGACGAGATCGAGGGCCTCGACGAGAACGGGCGCCCCGACCCGGCATACGCGGCCGCACTCGGCATGCTGTCGGCGCCCCTCGGCCGGCGTGCTCTCGCGCTGGTGATCGATGTCGCGGTCTGGCTCGTGCTGCAGCTGCCGTTGTGGCTGGGCACTGTTCCGCTGCTGCTCAAACTCGCCACCGGCTCGATCTCGCCGTACGGGCTCGTCAACCACCCGTCGTTCGTCCTCGCGATCGTCACGGCGTCGGCGACCGTCGTCCTGACCCTCGTGGTCAGCATCGTCCAGCTCGTGATGCACGGACGCGGCGGCAGGACCATCGGCAAGGCCGTCGTCGGCATCCGTTCGGTCAACGTGCGCACTCTGGGGCGCCCCGGCGTCGGCTGGGTGCTGCTGCGCTACCTGCTGATGGGCGGATCCGGGATCGTGCCGCTGATCGGACCGGTTCTGCTGCTCGCGTCCCCGACGTTCGATCCGGAGCGCCGCGGCCGAGGCCTGCACGACAAGGCGACGCACGTCTGGCTCGTCGACGTGCGCAAGGGACTGAACCCGTACGACGACAAGCGCATGCGCGTCGCCCGCAAGCTCGTCAAGGCCGAGCCCGCCCCGGAGCGGTCCTCGCTGCCGTCGCTCGCGACGCCGCAGGATCCGGCGGTGGCTCCCCAGTACCGGCCGGGCACCCGGGTGAGCGCCGGTGTCATCGGCATCGCCCGTCCGCACACGCCCGATTCCCGCCCTGAGATCGGTGTGCCTCCCATCGCCGCTCCGGCGACGCCTGCGCCCGTCGAGGCCGGCAAGCCGGTCATGGGCGGGTATCGCCCCGCCGGTGAGAACGCCGCTGCGCCGGAAGCCGCCCCGCAGGCTCCGGTCGCGCAGGAAGCCCGGGCGGCCGCGCAGGTCCCGAACCCGCAGCCGACCCCGCAGGCCGCTCGGCCGCAGCAGCCCGTGGCTGCAGCTCCGCAGCCAGTGGTCTTCGGCCTCCGCCTGGACACCGGCGAGAGCATTCCGGTCGCGGCGCCCGTGCTGCTCGGACGCAATCCGGATGCCGCCGGGCACCCCGGCGCCCACACGGTCGCCCTCGAGGACGAGAGCAAGTCGCTGTCGAAGACCCATCTGCTCGTCCGCCCCGTGGAGGGCGGACTCGAGATCATGGACTGCGGATCGACGAACGGATCCGGTCTGGTCCGCGGCGGCACGGAGTACGAGGTCGTGGCCGGAGCACCGGTCGTGACGATCGAGGGCGACACGGTGCGGCTGGGCGACAGGCTCGCCGCGGTGATCCGGGTGTGATCGAGGGAGAACCATGAGACTGAAACTGACCCTGCACCGCCCGGTCGGCGATCCTGTCGACATCGTGATCACCACGGATTCCACGGCGACCGCCGCCGACGTCGCCCGCCACGTCGCCGAGGCCGATCCCACCCGTTCGGTCCCGGTCTCCGAGGGCGACGTGCTCACCCTCGCGGTCGCGCCGCCCACCGGTGAGCGACTCGTTCCGCTGCATCCGGAGATCCCGATCGGCGAGGCGCCGATCGGCTCCGGGTTCGCGGCATCCATCCTCAACCACGGCCCGGACTACTCCGGAGCGGGCAAGCGCGAGATCGTCGGTGTTCTGCGGGCGACCGCCGGACCCCTGGCCGGACAGGAGTTCCCGATCTCATCGGGCCAGATGGTCATCGGACGAGATGCCGCCGGCGACGTCGTCCTGGCGGACCCGATGGTCTCCAAGCGTCACGCGCGACTCGAGGTCGGCCAGCACATCGAGGTCATCGACCTCAACTCAGCCAACGGCGTCCTCGTCGACGGCGTCGCCGTGCAGCGCATCCGGCTGGAGGACGGCACCCCGTTCGTCATCGGCGCCACGACGCTCGTTCCGCACCTGGCGCGCTCGTTCGACGGCACCGCCGCGGAAGAGCCCATCATCGAGCGCGGCGGCGGACTGCTGTTCAATCGCAGCCCGCGCGTCGAGGTGCGCTATCCCGGTACAGGTTTCAAGGCGCCGCGCATCCCGACCGAGAAGCTCGGCAAGATCTTCCCCTGGCCGATCCTCGTCGCGCCGATCCTCATGGGCATGGCGCTGTACGTGCTCAACGGCAACCCGCGCTCCCTGCTGATGATCGTCATGACGCCGCTGATGGCGCTCGGCAACATCATCAACCAGTCGCGCTCGGAGAAGAAGAGCTCGAACCACGAGTACATGCTCTTCGAACGCCAGTACGAGCAGCTCGAGGAGGACTTCTTCCGCGGCAAGCCGGAGGAGGAGGAAGCGCGCAACGCCGAGGCGCCGCCGGTCGCCGAGGTGTTCGATCACGCCATGCGGCTCGGGCCGATGCTGTGGACCAGGCGCCCCGAGCACTGGAACTTCCTGGGGGTGCGACTGGGCAGCTGCACGCTCCCGGCGCGCAACACGATCGCCGAGATGGACACCCCGGAGGGACTCCCGGAATTCCTCGAGCGGGTCGACCGGCTTCAGGAGCGCTACTCGGAGGTCGACGACGTGCCGGTCTTCGAACTGCTGGCGGATGCCGGATCCATCGGCATCGCCGGCCCCCAGGGGCTCGCCGCGGACGCCATGCGCGGCATCGCCGTTCAGCTGTTCGGCCTGCACGCCCCGAACGACGTCGTGGCCGTCGCCTTCGCGGACTCGGCATGGACGGCCGAGTTGGACTGGCTCAAGTGGATGCCGCATACCTCCAGCGAGAAGAGCCCGTTCCGCGACGTCGCCCTCGCCGACTCGGCCCCGACGGGAGCAGCGCTGCTGAGCATGCTGGAGGACTACGTCCAGCGCGAGGCGTCCGGCGGCGCGGAGAGCCGGGAGCCGCGCGGGCCGTTCAAGGACGAGTGGAACCCGCTGCTCTACGGCACCGATGTGTCGAGGGCGGCCGGCGACCACAAGAGGACCCCCGCAGTATCGGTCATCGTCTTCGTCAGCAGCGATGCGCCCGTTGACCGAGGGCGTCTCACCGACGTGCTCGACCGCGGCGCGGACCACGGCGTGCACGCCGTGTTCGTCTCGCCGACCGTGGAATCGCTTCCGGCGGTGTGCCGCAGTTACATCGACGTGACGAACGGACTGGAGTCCGCTCGGGTGGGGCTCGTCCGCACCGGCGACACGTTCGACGACACCAGGGTCGAGGGTGTCTCCAACGCCTACATGCACATGCTCGCGCGGCGCATGGCCCCCGTCGTCGACGCCAGCACCGTGGTGCACGACGCGTCCGACATCCCCAGCACAGTGGGATTCCTGCAGCTCGTGGATCCGGCGATCGCCGAGGACCCGAAGGTCGTCGTCGAACGCTGGCGGCAGAACAACACGATCGTTGACCGGTCCCCGACACCTCGCCCGCGGCTGAAGAAGGCCGGCAACCTGCGCGCGATCATCGGCCAGGGCGCCAGCGACGCGATGGCCCTCGACCTGCGCACGCACGGTCCGCACGCCCTCGTCGGCGGAACGACCGGCGCCGGAAAGTCCGAGTTCCTGCAGGCCTGGGTGCTCGGCATGGCCGCAGCGCACAGCCCGGACCGGGTGACCTTCCTGTTCGTCGACTACAAGGGCGGATCCGCGTTCGCCGACTGCGTCGACCTGCCGCACTGCGTGGGTCTGGTCACCGACCTGAGCCCGCACCTCGTGCGCCGCGCGCTCACGAGCCTCCGAGCCGAACTGCAGCACAGGGAGCACCTGCTCAACCGCAAGAAGGCGAAAGACCTGCTCGAGCTGGAGAAGCGCCAGGATCCGGACTGCCCACCGGCCCTCGTCCTCGTCATCGACGAGTTCGCGGCGCTCGCCTCCGAGATGCCCGAGTTCGTCGACGGGGTCGTCGACATCGCACAGCGCGGCCGCTCGCTCGGCATCCACCTCATCATGGCGACGCAGCGTCCAGCCGGCGTCATCAAGGACAACCTGCGCGCGAACACCAACCTGCGCATCGCTCTGCGCATGGCCGACGAGGCCGACTCCCGCGACGTCGTCGACGATCCGGTGGCATCGACCTTCCCGGCGTCGATCCCCGGCCGGGCGATCGCGAAGACCGGGCCCGGACGGCTCGTGCCGTTCCAGTCCGCATACGCGGGCGGATGGACGACGGAGGACGAAGGCACCGCCGTCGAGGTCCGCGTGTCCGAGCTGCGTTTCGGAGCCAGCGCGGAATGGGAGCCCGAGCGCCCCGCCGAAGCGGAGACGCACGAGGAGGACCTCGGCCCCAATGATCAGAAGCGGATCGTCTCGACGCTGATCCGCGCTAGCGAGGTCGCCGGGCTGCAGGCGCCGCGACGGCCATGGCTCGACGATCTCGCCCCGGTCGTGGAGCTCGCGGACCTGCCCAACGACGGCGATACCCGCATCCCTCTCGCCCTCATGGATGTGCCAGAGAAGCAGATGCAGGAGCCAGCGGTCTTCGTGCCGGATCGCGACGGATCGCTGGTGGTCTACGGCACCTCCGGCTCGGGCAAGTCCACGGTGCTGAAGACCATCGCGACCGCAGCCGGGATGCAGCCGGATCGCGGCCGCGTCCAGGTGTACTGCCTGGACTTCGCATCCGGAGCGCTCGGATCGCTCGCCGACCTGCCGCATGTCGGCTCCGTCGTCGACGGCGCGGATGCCGAGCGCATCCAGCGCCTGTTCCGGACTCTCGATCGCGAGATGGACCGCCGCGCGGCCTCGTTCTCGGCGGCGAGCGCGGCGACCGTGCAGGAGTACCGGGAGATCGCAGACCCGAACATGCCGCGCATCCTGCTGCTCATGGACAACTTCCCCGAGTTCAAGAAGGACTGGGAGTACGCGCCGGGGCGTGCGCCGTTCTACCGGACCTTCATGCGCATCCTCGGTGAGGGGCGAACGCTCGGCGTGCACATGGTCATCACGGCCGATCGCGGCAACGCGGTCCCCAGCGCCGTCGCCTCCAACATCTCCCGCCGAGTGGTGCTGCGTCTGGGCGACCCCGGCCAGTACATGCTGCTCAACGCGCCGCGCGACATCCTCGACGAGCAGTCGGCACCTGGGCGCGCCATCATCGACGGCCACGAGGCCCAGATCGCGGTCCTCGGCGGCACGCCGAACGTGGTGGAGCAGACGAGGGCGCTCACCGCCCTGGCCAAGACCCTCCGAGCGGAGGGCGCACGCGACCTCCCGGAGATCGGCGCCCTGCCGACCATGGTGCCCGTCACGGATATGCCGGCGATGGTCGACGGGATGCCCGTCTTCGGCATCGCCGACGACACGCTCGCACCGCGAGGCTTCGAGCCCATCGGTTCGTTCGTCATCTCCGGACCGCCTGCATCCGGGCGCACGAACGCGCTCAAGGCGCTGGTCGTGGCGATGGAGCGGTTCGATCCGAATGTGCGGATGTACCACTTCGGCAACCGTCGCTCGCAGCTGAAGGACTTCCGCCCGTGGGTGCGCAGCGCGATCAAGCCGGAGGAGGAGAAGGAACTCGCCGAGCAGTTGACCGAGCTGGTCACCAGCGACACGACCGAGGGTCGCATCATGATCGTCATCGAGGACATCCCGCACCTCGCCGACGGCCCTGCCGACCGGCAGATGCGGACGCTGCTGCAGGCGATGAACAACAGCGACCATCTGCTGATCGCCGACGCCGAGATCAGCCGTGCCAGCGGAAGCATCGGTGTGCTCGGCGAATGGAAGACGGGGCGTCAGGGCATCATCCTCAAGCCGGACACATACGACGGCGAATCGATCTTCAAGACGGCCTTCAGCCGGATCAAGAGGAGCGACTTCCCGGTGGGGCGCGGCATCTTCGTGCAGGCGGGCCGCCTGGTCACGATGCAGATGCCGTTCGTCCCCGACGCGCCGCCGGTGGGCAGGACTGACATGGGTACCGCTCCCCGTTTGCGTGAGCGGGTTCGTTGACTAACCTCATTCAGGAGGCCGCAGGGGCCTGACGAGGGCCACACCGGCCGGAATACCACGAACGCGGAGGGCAGTTCTCATGGCACATGACTTTGGTGCAACGTACAGCGAGATGGAAGACGCGGCACAGCGTCTGCGCGACGGACGCACGTCGATCGGTGACGCGCTGAAGGACCTCCAGGGCGTCATCGACGACCTGGTCCAGGACGGCTTCAAGACCGAGAACGCGTCGGAGCAGTACTCCACCGCCTACAACGACCTGACCACCTCGCTGGACGACGCCACCGAGGCCGTCAACGACATGGCGACGGCGCTGGACCAGATGGCGGACAAGATCCGCGACACCGACCAGCTCTGATCGGGTCGCACCGAAGGCCGTGGGGCCAGTTCGACAGGACTGACTCCACGGCCTTCGTCGTTCCCCCAGACTGCGCAGACGCTACGAATAGAATCGGGATCATGACCGGACAGCAGAGCTACTGGTACAACCTGTCGACCCAGACCGTGGTGCGCGCCGACGAGCGCCCCTCCGAGGACACGATCGGCCCGTTCGCCACAGCCGCCGAGGCCGAGGACTCGCCTGCGGTGCTGCTCGAGCACGCGCGGGCGTGGCTCGAGAGCGAGGAGAGCGAACCGTTCCGGGCGATGGCCGAGGAGAGCGGCGAAGACACCGACTACGCGTGACGGCCGGGGAATGAGGGGGAGACGCCGCGTCGCGGCACTGACTGCGCTCGCGCTCGCCGCGGGGCTGACGGCCTGCGCGCCGGCCATGCCGGAGTCGGTGATCCCCGGAACGAAGGTCGTCGTCGGGTGGACGGGGGCGTTGACCTCGACCAATGCGGCCGCATCCCCGACGAGCGGCAACACCGACATCGCCGCGCTGACGCGAGCGCGTTTCGGCGACGTGATCGACGGCGACTTCGTCGCGGATGAGAGCTTCGGCACCGTGACGATCCTCGAGGAGGAGCCGTTCACCGTGCGCTACGACCTCGCCGAGCCCGCGTGGTCGGACAGCATCCCGCTCGATGCCGCGGACCTGCTGCTGGGCTGGGCGGGAGCCGCGGGGTACTTCCTGCCCGATGAGGCATCGGTCCCGGATGTCCCGATCCCGGTCGCGGATGAGTTCGCACGGTCGATCGACGTGACCTATGCGCAGCCGGTGAGCGACTGGCAGAGCTTCGTGACTGTTCCGGTGCCCGCCCATGTGCTGGGCGAGCGCGCATTGGGCATCGACGATCCGATGGAGGCCAAGCAGGCGGTCATCACCGCGATCCGCACGGGCGATGACAGCGCCCTCGAGAAGTTGCGGTCCGCCTGGAACGAGGGGTTCGAGATCGGCGAGGGCGCCGTCGCAGGCGACCTCCTCCTCTCGAGCGGACCGTTCGTCGTCGCCGCTGATGGTGTGGATGCCGACGGAGCAGTCGAGCTCGTCCCGAACTCCGAGTTCCGCGGAGCGGTCACCCCCCAGGTCGCGCGCATCGAGCTGACGCCGCCCGGTGAGGATCCGCTCGCCGCTGTCGGCGAGCAGGTGGATGCCGTGCAGGTGCGCCCGGTCGCCGCGAACCGCGATGCCATCCGCGAGCTCGAACGCAAGGACTTCACCGTGCAGACGACGAACGACGGCACGCTCTGGTCGATGCTCCTCCGGCCGAACGGCGTGTTCAGCGACGTGCGTGCGCGGACGTCGTTCATGCACTCCGCCCCGGCACGCGACCTCATGGATGCCGGTGCAGGGGTGTGGACGACCGCATACGCCCCGAGCACGTCGATGACCGCGATACCGAACTCGCGCGCCTACGACATCGTCAACGAGGACTCCGGATTCGCGCAGACGCTCGGTGCGACCGACGCCGATCCGGTCGCGGAGCGGGCGGCGGCGGGTCTCCCCTCCGGCACGCGCGTGTGCGTGCTCTACGACCGGGGCAGCGAGTTCGCGAGAGGCGCCTTCAGCGCGCTGCGGACGGCCGCGGGGGAGGCAGGGTGGCGCGTTGCGGACTGCGGGAGCGACGACCTGCAGGCAGCACTCGAGAAGCGCGACTGGGATGCGGTGATCATGCGGGTGCCGATCCCGCAGTCGCCGGCGGATATCGCGGCTCAGTGGAGCACCGGGGGTGCCGCGTCGATCACCGGGCAGACCGACCCCGCGCGGGATGAACTGATCGCGCAGCTCGCACAGACAACGGATGTCTACGAGGCGCGTGAGATCCATGCGCAGATCGAGGCGACGATCGTGCGCGCAGCGGTCGCTCTGCCGATCGCTGCGAACCCCGTCGTCACGATCACGGACCGCAACCTGTCCGGTGTCTCGGTTCGTGGCGGGGCGACGGCGCCGTTGATGTCGGATGCCGCCCAATGGGCGGTCGTGCCGTGAGTGCTCCTCAAGTCGATCCGTGGGGTGTTCTCCCCATCGCGAGGGTATCCGCGGGGCCTCTAATCTCTTCAATGGAGGTTGTGCCGTGGGAATGATGTTGCCGAATGAGCTGATCTGGGTCATGGAGAAGCTCGGGTTCGATTGGCCCGATATCGATGAGGACGAAGTCCGCAAGGGCGCGGTTCTCGTGCGCAATCTCGGGACCGATCTGGAGTCTGTGGTGCAGTCGGTGGACCGGAAGATGAACGGCGATCTCGCGGCGGCGATGCGGGGGCAGACCGGCCCGGCAACGGTGAGCGCCTGGAACACGAACCGTTCGTCGAACCTGCAGAAGCTCATCGACATCATGCCTCCGGCGGCGACGGCGATGGATGTCGGCGCTGAGGCGATTCTGGCGCTGAAGATGAAGGTGATCTTCGACGTCACCACCACGATGATCACGTTGGTGGCGATGCTGACGAATCCGATCAGCGCACTCGGTGCCGGCCCGATGCTCATCATCAAGAAGAAACTGCTCAACGCGGCGGTGGACATCGCCGTGGAGCAACTGCTCGAGCAGCTTCTGCCGATGGCGATCGAGCCGATGTCGGAGCAGCTGCCTGCAGTGATCGACGCGATCCTGGACGCTCCGATGGTCGAGGCCGCTGCGGGTGACTCAGACGAGTTCTATGCGGACCTGCAGGCTCTGGAGGACGCCCAGTCGGCAATGAAGATTCACGGGGCGGATATCTCGACGCTGACGTCGAATTTCTTCATGGAGTTCTCCGCTCTGGACTTCGGGGGGGACGACTGATGAGTTCTATCAAGCCGGTGATCCGTGAGCTCAAGCAGGCTGTCCTGAACGGTATGGGAAAGACCAAGGACAACCTCCATCACTTGGCGGACAACATCGTCCGTCACGTCGATGACTTCGCGTTGCGGGTCAGGGGGATCGACAAATACGAGCCCAAGCACAAGAGCCCGGTCCAGCGTGACTGGCGAGGCAACTGGAACATCGATCGAAACGCGCAACAGGATCTCATCGATCGCAAGGCCAACGGCGAGACGTTGCCTGATCCTGACCGCATGCTGCCGGAGCGCTATCGCAGCGAACATCTGGCCCAGTTCGACAACGGCGGATCCCGCATCCAGTCGAAGTCGGGATACGACGCGTATGGTCCATTCCGATCCGACGGCGACAACCAGACCTTCCTCATGCCGACCGACCAGGTTCAGCACGTTCTCGACAACGCGAACGGCGACATCAGTCTCATCGAATCCCAGCTCGGGTTGAACCCGGGAGACCTGCAGGCCCCGCTCGTGCACGTGGAATTCCCGACGCTCACGTCCGCCGATGTGCACATGCCGAGCGGTAACGAGACCGGGGCGAACAGCAGCTGGCTTCCGTTCGGGCATCTCCCGACGGGAGTATCGGAGGCCGTGCATGCCGACAGCGGACTCCCTCAGGTCGTCCATGACATCCCGCTCAAGTGATGTCGGGGCGCACGACTACTCTGAAAGGGCTGGCGGCGCGGCATCGCCGCGTGCCAGCGTTCTGAAAGGCATGACACCATGACTGAACCGTCTGACTTCGCCGCTGTGCGCGAGCGGCTGCGGCTGCAGGTATTCGACGCCACTGAATTGGGCATCCTCGAGCTGTCGATTCCGGCCGAGGAGAGGCCGCGGGTCCAGTTCGTGGCCGCGGAGCTCTACGTCGGTCTTCGGAACGGTGACGAAGGATTCGTGACCGTCGAACAGGCAGACACGTGGAACGTGCCGTTCACCGATGCGCTGAAGGCGGCTTTCGACTCGGTGCCTCCGCTCGAGATCGGTGACGCCCGTGAGGTGATGGAGGTCACTGACGAACAGCAGGTCGCGGCGCTCTTCCTCGATCCGTCGCGCGCTGCGCCGCTGGCGGTCATCGGCGACCTGGCGATCGTGCCGCTGGCTCAGACACGAATGATCCTCACTGGTACGGACGACGAACGCGGATTCGCGCAGGCTCTCACCGTGGCCGACGAACTCCTGGCAGACGGAAGCCGTCTGGCGAGTATCCACCCGGTCGGGGACAAGAACGGTCAATGGTTCCCCTTCCCGTGGCGCGATCGATTCCCGGCGCTGGCGAATGCGATCAGTCGCATCACACGCGAGTTCGGCGTGCGCGGATACAAAGAGCAGGCCGGTGCGCTCAACGCCGGTGACGTGCGAGTGCTCGAGCCGAAGCTCGACAAACTCGAGTCGGGCGTCACCGTGACATTCGCCACCTGGCTCAGCGGCACCGCAGCGTTGCTGCCGGTTGTCGACAACGTGTTCGTCGTCAGCGCCGAGGGAAAGATCGGTGTGATGGGTTTCGCACAGTTCATCGAGCAGGCCGGGAGCGCCGTGGTCCGCACGGAGCTGGCACCCATCCGGTACTACATACCCGAGACTCTCCGGCTCGACGCGGCGTGACTTCCCGACGGAACCAGCCGGCGTGACGCGACGATGTGCGAGGTGCTCTCAGCGCGGATGAGGCCATCGCCTGATGGGGAGATCACCCCATCGCGCGCGGCACGATGCTGTCAGTAGCGTCGCTGACGGAGGTGCCGACGTGGGAATGATGCTGCCGAACGAGCTGATCTGGGTCATGGACAAGCTCGGACTGGAATGGCCCGATATCGATGAGGACGAGGTCCGGAAGGCCGCGCAGCTGGTGCGCACGTATCGCGACGACATGGAGACGCTCGTCCAGGCGGCCGATCGCCGCATCAACGGCGACATCGCAGCGTCGATGAGAGGGAACATCGGCACCGGCCACGTCGCCGCGTGGAATCGCAACCGTTCCGAGAACGTCCAGCAGCTGCTCGACATCCTGGGCCCGGCGTCGACCGGCATCGACATCGCCGCAGACATCGTCCTCGCGCTCAAGGTCAAGGTGATCGTCGAGGTCACGCTCACGCTCGCCCAGCTCATCCCCCTTCTCGCGGCCGGGCCGTTCGGAGCCGGCGGAGCGGCCCTTCTGATCCTCGCCCGAAAGAAGCTGTTCTCGATGGCGATGGAGGCCACTCTCGAGCAGGTGATCAACCAGGTTCTGCCGCTGGCGCTCGACCCGCTGGCCGAGCAGGTGCCGGGGCTCGTGCTCCGACTGCTTGAGGCGCCTGTGGTGGAAGACAGCATCGGCGACGTCGACGAGTTCTACGCCGACCTCCAGGCGCTCGATCAGGCAGCCGACGACATGGACGCGCACGCCGCGGACGTCGAGGACCTGACCGACCGCCTTCTCGCCGACCTCGCCAACCTGCAGATCTCAGGAGACTGACAATGCAACTGAAGAAGCTGATGAAGGACCTCGTCGATGCCGTCGACGGAGCGGGGCGCGAGTTCAAGACAGGTTTCGCCGGAGCGTTCCGCAAACGCGGCGGCCGGCATCGTGCGGATGCCGATCGCGTGCGCGGCACGGACCGCAGCGGTGCGGACAGCGTGCCTCGTCATCGTGCTGAGAAGCCGACTTCGCACGCGAAGAAGTACGACATCCTCACCGACGTCTCCCGCGGCATCGAGACACATGGACACGTGCCCCGTCACGCCGAGCCGGACTACAACCTCGTACAGGACCTCGGCCGGTCGGTGGGCAAGAGCATCCGCGACATCCCCGGAGACATCGTCGACGAGGTCAAGGGCGTACCGAAGAAGGTGCCGGGTCAGCTCGTCGAGGAGCTCTACGAGGATGCCATCGGGCAGGACGACCCCGACAAGTACGGCCGGCAGGACGGCGACATGCGCTTCCTCGCGCCGGCGAGCGAGGCGAGCGACCTGAGCCGACTCGGCCAGAGCGACCTCGAGACGCGATTCGGGCTGGAATCGGGAGCACTCGACGGCGCCACCGTGGAGATCGAGGAGATCCCGGACTCGCGCTTCGTCAGCGTGAAGGTCGGCCACCCCGGGCGCGACTGAAGCCTTCGGGCAGATCCACCCGGGAAGCAGTACCCATCGTCATCTCGGTGATCGTTGCCTACAGTCGTGTGCAGGAGGGGGTGCCACCGTGGGAATGATGTTGCCGAATGAGCTTGTCTGGGTGATGGAGAAGCTGGGATTCGACTGGCCGGATATCGATGAGGACGAGGTTCGCAAGGGCGCGACTCTGGTCCGCAATCTCGGGACCGATCTGGAGTCGGTCGTCCAGGCGGTCGACCGCAAGATCAACGGTGATCTGGGTGCGGCGATGCGAGGGCAGACCGGACCCGCGACGCTGAGCGCCTGGAACACCAATCGTTCGCAGAACCTGCAGAAGCTGATCGACATCATGCCGCCCGCGTCGACGGCGATGGATGTGGGTGCCGAGGTGATCCTCGGGTTGAAGATGAAGGTGATCTTCGATGTCACGACGACGATGATCGCCCTGGTGGGAATGCTGACGAATCCGATCACCGCGATGGGCGCGGGGCCGATGCTCCTGATCAAGAAGAAGCTCCTGAACGCTGCGGTCGACATCGTGGTGGAGCAGTTGATCGAGCAGCTCGCGCCGATGGTGATCGAGCCGATGGCCGAGCAGCTGCCGGCGGTCATCGACGCGATCCTGGATGCGCCGATGGTGGAGAGCGCGGTCGGGGACACAGATGAGTTCTACGCGGATCTGCAGGCGCTCGAGGATGCGCAGACGGAGATGAAGCTTCACGGCGCGGACATCTCGACGCTGACTTCGAACTTCTTCACGGAGTTCTCCGCTCTCGACTTCGGAGGAGACGACTGATGAGCAAGGCCGCACGCGAGGTCATGCGCAAGGTGAAGAACTCGGTCGACGACGCCGGTGGTGATCTCAACCGCAGGCTCGCCCAGCTCACCGACCGGATCAACGAGCATCTCGACAGCGTCGTGAAGAAGGTGCGCGACACCGACAACTTCGACAGCATCGACACGACGCGTGGCAGGAACTCGAAGACGACGCACTTCGATCCCGACAGCAGGCGTCCGGTGCAGGAGAACGGCACCATCCTCGACGACTTCGGCAGCAGCGACCGCGGTGACAACGCGACCGCGATCGGGCAGCTCGGCCGGGACGGCGATGACGGCGGTCATCTCGGTGGTCATCGCTTCTTCGGAGACACGCCCGACGAGGGAATCGTGCCGCAGGCCGCGAACCTCAATCGCGGGGCGTGGAAGAAGATGGAGAACGAGTGGGCGGACTGGACGGCAGAGGGCTGCCGGGTCGACTACCGCATCTCCGTCGACCCTCCGGGTGCTGTGCGGCCTGATAGGTTTCAGGTGGCGTACGTGGTGTCAGATCCTTCGACCGGTGAGATTCTCGAGACGCGCAGCCCGTCCTTCGATAACATCTCCGGCGAGACGTTCGACCGCATCAACCGCCGCTGAACCCCGTCGAAAGGAACCTCGTGTCAGAGAACGTGACCGCCGATCTTCTCCACGCCCTGGTGGACAACCTGGACGGACCGGACATCGATCGGGAGGGCTGGGCGTCGATGTCCATGATCCTCGAGTTCCCCGAAGGCGCATTCAACGAGGCGCACGGGTACCTGTACTCCCCGGACGGCACGATCTCCGCAGTGGCGGCGGACGCGTGGGCGGTCAAGCCGGCGGTGGACGCGTACCTGGCGAGCTACTTCAAGGATGGAGACGCGTTGCCGGTGCAGGTGCTCGTGCAACTGGACCGCACCAACGGGAAGTACAACGTGACGTTCGAGGACACCGATGAGACGCGGTGGAAGATGACTCCGCGGAACCGCAAGGTTTTCCGCGAGGAGCTCCGACCGAAGTTCGACTGACGGCCTCCGCTCTCCTGCGCCCGAACCGGGCTTGACGCGCATCCGGCTTTGCCCGTGGCAAGATATTCGCCGAGGGGGTCGACACGTGACCGAGCTGAATCCTGCCTTGACGGTGGAAGAGGGCCACAGGCCGAAGACGAAGGAAGCTGCGCCACCGTTGCGCCTCGAGTTCGCGGGGGAGTGGCACGAGCTGCCGTCGGACAGGCCGTTCATCATCGGACGCGAGGGCGACCTCGAGATCGACGACAACCCGTACCTGCACCGGCACTTCCTCGAGCTTCAGCATCATGACGGGCTGTGGTGGCTGGCCAACGTCGGGGTGCGCCTTGCGGCGACGGTATCCAGTGCGGGTGGTGCCGTGCAGTCCTGGCTCTCGCCCGGTGCGCGCATGCCGCTCGTGTTCGAGCGCAACGTGATCGTGTTCACAGCCGGACCCGTCACCTACGAGCTCAGCCTGCACACCGAAGAGGCGCCGTACGAGGTCTCCAGTCAGGTCGAGGCGTCGATGAGCGGCGAGACGACCGTGATGCCCGTGAGCTTCACCACCATGCAGAAGCAGCTGATCGTCGCTCTCGCCGAACCGATGCTGCGCCGGGAGGGCGTCAGCATGAATGAGCTGCCGTCGTCGAGCGATGCGGCGAAGCGCCTCGGCTGGAGCATGAGCAAGTTCAACCGCAAGCTCGACAACGTGTGCGACAAGCTCGACCGCATGGGAGTGCAGGGCCTGCGCGGCGGGCCCGGCAAGCTCGCCACCAACCGACGCGCCCGTCTCGTCGAGTACGCCGTCACGTCGCAGGTCGTCACGCGCGCCGATTTGCCGCTCCTCGACGACGAGGCGCTGCGGAGTCAGAGCGACGCGGACGACTGATCGGAACGTTTGGGTTGTGCTGCGGGCATGGGCACTCATGCCCATGCCCGCGCGTGCGTGACCGCCCTAGTCTGTGAGCGACAGTGAGCGGCGTGTGATCACGGGAGGGCAGCATGGCCGATGTCGAGATCTTCCGCGCAGAGCTGACGGCGGCCTCCCAAGCTGCTCAGACTGCCACCGGAGACTTGACGATGCAGGCGGCCGATCTGCAGTCGGAGGATGCCGGCGTCGAGAACCCCGACTCGCGGGCGACTCTGCGTTTGGAGCTGCACCGACGACTGAGCGCATTGCACACGGAGGCGCTGAAGCGCGCGATCTCCGGGGCGGAGCTGTCCGCGACGACGCGCGCCATAGCGGACAGTTTCACGCAACTCGATGAAGAGTTGACGGGACCTGAGACGCCGTGACGAGCGCGGGTTCGGGCCGGCTCTCGGTGCCTGTGCGCATCGAGGGCGACGCGGGGACGATGTCGTGGTGGGGCATGCAGCTGACACGGGTCGCCGATCGCCTCGACGACCTGCACACAGCCGCAGTGCTCGCGAAGAACCTGCCGGGCGCGGGAGTGCGGGTGACCTCGGCGCGCGGCGACGCTGAGGCGCTGCTCGACGCACTCACCGCAGACATCAGTGAGGCGACGCTGCTCGGGATGGTTCTGCAGGAGTACGCCGATGCATACGAGCGGTACGCGCAACCGGCGAACGCTCTGATCGATGACATCGAGGTCGCCCATGGCGAATGGGCGCAGAGCAGCGCAGCCGCCGACGACGCCGCGACCCTCGCTCTGTCGACCGTCGGCAGCGCGTGGGACGGTCTCGCCGCGCTGACGCAGAACAACGCGACCGAGGCGGCCCAGACCCGCGACCTCGCCTGGCAGCGGCTGTCGAGCCTCATCGCCGAGCACGGGGAGTACTTCGCCCAGTGGTCGTCTGCGTACGACGCCGCGCTCGCCGCGCTCGCCTCCGCGGGCTCGGCCGGAATGACTCCCGAGGCGCGTGCCGTCTTCGAGCGTCTCATCGGTACCAGTGACCCCGCCCACGTACGCGCACTGTGGAACGAGCATCCGGAGATGCATCCCGAGTTGATCGCGGCGCATCCCGACCTCCTCGGAAATCTCGACGGCATCCCGTACGACGTTCGGAGCACGCTGAACCGTGATCGTCTCGACGCGATGCTCGCCACAGAGCCGGACGGCGACAGGCGCGAGGAGCTCGAGGCCATCAGACGGGCACTCGAGACGGAGGGATCTCCGCCGCCGAGCCTGATCTCGTTCGACCCCGACGGCTCTGAACAGGTCACCGCCGCGATCGCGCATGGCGATCTCGCGACGGCTTCCGAGATCAACACACTCATCCCCGGCATGAACGGGAATGTCGGCGACATGCATGCATGGGGCGAGTCGGCCAGAGCCCTCAACCGAGCGGCGGGCGATGGAGCGGCCACCGTGGTCTGGTTCGGATACGACACCCCGAACCTCCTCGAGGAGCCGGGCATGGGGCGTGCGCAGGATGGCGCCGCCGCGTTGGGCTCCTACCTGCGAGGGCTGAGCACGCTGTCGCCGGCAGCCGACATCAACGTGATCGCCCACTCCTACGGCAGCACGACCGCCGCTCTCGCGATCGGGTCAGCGTCCGACGGACTCGGCGTCACCAGCCTCATCGCCGTCGGCTCGGCCGGTTTCCCGAACGACGACGCGGTGATCGCGAACCTCACCGACGGCGATCCTCCTCGCGTCTACGCGACCGTTTCCGAAGACGACGCGGTCGCCCGCATCGGGCGGGGGACCGCCATCGGCCACTCGGTGTCGCCCGAGCGGCTGACCGACGTGACTGTGTTCGACAGCGACGGCGGCGTTGACAGCGACGGGCGGCCGCTGCCTGCCGCTACCGGGCACGATTCGCTCGGCCCCGGTGCGTACCTCGAGCCAGGAAGCGAGTCGTTCTACAACGTGGCTGAGATCGTCCGGACGGGCGAGCCGGGTACGGAGCGCGACGGCGAGGGAAGCGAGCGCGGCTTCTGGGACGAGGGCAACTGGTGGATCAGCGATGAGTATGCTTTCGTGGACCTCTGAGCGGACGGTGGACAGATGCGCGGTGCATTCCGAGGCGGAGTGATTGCGGCCCTGGCCGCAGGAATGGCGGTTGTGATGACGGGCTGCGGGTCTGCGGCGCCGACGGGTGACGCCCTGTACCGGGATGGCGAGGCGCGTTACGTCGAGTATGCGACGGTGATGCACTCGGTGATCATGGCGATCCACGAGGGGGAGTGGACGGTGGAGTCCTACGGCGCATCGCCGATCGCCTGCCGGATCGACGGAGGCGCCGACCGCGGGTACGCGTTCTCCTGGGTGCGCACGCTCGCCATGGACGGGGTCGATGCGGATGCCGTCGCAGCGGACGCCTCATCCGCTTTCGAGAGCGCGGGGATGGAGCCCTCGACGACCGTTCTCGGCGAGGGCGAGAACGGTGAGATCAACGTCATCGCCACCGACGCGACGGTCGGTCGCGGCGTGGTGACCGTGCGGCCGGCGCGCGGCATGGTGGAGGTATCGGCGACAACCGGGTGCTTCCCCGGCGATGCGGGTGACCTGTCCGACATGGTGTTCGATGGTCTCATCTACACGGGTGCCGCGCAGCGGTTCCCGGCGTTCGAAGGGCCGGACTGGCAACCGCGGTTCTACTTCCCGCAGGACGGCAGCCCGATCTACCGCAACGAGGACGGCACGCCGGTGACGCCGCAGCCGGCCGACACCGATCTCCCGGTCGCGCCGTACGACGCCTGAGTCCGCTCAGCGCGCGGCGTCGGCGAGGTGCCGGGCGTGATGCCCGAGCACCTTCACCATGATGCCGCGACTGCGGAGCGCCGCCGCGGTGCGGGTCTCCTCATCGCGGTCGCGTCCGAGCGCGTGCACGTTCGCGACGACGACCACGTCTCCGCGCTGCAGGGTGTCGAGCAGACGGGTGACGCGGTCCTCCCAGCTTTCGAGGATGTCGGGGGCCGGGTGCCGGAATCCCTCGATCGGCACCCCGAACCGGGTGAGATCCTCGCGCTGCTCGGTGACGGACGGCATCCCGTCACGGGCCACCACCAGGCCGACCAGGCGCGTTCCCTCCGGGCGTGCTGACCACCAGCCGTGGTCGTCGTTCGCCAGACACTTGGGACACTCCGCCGCCGCGTGCGGAAGGTGCAGCGGGCTCGTCAGTGCAGCATCCACTGTCTCGTTCACATCGCTCATCGCCGAACCTCCAGGATCCATTCTGCCCTGATTCCGCGGCGTCAGAGCACCCCGAGTGCGCGCACAGTGTCGCGCTCGTCCACGAGCTCCGCCACGGACGCGTCGATGCGCCCACGGGCCCACTCATCCAACTCGAGGCCCTCGACGATCTGCCACTGACCGTCGACAGACCGCACAGGGAAGGACGACACCAGGCCCTCGGGGACGCCGTATTCACCGCGGGAGACGACACCGGCACTCGTCCAGTCGTCCGTGCCCAGCACCCAGTCGCGCGTGTGCTCGATCGCCGCGTTCGCTGCGGATGCCACCGACGACGATCCGCGCACCTCGATGATCTCCGCGCCCCGCTTCGCGACCCGCGGGATGAACGTCCCTTCCAGCCAGGTCCGCACGTCGCCTACTCGCTCGGCGAGCGCGTCGAGGACGGGCCGCCCCTCGACGGTCGCGTGGGTCACGTCGGGGAACTGGGTCGCCGAGTGATTGCCCCAGATCGGGACGCGCCGGATGCTGGCGACCGGAGCATCCAGAACGGCGGCGAGCTGCGCGCGCGCCCGGTTCTCGTCGAGGCGGGTCAGGGCCGTGAATCGGTCGGCCGGCACTCCGTCGGCGGATGCCGCGGCTATCAGCGCATTGGTGTTGGCGGGGTTCCCCACCACCGTGACGCGCACGTCCGAGGCGGCACGGTCGGCGATCGCCCTCCCCTGCGGGCCGAAGATCCCGGCGTTGGCGGCGAGGAGGTCGCCTCGTTCCATTCCAGAGCCCCGCGGCCGAGCGCCGACCAGCAGGGCGACGTTGCAGCCGTCGAACCCGGTCGCCGCGTCATCGGTCACCTCGACGCTCTCGAGGAGATCGAACGCGCCGTCCTGCAGCTCGAGCGCCGCGCCCTCGGCGGCTTTCAAGCCCTGCGGGATCTCGAGCAGCCGCAGCCGAACCTTCTCGCCCTGGCCGAGCATGTCGCCGGCGGCGATGCGGAACAGCAGCGCGTATCCGATCTGTCCGCCAGCACCCGTGATCGTGATCGTGGTAGCCATACGCCGAGCCTACGTCCGCGCGCATCCGCGGAGTACTCTCATCCCATGACGTTCAACCCTGATGCGGACATCTCCAACACCCGCACGCGTCGGCCCGGTCGCACAGCGGCGATCGCGGGTGGCGGCGTCGGCCTGCTCGGCATCGTCGCGCTCATCGCCAGCCAGCTCCTCGGCGTCGACCTCACCGGTCTCGTCGGCGGTGGTCAGCAGAGCGGCGGCGAGCCCGGCGCAGGCAGCACGGTGCTGTCCTGCCAGACCGGCGAGGACGCGAACACGCAGGACGAGTGCCGCATGGCCGGGGCGCAGGTGCTGCTCGACGAGTACTGGGAGACGCACGTCGACGGCTACATCCCGCCGCAGCTGTACGTGTTCAACGGGCAGACGTCCACGCAGTGCGGCACGGCATCCAACTCGGTCGGCCCCTTCTACTGCCCGCCGGAGCAGAGCGTCTACATCGATCCGGCGTTCTTCCAGATCATGCGTCAGCAGTTCGACGCCTCGGCAGGCGAGCTCGCGCAGCTGTACATCGTCGGTCACGAGTGGGGCCATCACATCCAGAACATCACGGGGATCATGGCCGATCACCCGAACAACGGCTCCGGGCCCGACAGCAACAGCGTCCGCACCGAGCTGCAGGCCGACTGCTATGCGGGTGCCTGGCTGAAGGACGCAGCCACGCTCACCGACGACAACGGCGAGCATTACCTGGAGACGCCGACCGAAGCGCAGATCACGGACGCTCTCAATGCCGCGTTCGCCGTCGGAGACGACCACATCCAGGAGCAGGCCGGCTTCAACAACCCCGAGTCGTGGACGCACGGGTCGAGCGAACAGCGTCAGTTCTGGTTCGCGAGCGGGTATCAGAACGGTTTGGGCAGCTGCGACACCTTCTCCGTTGACGGCAGCAGACTCTGACCGGACGGCGCGTTCGTCGCCGTCTGAACGCCGTGGTTGCGCGGATGCAGCGGGCCTGCACGGTACGGTGAGATGGCCGCCTGAACAGGCGGGATTCGCATTCACCCGGGGGATGAGCATGAACACGGATGCACTGTATCCGCCGATCGAACCGCACGAGCGCGGCATGCTGCTCGTCGGCGACGGCCAGCGCATCGCGTGGGAGGTCAGCGGCAACCCAGAGGGCAAGCCGGTCGTCTTCCTGCACGGTGGTCCAGGCGGCGGAACAGCGCCGTGGCATCGGCGCTTCTTCGACCCGGACAAGTACCGCATCGTGCTGTTCGATCAGCGCGGCTGCGGACGCAGCACGCCGCACGCCAGCGCCCCCGACGCCGATCTGCGGTTCAACACCACGGCGCACCTGATCGCCGACATCGAACTGCTGCGCAAGAACCTCGGCATCGAGAAGTGGCAGGTCTTCGGCGGATCCTGGGGGAGTGCGCTCGCCCTCGCGTACGCGCAGGCGCACCCGGATGCGGTGACCGAGCTCGTCCTGCGCGGCATCTTCACCCTGCGCCGTGAAGAGCTCGAATGGTTCTACGAGGGCGGCGCCGGCGCGCTGTTCCCCGATCTCTGGGAGGGGTTCATCGCCCCCATCCCCGTCCTCGAGCGCAATCGCATGATCGACGCGTACCACCGCCGGCTGTTCGACCCGGACCCTGCCGTACATGTCCCGGCCGCACGGGCGTGGTCGAAGTGGGAGGGATCGACGATCACGCTCCTGCCGGACGAGGACACCATCGAGCGGATGACCGAGGATGCCACCGCCGTGGCCTTCGCGCGCATCGAGAACCACTTCTTCGTCAATCGCGGCTGGTGGGCCGAGGGCCAGCTGATCGCGGGGGTCGACGCCATCCGCCACATTCCCGCCGTGATCGTGCAGGGGCGCTACGACGTCTGCACGCCGATGATGACGGCGTGGGATCTGCACCGGGCCTGGCCCGAGGCCGAGTTCGTCGTGGTCGACGACGCCGGGCACGCCGCGTCGGAGCCGGGGATCCAGCAGGCTCTCCGCGACGCGACCGACCTCTTCGCCGACGACTGAGCTCAGGCGCGCAGGGCCTGCAGCAGGGTCTTCACCAGGCCCACGGCGCCGCCGTTCGCGCGGAAGCGGGTGAGCCCCTCGCTGACGACGGCCCCGGTCCGCGCGCTCACGAACCACGGCGGCTTCGGCAGGATCGTGAATCGACCGCCGCCGCTGACGACGGGGAGCGACCACGGGAACGGGCGGAAAGGGCCGTGCAGCACAGAGCGCTCGACACGGTCGAGCAGCAGCGCGTTGTGGACGACGCCGATACCGCTGCCGACGTCCTGCAGCGTGTTTCCGGGAAAAGCGCCCCACGTTAGCGTCGGGGTGATGAACCCGAACGCGGTCCAGGCGTTGATCGCGATCGACCCGTAGCGCAACTCGGCGACAGCGCGCTCGAACCCGGTGCCCAATGACTTCTGGGTCGCCGGGTCGATCAGCAGGTTCGCGCCGAGCGTCCCCTGCAGCTTGTCGTTCGCATGGGCGACCGCGGCATCGAGGAACTGCTGCCCGGTGCCGGGGATCGCGACGACGCCGAGCACCGGCGCGAAGTACTCGGTGTTCTGCAGCGCCGTGGGATCGTCCTCTTCGCCGATCTCGACGAGCAGCCGGTCGCCGAGCACGAGGGCGTCGGGGTAGTCGTCGTTCGCCTGCTGCATCCGGTCATCGGAGTGCGGGTACCAGATCGGGCGCTCCGGAGCCTTCGCGTAGGCGCGACGCAGCGCGGCTCGGAAGTCGTCGGCCTGCGCCCAATCGGACGACATGATCACGACCTGGCCGGCGATGCAGTTGTGCCCGCAGTTCTGCAGGCGCATCGTCGCGATGTGCTCGGCCTGGAAGGTGAGGTCGGCTTGTGTCCATTCGCCGGGGACGACGATGATCGGCGAGACGCCGCCGAGCTCAGCGGTGATCGGCTTCAACAGCTGCGGCCGGTTCTCGCGTCGTCTGCGGGTGGTCGCGCTCCCTGGTGCGCCCCAGGTGATCGCGTCGAACGTCGCAGCAGACCCGGTGATGTGCACATGGACGAGTCGCTGGTGGCCGGTGAGGTACGCACCCACGTCACCGCCGCCGCGGACGATGCGCAGGAATCCGGGCTCGATCAGCGCCGCGAAGGCGTGCTCGTACACGGCTACGAGCGCATCCTGCGTCGGGTTGACCTTCAACAGCACCGTGCGATTGTGCGCGAGCAGTTCGTACAGCACATCCAGCACCGGGATCGAGGTGACGTTGCCTGCGCCGAGCACCAGGCCGACGCCGCCGGACTCGGCAGGCGTGCGCTGCCCGAGACCGGCCGTCGCACGGGCGATCCGCGGTGTGGTTCCCGGCTCGAGCCAGACCTCGCCGGTGAAGCCGGACAGGAGCGCCTTGTCGAGGCCGGTCAGCGGGAACGCGTGCACGCGTGCGCGCCCGCCAGGGGCCCTGTCGATCCGGATGCCCTCGAGCGGATTGCGCCCGTCGGCCAGGCGGTAGAGCGTCTCGACGTAGGCGTCCAGCGCGCCGAGGACGCTGTACGGCCCCGCCAGCCACTCCTCGCCGCGGAGCGGATGGCTGCCGTTCAGGCCCTTGGATGCCGCCGCCGTGTGCGCCCACTCCTCGGCGGTCGCCGCGACCGCAGTGCGCACCGCGCGCAGAAGCGTCGCGCGCTGCCCGACGCTGAGCGCCGACCAGGTGCGAGCCCCGGCGTCGAGGTCGTCGATCGCGGCGTCCAGGTTCGCGCGCTGATCGTCGTCGAGACCGGAGGGGGTGGAGGTCGCGGTCGTGGTGGCAGTTGACGTCATCGGCATCTCCTCATGTGAAGCACGCTCACGGGTGCGTCCAGCCTATGCGGCGTGCTCGGGCATCGCATCGATGTCGCTGCGGCGCAGGCGGTATCGGGTCAGGGGCAGGATGCTCAGCGCCATGAGAACGGCCGGCAGGATGCTGAAGCTCAGCACGATGCCGGTGACAGCGGCGTCGGGCTGCACTGTCTCGATGGCGGACGTGGTCTCCACACCGGCGACTGTCGACACATAGCCGGTCGCAGCCAGCACGAGGGACACCGCCGTCGCGCCGAGCGCGAAGCCGACGGTCTCGCCGGCGGTCCAGATGCCGGTGAAGGTCCCGGCCCGGCCGTGCCGGTCCGGATCGCCGCCGCCCACGCGTGCGTCGTGCGAGATGACATCCGGCAGCATCGCCATCGGCAGGGACTGCAGTCCGGCATAGGCGACCCCGGCGACGGCGACGGCCGCGTAGAGCCAGGCTCCGGGTTCCCACACGGCGAGGGTGATGCTCGCCGATGCGAGCAGGAACAGGATGCTGGCGCCGAGGAATGCCCGCTCCTTGCCGACGCGCTTCGAGATCGCCGTCCATGCCGGAGTGGCGATCAGGGCGGGGCCGACGAGTGCGACGAAGAGGATCTCCACTGCGGCCTCGTCGCCGAGCACCCAGCGTGCGACGTATTGAGCGCCGGCGAGCATCGTTCCGGTGGCGAGGGCCTGCAGCACGAAGGTGCCGAGCAGGGCGCGGAACGGCGCGCTGCGCCGCAGCGCACGGAATCCGGAGAGATACTCCGCCCTCAGCCTGCGGGGGCCGTCGACGGCGGGGGAGGGCTCGCCGATCCGGCGGACGGCCGAGCGTGCGGTGCGGCTGGCGATCAGCATCCCGACTCCGATCGCGACGCCGGCGACCACGCCCATCAGCAGGTATCCGCTGACCTGCTCTCCTGTCGCGCGGCGCAGCATCGGCCCGCCGGCGCCGAACAGCAGGATCGCTGCGGTCAGAACGACGACACGCCATCCGAGCAACCGCGTCCGCTCGTCGTAGCCGTCGGTGAGCTCGGCCGGCAGAGCGACGTACGGCACCTGGAACAGGCTGAACGCCGTGGCTGTGCCGAGAAACGCGAGCAGGACGGAGATCGCGCTCGCAGCCGGCCCCCAGGACGGCGGCACGGCGAACGTCAACGCGAAGAAGACCGGAAGTGTCAGTGCGCCGATCACCATGAAACCGCGTCGTGACCCGGTGCGGGCCACCTGCCGGTCCGACGCCGCGCCGATCAGCGGATCGATGACGACGTCCCACACCTTCGCGACAGTGACGATCAGCCCGGCGGCGAGGGCCGCGACGCCCAGATTGTCCGTGAGGTAGTAGGTGAGGACGAGACCGGGGAGGGTCGCGTATCCGCCAGTGCCGACGGAGCCGATCGCATACGTGACGATAGTGCGCGCCGGCAGGCGGGAAGAGGCTCGTTCGGGTCGAGCACCGTTGCTCATCGCGCCAGTGTATCGGCGCCCTGCGACGGGCTCGGGGACCGGACGTCAGATCAGCGACAGCTCGCGCAGCTTCGCGGCGACGTCGTCGTTCGACGGCTCCACGTGGTGGGTGGCATCCGGGTAGACCACGACGGGGATGTTCGTGCGGCCCGAGATCTCCTTCGCCACGTCGGCGGCGGCAGGCTCCTCGACCAGGTTGATGTAGGTGTACTCGATTCCGAGTTCGTCGAGCTGCTTCTTCGTGCGGAGGCAGTCGCGGCACCAGTCGGCGCCGAACATCGTGATGGTGTCAGGAGCGGTTGAAGTCATGCATCCAGGATATTCGTCCCCAGCTGGATGGGCTTCGTTGCTTAGTTAGGTAAGCCTTACCTATAGTGGAAGGGTGACTTCTGCGTTTGAACATCTGCACGATCCGGATTGGCCCAACCTCGACGGCCCCGTGCTCATCGCGGGCGATGCGCGTGACGTCCCCGCGATCATCGAGGTGTGTCGGCAACTGCCGTGGGATGCGATGGGCACGGTGCTGCTCGAGGCGGTGGCGCCGATCCAGATGTGCCGCATCGATGCTCCGGACGGGGTGTCGGTGCGGTGGCTCTTCCGAGGGGATGGCGTTCAGGCGCGTGTGCGAGGCGAGCGTCTGGGGCTGGCCGTCCATGCGTGGTGCCTGGAGTGGGCGTGCGCCGAACCCCACGTGCAATGGACGGTCTGGCTCGGCGCCCATACCCCGCCCCGTGTCGCCCAGTCGGCGCGCAGCCTCCTCGGCGTGCACGGCCCGCCTTCCTGATCCGTCCCGTATCGCCGGGATCCGGCGCGCGTGAACACAGCTGAGCATGGGACGATGGATGCCGTCATTTCAGCGTGTACGGAAGGGGACGCACGTGGGCATCGCCGTCACGGTCATCGTCCCCACCTTCAACGAGCGGGGCAACGTCGCCGAGCTTGTCGAGCGCACCGCCGCCGCGCTCGCCGGACGCGATGCCGAGATCCTCTTCGTGGATGACAGCGCCGATGACACGGCAGCCGAGGTCGAGCGCGTCGCGGTCGGAGCGACGCTGCCCGTGCGAGCCATCCACCGCACGGCGAACACCGGTGGTCTCGGGGGAGCCGTGGTCGTCGGGCTCGCGGCGGCCCAGGGAGACATCTGCGTGGTCATGGACGGCGATCTGCAGCATCCGCCCGAACTCATCCCTGCCATGCTCGACCGCTTCGCGCAGGGCGACGCGGATGTCGTCGCGGCATCCCGCTATGTCGGCGGCGGCGACTCGGCCGGCCTCGGAACCACGCTGCGGTTCGGCGTCTCGCGCGGGTCGACCTGGCTGACCAAGGCCATGTTCCCTCGGCGCCTCGCGGGGGCCACCGACCCGATGACCGGCTTCTTCCTCGTCGACCGCACCCGTCTCGACCTCGCGGCGCTGCGCCCGCAGGGGTTCAAGATCCTGCTCGAGATCCTCGCCCGCACCGACATCCGCATCGCCGAGGTGCCGATGGAGTTCTCCGAGCGTCGCAGCGGCACCTCGAAGGCGTCGCTGCGGCAGGGGGCGACCTTCATCGCCCACCTCGCCCGGCTGCGATTCGGCAAGATGTCGCTGTTCGCACTGATCGGCGCGATCGGCGCCCTGGCGAACCTCGGCATCATGTGGCTGCTGACGACCGCCGGGATGCCGTACGTGTGGGCGGCGATCATCGGCGCCGAGGTCACGATCATCGGGAACTTCCTGCTGCAGGAGCGGTTCGTCTTCGGCGACATGCGTCGGGATGCCCGGGGGGTCTGGGCGCGGTTCGCGGCCTCCTTCACGTTCAACAACGTCGAGGCCGCCCTGCGCATCCCGATCATGGTGCTCATGGTGGAGAGCTGGCACATCTCGAGTGTGCTCGCGACGGCCATCTCGCTCGTGGTCGCGTTCTTCGCACGGTTCCTGTTCCATTCGCTGTTCGTCTACGCCCCGCGCGGTGATCGACGGCGCGCAGGTGTGCGGGATGCTGCCGAACCGAAGGCGGATACGACGGCCGGGCGCATCATCCGTGCGATCGACGCCGAGGCGATGCGGCCGGGCGAGCTCTGAGTGTCGACGGTCATAGAGAGTCGATAGCTGCTCGACAGCAACGCCATCGAGCAGGCACAGGTTCCACTCGAACCCGCCGGTCATTCTGGGTTCACCACCGAACCAGATCGACCGAAGGGCCAGAGCATGAGCCGCATTCCCGAACCCCAGATCACCCCCGACGGTCCCGCGTACGAGGGCCGCCTGCTCGACCGACCCGAGGAGGAGGTCGTCGACCAGGGCGCGCCGTTCGACATCGGCACGCTCTTCACCCGCCGCGGCGTCATCAGCATCGCCGCGCTCGGCGTCGGTGCCGCCGTCCTCGCCGCCTGCGCACCGGCCACGAGCTCCGACGGCACGAGTACCGGAGGCTCCGGAACCAGTGGCGGCGAGACCTCCGGATCATCCGACGGCGGATCCGCCACCGCGACTGCGGACGGCGAGATCCCCGACGAGACGGCGGGGCCGTACCCCGGCGACGGCTCGAACGGGCCGGACGTGCTGGAGGAGTCGGGCATCGTACGACAGGACATCCGCTCGTCCATCGACGGCTCGGCGACGGCCGACGGCGTCCCGCTCACGTTCCGGCTCGAGGTGCTCGACATGGCGAACGGCGATGCACCCTTCGCGGGCGTCGCCGTGTACGCCTGGCACTGCACCGCCGACGGCGAGTACTCGATGTACTCGTCGGGGCTCGAAGACGTCACGTACCTGCGGGGCGTCCAGATCGCGGATGCCGACGGCTCGGTGTCGTTCACCTCGATCTTCCCCGGATGCTATTCGGGCCGCTGGCCGCACATCCACTTCGAGGTGTACCCCGATGAGGGCTCCATCAGCGACTCGGCGAACACCATCGCCACCTCGCAGATCGCTCTGCCCGAGGACGTCTGCAGTGCCGTCTACGCGGACTCCCGCTACAGCGGATCGACGAAGAACCTCGCCGGGGTGAGTCTCGACAGCGACAACGTCTTCGGCGACGACGCAGGCTCCCTGCAACTGGCGACCGTCACGGGCGATGCGACCAACGGCTACACGGCCACGCTTCAAGTGCGCATCGACACGACCACCACGCCGTCCGCCGGCTCCTCGCCCTCGGGCGACGGACCGGGCGACGGCGGAGGGCCCGGCGACCGCCCCGGCTCCTGAACCCACATCCTCGACAAGGAAGAGACCCATCATGTTCCAGAACCTCACCGGATGGCATGCGCTGATCATCCTCGGCGTCATCCTGCTCATCTTCGGGGCGGCCAAGCTGCCCGCCCTCGCCCGCAGCGTCGGCCAGTCCATGCGCATCCTCAAGACGGAGGCCCGAACCGTCGAGTCGGAGGCGGCGCAGTCCGTCGACGCGGTCGCACCCCGCACTGTCGCATCCGAAGCAAGGGCTGACACGTGACCACCGCGGCTGTCGCTCCGCGCGCAGCTCCCATGCCGCTGTCCTCGCACCTGCGAGAGGCGCGGCGGCGGGCCGCCAGGGCGATGGTCGCGGCCATCGTCGCCCTCGTCTTCGGGTACATCGCGGCACCGCAGGTGCTCGACGTCCTGCGTGCTCCCATCGAGGAGCTCGCGGCCTCGCGAGACGCGAGCCTGAACTACGACAGCATCACCGGCGCGTTCGATCTGCGGCTGAAAGTCGCGCTCTATGCCGGGATCGTGCTGTCGAGCCCGGTCTGGCTGTACGAGGTCTTCGCGTACCTCGCACCCGGCCTCACCGGCCGTGAGAAGAAGCATGTGTTCGGGTTCCTCGGCGCAGCCGTGCCGCTGTTCGCGGCGGGGTGCGCGGCCGGGGCGCTGCTGTTCCCGCGCATGGTGGAACTGCTGGTGGGTTTCGCCGACGCCGAGGACAGCACGTTGCTGCAGGCATCCGACTACGTCGACTTCGTGCTCAAGATCGTCGTGGCGACCGGCATCGCCTTCGTCCTCCCCGTGCTCCTGGTGGCACTGAACATGCTCGGAGCTCTTCCCGCCGCGACCATCGCACGCAGCTGGCGGATCGTCCTCGTCGCGATCGTCGTGTTCAGCGCCGTGGTGACGCCCGCGGCGGATGTACTCTCCATGTTCCTCATCGCAGTGCCGATGGCGCTGCTGTTCGCTGCGGCCCTGGCCGTCGCCTGGCTGCGCGAGCGGTCGATGCGACGACGTGAGCGGGCGCTGGACGAAGAGGTGTGACATGCTCGGCCTGAGCATCGAGAAGCTCGTCCTGGTGGCGATCTGCGCCGCCGTGATCATCGGTCCGCACCGGCTGCCGGATTATGCGCAGCGGTTGTCCGCCGCCGTTCGCCGCCTGACGCTCGCGGCGTCGGAGGCGCGCAGGCGCACGGTGGACGAAACAGGGGTCGCGCTCATGCGCGAGGACTGGCGTACGCTCGATCCCCGGCAGTACGACCCGCGGCGGATCATCCGGGACGCGCTGCGCGATGCGGATGCCGATGCCGGAGCAACGGTCTCCGAGCAGGAGACCCCGGCGTTCACGCCGTCTGCAGGGCGCTGGGTGCTGTCAGGATCCTCCGCTCATCCGCGACGCGTCTGGGTGCCTGACGAGGAGACGATCGCAGCGGCCTCGAGCTGACTATCGAGCCGATGTCGCCATCACTGCTACAATGGGTGATGCAACGTGAATGATTCGCCGCGATTTCGGCGCGCACGATGCCACTGATCAGGGCCCATCCAAGGACCGCGCACACCGACGCGCGCGGCATCCGCTCTCGATCTCCAGAAATTCTGGATGCGCTTCGAGCGCGTCCGCACAGCAATGTGTGACACCAGGCAATGAGCATGACCATGAGCAACACCACCACCACCCATCCATCAGTACCCCTTACCTGGAAGCAGGCCGACGACGACGTTCACGTCGCAACGCGAGCCGGCGAATACGCCGGATTCGTCGAGCTCGACGTCGAAGGTCACGTCGTCCGTGACAACCACGGCACCGAGCTCGGATCGTTCGCGACCCTCGCCGACGCGCGCCGCGCTCTCGAGGGATCGACCCAGCGTCGCACCCGTTCGTTCGTGCAGACCGTGCGCCGGCACCTGAGCATGGTGCGCGGCTGACCATCGACTGAGCATCCTCGATGTATACGTTGTCTCGTATACGGCCGGGGTTAGCCTGGGACGAAGCGATCGGCAACTGCCCTTGGCTTCACAGCTCAAGGGCTCCGATCGACAGGAGAGCACCATCTCCATTGCACAGGTCGAACAGACCACAAGCACTCTCGGCCGCGTACGTCAGACCTACGCCGGCAACGCCGACTTCCCTCCGATGGCCAAGGCGTATCAGAACGTCTCGCAGGTCGTCCGCGAGATGGGGTTGCTGCAGCGCGCGCCCCGTTTCTACAGCTTCGTCGCCGCCGGAATCGCCCTCGCCCTCGGCGGGGCGATCACCGGCTTCATCCTGCTCGGAGACAGTTGGTTCCAGCTGCTCATCGCGGGCGCGCTCGGGCTCATCTTCACGCAGATCGCCTTCCTCGCTCACGAGGCGGCGCATCGCCAGATCCTGTCGTCCGGGCCCGCGAACTTCCGCCTCGCCCGGATCCTCGCCGGTTCGATCGGCATGAGCTATTCCTGGTGGGACTCCAAGCACACCAAGCATCACGGCAACCCGAACATGGTGGGCCGCGACCCCGACATCGAGGTCGACACCATCTCGTTCCTCGAAGAGGATGCGGCCAAGTCGCGCGGAATCATCCGCCTGATCACCCGCAAGCAGGGCTGGCTGTTCTTCCCGCTGCTCACGCTCGAGGGCCTCAACCTCCACTACCTCAGCATCAAGTACCTCCTCACCGAGAAGAAGGTCAAGGGTCGCTGGATCGAGCTTGGCATCATCGCGCTGCGTTTCGCTCTGCTGCTGACCCCGATCTTCCTGTTCCTTCCGCTGGGGATGGCTTTCGCCTTCGTAGGCGTGCAGATGGCCGTCTTCGGCGTCTACATGGGCGCCTCGTTCGCCCCCAACCACAAGGGCATGCCGATCATCGAGCCCGGCGCACGGCTGGACTTCTTCACGAAGCAGGTGCGCACCTCGCGCAACATCTCCGGCGGATGGTGGGCGACCTGGCTGATGGGCGGCCTGAATTACCAGGTCGAGCACCACCTGTTCCCGAGCATGCCTCGCCTGCACCTGTCGCAGGCCCGCGGCATCGTCCGCGACTACTGCGCGGCGAACGACGTGCCGTACACCGAGACCTCGCTCATCCGCTCCTACGGAATCGTCATCGAGTACCTCAACAGGGTGGGACTCGCCGCCGGCGATCCGTTCGACTGCCCTGCGGTCGCGCAGTTCCAGCGGGCCTGACGCGCGCTTCTGGTCAGTCGTAGAGATCGTCCGGCCAGACCGCGGGGTAGCCGCCGTCCTCAGCGGGAAGCACCTGCTGCCACGGCGTGATGCCCTCCCACCCGTCGTCGGTGCTGCGCAGGAACACGACCACCTGATCCTCTGGCGAGAATGCCTTCATGCTGTCGTCGGCGTCGCCGCAGCTGCGGGGGAGCGAGACGACGTCGACGGTGTCGTCGCCCTCGCCCTTCAGCCATTGGTCGACCTCGACGGTCCAGACGTTCGCCGTCATTCCCTCGTACGACGTCGACCCGCTCTGCCCGGTGATCGACCCGAGTACGACCGCCTCGGCATCGGCTGCGGCATCCGCCGGAGACTCGAAGTACACCCAGTCGATGCAGCTCGAACTCGTCACGAGCCCGGGGGCCGCGCAACCGACGAGTGCCAGCAACGAGGCCATCGCGGTCACGGCCATCCCCGCGATCGTCGCGCGGCGCACGCACGCACCGTGATCGGTCATGCGCTCGATCATCGCACCCGCCAGCGGTCTGCGGGCGGATCGTTACCGCAAAGCGGCCATAGGCTCGAAGCATGCCCGAACTGCATGAGCTCACCGCGATCGACCAGCTCGCCGCTCTCCGCAGCCGCGAGATCAGCCCGGTCGAGCTGACCCGGCACTACCTCGACCGGATCGCGCGCATCGATGACGGGCTCGGCGCCTTCGTCGAGGTGACGGCGGATGCTGCGCTCGCACACGCAACCGCGCTTGAGGATGCAGAGCCGACCGGAGTGCTGTGGGGACTGCCGTTCGGCGACAAGGACCTCGTGCCGCGCGCCGGGGTGCCGACCAGGTTCGGCTCGCGGCTGCATCAGGGTTTCATTCCGGATACCACGGCCGATCAGGCCGCCGTGCTCGATGAGGCCGGGGGCATCAGCCTCGGCAAGACGAACACCCCGGAGTTCGGACTCACCGGCTATACCGAGACGCAGATCGGTCCCCCGGCCCGTGACCCGTGGAATCCCGCGAACGGCGCAGGCGGATCGAGCGGCGGGGCCGCCGTTGCCGTCGCCGCCGGGCTCCTGCCTCTTGCCCCGGCATCCGACGGCGGAGGGTCGATCCGCATCCCGGCCGCGACCGTCGGGGTCGTCGGCATCAAGCCGTCCCGCGGGCGCGTGCCCTTCGCATCAGGACTCGACAGCCCTGGCGGGCTTCCCGTCGCAGGGCCCATCGCCCGCACCGTCGCGGACGCGGCGCTGCTGCTCGATGTGCAGGTCGCCGGTCGCCCGCATCCGTACGCGACGACCGCGCTGGGTTCCGGCCCGTTCCTCGATGCCGCGACGACGACCGGCCCGGCATCCGCCCGCGTCGGCGTGACGACGGTCTCGCCGTGGGATGACGCCGACGACATCCGGCTCGATCCGGAGGCGGCGCGCGCCGTGCGCGTCGCAGCGGATCTGCTCGCGGATGCGGGCGCGGCCGTCGACGCGTTCGACTGGCGCCCTCGTGGCTACGCCGAGCTTTTCACGACGATCTGGCGCACGAGCGCTGCACGCATGGCGCTCACGGATGCCGACCTCGAGCTGGTCGAGCCCATCACGGCGTGGCTGGTGCGCGAGGGCCGTCGGCTCACGGGAGCACAGGTGCTCGAGGCTCTCGCCGCGGCGACGGTGTTCGAGCGCGAGACGATCACGGCGTTCGCGCCGTTCGATGCGGTGCTGACACCGGCACTGGCGCTGCCGCCGCAGCCGATCGGCTGGTTCGATGCCGAGGATGCGGCGCGGAACTTCTCGCAGCAGGTGCAGTACGCGCCGTACTCGAGCTTCGTGAATGTCGCCGGGCTGCCCGCGATCGTCGTGCCGGTGACGCGGGATGCCTCCGGCCACCCGGTGAGCGTGCAGCTGATCGGGCGGCCGGGCGGAGAGGCGGCGATCATCGCGCTCGCCGCGATGTTGGAGCAGCGGGCCGGGCCCCTGCCGCACCCGTCCGCCTGGCGCGCTTAGCCCGCTCACTCCCTCCCGGCGTGGTCGGCGCGGGGCTCAGCGCCTGAGGCGGGCGCGCGACTTCGAGACGCTCGTGAGCGTGGCGCGCAGCGGCGTGCCGAGGTAGAGGCCGAGCGAGGCGCCGGCGGCGAGACCGATGCCGATGGAGCCTGCGAGCACGAGCGGGCCGATGCCGTCCAGCATCCCCTGGGCCGTTCCGTCCGAGTCGACCACGCCGAGCAGGCCGCGGAAGACCGCGGTACCGGGGACGAGGGGAACGATAGCGGCCGTCGTGACGGCGACGGACGGCACGTGCACACCGCGGGCGGTGAGGATTCCGACGAAGCTCGCCAGCAGCGCGCCGATCGCGCTGGCGGCGCCGGCCTGGATGCCGAGCGTGAGGCTGAAGCTGTAGAAGACGATGGCGATCGTGCTGAGGACGGCGCTGACGAGGATGATGCGGAGTCCTGCGCCGTTGAACAGCGCGACGGCGACCGAGATGATGATCGCGCCGCCGATCTGGGCCGGCAGCGATCCGAACGGGATGGCATCGGTGGGCAGCGGGATGCTGACGCCGACGAGACGCGAGAGCTCGAGGCCGATGAGGATTCCGAGCACGACGCCGAGCGTCTGCATCGTCAGGTCGAGGATGCGTCCGCCGGCGGTCAGTGCGAACCCGTCGATCGCATCCTGCGCTGCACCGACGACGGTGAGCCCCGAGAGCATGAGGACGATTCCGGATGCCACGATGATGGAGGGCTCGACGTCGATGAACGGCGCGATGCCTGCGGCGCCGAGCGCCGAGACCCCGGTCGTGACCGCGGTGATGACGAATCCTCCGGCGATCTGGCTGAAGAACAGCGGCACCTGCAGGCGGGCGAGCCCCGCCTGGGTGTAGGCAGCACCGAGGGCCGCGAGGAAGCTCAGCAGGATGATCAGGGGCGACGCGTCGTAGAGGATCGCGACGCCGACGGCCAGCAGTGCCCTGGCGAAGATCGTGACGGTGGGCCGGTAGAGGAACGGTGTGCGGCGGATGACGCGGAACGCCAGACGGGCCTCGTCGAGGTCCATGCCGTCGCTGATGTCGACGAGCAGCGCTTGAAGTCGCTGCAGCTTGGCGTGATCGGGCGACACCGCACGAACGACGCGGATCATCGTGGTCGGCCAGTCCTCTTCGCCGCGGTGGTACGAGACGCTGATGGCGTTGAAGGTGACGTCCACGTGCACGCCGGTGAGGCCGTAGACCTTGGCCACGCGGATGATCGCGAACGTGGCGTCGTGAGCCGAGGCTCCGACCGCGAACATCGACTCGCCGATGCGCAGAGCGAGGTCGAGGATCTTGACGATGACCGTCTCGTTCAGGACGGTGTACGCCTCGGTGAGGGCGATCTGGCCCGGGTCGGTCCGGATCACCCGGCGCACGGAGTTCAGCAGTCGTGAGCGTCGTTCGGTGGCCATGTCTCCATTGTCTCGAGTCGTGGCGGCGGGGCCGGCATCCGATCGGGGGAGGCCGCGGATCAGGGCGTCAGGCGGCCGATCAGGGCCTGGATCTCGTCGACGTTCGCGGCGAGGACGGCGACCAGAGGGTGCGCGTCCTCGTCTTCGGGGTCTTCGATGTGGATGAGGCGCAGGAGGTGCGACGCGAGGAGCTCGTTCGCCTTCGCGATCGCGGCATCCAGGTCGTCGACGTCGCCGACCTCGTCAAGTTCGACATCGGCGCGGAAGACGCGGGGCAGTGCCGCCAGGGCATCGACGAGCTCGACGCCCGTGTCGCCGCGGTCGAGATAGGCGAGGGCGCCGGCGTCATCGAGCGCATCGATGAGAGCATCCCAGGGGTCGTCGCCGTGTTCGATGGCGTCGCGGACGGCGGGCGCGAGTTCCGGGTCGTCATCCAGCAGGTCGCAGAGGCGGGTCCAGTCTTCGATCGTGCTCATCGCGTTGCTCCTTCGGGAATCACGGATGGGGAGTGGCCAGCGTATCGCGGGTCGCCTCGCCGCGTCAGACGCGGGGGCGGTTCGCGGCGGTCGTGACACCGCCGTTCGAGCCGTCCTGGCGGGTCCATTCGTCGGCGTTCTGCGGCCGAGCCCAATGCTGGCGCGGCTCATCCCATTCCCGGGCGCCGTCGGTGAGCCAGATGGTCGAGTCGGGCGCCCAGCCGCCGATCACGGAGGCGTACTCGTCGTCGATCTCGATCAGGGTCGTGGCGCAGCGCAGGTACGCGAGCGTGCTCAGGTGCACGGCATCCCAGCCCCCGGCCACGCGGGCCCAGTCGGGGATCAGCCAGCGTCCGTCGCGTCCCGTGACGCGGAACCAGTCCTGGCGAGTGGATGCCGTCACCTCCAGCGGATACTGACGGCACAGCTGCGCCCAGTCCTCGTCCGTACGGATCTCGAGAGTGCGGCCGGATCCGCGTACCGGGATGATCGTCGCCTCCTCCCATCCCATGGAGTCCTCGACGAGCTCCAGGGCGTCGGCGATGACGCCGCGGGTGAGGAGGAGCTCCGTCGGCACGGACCACCAGGTGCCGGACCATCTCGCGTACGGATCGGCGGGGCGCTCGAGCCCGGCTCGAACCTCTTCGGCGCGTCGCTGCTCGCTCCATGCGGTGAGGAGCGCGCGGGAGTCAGAGGGGAGCGGCGCGCGGTCGTCGGGAGAGCGCCAGTCGACGGCCCACTGCTCAGCCCCTCGCGGGGCGTCCCATCCGCGGGTGGCCTCGGATGCCATGATCAGCTCGGCGATGGGGTCAAGGACGGCGATGACATCGGGGTGGGATGCGATGACATCCGTGCCGTCTGGCTCCTGCCAGTACATGGCGGTGTCGACGGAAGCTTGAAGCGCTGCGCGGAGCGCTGCCGCGTCGATCGTGGCCGTGTCGACGGTGCGAAGCCGCGCGACGAGGTCGGCTGTCGAAGGATCGGGGTCTTCGTACTCGGCATCCTCATCGCCCTCATCGCCGTCCGAAGTGAACCGTATGAGCGTGCCCGGACTCGGGTCGGCGCGGTGGGCGAGCCAGAACAGCGGCTCATGGACGTCCGACGACATCTGTCGCGCGTATTCAAGACACAGCCGTCGGCCACGCGGACCGACGAGAAGCGGACTCGCAGCATCGTCGGTCATACGTCCATCATGCCTGCCGGACGTCACCGCGCGAGCGGCACCGGATGCAATCGTGTGATCTCACGAGTCGCGAGGTCGATCATCACCGCGGTGTCCTCTGGGATCCGGGTCCAGCCATCAGCGTCGACGCCGCTCGACATGACATGCACCGCATCGTCGGTGATGCGGTAATCCATGGCGTAGTACTCGGTCGCATGGCTCGCCGGCATCGCCTCCTCCGATTCGAAGAGCTCGCGCAGGGACTCGACAGGGGAATCCACTCGGCTGTTGATGTGGACGGCGAACATCTTGCCGGGCGTCAGGAGCAGAGCATTCAGGCTCGAGTTCGGGAACTCGCGCACGAGGATCTCGAGCGCGCGCGTGACGCCTGCTGCCTCGTCGCCGGCAGCATCCTCGATGCACTGCATGATCAGGCGGAAGTAGCGCTCGCTGTCGGTGTCGCCGACGAGTTTCGCTCGCGAGGAAGCGCTGAGCTGAGCGTCGAGGTGGTCGATCGGCGCGATGTGGCCGTTGTGAGCGAACGCGTACCCCGCATCGGTGAACGGGTGGGTGTTCGCCGGCGACACCGGCAGGCCGCCGGTCGCCCAGCGCAGGTGCACGAGCCCGCAGCATCCGAGCGCCTGTTCCGAGAGTTCGACGTACAGCGGATCGATCGACGCGTTTCGCGGTGACGAGATCGCCTCGGTCTCGTCACCGAGCGACCGGTGCCACGCCATGCCCCATCCGTCACTGTGCACCTCGGTGAGCGCTGTGAACGTATCGAAGTCGTCGCGTCCGAGTACGTCGACGACCGAGGTCGGGCGGGTGGTCACATAGCCAAGCAAGCGGCACACTGGGTGGTCTCCTCTCGTTGTCACCACGAGCCTTCTCTCTTCGGCGCGCGCGGGCAACCTCCTACGCGAGCTTGCGCTCTGCGCGCAATCCCTTTCTCCGGTTTCGCGGCGACTGACACACTGGGCGCATGCGTACCGTCGGTGTGGAAGAAGAACTCCTGCTCGTGGATGCCGAGAGCGGACGACCGCGATCGGTGGCTGCGCGGACGCTCCGATACGCGGCGGAGATCGCGACGCCGGCCGAGTCAGGCGGCGACAGCGCGTCCGTCTCCTCCGTGGAGAAACGTGCGGAGACGCCGCAGTCCGACGCAGCCGATGACGTGCCGGGCGGATCGCTAGAGCATGAACTGCAACAGCAGCAGATCGAGACCGACACTGTTCCGCACACCGACATGGTCGCGCTCGGCGAGGGCGTGCGCGCGTGGCGCGATCACGCGATCACGGCTGCCCGCCGTGCGGGAGCCCGGGTCATCGCGTCGGGAACGTCGCCGCTGCCGGTCGGGTCGGCGATCGTCGGCAAACCCCGATACCTGCAGATGGTCGAGCACTTCGGGCTGACCACCACAGAACAGCTCACCGGGGCGTGCCATGTGCACGTCTCGGTGGAATCCGACGATGAGGGCGTCGGCGTCCTCGATCGCATTCGTGGCTGGTTGTCGGTTCTTCTCGCGCTGAGCGCGAACTCCCCGTTCTGGCAGGGGGAGGACACGAAGTACGCGAGCTTCCGCTCTCAGGCTCTGGTGCGATGGCCGACGGCCGGGCCGACCGAGGCCTTCGGAACCGCTGAGGGTTATCGCTCGACCGTCGCCGCGATGATCGCCTCCGGCGCCATCCTCGACGAGGGAATGGTCTATTTCGATGCCCGCCTGTCGCACCACTACCCGACTGTCGAGATCCGTGTCGCCGATGTCTGCGCCGATGCCGCGGACACCGTGCTGATCGCAGCGCTCTGCCGTGGGCTCGTGGATACGGCTGCCGCTGAGTGGCGCGCAGGGGATGAGCCGTCGCCCGTCTCGGTTTCGATGCTTCGGCTCATGAACTGGCAGGCCGGCCGGTTCGGCATCGAGGGCGATCTCATCGACCCGCGAACCCTCAAACCACGTGCTGCGCGCGAGATCGTCGCTGAGCTCGTCGACCATGTTCGAGCGGCACTGCGTGAGAACCGCGACGAGGCGCTGGTCGACGAGCAGATCGAGCTGATCTTCGATCGGGGCAACGGCGCGATGCGTCAGCGAGCGACGCTCGAGAAGACCGGGCAGCTGAGCGATGTCGTCGCAGACCTGGCCGCGGTGACTGCTGGGCTCGAGGGCTGACGCGGGAAGCCGTGACTGAGAGGCCTGATCACGGGCATAAAGAAACCCCCGTGAGTAGAAGCCTCACGAGGGTCTCAGTGGCTCCGACGGGCGTCGATCCCGTGACCTCACGATTTTCAGTCGTGCGCTCTACCAACTGAGCTACAGAGCCATGCGGCACATCGTAAATCCGCCGCATCCTAGACGAAAGGCCCTCTTCGAAAAAAGGGCCCGTCGCATAGAGCGACCCTGACGGGACTTGAACCCGCGACCTCCGCCGTGACAGGGCGGCACGCTAACCAACTGCGCTACAGGGCCATACTTTTAAATTGTATCGGATGGAGTGACCCCAACGGGATTCGAACCCGTGCTACCGCCGTGAAAGGGCGGCGTCCTAGGCCGCTAAACGATGGGGCCGAAGGGCGTCCTGCGGGACTTCCTTGCCGACGCTCAAGCATAAGGGATGATCTGGCGAAAACACCAATCGAGGGCGAGCCTGCCGGCAGCCCGGGCGTTTCGGGGTGACGATGGAGCGCACGTGATCGAAGCAGGCAACCGAGTCCGACCTGGTGCGGATGTTAAAGATGTTGTTAGTGTGTCATGTGTGAATCCGGCGGAAGGGGCCGTGTGAACGTCGAGCAGTCCCCGATGGATGCTGCGCTGGAAGCAGGCGACTCCTGCAACTGCGCACCCAGCATCGCCGAGCAGCGCACCCTCTGGAGCAAGAGCGCGCTCACCCGCCGCAATGCCCTGGGGCTCGGCGCCATCGGTGCCGTCGCGCTCAGCGCCTTCGGCGTCGGCGCGGGCGTGAGCGCCGCATACGCCGCGTCGTACCCGAGCTGGGACGATGTTCAGCGCGCCAAGAAGAGCGAAGCGGCCAAGGCGACCGAAGTCTCCCGCATCCAGAACCTCATCCAGTCGCTCACGCAGCGCGTCGCCGAGACGCAGGCCGCCGCCGAAGCGGCAGGCAACGAGTTCTACGAGGCTCAGCAGGCGTACTTCGGCGCGATCGCCGAGGCTGAGGCGCTCCAGGCGCAGGCCGATGAGCAGGCGAAGATCGCCGACGACTCCGTGCGCAAGGCCGGACAGGTCGCTGCGCAGATGTACCGCAACGGCGGCGACGACACCGCCCTCGAGCTGTTCTTCACCGACTCCGCCGCCAACGCCGACGAGCTCCTCTCGCGCCTGGGCACGATGGACAAGCTCTTCAGCTACAACCAGTCGGTCTACGACAAGGCCGTCGCGGCACGCAACTCCGCGCAGCTGCTGAGCGACCAGGCCGTCGTCGCTCGCACCGAGCGCGACCGGCTGCAGAAGATCGCCGAGCAGAAGATGATCGCGGCCCAGCAGGCGGCGGAAGCCGCCCAAGCCGCTCTGGACGAGCAGACGGAGAATCTCGGAACCCTGCAGGCTCAGCTCGCCGCCCTCAAGGACACGACGGCCAAGACCGTTGCCGACTACCAAGAGGGAGAACGCGTCCGCAAGGCTGCGGAGGAAGCGCGCAGGCGCGCCGCCGCAGAGGCTGCGCGCAAGGCCGCCGAGGAAGCTGCCAAGAACAACAACGGCGGCGGAGGCGGCGGAGGCGGAGGATCTGCCGGAACAGGGGGATGGGTGCGTCCCCACGGCGGCTTCCGCAGCGCCGGATTCGGTTGGCGTCCGAGGCCGTGCCCCAACTGTTCCAACTACCACTACGGCGTCGACCTCGCCAACGGCTGCGGTTCACCGATCTTCGCCGCCCACGCGGGAACCGTCGACTACGCGGGCCCCAACGGCAACTACGGCAACTACATCCGCATCCAGCACGGAGGCGGGGTCGCCACGGGTTATGCGCACATCGTGAACGGCGGCTTCGCGGTTCGCAGCGGTGCCAGGGTCGGCGCCGGACAGGTCATCGCGTACGCCGGCAACACCGGTGCATCCGTCGGCTGCCACCTGCACTTCGAGGTCTACATCAACGGCGGCTACACGAACCCGATCAGCTTCATGGCAGCACGAGGCATCTCGGTCTGACGCTGACGCTGACGCTGAACACGAAGAAACCCCCGGCCGCGCGGCCGGGGGTTTCTGACGTTGTCGAGGATCGACGGCTCAGTGACCGTTCTCGCCGAAACGAGCGATCGCCTCGTCGAGGATGCGCTGCGCCTCTGCGGCGTCGCCCCACTCGTCGACCTTGACCCACTTGTTCGGCTCGAGGTCCTTGTAGTGCTCGAAGAAGTGTGCGATCTCCTTCTTCGTGTACTCGGCGATGTCGCCGATGTCCTGGATGTGCGACCAGCGAGGGTCCTTGCTCAGCACGGCGACGAGCTTGTCGTCTCCGCCGGCCTCATCGCTCATCTTCAGGACGGCGACCGGACGCACCTCGACGACGACGCCGGGATAGATGGCGTGGTCGAGCAGCACGAGCACGTCGAGCGGGTCACCGTCCTCGCCGAGCGTGTTGTCGAAGTAGCCGTAGTCGGCCGGGTAGCCGAAGGTCGTGTACAGAACGCGATCCAGGTGGACGCGCCCGGTCTCGTGGTCGACCTCGTACTTGACGCGGCTGCCGCGCGGAATCTCGATGACGGCGTCGTGTGCGCCCATGCGTGTGCTCCTCAGGAAAGACGGTTGGATGCCGGAGCAAGCTTACCCGCGCGCTCCGAACAGCTTGTTCAGCGGCCGCGCGAGCACGCCGGTCAACGCGAGCAGGAACAGCGCGTAGTACCCCTGTGAGCCGAAGAGGATCACGATCAGCAGCGCGATCCCGAACAGCACGGCCGAAGCGATGTCGGCTGCCGCGCCGAAGCGGAGCTCCGCCGGCCCTGCGGTCGTGTAGCTCGGGTTCCGCAACAGGTACAGACGCCCGGCGAGAGTCGTGATCTGCGTGAGGATGAGAGTGCCGATGTAGAGGACGGCCTGCAGCGGGTCGCCCTCCATCTGCCCGAGCATCGCCGTCGGAACCGGAAGCCACACGACCGTGACCATCCACGCGACATTGATCCACAGCAGCGGCCGAGTGATGACGTCGACGTCGTTGTACTGCCGGTGATGGCCGATCCACGAGTTCGCGATCAGAACGAAGCTCAGCAGGAAGCTGACGATCTGACCGCCGTGCTCGGTCAGGAACTCCGCCGTGGTGAGCTCGCCCGAGGCGGCATCCGACACCGACTCCATGAGCGGCAGGATCAGCAATGTCATCGCGATCGCCACGACCGCGTCGACGAACGCCTTGAAGCGTTCGCTGGAGAACTGCCGGGTCGCGTCCGTCTGCTCCGTCACGCGCCCAGACTACGACCGTGACGGATGCCGGTGGGGGACGCGCGCGGCATCCGCACTGTCAGCGCCGGGGAGGCCGAGCAACTCGCTCTGCACGGCGGCCGTCCGACGACGCAGCGCATCCGCCACCGCTGCGACGGCCGGTTGACGCAGCGAATCCGGCCGCAGAACCAGCCAGTACGGCAAACGTTCGGCGAACTCCTCCGGCAGCAGGCGCACCAGGTCGGGATGCCGGTCGGCCAGGAAGCACGGCAGGAACCCGATGCCCGCCCCGGCGCGCGTGGCCTCGACATGGACGAACACGTTCGTCGAGCTCAGCGAATCCTGCATACCGGGGACGAGTCGGCGTGGAGCATCGAGATCGTCGACCTGCAGCATCGAATCCACGAAGTACACGAGCGGGTGCGAGCGCATCTCGGCGATGCCGACCGGCTCGCCGAACTCAGCCATGTAATCACGTGAGGCGTACATCCCGAGCGTGTAGTGCCCGAGCCTGATCGCCTCGGCGCGATGCACCTGCGGTTCGCCGACCACGACCTCCATGTCCAATCCCGATCGGTATTGGAGCGCGCGTCGGGTGACGTTGACGATCTCGACGCTGAGCTGGGGATGCTCGCGCCGCAGCTCGGCGACGGCCGGGGCTATGACGAACGCGCTGAACCCATCGGTCGCAGAGATGCGCACGACCCCGGCGATCTGATCGATCCGTCCAGCGCTCTCGCGGATCGTCGACATCGCCGCCTCCACGTCCTCGGCTGCGCGTACGGCGCGACGGCCGAGATCCGTGAGCTCCCATCCGCCCTCGCCCTTGGCCAGCGTCCGGCCGCCGAGGACGGTCTCGAGCGCTGCGATCCGGCGTGACACCGTCGTGTGGTTCAGCCCGAGCGTCTCGCCGGCGGCCGTGAAGCGCCCGGTGCGCGATACGGCGAGCAGGACGAGCAGGTCGTCGGGGCTCGGCCTTGCAGCGGGGCCGTCCGTGATCTCTGCACTCTGCAATTCTGCACAGGTTGTCTGCTCCCCTGGTCATTGCCGCACAGGGAGTGTCGTGCCCATACTTGGCGAGGCCCCGGCGCGCGCATGAGCGGCGCTGGACGCGGTGGATGTCGACGTGGACGTCCCCGAGACACGAAGGAGTGCATGCATGAGCGCAAGAGACGCCGTCGTCCCCGAGACGAAGACATCGGGATTGAAGAGGATCGTCGCCGCCTCGATGGTCGGCACGGTCGTGGAGTGGTACGAGTTCTTCCTGTACGCGACCGCGGCCTCGCTGGTGTTCGGCGTGTACTTCTTCCCGGATGCCGGCACGGAGCTCGACGGCATCATCGCCGCGTTCCTCACCTACGCGGTCGGCTTCATCGCCCGACCCCTCGGCGGAATCGTATTCGGTCAGATCGGCGACCGCCTCGGCCGCAAGCACACGCTGCAGGTCACCATCATCCTCGTCGGCGTCGCCACGTTCCTCATGGGCTGCCTGCCCGGCTTCAACTCCATCGGCTATTGGGCGCCCGCGCTCCTCGTCGCCCTCCGCTTCATCCAGGGCTTCGCGGTCGGCGGGGAGTGGGGCGGCGCCGTGCTGCTCGTCGCCGAGCACAGCCCGAACAAGTCCCGCGGCTTCTGGTCGAGCTGGCCGCAGGCCGCCGTGCCCGTCGGCAACCTGCTGGCGACCCTCATCCTGCTCGGGATGTCGTGGCTGCTCTCGGCGGACCAGTTCCTCAGCTGGGGCTGGCGCGTGGCCTTCTGGGCCTCGGCGATCGTCGTCGTCATCGGCTACTACATCCGCCGCCACGTCAGCGAGGCGCCGATCTTCCTCGAGGCCCGCGAGCAGGTCGAGGCCGACAAGGCCGCCGGCTACGGCATCCTCGAAGTCGTGCGCAAGTACCCGCGCGGCATCTTCGGTGCGATGGGCCTGCGCTTCGCCGAGAACATCCTGTACTACATCATCGTGTCCTTCACGATCGTCTACCTGAAGACGGTGCACGACTACGACACGAGCAAGCTGCTGCTCGCGCTGCTGGTGGCGCACGTCATCCACTTCCTCGTCATCCCGCAGGTCGGGCGCCTCTCCGACGCATTCGGCCGCAAACCGGTCTACCTGGCCGGCGCCATCCTCGGCGCGACCTGGGCGTTCTTCGCCTTCCCGATGTTCGACACCCTGAACGAGTTCGTGATCATCGCCGCGGTCGCGATCGGTCTGTGCTTCCACGCCCTCATGTACGCGGGCCAGCCGGCGATCATGGCCGAGATGTTCCCGACCCGGATGCGCTACTCGGGCGTCTCGCTCGGCTACCAGGTCACCTCGATCGTCGCCGGATCGCTGGCCCCGATCATCGCAAGCGCGCTACTGCAGGACTTCGGGTCCTGGATGCCGGTGGCCATCTACGTGGCCGTCGCCTGTGCGATCACGGCCTTCGCGGTGATCACCCTGAAGGAGACCAGCGGCGCATCGCTGGTCGAGATCGATGAGGCCGATGCGCGCAAGCACGGTCTCGCCCCGGTGCAGACCGCCGGCTGAGGGGCAGCGGCTAGCGTGGTGCTGTGCCCTCACTGAACCCCGCAGTCGCTGAGATCCGCCTCGCCGTGCGCACCGCGCTCGCGAGTCTTCCCGAGAGGGCGACGGTGGTCGTCGCCCTCTCGGGTGGTGCCGACTCCCTCGCGCTGACGGCCGCGACCGTCTTCGAGGGCCACGCCCGCGGGATGCGCGTGCTGAGCCTGACCGTCGATCATCAACTGCAGACGGGGTCGGATCTCGTCGCCGCTTCAGCGGCTGTCGCCGCTGAAGGCGTCGGCGTCGATGAGGCCCTGCAGACCAAGGTCGACGTCGCCGGTGCTGCCGACGGGCCGGAAGCCGCAGCCCGCGGCGCGCGATACGCGGCCCTGCGCGGCGTCGGCGCAAGCGAGGGCGCGGATGCCGTCCTGCTCGGCCACACGCTCGACGACCAGGCCGAGACCGTCCTGCTCGGCCTCGCACGGGGTTCGGGCGCCGCGAGCCTGCAGGGCATGGCCCCGCGGAGAGAGGATGCCGACGGCACGGTCTGGCTGCGCCCGCTTCTGGCCGTGCGGCGGGGGACGACCGAAGCGTTCTGCGCGGCATCCGATCTCGAAGCGTGGCACGACCCGCACAACCGCGAGCGGCGGTTCGCCCGCGTGCGAGTGCGCGAGAACGTGCTCCCCGTGCTCGAGTCCGAACTCGGCCCCGGCATCGCCGAGGCGCTGGCGCGCACGGCAGAGCAGCTGCGCGAGGACGCCGACGCGTTCGACGAGATGATCCACGAGACGATCGAGGACATCGTCGAGCACGCCGAGGCCGGCATCTCGGTCAGCGTCGCCGCACTCGCCGCGAACCCGGCTGCGCTGCGCAACCGGATCATCCGCCTCGTCGTCGACAGCGAGTTCGGCGTGAGTCTCACGCGCACCCAGACCCTCGAGGTGGCGCGCCTGGTCACGGACTGGTCGGGTCAGGGTCCGATCGACCTGCCGGGGTGCTCGGCTGCACGCCGCGGAGCGCGGATCGTCTTCACGGCGAAGTAGGCGGCTTCGACTCGCTCCGCTCGCTCAGCCCGTTTCGTCCGCGGCGGCTGTGCCGCCTTCGCTCGACGACAAGCGGGACGCGATCGCTACTTCTTGCCGCCGAACAGGCCACCCAGGATGTCGCCGATCCCGCCCCCGCCGGACGACGAACCGCCGCCGAGGATCCCGCCCAGGATGTCGCCGATCCCGCCTCCGCCGGACGACGAGTTCCCGCCACCGAGGATCCCGCCGATGATGTCGCCGAGGCCGCCGCCACCGGACTGTGCACCCTCGGACTGTGCGCCCTCGGCGGAGGCCGACTTGTTCTTGGTCGCGTTCGCGATCAGGCCCATGACGATCGGGGCGAGGATCGGAAGCAGCTTGCCGAAGTCGATCCCCGGCGTCTTCTCGGAGGCGTTCAGCTGAGCGGCGACCTGGTCGGCGTCATCGCCGAGCACATGCTTGACGATCTTGCCGCCGTCGTTCTGGTCGACGTCATCGACGCGCTGCACCGGCGTCGCGCCCTCGTGGCGCCGAAGTGCCTCCTGGATCGCCGCAGAGCCCTCGTCGGTCTGCGCGTTCTTGGCCAGTCCGCTCAGCAGCACCGCGCCGCCCTGCTCGACGGCCGTCTTCGCCTCGTCGGAGGACACGCCGAGTTTCGCGGCGATGTCGTCGATCGGAACCTGCTTGAGGATGTCGTCAAGAGCCATGGGAGATCCTTCCGTCGTGGGCATCCGCCCGCTCGATGATCACAGTATGCCGAACCCACAGCATCCGTCACCTAAAATCGATTCATGCGCGCGGCTGAGATTCAGGACGACCTTGCAGACATCCTCGTCACAGAGGAGCAGATCAAAGCGAAGCTCGAAGAGCTCGCGGCTCGGGTTGCGAGCGACTACGACGGCAAGGACCTGCTCCTGGTCGGCGTGCTGAAGGGCGCGGTCATGGTGATGGCCGACTTCGCCCGTGCACTGCCAGTGCACGCGCCGATGGACTGGATGGCGGTCTCCAGTTACGGCTCCAGCACGAAGTCGAGCGGTGTCGTCCAGATCCGCAAGGACCTCGACACCGATCTGCACGGCAAGCACGTGCTCATCGTCGAGGACATCATCGACTCCGGGCTCACGCTGAGCTGGCTGCTCGAGAACTTCGAGTCCCGCGGGCCGGAGTCGATTGAGGTCCTCGCACTGCTGCGCAAGCCGGAGGCCGCCAAGGTCGAGATCGACTGCAAGTACGTCGGCTTCGACATCCCCACGGACTTCGTCGTCGGCTACGGCCTCGACTACGACGAGCGGTACCGCAACCTGCGCGACGTCGCGGTGCTCGCGCCGCACGTGTACTCCTGATCACGCCGTACGCCGTGGGCGAATCACAGCGGGGGCCAAGGGTGCTCGCGATACGCTGAACGGACCATGGACGTGAAGAAGATCACCCGCAACCCACTGATGTACGTGGTGCTGATCGGTGTGCTGCTGTTCGGCGGGTTCCTGCTGATCTCCAACCTCGGCGCACCCAAGCAGATCACCACGCAGGAGGGTCTCGACCTGCTGGCAGGCTCCACCGTCACCGAGGTCACCACGACCGACGGCGACCAGCGCGTCGACATGACGCTGTCGAAGGCCTTCGAGGGCTCGGAGCAGGTGCAGTTCTACTACGTCACGGCCCGCGCCGATGAGGTCGTCAAGGCCGTCAACGCCGCCGAGCCCAAGGACGGCTTCAACGACGTCGTGCCTCGCGCCACCTGGTTCGACGGGTTCCTGTCGCTTCTGCTTCCGCTCGTCCTGCTCGGTCTGCTGTTCTGGTGGCTGCTGTCGTCCATGCAGGGCGGTGGCGGCAAGGTCATGCAGTTCGGCAAGTCCAAGGCCAAGCTCGTCAACAAGGAGACTCCGACGGTCACCTTCGCCGACGTCGCCGGCGCCGACGAGGGCATCGAGGAACTCGAGGAGATCAAGGAGTTCCTCCAGGATCCTGCGAAGTTCCAGGCCATCGGCGCCCGCATCCCGAAGGGCGTGCTCCTGTACGGCCCTCCAGGAACCGGAAAGACACTGCTCGCCCGCGCCGTCGCCGGCGAGGCAGGCGCCCCGTTCTACTCGATCTCCGGTTCTGACTTCGTCGAGATGTTCGTCGGTGTCGGAGCGTCCCGCGTGCGCGACCTGTTCAACCAGGCCAAGGAGAACGCGCCGGCCATCATCTTCATCGACGAGATCGACGCCGTCGGACGCCACCGCGGTGCCGGCATGGGCGGCGGCAACGACGAGCGCGAGCAGACGCTGAACCAGATGCTCGTCGAGATGGACGGCTTCGACCCGAACGCGAACGTCATCGTGATCGCGGCCACCAACCGCCCAGACATCCTCGACCCTGCGCTCCTGCGCCCCGGCCGTTTCGACCGCCAGATCGGTGTGGACGCCCCGGATCTCAAGGGCCGCCTGCACATCCTGCAGGTGCATGCGAAGGGCAAGCCGCTCGCCAAGAGCGTCGACCTCGAGGTCGTCGCCCGCAAGACCCCCGGATTCACCGGTGCCGATCTCGCGAACGTCCTCAACGAGGCAGCGCTGCTGACCGCGCGGTCGAACGCGCAGCTCGTCGACAACCGCGCGCTCGACGAGGCCATCGACCGCGTGATCGCCGGACCCCAGCGTCGCACCCGTGTCATGAAGGACCGCGAGAAGCTCATCACCGCGTACCACGAGGGCGGCCACGCGCTCGCTGCGGCGGCCATGAACTACACCGACCCGGTGACGAAGATCACCATCCTGCCGCGCGGCAAGGCGCTCGGCTACACGATGGTCATGCCGGTCGACGACAAGTACTCCGTGACGCGCAACGAGCTGCAGGACCAGCTCACCTACGCGATGGGCGGCCGTGTCGCGGAGGAACTCGTCTTCCACGACCCGACCACCGGTGCGTCGAACGACATCGAGAAGGCCACCGGCATCGCCCGCAAGATGGTCATCGAGTACGGCATGACCACCGAGCTCGGCCCTGTGAAGCTCGGCTCCGAGGGCGGGGAGCCGTTCGCCGGACGCGACTACGGCCGCGGACGCGAATACTCCGAGTCCGTCGCCGAGCGCGTCGATGTCGAGGTCCGCGGGCTGATCGAGCAGGCGCACGACGAGGCCTACCAGGTGATCAGCGACAACCGCGACATCCTCGATCGTCTCGCCCTCGCCCTGCTCGAGGAGGAGACCCTCGACCACAACCAGATCGCCGAGATCTTCAAGGACGTGCGCAAGCTGCCCGAGCGTCCGCTGTGGCTCTCCAGTGACGACCGCCCGGTCTCGGAACGCCCGCCGATCGAGATGCCCAAGCGCGTCATCCCGGCGGATGCCGCTGCCTCGGTCGAGGGCACGGCGGATGCCGCGACAGCCCGTGGCGCGGCAGGCGGCGCTCCCGCTTCTGGGCACACGCGCCCGGCGACGGCCTGATCGTGGCCGTCGACCGGGAACGGATCGAGCGGCTGACCCGAGAGCTGCTGGAGGCGATCGGCGAGGACCCCGACCGCCCTGGGCTCAAGCAGACCCCGACGCGCGTCGCCGAGCTGTACGACGAGTTCTTCGCAGGAGTCGGCGCGGACGCAGCCGCCCCGCTCGCCCACACGATCAGCGTGTCCAGGGGCCCCGCGCCCGAGACTCTTCCGTCCGGAGCCGTGCTGCTGCGCGACATCCGCTTCCGCTCGGTCTGCGAGCACCACCTGCTGCCTTTCGCCGGTCACGCGCACATCGCGTATCTGCCCGGTGAGCAGGTCGTCGGCCTCGGCGCTCTCGTGAAGGTCGTCGAGACTCTCGCATCCCGCCCGCAGGTGCAGGAGCGCCTCGGCGAGCAGATCGCCGACACCATCGACGAGAACCTCGACACCCGCGGCGTGCTCGTCGTGATGGATGCCGTGCACGGCTGCGTGACGATGCGCGGAGGCCGCCAGGCGGATGCCTCCACCCTCACGATCGCAGCGCGCGGGGAGTACACCGAGTCCACAGCACGGGCCGAGCTGATCGCACTCATCGGGGGAGGCGACCGCGCATGACCGACATCTGGGGCATCGTCAACGTCACCACCGATTCGTTCAGCGACGGCGGCCGGTACATCGATCCGGAGCGCGCGGTCGCGCACGGCCTCGCGCTACAGGATGCCGGCGCCGACGTGCTCGACATCGGAGGCGAATCCACCAGGCCCGGCGCCGAGCGCGTCGACCCGGCGGTCGAGGAGCAGCGCGTCCTCCCCGTGATCCAGGCGCTGGCGGCGCGCGGCATCGTCGTGAGCATCGACACCCTCAATGCGTCGACGGCAGCGGCCGCCGTCCGGGCAGGAGCGCGCATCGTGAACGATGTCTCCGGAGGACTCGCCGATCCTGGCATGCTCGCTGCGGTGGCGGCATCCGGCGCCGACTACGCGATCGGGCACTGGCGCGGTCCGTCCTCCGACATGTACGCCCGCGCCGAGTACCTGCGTCCTTCGCGCGACGTCGCCGGCGAGCTGCGCAAGCGCGTCGCCGAGGCGGCGGGTGCCGGCATCGCCCCGTCGCGCATCATCCTCGACCCTGGTATCGGCTTCGCCAAGGCCGGCAGCCAGAACTGGGACGTGCTGCGCGGGCTCGACGACATCGTCGGTCTCGGACACCGCGTGCTCATCGGGACGTCGCGCAAGCGGTTCCTCGCCGAAACGCTCGGCGACGACGGTGCGTCCGAGGAGCGCCGCGACCTCGCCACCGCCGTCACGAGCGCTCTGGCCGCTCGAGCCGGTGCGTGGGCGGTTCGCGTGCACAACGTCGCTGCGACGCGCGACGCACTCGCCATCGCGCACGCCTGGGAGGGGTGAATGGACGAGATCGCCCTCACCGGACTCACGGTCTTCGGTCGCCACGGCGTGTTCGAGCACGAGCGCGAGAACGGCCAGGAGTTCACGATCGACCTGCGGCTGCACCTGGATCTGTCCGCGGCCGCCGCATCCGACGACGTCAGCGACACCGTGCACTACGGCGAACTCGCCGAGAAGGTGGCGGCCGTCGTCGCCGGCGAACCCGTCGATCTCATCGAGACCCTCGCGCAGCGGATCGCCGACACCGTCCTCGCCGACGTGCGAGTGCAGGACGTTCAGGTCACCGTGCACAAGCCGCATGCGCCGATCGCGCTGACGTTCACCGACGTCGCCGTCACCATCCGCCGCGACCGGAACGGAGCCTGACCATGGTTCGGATGCCGCCGATCACGCCGCCGGATCCTCGCCCCGGTCGGGATGCCGTGACCGCCGTCGTCGCGCTGGGAGCCAACCTCGGCGACCGTGCGCAGACGATCCGGAAGGCGGTCGAGCGCATCTCCCGCCTCCCGCTCGTGGACGACGTGCGCCTGTCGGACCTGCACGAGACTGTCGCGCTGCGGCCGGACGGTCCTGATCCGGATGCCCCGGCCTACGTGAACGCGGTGGCCCTGGTGACCACGCGGCTGGCACCGCAGGTGCTGCTCGGTCTTCTGCACGCCATCGAGGAGGAGCACGGCCGTGAGCGGCACGCGCGCTGGGGCGATCGCACGCTCGACCTCGATCTCATCACGTTCGGGGAGCTGCGCTCCGACGACCAGCACATTCTCCTGCCGCATCCGCGCGCAGCCGAGAGACTGTTCGTCCTGGAGCCGTGGCTGAGCCTCGACCCCGACGCCGAACTCCCGGGCCACGGCCGAGTCGCGGACCTCGTCGAGACGCTGCGCGCATGAGGCGCACATCCCCGCTCGTCCTCATCGTCCTCGCGCTCATCGGGGGCGGGATCGGCTACCTCGTCGATCACCTCCTGACGGCCGGCGGGCGGGCGACGTTCGCACCATCCGGGTTCCTCCCGCTGCTGCTCCTGCTGCTCGCGGCCGCCACGCTGGGGCTCGCCTGGCCGGTGCGCCGCAGCGTCCGAGGGAAGTCCCGCACCAGGATCGACCCGTTCAGCGCGATGCGTGCGGCGACTCTGGCCAGAGCTTCCAGCCTGCTCGGGGCGATCGTCGCGGGCTTCGGGGCGGGGCTGCTCATCTTCCTCCTGTCGCGTCCGGTGGCACCCCAGGTAGGGTCGACTGTGGCGATGGCAGCGCTTGTCGCGAGTGCGGTCGTGCTCGTGGTCGCAGCCCTCGTCGCCGAACAGTTCTGCACTCTGCCGAAGGATCCTGATGACCGACAATCCGATGACCCCGCCACCGACGACGGGCGCTGATCGGCCCGAGAATCCGGTGCTGGACGATGGCACTTACGAGAAGCTGCGCGAACCCCGCGGGGCAGGACGCCTCGACCTCGACGGCGAGTGGCACCAGATCTCACCGCGATACGTCACCTCGCAGTTCGTCCAGAACGGCATCCTGCTGGCGCTGCTGGTCGTCGTCGCGCTCGTCCTCGCACTCGTGCTCCACCAGACCTGGGTGTGGATCCCGGCCGGCATCCTCGCGGCGGTCACTCTCATCACCCTCGCGATCCTGCCTCGGCAGGCCAGGGCGATCGGCTACATGCTCCGAGCGGATGACATCGTCTTCCGCAAGGGCATCCTCTGGCAGCGGATCATCGCAGTGCCGTACGGACGCATGCAGCTCGTCGACATCACGCACGGCCCTCTCGACCGCGCGTTCGGCGTATCGCAGCTGAAGATGGTCACCGCCGCCGCCACCACGGGCGTGCAGATCCCCGGACTCACCCAGGCCGCAGCCGAGGCGTTGCGAGACACCCTCATCGACGTCGCAGAGACCCGCCGGACCGGCCTGTGAGCATCCCAGAGCAGCCGCTTCCGACCCTCCCCACGCCCCCGCCGGCGGAGGAATCACTCGCCGACGGCGAGTGGCACCGGCTGCACCCGCTGACCCCGCTGTTCAAGGGCGGGCTGGTTCTCATCATCGTGGCCGGCATCGTGCTCAACAGCTTCCGTGACCGCATCATCTACTGGGGTGTGAACCTGTTCGCACCAGATGCGCACGTCGAGGACTTCTCCGGCGGCGACCCGGTCGACTGGGTGCTGTCGAACAACCTCATCCTCATCGCGCTCGGGTCCGTGCTGGGCGTGCTCATCGTTCTGATCGCCGTGTTCTGGGTCGTCTGGCGGTTCCAGCAGTTCCGGATCTCGGAGGAGCACGTCGAGGTTCGCAAGGGCATAATCTTCCGCTCGCAGCGGCGTGCGCCGCTGGACCGCGTGCAGGGCGTGAACCTGACGCGTCCGTTCCCCGCGCGGCTGATCGGCATGGCCAAGCTCGAGGTCGTCGGAGCGGGAACCGACGCGAACGTGCCGCTGGAGTACCTCACCACCGTCAAGGCCGAGGGCGTGCGCGCGGACATCCTGCGACTGGCATCCGGAGCGCGTGCCGCACGTGCCGCCCGTCAGGCCGGTGGGGCCCCCGCCGCACCAGGGCACCTGCGCACGCAGCTCGTCGGATCGATGAACCACGGTGTGACCGGGCTCATCGAGGGCGTCGACCTCGCGGACATCGCTCCGGAGAGCGTCGTGAAGATCCCCACCGGGCGACTCGTCGGGGCGCAACTGCTCTCCGGCGTGCTGTGGCTGCTGTTCTTCCTCGTGCTGTTCGGCATCACGATGGCATTCACGGTCCCCGCGATCCTGTCCGACGGCGGCCCGGATGCCTGGTTCGGCGTCCTCGGGATCTCGCTCGGCATCGGCATCCCGTTCGTGATCGCCGCGGTCGCGATCACCTGGGCGCAGATCTCGAAGTCGCTCCGCTACTCGATCGCCCCGACCCCGGACGGCGTGCGGATCACCTACGGTCTGTTCACGACGATCACCGAGACGATCCCACCGGGCCGCATCTTCGCCGCGGAGGTCACGCAGTCGCTGCTGTGGCGGCCGTTCGGCTGGTGGGCGATCAAGATCAATCGCATGAGCGGCAAGAGCCTGTCCCAGCAGCAGTCCAGCACCGCGCAGCAGTTCAACATCGTGCTGCCAGTCGGCGTCGCGGCCGACGTGCAGCGGGTGATGGAGCTCATCCTTCCCGACCTCCCCGTCGAGGACCGGCCGCTCGTCTGGGAGCACGGCATCCAGGGCCCGCAGCAGAACGACCCGTACCAGGTCATGGCCCGGCGCGCCTGGTGGCGTCGACCCTTCTCCTGGAAGCGCCACGGATTCGTCGTGACCGACTTCGCCCTGATGCTGCGCCGCGGCGTCATGTGGCGGAAGCTCGCGGTGTTCCCCCTCGCGCGGCTGCAGGGGATCTCCGCTCAGCAGGGGCCGATCGACCGCCTCCAGAGGGTCGGATATCTGAAGGCGCACAATGTCACAGGTCCCGTGCTCGGCGAGGTCGTCGGCATCGAGAGCGCGGTCATCAACGGGTCGCTGGGCGACATCGCGCATCGCGCGTCCGCTGCCGTGCAGCGCGATCACGGCCACCGCTGGGCGTCGGAGGAGTACGTGGTGGACGCCTCCGCAGTGAACGCCTCTGCAATGAACGCCTCTGCGATGAACGACGGAGTCGTGGACGGCACCGTGGACCCAGGGCACCGCTTCTCGGCCGATATCGGCGGCTCTGGTCCTGCCGGCGGCGAGGAGTCGCGTGAGGCGTGACGGCCGTCTCGGCGTCGGCATCATCGGCGCCGGTCGCGTCGGTCCGGTGGTCGGCGCCGCGCTCGGCGGCGCCGGGCACGCCATCACGGGGATCACGAGCGGATCGGACGACGATCGGGTCGCCGGCATCCTTCCGGGCGTTCCCGTGCTGGATGCCGAGGAGATCCTCCGGCGCAGCGAGCTGGTGATACTGGCAGTGCCGCACGACGAGCTGCCCGGACTCGTGAACGGACTATCGGAGCTCGGGGCGTGGCAGCCGGGGCAGCTCGTGCTGCACACCGACCCGGCGTACGGAATCGGCGTGCTCGAGTCGGCGCAGCGTTCGGGCGCCATACCTCTCGCGGTGCATCCGGCGATCGCCTTCACCGGCACGTCGATCGATCTGCGCCAGCTGCAGGCGAGCTTCGCCGCAGTGACCGCTCCGGCGCCGGTGCTGCCGATCGCGCAGGCGCTCGCGGTCGAGCTCGGCTGCGAGCCGGTCGTGATCGACGAGGACGACCGCGCCGCGTACGCGGAGGCCATCGCCACAGCATCCGAGTTCTCGCGCGCGATCATCGGACAGTCGACGTCGCTGCTGCGCGGCGTCGGCGTCGAGAACCCCGGCGGCTACCTGTCGGCGCTCGTGCAGTCGACCATCGAGACGGCACTGCGCGAAGCATCCGACCCGCCGGCCATCTGAGTCTTCAGCGGCCGCCGGAGAAGCCTCCGCCGCCTCCCCCGCCGGAGAACCCGCCGCCGGCGGATCCGCCGAACCCGGATGAACTACCGCTCGACGGCGAGGAGTACACCGACGACGTGCGAGCGGCGGACGAGATGAGTGCGAGACGCGTGCCGATGGCGAAACCCGAGCCGTCGATCCAGCCCGGATGCTGCCCCGCCCCTGTGTACGCGTTCTCGAGCACGGTGCCCCACTCGCGTTCCTGCCCGAACAGGATCGCGTACGGCAGCAGGCGCTCGTACAGGTGGATGACGTCGATGCTCCCGTCGCTGCGGCGCTCGGCGCCGGAGTACGACTGCAGCATCCGCAGCCGGTCCTCCTCGGCGACGCGGATGAACTCCCGCACGCCCTCGAGGTACTCGAGCTGCAGCGCGCCCTCGCGCGTGAGGACGGTGTGGGCGGAGAACGTGACGATGCTCGAGGTGATGAGCAGCGCCGCGCACGCCACCGTCGCGAACAGCACGGGACCAGCCGAGTCGCGCCCGGCAGCGAGGCTCCAGATCAGCAGCGCGAGCATGACGGCGAAGGCCAGGAGGGCGAGCACCTGCACGACGCGCGCGATCGTGCTGCGGGCATTCGTCGTGAGGCCGCGCTTCTCCGATTCGCGTGCGGCGAAAGTCAGCAGCCCCTGGATGCGGGTCGCGAACGACTTGCTGTTCTTCGGCAGCTTCATCACGACGCCTGCTTCGTCATTGCCGAAGAGCGCCTTCAACGCGCGGCCGTCGAGAGGGTCGGGAATCGGAGCATCCAGCCGGCGCAGCCGCGGCCGACGCTTCTTCTGACCCTCCTCCGGCACGTCCTCCAGCCGCAGCATTCCTCGCACGGCGAGATGGATGATCTGCGCCGTGAGGGGATTCTTCGTCGAGGGGATGATGGTGCTCGCGAGCAGCGGCGGCATGGCGTCCGGCACGTCGTACTGCGCCACCACGATTCCGGTGCCGCGCCGCCGCCGCCGGATCATGAGGTGCGTCGCCAGCCATCCGCCGGCCGACAGCAGCGCAGCGCCGCCTCCGACCGCGTAGGGGACGACATCGGTCGCCGCGTTGGGCAGACGGGCCGGCGGCTGCGCGATCGTGCCCGGCTCGAGCGCGATGGCGACCGTGAGGCCTTCGCCGGCCGACAGCCCATCGGCCGAGACCGTGAAGGTGTCGCCGGAGCGGACCAGGTCGCATGTCGCCGTCGATCCCTCTGCGCCCTGGTAGCACGACGCGTCGCCGGTCAGCTGCTCGCCGAGGGTCTCGTCGAAGCGGACGGTCGCGTCGAACCGGCCGATGTCCTGCGTGCTGTCGAGGGGGAGCAGATCCCAGTAGAACTCGTCGACCTTCGTCCCGGATGCGGCGAGGACGACGTCGCGCATCTCGTACTCGATGACATAGGTCGTCGGGCCGTGGACGTACTCGTCGTCGCCGGTCAGGACGTACAGGACGCCGTCGTCTTCGTCGGTCTCGTACGCGACATCTTGGCCGTTCTCGTTGCGCACCGAGAGGATCGTCGTGCTCAGGCTCGCCCCCTGGTAGCGCTCGGGGAAGCCGGCGACGATGCCCTTGTTCTGGTCGGACTCGGGGAACTCGGCGACCCGCGTCTCGGTCACGTGGAGCGTCGCCCGACCCTCGTCGTCGATCCCGACGTCGAAGGTCGCGTCCCACGACGAGAAGTCGAAGTCGTCCACGTCCGCGTGCGCAAGTGCGGCCGATGCTGCGGCAGAGCCCGCGAGCAGCGCACCCGCTGCGACGGCCGCGACGATCAGGGAGCGGAGGCGCATGCTTCGAGCGTACTTGCCGGGTTGAGAGCACAGGGCAGGTTGGGAACGCCGGGCAGGGCGCTCAGCCCCGCCCGGTAAACTCGAACGCGACTTCCAAGGAGCCGCCATGACCACCGCGCCCGACGCGCCCACGCCCGCCCCCGACGACGCCGACGGCGAAGACATCCGCCGTGCTGAGCTTGCCGAAGTGCACGAGCAGAAGGCCGTCCGTCTCGCCAAGCGCGAGCGCCTCATCGAACAGCGGACGGATGCCGGCGGCGGCGCATTCCCGGTCGGCGTGCCCGTCACGCACGCGATCCCCGCGCTGCGCGCGGAGTACGGCGAGCTCGAGGCCGGCGCCGAGACGGGCGTCGTGGTCGGCATCGCCGGCCGCGTCGTCTTCAGCCGCAACACCGGCAAGCTCTGCTTCGCCACGCTGCAGGCCGGCGACGGCTCGCGCATCCAGGCGATGATCTCGCTCGCCGAGGTGGGCGAGGACTCGCTCGCGCGCTGGAAGGAGTTCGTCGACCTCGGCGATCACGTCTTCGTCCACGGACAGGTCATCTCCAGCCGCCGCGGCGAGCTGTCGATCATGGCCGACGACTGGGCGATCGCCGCCAAGGCGATCCTTCCGCTGCCGAACGCCTACGCCGAGCTCAACGAGGAGGGCCGCGTCCGCAGCCGCTACCTCGATCTCATCGTGCGCGAGCAGGCGCGCACCACCGTTCGCGCCCGCGCCGCGGTGAACGCCAGCCTGCGCGCGACCTTCGGTTCGCACGACTACCTCGAGGTCGAGACGCCGATGCTGCAGGTGCAGCACGGCGGGGCATCCGCTCGTCCGTTCATCACCCACTCGAACGCGTTCGACACCGAGCTCTACCTGCGCATCGCGCCTGAGCTCTACCTCAAGCGCGCCGTCGTCGGCGGCATCGAGCGCGTCTACGAGATCAACCGCAACTTTCGCAATGAGGGCGCGGACTCCACACACAGCCCCGAGTTCGCGATGCTCGAGGCGTACCAGGCCTATGGCGACTACAACCAGATGGCCGAGCTCACGCAGGAGCTCGTGCAGCAGGCGGCCGTTGCCGTCTCCGGTTCGACCACTGTCACCTGGGCCGATGGCACCGAGTACGACCTCGGCGGCGAGTGGGACCGCATTTCGATGTACGAGTCGCTGTCCGAGGCTGCGGGGCGCACGTTCACCCCGCAGGACGACGTCGCCGACCTCATCGCGTTCGCCGAGGAGAGCGGCGTCGACATCCCGCCGCACGCCATCCACGGCAAGCTCATCGAGGAGCTGTGGGAGCACTTCGTGAAGGGCGACCTCGTGCGCCCCACGTTCGTCATGGACTTCCCCGTCGACACGTCGCCTCTGGTGCGCGAGCACCGCTCGATCGCTGGTGTCGTGGAGAAGTGGGACCTGTACATCCGCGGGTTCGAGCTGGCGACCGGATACTCCGAGCTCGTCGACCCCGTCATCCAGCGCGAGCGGTTCGTCGAGCAGGCGAAGCTCGCAGCGAAGGGCGATGTCGAGGCCATGCGCGTGGATGAGGAGTTCCTGCGTGCGCTCGAGCACGGCATGCCGCCGTCCGGTGGCATGGGCATGGGCATCGATCGTCTGCTCATGGCGATCACTGGACTCGGCATCCGCGAGACGATCCTCTTCCCGCTCGTCAAGTAGCCCTCATTCGGCGTCGTGTCTGCGCCGGAACGTCCATTCCGGCAGGACCGCGGCGTCGATGAGGGTGCACAGCAGTCGCGCGAGCGAGTAGTCGGGATCGATCTCGCCCACCGCGTTCAGGTAGTGCTGCGCGTGCGTCGCGCGCCCGAGTGCCCAGGAGATCCAGGCGGCCAGTGTCAGCGGCGCAGATCGTGATGCTCGAGGCGCACTGGCGGCAGCGCGCCGGAGCACGTCGAGGGCGACCATGAGGCGCTCAGCGTCCGGCGCTTCGCCCTGCCCGATGAACATCTGCCCGAGGTCGTCGGGTACGACCCGACCCGTCGTCGAGAATGCGAGCTGTGCGTCGAAGGCACGGATGCCGGTCGGCAGATCGGTCGCCCATTGCAGCAGCGCGGCATCCCGCAGGGCCGGGCGCTCCAGGCACCACAGGAGCGCACCGGTCACGAACGGCGGCAGCTCATCGGGGCGCGCGATCACGGTCTCGAAGAACATCGGGAGGTCGTCGAGCAGCAGCGCGGCGGCGAGAGCCTGCGGGTTCTCGCGTTCGTCGTGATGGCCGCCGTCGTGTGCGAGCACCTCCGACAGCTCGCGCAGCGCGCGCCCGACCCGCTCCTTCTCGGCGAGGCCGACGACGGGGAGTTCGACCCCGGCATCCTGATCGCCGGACACGTCCGGGACGCCGGGGATCTCCGAACCCCGCTCGATCTCGTCCAGCGGGTTCAGCTCGGGGTCGTCGTCGAAGTAGCTCGACCAGCCGCACGGCATGACGCACAGCGCGTCGACGATGTGGAGGCCGGTGTCGACCGCGACGGCCAGCAGCTCCTCCATGGCGACCGTCTGCGGCAGGATCATGCCGTCAGGCGTGTGCAGCGGCAGATCATCCGTGTAGACGACGGCGGCGACGGCATCCATCCCGCTCACGCGGGACACGAGCCCGATCGCGGTATCGGCGTAGTCACCGAGTTCGACGTCGTCGCGCGGCAGGTCGACGCGCATCGCGCCGTGCGCACGGGACCGCTGAAACGGCACGAGAACGATGCTCTGCCGCGGGGTGAAGCCGGCCAGCGCCGGGACGAGGCCGAGGAAGTCGGCGGAATCAGTTGCTCGGAGGACTGTGTTCATGCCGCGAGTGTGGCCGGTCGCGCGTCGCGGAAACCGGCACTCACAGCCCTCAGCCCGAATCGCCCGCTGTGCAGGGCGAGTGGGATCCGCGTGCACGGCGACCGCGTACCATTGAGTCATGGACACGTTCTGGGCTGCCGTCGCTTGGTCGCTTCTGCCGACCGTCGCCGTCAGCGTGGTGTTCTTCTTCGTGGTGCGGGGCATCATCCGGTTCGACCGGACAGAGCGCAAGGTGCACGCTCGGATCGAAGCCGAGGAGCGCGCAGCGCGCGGTCTGCCGCCGCGCGCCTGATCGCGCGTCAGCAGCACCCAGTACGCTGAGTCAGATGCGCCGTACTCGGCGCCCGACACCGGATGCCGGGGGTGAAGCCGTTGGACCAGTGGCCGTGGTGGGTGCTCGCGATCGCCCTCGTGATCGACATCGCCATCCGCGTCACTGCGATCATCATCATCCCGCGCAATCGGCGCCCGACCGCGGCGATGGCCTGGTTGCTCGCGGTCTTCTTCATCCCCTACATCGGGGTGCTGCTCTTCCTGGTCATCGGGAACCCGCGACTGCCGCGTGCGCGTCGACGCAAGCAGGAGCAGATCAACCAGTACATCGCCGAGACGAGCGACCAGCTGCACTTCGGCACGCTGCGTCCGCACGCCCCGCAGTGGCTGCGCTCGGTCGTCGCCATGAACCAGCATCTCGGAGCCCTGCCCATCTCGGGCGACAACGGCGCGCACCTGATCAGCGACTATCAGGAGTCACTGGATGCCATGGCGGAGGCGATCCGTGCGGCCGAAGAGTACGTGCACGTCGAGTTCTACATCCTGCAGTCCGACACCGCGACGGACAACTTCTTCCGCGCCATGGAAGAGGTCGCGGCCCGCGGCATCCCGGTCCGCGTGCTGCTCGACCACTGGGCGAACCGCTGGAAACCGCGCTATCGGGCCACGATCAAGCGCCTCGACGCGATGGGGGCGAGCTGGCACCTGCTGCTGCCGATGCAGCCCCTGAAGGGCCGGATGCAGCGCCCCGATCTGCGCAATCACCGCAAGCTCCTCGTGGTCGACGGCAAGGTCGGCTACCTCGGCTCGCAGAACGTGACCGACTCGACATACAACCTGCCCAAGAACATCAAGCGCGGTCTGCACTGGGTCGACCTCATGGTGCGCGTCGACGGACCCATCGTGCTCAGCCTCAACGCGATCTTCCTCAGCGACTGGTACAGCGAGACCGACGAGATCCTCAGCGAGATCGACATCACGACGCCGGAGATCGGCACGGGCGACCTCGACTGCCAGATCGTGCCGTCCGGCCCGGGGTACGAGGTCGAGAACAACCTGCGGCTCTTCCTCGCGCTGCTGTACGGCGCGCAGGAGAAGATCATGATCGTCAGCCCGTACTTCGTTCCCGATGAGGCGCTGCTGCTCGCGGTGAGCTCGGCCAGCGATCGCGGAGTGCAGGTCGAGCTGTTCGTCTCCGAAGAGGGCGACCAGGCGGTCGTGTATCACGCGCAGCGCAGCTACTACGAGGCGCTGCTGCGCGCCGGCGTCCGGATCTGGATGTACCGCAAGCCCTACATCCTGCACACCAAGAGCCTGACGATCGACGACGAGATCGCCGTGATCGGTTCGAGCAACATGGACATGCGCTCGTTCGGCCTCAACCTCGAGGTGTCGATGCTCGTCCGCGGTGAGGAGTTCGTCGCCGAGGTGAGGGCCGTCGAAGACCAGTACCGCGCGCTCAGTCGGGAGCTGACGCTCGAGGAGTGGATGCAGCAGCCGCTGCGCTCCACCGTGCTCGACAACCTCGCCAGATTGACCTCTGCGCTGCAGTAGAGCGCGGGGTAACCTGAACGCATGATCACCTCGTCGCGCCTGGCCCTGTCCGCTGCCGCCGCGCTCGCCGCTGCCCTGCTGCTGGCCGGCTGTGCATCGTCGCCCGGCGAGCAGTCGCCGACGAGCAGCGGCACTCCTGACGACTCCGGGGCGTCCACCGCTCCGATCTCGGACGATGACCTGGAGGCGGCCTGGCTGGACGACGGGCGCATGTTCGCGATCGTGACCTGGGGGTCGTCGACCTGTGTTCCGGTCGTCGAGGAGGCATCCGCCGAAGGGCAGCGGGTCGCTGTGACGCTCGTGGATGCTCCGAGCGCCGACGGCGCGGAGCAGGCGTGCACCTCCGATCTCGCCCCGCGGGCGAGCATCGGCGCGCTGCCCGAGGGAGTCGATCCGACGAAGGACGTCGAGTTCACCGTGACGCTTGCGGATTTCACGGACGACGTCGACCTCGACGGCAACGCCGCGCTGACCGGCGTCCCCGGGCAGTCGACCGAGTTCGCACCCAGCGCGGGCTGGTTCGACGACGAGGGGATCGTGCTGCTGACGTGGGGCTCCTCCAGCTGCCCGCCGATCGTCGAGGGCGTCGAGGAGGCGTCGGGCGGCGCCACGGTCACCTTCACGACGGAAGACCGCGTCTGCACCATGGACATGGCGCCTCGGGCCACCGTTCTCGGTGTGAGCGAGACCGACGACGACGCGGACTTCACCCTGACCCTCGTCGGGGACAACCTTGACGGCACCGTGAGCGTGCTGCGCGGCTGAATCGACGACAGCACGCGCGGCCGTCAGAGCCCGTCGACGGGGTGCCCGTCCGGGAGCGCGAGCAGTAGGGCGCCCTGCGCGACGCGGCAGCGGATGCGCACGGCGAGGCCGAACTCGTCGCCGTCCAGCTCGATCGCCGTCGGCTCGATCGGGGCGACCTCGGCGGCCTGCCCGCGGAGGTACCGCACCGAGGCGTCCTTTCCTCGGCGCTGCAGTACGAGGCGCCCGGCGCGGAACCGCCGCAGCACCGAGTTGTCCCACCAGATCTTGCGCCAGACGCCGAGCCAGCCGAGTGGGCCCGTCGGCTGGATGATCGCGACATCCATCACCCCGTCGGCGATCGACGCCGAGGGGATCAGGGCGATCCCGGCGGGAAGCGTGCCGCAGTTGGCGAACAGCACGCTGTGCACCTTGGTCGAGTGCAGCCGCGATTCGTCGACCTGGTAGACGATGCGGAACGGCTTCGCGTTCGGCAGGGAGCGCGCGGCGCCGTCGACGTACGCGACCCAGCCGACGGACTTCTTCAGGTCGGGTCGGGTGTTGGCGATCATGTCGGCATCCAGCCCCATGCCGGCGAGCACGACGAAGGCGTGCTCGCTCGTCCCGCCGTCCTCGCGGGTGAGCTCGGCCCAGCCGATGTCGATCGGATGCCGGAAATCGCCGAGCGCGGCGCGGATCATGCGATCAGGACCCAGCAGTGGCAGGCCGAGATTGCGGGCGAGGAGATTCCCGGTCCCGCTCGGCACGATGGCGAGCGGCACATCGGTGCCCGCCATGGCCTCCGCGACGGCGCGGACGGTGCCGTCGCCCCCGGCGACCAGCACCACATCGGCGCCGGCGGCGATCGCATCGTGTGTCGCCTGCTGACCGGCATCCTCGATCGTCGTCGGATAGAACATCGGAGCCGCCCAGTCGGCATCCTTCGAGTGGTGGCGCAGAGCGGTGCGCAGACGCTTCTCGTCGACCTTGATGGGGTTGTAGACGAGGGCCGCCTGGCGCTGCAGCGGCGTGGTCTTCGTCATGGCGTTCACTCTACGGCTCACGCCCGGAATGGAGCGCGAGCGCTGGCTAGACTTGAGGAATGATCGACCTCGCAATCCTTCGCGACCAGCCCGAGATCGTCCGCCGCTCGCAGGCAGCGCGCGGCAACGACGCCTCGACCGTCGACGCTGCGATCGAGGCGGATCGATCGCGCAGGGCCGCCCTGACCGCTTTCGAAGACCTCAGGGCCGAGCAGAACGCGTTCGGCAAGCAGGTCGCGAAGGCGCCCAAGGATGAGAAGGCGGCGCTCGTCGCCCAGGCCAAAGAACTCGCCGACCGCGTCAAGCAGGCGCAGCAGGCATCGAACGAGGCAGCGGATGCCGCGGCATCCGCCCTCGCACTCATCGAGAACGTCGTGATCGACGGCGTCCCCGCCGGCGGCGAGGAGAACTTCGTCGAGCTGCGCCGGGTCGGCGAGACGCCCGTCTTCGCCTTCGAGCCGCGCGACCACCTAGAACTCGGCGAGAAGCTCGGCGCGATCGACATGGAGCGCGGGGCGAAGGTGTCCGGTGCGCGGTTCTACTTCCTCAAGGGCATCGGTGCGCGGCTCGAGATCGCACTGATGAACCTCGCGCTCGACAAGGCGCTGCAGAACGGCTTCACGCCGATGATCGTGCCGACGCTGGTGCGCCCGGAGATCATGCAGGGCACCGGCTTCCTCGGTGAGCACTCGGACGAGGTCTACCACCTCGACAAGGACGACGATCTGTATCTCGTCGGCACCAGCGAGGTCGCGCTCGCGGGCTACCACAAGGACGAGATCGTCGATCTGCAGGGCGGCCCTCTTCGCTACGCCGGCTGGTCGACGTGCTACCGCCGTGAGGCGGGGTCGTACGGCAAGGACACCCGAGGCATCATCCGCGTGCACCAGTTCAACAAGCTGGAGATGTTCGTCTACACCACCCCGGAAGCCGCGGAGGAGGAGCACCTGCGCCTGGTCGCACTCCAGGAGGAGATGCTCACAGCGCTCGGGCTGTCGTACCGCGTCATCGACGTGGCCGCAGGAGATCTGGGGTCGAGCGCCGCGCGCAAGTACGACATCGAGGCATGGGTGCCGACGCAGAAGGCGTTCCGCGAGCTGACGTCGACCTCGAACTGCACGACGTTCCAGGCCCGCCGGCTCGATGTGCGGCACCGCCCCGCGACCGACGGCGCCGCGGGGAAGACGGAGCACGTCGCGACTCTGAACGGCACGCTCGCCACCACGCGGTGGATCGTCGCACTGCTCGAGACGCACCAGCAGGAGGACGGCTCGGTGGGCGTGCCGGAGGTGCTGCGCCCCTACCTGGGCGGACTCGAGGTTCTGGAGCCGCTGGCGTGACTTCTCCCTGGCTCGTCGGGCTCGACGTCGACGGCACGATCATCCTGCAGGATGAGTCGATGAGTCCCGGCGTCCCCGAGGCCGTCGCACGGGTTCGGGATGCCGGGCACGTCGTGACCATCGCCACCGGACGCAGCTGGGCTGCGACCGAGCGCTGGGTGGACGAGCTGCAGATCGTGGCCGACTTCGTGGTGTGCTCGAACGGCGCCGTCACGATGCGCCGCGTCGACGGCGGTTGGGAGCGGTGGCACGTCGAGACGTTCGACCCGAGCGCGGTGCTCTCGCTGCTCACCGAGCGGCTGCCGGAGGCCCACTACATGGTCGAACTCGATGACGGCACCCGCCTGTTCACCGGCGAGCTGGCCGACTGGACGCTCGACGGCGGCCGCAAGGTGGCGATCGACGAGCTGGCCGGTGAACCGGTGTCGCGCGTCGTCGTGGTGTCGCCCGGTCACGATGAGGACGACTTCCACCGCATCGTCGAGGAGACGGGTCTCAACGAGGTTTCGTACGCGATCGGGTGGACGGCGTGGCTCGACATCGCACCGCAGGGCGTCGACAAGGGCAGCGCCTTGGCGCGGGTCCACACCGAGCTCGGCTTGGCCGATGGTCGGGTGTTCGTCGCCGGTGACGGCCGCAACGACATCGGGATGTTCGGATGGGCACGGGAGCACGGTGGCCGTGCGATCGCGATGGGCCAGGCGCCGGACGAGGTCAAGGATGCTGCGACAGAGGTGACCGGCGACGTCGAGGAGGGCGGGCTCGCGCATGCGCTGGACTCGCTGCTGGTGCATCCAGGGCGTGCCCAGGTCAGGCCGCGATAATGAAAGCGGCTAGACTCGACCACTGATCGGCGGATTCGTCCGTCGATGGAGGGCTGTCCGAGCGGCCGATGGAGCTGGTCTTGAAAACCAGTGGGCAGAAATGTCTCGTGGGTTCGAATCCCACGCCCTCCGCAGATGTGAAAGGCACCGAGTGAGCGCGAAGATCCGTCGCCGCAAGACCGTGGCGCGCCACGGTCAGCTGCGGACCCCTGGTCCGCTCGGCCAGATTCTGAAGATCATCGGCATCGCCATGGCGGTCGCGCTCGTCAGCGGCGTGAGCGTCGCTGCCTTCGTCGCGAGCGACCTGCTCAACACGGCCACCGCCGACGCCGTGGAACTCGAGGGGCAGAAGCCCGTTCCGCCGGACCTCGGCGAGTACGAGGGCGGGTTCGACCTGCTGCTCGTCGGCACGGACAACTGCGAGCAGAAGTACGCGCACCTGTTCGGCGACCGCTGCTCGGGGCCCGACTCCGAGGGCACCCTCAACGACGTGAACATCCTCATGCACGTCTCGGAGGAACCGCGCCGCATCACCGCGGTGAGCTTCCCCCGCGACCTGATGCTCCCGATTCCGGAGTGCACCAGGGAGGACGGCGGCACCACGTACGCGATGAGCAAGCAGCCGCTCAACAGCGCGTACATGGACGCCGGCCTGAACTGCGTGGCCAAGACCATCTCCGAGCTCACCGGCCAGGACATCGAGTTCGCGGCATCCGTCACCTTCGGCGGCGTCATCGAGATCACCGATGCCATCGGCGGCGTCGACGTGTGCCTCGCGACCCCGATCAAGGACCGCTACACGGGCCTCGACATGGAGGCGGGAACGCACACCGTCAAGGGCCTGGAGGCGCTGCAGTTCCTGCGCACGAGGCACGGCGTCGGCGACGGCAGCGATCTCGGCCGCATCGGCAACCAGCAGCAGTACATGTCGAGCCTTGCTCGCAAGCTCATCAGCGGCGAGGTGCTCGGCAACGTGCCCGTCATGCTGCGTCTGGCGCACACCGCGCTGAGCAACCTCGAGGCCAGCACGTCGCTCACGAACCCGACGACGCTCGTGCAGATCGGTCTCGCCGTCAAGGACGTCCCGTTCGAGGACATCGTCTTCCTGCAGTACCCGACGTTCGAGGACCCGGCCGACGTCAACAAGGTCGTCCCCGACTACGACTCCTCCACGATCATGTGGGACGCGATCAACGCGAACAAGCAGCTGCAGGTCACGCACCAGAACACGTCGAACGACGGCGTTGTGATCGAGGATCAGCCCTCTGCCGAAGAGCCGGGCGAGACGGCGACGCCCACGCCGACCGAGACGGCCACGCCGAGCGATGGCGTCGAGGCTCTTCCGGACAACATCAAGGGCAACTCGGCCGCTCAGCAGACCTGCTCCAACGGAAACATCCGCTGACGGGTGCGGTCCGGGCGCGACCATGGCCGCGAACCCTCAGCCTGAGAACTCGATCTCGGCGTTCTCGTCGTTCAGTACGATCACGGGCGTGACCGGCGAGAGTCCGGCTGCGACGATCTTCGCCGTGTCGAAGCGCAGCAGTGGCGTACCCGCCTTGACGTGCGCGTCCTTCGCGACCAGCGTCTCGAAGCCGGCGCCGTCCATCTTCACGGTGTCGACGCCGACGTGGATGAGCAGTTCGGTGCCGTCGTCCAGCCGCAGGGCCACCGCGTGGCTGGTCGGGAAGACGCCCTCGACGACGCCGTCGGCCGGCGCGATCACGAGATCCCCGCTCGGACGGATCGCCAGCCCAGGGCCCATGATCTCTTCCGCGAACGTGGGATCGGGAACCTCGGAGAGCGGCACCACCTGGCCCTGCAGCGGCTGACGCAGGACGAGCTTTCGGCCGGTGGTCGGGCGTGCGTCCGTGAGCACGGATCCGGCCGGGCCGGCCGGGGGAGCCGCCACGGGTTCGGCTTCGCCGGAGATCAGCCGGTCCATGGCATCCTTCACGAACTGCACGTTCAGGCCGTAGACGACCTGCACCGCCCGCCCGCCGGACTTCATCGTGCCGGCAGCGCCCGCGCGCTTCAGGGCCGCAGCATCCACCTTGTCGACGTCGGCGAGCTCCAGACGCAGCCGTGTCGTGCAGTTCTCCAACTGCGTGATGTTCTGCTTGCCGCCGAGCGCGTCGAGGAATCGGCTGGCCGTCGCCAGGTAGCCGTCGTCGGATGCGCCGGTCGTGGCGGTCGTCTCGTCGATGTCGTCGTCCTCGCGACCGGGGGTCTTCAGGTTGAAGCGCTTGATCACGAAGTAGAACACGACGAAGTAGATGACGAACCAGAAGGCTCCGAGCACGATGATCAACCAGGGATTCTGCGCCATCGGATTGGCCCACCCGAGCACGAGGTCGATGAAACCTCCGGAGAATCCGAAGCCCATCCGCACCGGCAGGATCGCGGCGATCGCCATCGAGATGCCCATGAAGATCGCGTGGATCAGGTACAGCAGGGGAGCGAGGAACATGAAGGCGAATTCGAGGGGCTCCGTCACGCCGACGAAGAACGACGAGATCGCGCCGGAGAGCAGGATTCCGTACGCGATCTTCTTGCGCTTGGTCTTGGCGGTCAGGTACATCGCCAGTGCGGCACCCGGCAGGCCGAACATCATGACGGGGAAGAACCCGGTCATGTACTGGCCGGTCACACCGTAGGTGCCTTCACCTGCCAGGAAGTTGTTCAGATCGTTGATGCCGGCGACATCGAACCAGAACACCGAGTTCAAGGCGTGATGCAGGCCGACCGGGATCAGCAGCCGGTTGAGGAAGCCGTAGATGCCCGTGCCCACGGGGCCGAGCGTGACGATCCACTCGCCGAACATGACCAGGCCGCCGTACACGAACGGCCAGATGAAGAACAGGGCGATGGCGAGCACGAGCGAGACACCGGCTGTGACGATCGCGACGGAGCGCTTGCCCGAGAAGAACGACAGCGCGTCCGGCAGCTTGGTGTCTTTGAACCGGTCGTAGCACCACGCGCCGATGAGACCGCAGATGATGCCGACGAACACGTTCTGCACCTTCAGGAACGCGGGGTCGACCTCGTTCACGTCTCCTGAGCCGGTCAGCAGCATGACGGTCTCCGGCTTCAGCAGCGTCGTGACCGTGAGCCACGACACCAGGCCGGCGAGCGCTGATGTGCCATCGGATTTGCTCGCCATCCCCAGCGAGATGCCGATCGCGAACAGCAGGGCCATGTTGTCGAGCAGTGCGCCGCCCGCCGCGCTGAGGAAGGCGGAGACGATGTTGTCGCCGGCGGCGGATTTGATCCAGTACCCGATTCCGGAGAGGATCGCGGCCACCGGCAGCACGGCCACCGGGAGCATGATCGACCGGCCGAGCCGTTGCATGAACTTCATCTGACATCTCCTCATCGAGCGCGGATACCGCTGGGTCACGATACTCCCCGAGGCGCGCGTGCGGTGAGGTGGTGGGTGATCTGTGGATGATTCGCCGTACGCAATCATTTGCATGTTCATGCAAGTTCTTGCGTACACTTGCCCCATGTCCAAGCGACTGGCAGAGGTGGCGCGCAAGGTCGGCGTGAGTGAGGCGACGGTCAGTCGCGTCCTCAACGACAAGCCGGGGGTGTCGGAGGGCACCAGGCAGGCGGTGCTCACGGCGCTCGACGTGCTCGGCTACGAAAGGCCGACGAAGCTGCGCGGTGAACGAGCGCGCCTGGTCGGGCTCGTTCTGCCCGAACTGCAGAACCCGATCTTCCCCGCGCTCGCCGAGATCATCGGCGGCGGCCTGACGCAGAACGGGTACACGCCGTTGCTGTGCACGCAGAACGCGGGCGGAGTGACCGAGTCCGACTATGTGGATCTGCTCCTGGCGCAGCAGGTGTCCGGCGTCATCTTCCTCGGGGGCAACTACACGCAGGGCGACGCGCCGCACGCGCACTACGAGCGGCTCCGCAAGGTTAATCTGCCGACTGTGCTCGTCAACGCCCGGATCCCCGAGCTCTCGTTCCCGACGGTGTCGACGGATGACGCCGCAGCCGCGGAGCAGGCCGTGCTCCACGTGCACCAGCTCGGCCATCGACGGATCGGCATGCTGCTCGGCCCGGCCGACCACATCCCCTCGCAGCGCAAGCTCGACGCCGCGCGCCCGCTGCTGAAGAAGCTCGGTGCGCCGCTCGAGGACGACATGGTCGTTCGGGGGCTGTACTCCCTGGAGTCGGGTCAGGCCGGCGCCACGCGCCTCATCGCCGCCGGAGCCACGGCCGTGGTCTGCGCCAGCGATCCGATAGCGCTCGGGGCGATCAGGGCGGCACGCCGAGCGGGGCTGCGGGTGCCGGAGGACGTCAGCGTCGTCGGCTTCGACGACTCCGCACTGATGAGCTGCACCGAGCCGCCGCTGACGACGGTGCGCCAGCCGATCGAGTCCATGGGGCGCACAGTGATCGAGCTGCTGCTGTCGCAGATCGCCGGCACCACGGAGGCGCCCGATGAGCTGCTCTTCGAGCCTGAACTGGTGCTGCGCTCGTCGACGGCGCCGGCCGGCTGACTCCGCACGCATCCTCCGCGGGTCGCACGACGGGTGGATGCAGCATGTGCTCTTCTCGTCGCAAAATTGCGTAATTAACATTACTTCTTGCAAAACGTGATCGGGGAAGCTACATTTCAAATCACCGAACGCACTGACGCCGAGGAGAGATGTGGACACCGAAGCCCTGACGATGCCGGACATCGCGCGCCCCGCTGACGCCGGGGAGGATGCCGGCTGGTGGCGCGACGCCGTGATCTACCAGGTGTACATCCGCAGCTTCGCCGACGGGAACGGCGACGGCACCGGCGATCTCGCCGGGGTCCGGGCCCGACTGGGCTATCTCAAGGAGCTGGGTGTCGACGCCCTCTGGTTCACGCCGTGGTACCCGAGTCCGCTCGCCGACGGCGGCTACGACGTCCAGGACTACCGCGACATCGATCCCCGGTTCGGCACGCTGGCCGAGGCAGAGGAGTTCATCCGGGATGCCGGCGATCTCGGCATCCGGGTCATCATCGACGTCGTGCCCAATCACATCTCCGACCAGCACGAGTGGTTCCAGCAGGCGCTCGCCGCAGGCCCCGGCAGCCCGGAGCGGGAGCGCTTCTGGTTCCACCCGGGCCGAGGGGCGAACGGCGAGGAGATCCCGACGAGCTGGGTCTCGAGCTTCCAGGGGCAGACGTGGACCCGCACCGTGAACGAGGACGGGACGCCGGGCGAGTGGTACCTGCACCTGTTCACGCCGGAGCAGCCCGATCTGAACTGGAACCATCCAGACGTCCGACGCGAGCACGAGGAGATCCTGCGGTTCTGGTTCGACCGCGGCGTCGCCGGCGTGCGCATCGACTCCGCCGCTCTGCCGGTGAAGGATCCTGCGCTTCCCGAACTGCCCGCAGGTCGAGTCGCGGCGGGGGAGCATCCGCACCTCGATCGCGACGGGTTGCACGACATCTACCGCGGGTGGCGCGCAGTCGCGAACGAGTACGACGGCGAACGCGTGCTGGTCGGCGAGGTGTGGCTCGATGACGCCGAGCGGTTCGCGCGGTACCTGCGCTCCGATGAGATGCACACCGCATTCAACTTCGATCTGATGACGCAGCCGTGGAGCGCAACCGCGATGCGCGCGTCGATCACCCGCACGCTCGCCGAGCACGAACCTGTCGGGGCGCCCGCCACATGGGTGCTCTCCAACCATGACATCACGCGCCCTGTCACCCGGTACGGCCGTGCGGACTCCGGTTTCGCATTCGACCGCAAGCGGTTCGGCACCCCCAGCGATCTGGCCCGCGGAACCCGGCGTGCGCGCGCCGCCGCACTGCTGGTCGCAGCGCTGCCGGGGAGCCTCTACATCTACCAGGGCGACGAGCTCGGGCTGCCGGAGGTCGAACTGCCGCGCGAGGTCATCCAGGACCCGATGCACTTCCGATCGGACGGCGTCGACCCCGGTCGCGATGGATGCCGGGTGCCGCTGCCCTGGTCGGGCGACGCAGCCCCGTACGGGTGGGGCGGTACACCGTGGCTGCCTCAGCCGGAGGACTGGGCGGGGCTCACCGCCGACGCGCAGGCCGCGGATCCGGCATCCATGCTCAACCTCTACCGGGATGCGCTGCGCCTCCGTCGGGAGCGGGACGACCTGCGCGGCGATTTCGCGTGGCTCGATCTCGGCGCCGACGTGCTCGCGTTCCGCCGTGGCGAGACGACCGTCAGCATCACGAATCTCGGCGCCGTCGCCGTGCCGCTGCCCGCGCACACCTCGGTGCTCCTCTCCAGCGTCCCGCTCGACGGCGGGACGCTGCCCCCAGACTCCACCGTCTGGCTCGAACTGTGAGCCAGCAGCACCCGGAGAGCGGTCGCGCCGCGGCCGCGGATACACAGCACGAAAGGACCAGACAATGACGTCCATGATCCGACGCACCGCCTTCGGCGCGGTCGCGATGACATCCGCAGTGGCGCTCCTCGCCGGCTGTGCGGGTGGCGGTGGGAACGCCGACGACGCCGCCGACGGGCCGGTGACGATCCAGGTCGCCATCGACGCCGGGCTCGAACCCGAGGCGCGGGAGACGTTCGATTCCCGGGTGGCCGAGTTCGAAGACGCGAACCCGGACATCACCATCGAGGCTCAGGAGTACACCTGGACGGGAACGACGTTCGCCGCCGAGCTCGCCGGCGGGACGCTTCCCGACGTGTTCCCCATTCCGTTCACCGACGGCCGCGGGCTGATCGAGCGCAAGCAGATCGCCGACATCAGCGAGCTCGTGGCGAAGCTGCCGTACGCCGATCAGTTCAACCCCAACGTCGCCCAGGCCGGCGAGGATGCCGACGGAAACATGTGGGCCGTGCCGATCGCCGCCTACGGCCAGGGGCTGCACTACAACCGCACCCTGTTCGAGGAGGCAGGGCTCGACCCGGACAAGCCGCCGACGAGCTGGGACGAGGTCCGCGAGTACGCGAAGACGATCTCGGATGCCACCGGTCAGGCCGGATACGCGACGATGACCTCGGCGAACACCGGCGGGTGGATCCTCGCCACGACCGTGAACGCGTTCGGCGGTCGCACCGAGAACGCCGACAGCACGGCGCCCACGGTCGACTCCGACGAGGTGGCCGAGGCGCTGGAGTACCTGCACGACCTGCGCTGGGATGACAACTCGATGGGGTCGAACTTCCTCTACGACTGGGGGACGATCAACCAGGACTTCGCGGCAGGGCGCATCGGCATGTACATCTCCGGCGGCGGCAACTACCCGAACCTCGTCACCCAGAACGCGCTGAACCCGGACGACTACGGACTCACGGTGCTGCCGCTCGATGGCGCGGATCCCGGTGTGCTCGGGGGCGGGACCCTGGCCGCCGTGAACCCGAAGGCCGGGGATGCCGAGCAGGCCGCTGCCGTGAAGTGGATCGACTTCTACTACATGGGCAAGATCACGAACGAGGATGCCGCTGTCGCCTCGGCGGAGCTGTCGGCGTCGCTCGACCAGCCGGTCGGGGCTCCGGAACTGCCGGTGTTCGATCAGGAGCTCTTCGATCAGAACCGCGAGTGGATCGCCGACTACATCAACGTCCCGGTCGAGCAGATGGCCCCGTACACGGACCAGATCTTCGACCAGCCGATCATCCCGGAGCCCCGCGTCGCGACGCAGGAGGTCTACGCGCTGCTCGACACCGTCGTGCAGGCCGTGCTGACCGATGAGGATGCCGACATCGCCGCTCTCCTCTCGGACGTGCAAGCGCAGGCCGAGTCCGTCTACGATCAGGCTCAGTGATCGATCGATGACTCAGATCTCGCCGTCCACGGCCCCTCCACGCACCGCTGACGCTGCGGCCACGATCGACCGCGCAGTCCGTGCGCCGAGGCCGGGACGGCGAGTTCGAGACTGGTTCAGCAGGGGTGGTGTGAGCACCTTCGTGTTCCTGCTGCCCCTGCTGTTCAGTTTCGTCTTCTTCTCGTGGAAGCCCATCGTCGACTCGGCGGTGATGGCCTTCCAGGAGACCAATCTGCTGACCGTGCCGGAGTGGGTGGGATTCGAGAACTTCAACCGCGTGCTGCAGGACCCGCTGCTGGGCACGGCCGTCGTCAACACGCTCTACTTCGCGCTGCTCGCCCTGCTGCTCGGGTATCCGGTGCCGCTCGTCGTCGCCGTCCTCATGAGCGAGGTCAAGCGTGCGCGGGGCCTGTACAGCGCCCTGGCCTACCTGCCGGTCGTCGTGCCGCCGGTGGTCTCGGCACTGCTGTGGAAGTTCTTCTACGACGCCTCGCCGACCGGGGTGTTCAATACGATCCTCGGATGGTTCGGCGCCGGGCCTCTGCCGTGGCTGCAGGATCAGGCGAGTGCGATGCCGTCTCTCGTGCTGTTCGCCACCTGGTCGGCCGCCGGCGGCACGATCATCATCTATCTGGCCGCTCTCGTCGGCGTTGCGCCCGAGTTGTATGACGCCGCCGAAGTCGACGGCGCGGGTGTCTGGCGGAAGGTGTGGCACGTGACGATGCCGCAGCTGCGCGGCGTGCTGCTGGTCACGTTCATCCTGCAGATCATCGGCACCGCTCAGGTGTTCCTCGAACCGTTCCTGTTCACCGGGGGAGGGCCGGCGAACTCGACCATGACGGTGCTGCTGCTGATCTACAAGTACGCGTTCCAGAACAGCCTCGGCGGCGATTACGGGGCGGCGACGGCTCTCAGCATCATGCTCGCGATCGTGCTGGCGATCTTCTCGATCATCTACTTCCGCCTGACTCGCAGTTGGAGCACGTCATGAGTGCGGACCGCGGCATCCTGTCCACTGCCGACTGGCGGCGCCCCCGTGTGCGGATCGCGGCTCGGGCGAGCCACGTCATCCTCCTCGTCTCGCTGTTCGTCGTCGGGCTCGGGCCCATTCTGTGGTTGGCGAAGTCGGCGATCACGCCGACGCAGGACACGCTGCGGGCGCCGCTCGCGCTGTGGCCGAACGGCATCGACTGGGAGAACCTCATCACCGCGTGGACGCGGGTCGAGATCGACAAGTTCTTCCTGAATACGATCGTCATCGCTGCCGGCGTCTGGGCCGTGCAGGTCATTGTGGCGACCACGGCCGGATACGCGCTCTCGGTGCTGCGCCCTCGGTACGGCAAGATCGTCGTGGCGCTCGTGCTGGCGACGCTGTTCGTCCCGAGCATCGTGTTGCTCGTGCCGCTCTATCTGACGATCGTGAACCCGCCGCTGCTCGGCCAGTCGCTCATCAACACCTTCTGGGCGGTGTGGTTGCCTGCCGGAGCGAACGCCTTCAACGTGCTGCTGGTCATGCGCTTCTTCGACTCGCTGCCCCGGGAGGTGTTCGAGGCGGCGCGGATGGACGGCGCGGGCAATTACCGGATGTTCTGGTCGATCGTGCTGCCGATGTCGAAGCCGATCATCGGCGTCGTGTCAGTGTTCGCCGTCATCGGGGCGTGGAAGGACTTCCTCTGGCCCATGCTCGTGCTGCCCGACCCGGCGGTGCAGCCGCTGTCGGTGCGGCTGCCCGCGCTGCAGCAGTTCATCGAGCTCGATGTGTTCCTCGCGGCGCTGGCGATCTCGACGGTGATCCCCATCGTGCTCTTCCTCGTGTTCCAGCGACTGTTCCTCAACGGCGCAGGAATGGGCGGGGCAGTGAAGGGGTGAATGCCCGGTTCGTGCCATCGCGCGCGAGCCGTTATGATTGCTGAGTGCGTCCGCTCTTCCGAGCCGGATGCATGGAGACGTCGCATAGTCAGGCCTAGTGCACCACCCTGCTAAGGTGGAGTCCCCTCACGGGGACCGAGGGTTCAAATCCCTCCGTCTCCGCCAAAAGATCCCTGGTCAGGGGCTAAATCTCGCAACGGGTTTGCTCGGTTATTGAGCGATTCTGCGCGTCACTTGCGCCAAAAGTGTACGTGGAGTGTACGCGATTTTGAAAAGTGTCACGTGCAGGGGAAGGGCAGGCGGTCAAGCCGCCGAGTACATCTTCGTCTACGGCTTCACTCTCGTTGGTGATTCGAACTGCGCACTGGAAGCGCCTCCTGCATGCTTCTTTGTGCACGCTCAGCGCTTGTGGGCCCACGGCCGGTCGCGCTTCATTCAGCGCGACGGGTGTGGCGCTACCGTATGATCCACTCATCATTCGAGCGGAACGGAGATTGGAAGAGATGGGCAGAAGGCGCAATAATCCTGACCTCGTTCAAGAGCTGATCGACCGTCGGTGGGACCCGACAATGGGCGAAGACGAGTACAACGAGAAGTACCACTCGTTGAGCTCGGGGGACATGTCCAAAGTGTCGGCAGCCATTTCCGGTATGGAGGACGAGTTCATGGCGGATGACGATGAGGACGATTACTGATCCCGAACGGGCGTCCTCCAGGGTCTCCTGCGAGTGCGAGTACGGCGACCCCGTTCTCGTCGCTTACATTCCAAGCGAGCCTCGATCGGGGCCCAATGAGTGTGGCGCGTTGCGTACCGCGGGATCGTGTGTGAGGTCCATGGCATGAAGGGGACTGCCCTCGGCCGCCGCCAATCGGCGCACGAAATCGTGGCGTTGCCCTTCACCGAGGATGTGGGCATACACAGTGAGTACCGTGCGCGGATCGTCGCCCAGGTACTCGGCAACTTCGTTGATCGGTGTACCGAGCCGCAGCCAGGTGGATGCGGCGAAGTGTCTGAGCGCGTGACGACGGAATCCGAGGGGGAACTTGCGCACGACGCCAACTTTGAGCTGATCGCCGGCCTGGTTCGTGAAGAGATAGTCGCCGGGACGTTTCCCCGCCGCGTGCGCGCGAAAGATCTCGATAGCGCGCGGCGAGAGCGGGATGGATCGTGTGCCGCGCCACGACTTCGGGGCCTTCTCTGAGTACCGGTCGGAGTGCGAGCGCTCGACGTTGAGCTGAGGGAGGCTGTTCTCGCTGAGCCAGCGAACGCGGATGGCGCGCGTTTCTCCCCAGCGCACTCCGGTCAGCGCCATGAACTCGAACACATCGGCGATGTCCGCACGGCGGTCGCGCAAAGCGGTGATCGCGCCGGCGACCTCCCTGGGTGTCGGGATCTCACCGAGACTGAGGGAGCGCTGCGCGACGGTGCCGAGCTCGGGAATCTTCTTCATGGAGCGGACCGGATGCGGTTGCTGGAGCAATCCTTGCTCTTCCGCGTAGGTGAACAGCGCGCTCAGCGTCGTCTTCGCCCGCGCGACAGTGGACGGCGCCTTCCCCGATCGCAGCTCGGCGAGGAGGTGATCGCGGATCTCGTCAGCCTGAATGGAGCCGAGTGGCCGAACCAGAAGCCGCTTCGGTAGCGCGGCGAGGTTGTTGTTGTCCGTCTCGATCGTGTGCGGGTTCCCACTCGCCCGCGCCCGCTGGAACATCGCGATGAGCTCGCTGAGCGAGTGCTTCTTCGTCGATGGCAGCGGACGTCCCGTCGACAGAAGGTGCTTCTGCTCGCGCTCCCACGCTTCCGCGTCGCTCTTGCGTGCGAAGGTCTTGGTCGCGATCTGCACGTTGCCGATCTTTACCCGGGCCAGGTAGCGCGTCTTCCCGGCTTTCGTCTTGCGGGCCTCGACGCTCATGGTGTCACGCCGGCGAGTCGTTCGACGTCGATGCGTCGGTAGATGCGCTTGTGCTCGGTGATGTGGATCGCAGGCACGGGCGCTTCGTCGTGCATGGCGAGCGTACGCAGTGTGGTGCGGTGGATGCCGAGGAGGAAGGCTGCTTCCTCTTCGGAGTAGAACAGCGGGGTCAGTTGGTGCGTGTCGGTCGGGGGGAGTGTGGTGACGTCATCCATCTGCCTGGCGGCCGACGTTGTACGTCATGCCGTCCAGGCGCCCCTGCGCTCGTGCCTTCTTGATCCAGTCCGATGCCGTTCGGTGCGGGATGTCGAGTTCGACCTGCAACGCTCGCACCGGCGGGTTGCCGGAGAGTGCGGCGGCGCCGTAGACGATCTCGACGACCTCCATGCGATCGTCCTTCGTGCCGCGCTTGACGGCGGCGGCGGCCATCCACGGCGGGATGATCCGCCCCTCTGTAGAAGTGAGGTCCGCGATGGATGTCCACCCCGCGTCTGGGTCATCGGCGAGGCGGACGGCGATGCAGTGCGGGATCGCGGCCTGCAGGATCGCAACGGATGCCGTGCGCCGCAGCGCCTGCTGATCGAAGTCGTCTCGCGTTGCCCGGTTGATGATCGTCGTCACGATGTAGCGGCCCTCGTCGGTGCTGTACCGCGCTTCGATCGTCGTCTCCACACCCGTCTCCTCATCCGTGGTGGATGCGACGAATGCGGGAGCAATGCGCAGCGCGGACCCGACTGGCTCTGTGGCGGAGCGCCACGTCATGGGCTTGCCATCGAGATTCTTCACGTCGACCTTCACCTCCTCAGTTTGCCTTACCGCGCTGCTGTTTCGCAGAAGCTCTTGACTAAGTGTACGGCTTAGTCATCTACTTATGTCAATAGGCAATTCAGATTCGCAAATAATGGATTGGCGTTGAGCACGGGAGGGCAGCAATGACTGAGGTGACGGTGTACTCGACCGGGCCGGCATGCCAGAGATGTCGGCTCACATGCCGGCGACTCGACGAGCTCGGCATCCGATACGACCTCATCGAGATCCATGAAGAACACAACGCAGCCCTGCGCGCCTATCTCGTCGACGAACTCGGCTACGCGGAAGCTCCTGTGGTGGTCGTCGGCGACGGGCCTGAGAGCTCGTGGGCGGGGTTCCGTCCGGATCGCATCGACGCGCTGGCAACCCGCCCGGGAACCGTCGGCAGGTGAGGGGTGGCGTCAAGCCCGCCGGCGACAAGATCGTAGCGCCCGGCGTGCTGCTCCGTTCCGCGCTTTCGCGGCATATCCTCCCTCGCTCACGCTCGGTCCGGTATTCCACGACGCGGCACTCCGCACCACACCGACCGCTTCACATGCGCAGCTATCCGGCGGATGGCAGAGACCGCGGATGACTCACCGACCGAGCCCGTCACTCGACGGACCGGACGGGGTGAACGTCGGGGCCGCGAGATCCTCACGCTCAGCGCGGGTAAGGCCTGCGCGCAGGCTGGCCAGCTCCGCAGTCAGACGCTCCTGCTGAAGCCGAACGACTTCCGATCCGACAGGGACGGGCAGCTCGGGCAGAACACCACGCAGCGCCATCTCGTGCAACTCGACAAGCGACTCAGTAATCGGCGGAGGCATCGTCCGGAACGTTCTCACGTACTCGGTGATACGCCGCAGCTCGCTCAACCACTGCACGGACTCGAGCGAGGACATCCGCTCGGCTTGTGCGGTGTGCAACCCTGTGAGCGCGCCCGAGTCGCCGTGTTCGGTGTCGAAGCTCCACGCTCCGTGACGATCGACCACCGAGACGCGACGGATGCTGGCGTCCAGCTCGGCCGCATCCACCAGCTCCGACAACGCCATCACCGAGCGTCCGTGCGCATCGGTGGTGATGAACCTGCCCGGTCGGCCGCTCCGCAACTGCTGCAGGTAGTGCGACGTCGTCGCCAACAAGCTCTCATCCGGGCGGACACCCACAGTCACGAGACGAACCCGGTAGCCGGCATCCGCGAACCGGTGGGCGACACCGAGCGCCGTCTCGGGCGCAAGGAACGGCCCCTCGAGGAGGGCCGAGAAACGGTGCTCGCGAGCGTGCACGATCGCGGCCTGCAACCAGTCCGCAGTCGCTGGGACATCCGTGTGGTCCGCGTCTGACGACTGTCGCACGTGGCGAGATGCGGGTTGGAACGCGGCAATGACGTCGGATGTGAGGGGAGCGAGACGGTCGGCATGCTGCTGTTGAACGGTCTGGATCGTGCGTCCAGCTGTAGCACCATGCTGCCCCGCAAGCAGAACCAACGCCGGCTCGGTCTGGGGGACCGATCGGAAGAACAACGACGGGAGCACGCGCTCGTCCAAGACCTCGTGCTCGTCGCTCGGGGAACTGCGAGAGTCCGCTTCAATCGAAGCGTTGCGGTGCTGAGCGATCTGAACTGAGAGCTCATCGATCGCGGACCGCGATGCGCCGTCGACATTCCATAGCAGGTCGAGAAGGTCGCTGGCCTCAGCCGTCGCTTCCGAGGCGTTCGCATTGCCCGTCAACGACGCAATCGCATCACTCGCTCGGCCGCGGGCGACCCGGTATGCGACCGCATCGCTCGTGCGCCAGGATGAGGGCGTGCTCGACATTCGGACTCCTTGCGCCGAGCCTAGCAAGCACCGTGGCGCTGACGTTGAGAGTCGGATTCATCGCCGGATGCCGGCGGCGCCTTTGGCGCGCTCGGGCAGGATGTCCGCGCCGACAGATAGCGTAGGAGCAGCAGTGGTTAGCAGTGGTTGTAACTGGAGAGCGCCGTTGATGCGCGGGAGACGAGACATGGCACCGACGACCAAAGAAGGACAGCGCGCCGAACTGCACAAGACGATCTGGCGCATCGCGAACGACCTTCGCGGCAGCGTGGATGGTTGGGACTTCAAGTCCTACGTGCTGGGTATGCTCTTCTACCGCTTCATCTCTGAGAACCTCACCGCGTACATCAACAAGGGAGAGCGGGACGCTGGCGACGGGTCCTTCGACTACGCCCAGCTCCACGACGACCAGGCGGAGTTCGGCCGCACCGAAACGGTCGCTGAGAAGGGCTTCTACATCCTGCCGTCGGAGCTGTTCGTCAACGTCCGCAAGCACGCGGCGAACGACGAAAACCTCAACGAGACGCTCGAGCGGGTGTTCAAGAACATCGAGGGCTCGGCGCTTGGGACGGACAGCGAGGACGACCTGAAGGGTTTGTTCGATGACCTCGATGTGAACAGCAACAAGCTCGGCAGCACGGTCGCCAAGCGCAACGAGAAGCTCGTGAAGCTCCTTGAGGCAATCGGCGACCTCCCGCTCGGGGACCTGCAGGACAATTCCATCGACCTCTTCGGCGACGCATACGAGTACCTGATGCAGATGTACGCGGCGAACGCGGGCAAGTCTGGTGGCGAGTACTACACGCCGCAGGAAGTCTCCGAACTTCTCGTGCACATCGCTGTCGCGGGTAAGACCGCGGTCAATAAGGTCTACGACCCCGCCGCCGGTTCAGGTTCGCTGCTGCTGAAGTTCGCCAAGGTGCTCGGTAAGGACAACGTCCGCCAAGGCTTCTACGGCCAGGAAATTAACCTGACCACCTACAACCTCGCGCGGATCAACATGTTCCTGCACGACGTGAACTACGAGAAGTTCAATCTGGCCCACGGCGATACCCTGCTCGATCCGGCGCACTGGGACGAGGAGCCATTCGAGGCGATCGTCTCCAACCCGCCCTACTCCATCAAGTGGGACGGCGACGCCAATCCGCTGCTGATCAACGATGCACGGTTCGCGCCCGCCGGTGTGCTGGCACCGAAGTCGAAGGCGGACTTGGCCTTCACCATGCACATCCTCAGTTGGCTGGCTGTGAACGGCACCGCCGCTATCGTCGAGTTCCCTGGTGTGCTGTACCGCGGGGGAGCGGAAGCGAAGATCCGCAAGTACCTCATCGACAACAACTACGTCGACGCGGTCATCCAGCTACCTGCCGACCTCTTCTTCGGAACCACCATCGCGACCTGCATCATCGTGCTCAAGAAGTCCAAGACCGACAACGCGGTGCTGTTCATCGACGGCTCGACCGAGTTCAAGCGCGTCGGCAACAAGAACAAGCTCACGCCCGACAACCAGCAGACCATCCTCCTCGGGTTCGAGAACCGTATCGACGTTGACCACTTCACCAAGCTCGTACCGAACGAAGACATCGCCGCCAACAGCTACAACATCGCCGTGTCTTCGTATGTCGAGCAGGAAGACACCCGCGAGGTTGTCGACATCAATCAGCTGAACGCTGAGATCGAGCGTATCGTCGCGCGCCAGGCTGAGCTCCGTAGGTCGATTGATGAGATCGTCGCTGACCTGGAGGGCTCAAGGTGAGTCGGATTGAGGAGCTGATTGCAGAGCTGGCTCCTGACGGCGTCCGACACCTTGACGTCGCCGAGCTCTTCGACGTGAAGAATGGCTACACTCCTTCGAAGTCGAATCCTTCGTTCTGGACAGACGGAAGCATTCCGTGGTTCAGAATGGAAGACCTCCGCGCAAATGGGGGCGTGCTGAGTAGCGCGTTGCAGCAGATCCCAGAGGCCGCAGTCAAGGGCGGGCGGCTGTTTCCCGCTAACTCCCTGCTCTTTGCGACGTCGGCGACAATCGGCGAGCACGCGCTCATCACAGTGCCGCATCTCTCTAATCAGAGGTTCACTTCGCTCGCAGTCAAGAAGGAATACGCTGAGCAAGTCGATATCAAGTTTCTCTATTACTACGGTTTCATTCTCGACGAATGGTGTCGCAGCAACACCACGACATCAAGCTTCGCATCAGTCGATATGGTTGGTTTCAGGAGGTTCCGCTTCCCCGTCCCGCCTCTCGAGGTGCAGCGCGAGGTCGTGAGAATATTGGATCAGTTCACTCAGCTGGAGGCGGAGCTGGAGGCGGAGCTGGAGGCGGAGCTGGAGGCTCGGCGGCGCCAGTACGAGCATTATCGTGACGAACTGTTGACCTTCCGTGAAGCGGGGGGGGTCCGGTGGATTCCAATGGGTGAGCTTGGTGTTATCTTCGGTGGGCTCAGCGGGAAGTCGAAAGCGGACTTCAGTGATGGGAACGCACGATTCGCGAGCTATAAGAATGTGTTTAGCAATATCGCGCTTGATGCGAATACTAATGACTACGTTCGAGTTGCTCCAGGGGAGCGGCAACGCCCACTTGCCTACGGCGACATCATATTTACTGGCTCGTCTGAGTCGTTGGCTGAGGTCGGTATGAGCTCGGCGGTCACGACGTGGTTAACTGAGCCGATGTACCTCAATAGCTTCTGCATCGGCTTCCGACCTCACGTGGCCGAGGGGCTAAATCCGGAGTTCGCCAAGCACCTATTCCGATCAACGGCGATGCGCAAGCAGATTATCAAGACTGCAAGCGGTGTAACCCGCATCAACGTTTCCAAGGCGCGGCTCGCGAAGGTCAATGTACCGATCCCGAGTGCCGATGAACAGTCGAGAATCGCTACCGTCCTAGATCAATTCGAGTCGCTCACCAACAGCCTCAGTATCGGGCTTCCTGCCGAGCTGGCAGCACGTCGTCAGCAGTACGAGTACTACCGTGACAATCTCCTCACCTTCGAGGAGGCTGCATCATGAGTGACTCATCTCCTCGCAAGTACGAGCCAATCGCTGTCTCCGCCGAGAGCACGGTCGTCGCAGAGTACATTCCGGATGCGCACCAGGCCACGGCCTATCAGTCGGAGGCTGACCTCGAGCGCGAGATGATTCGCCTACTCGAGTCGCAAGCCTACGAACGTCTCACCATCACCTCCGAGACGGATCTGGTCGCGAACCTGCGCACCCAGCTGGAGGCGCTTAATGGGATTACGTTCAGCGATACGGAGTGGGAGTCGTTCTTCACGACCAAGGTGGCGGGCCAGAACGACGGCATCGTCGAGAAGACCGTCCGTATTCAAGAGGATCACATGCAGATCCTCAAGCGTGATGATGGTTCGACGAAGAACATCATGCTGCTGGATAAGGCGAACATCCATAACAACCGGCTTCAGGTGATCAACCAGTACGAGCTCGGCCAGGGCGAAGGCGGCGCGAACTACGCCAACCGCTACGACGTGACCGTGCTGGTGAACGGCCTGCCGATGGTACACATCGAGCTCAAGCGCCGCGGCGTTGACATCCGTGAGGCGTTCAACCAGATCAACCGCTACCAGCGCGACAGTTTCTGGGCGGGGTCCGGTCTCTTCGAGTACGTCCAGCTGTTCGTGATCTCCAACGGGACACTGACCAAGTACTACTCGAACACGACGCGCAACCGTCACATCGATGAGGGTAAGAAGACCGCGGGTAGCGGCAAGAAGAAGACCAGCAATAGTTTCGAGTTCACGTCGTGGTGGGCCGATGCGCAGAACAAGCCGATCCAGGAGCTGACTGCGTTCGTGAAGACGTTCTTCGCGAAGCACTCGCTGCTGAACGTGCTGACGAAGTACTGCGTGCTCACCGCCGACCGGGATCTGCTGGTGATGCGTCCGTATCAGATCGTTGCTACGGAGCGGATTCTGCAGCGCATCGACATTGCCACCAACTACAAAAAGCTCGGCACGGTCGAGGCCGGCGGCTATGTCTGGCACACGACCGGATCCGGCAAGACGCTGACCTCCTTCAAGACGGCCCAGTTGGCGTCGAAGCTGCCGAGCGTCGACAAGGTGCTGTTCGTGGTGGACCGTAAGGACCTCGACTACCAGACGATGCGAGAGTATGACCGGTTCGAGAAGGGCGCCGCGAACTCCAACGCATCGACAGCGGTGTTGAAGAAGCAGCTCGAGGACAGCAGTTCGCGGATCATCATCACGACGATTCAGAAGCTGTCGAACTTCATCCGCGCCAACAAGGGCCACGAGGTCTACTCGGGCCACATGGTCATCATTTTCGACGAGTGTCACCGTTCCCAGTTCGGGGACATGCACACCGACATCACCCGGGCATTCAAGCGCTACAACCTGTTCGGCTTCACCGGCACGCCGATCTTCGCCGCCAACGCGGGCCGCGGCGGCAACCCTCAGCTCAAGACCACGGAGCAGGCGTTCGGCGAGAGGCTGCACACCTACACGATCGTCGACGCCATCACGGACAAGAACGTCCTTCCCTTCCGGATCGACTACGTCAACACGGTCAAGGTCGGCAACCCGGACGATAAGCAGGTTTCGGCCATCGACGCCGAGAAGGCGCTACTCGATCCGCGGCGGATCAGCGAGATCGTGAAGTACACCCTCGAGCACTTCGACCAGAAGACCAAGCGCGCCTCCAGCTACGAGCACTCCGTCGTCACCAACGTCACCGAGTCCGTCCGCACCCGCAAGCGGGCCGAAGCGCTACGGAACAAGAAGCGCGTCCGCGGCTTCAACGCTCTGTTCGCCACCGCCTCCATCGATGCCGCCCGCCGCTACTACAACCACTTCCAGATCCAACAGGACGAGCTCACTCCGGATCGCCGGTTGAAGGTCGGCATCATCTTCTCGTACGGCGCCAACGAGGCAACCGACGACGGCATCCTCGACGACGAAGCCTTTGACACCGATGCGCTGTCGTCGGACAACCGAGGCTTCCTGGAAGATGCGATCCAGGACTACAACGACATGTTCGGCACCAGCTACGACACCAGCGCCGACAAGTTCCAGAACTACTACAAGGACCTCTCGCAGCGGCTGAAGAACCGCGAGCTCGACCTGGTCATCGTGGTCAGCATGTTCCTCACCGGGTTCGACGCCACCACGCTGAATACGTTGTTCGTCGATAAGAACCTGCGCTCACATGGGCTCATCCAGGCGTACTCGCGCACCAACCGCATCCTGAACTCCGTCAAGACCTACGGCAACATCGTCGCCTTCCGAAACCTCGAAGACGAGACCAACGCCGCCCTGGAACTGTTCGGCAACAAGGACGCCCGCGGTGTCGTGCTGATGAAACCCTACGGCGAGTACTACAGCGAGTACGCCGAGAAGGTCATCCACCTGCTGCAACGGTTCCCGCTCGGCCACCAGATCCTCGGCGACGAGGCGCAGAAGGACTTCATCGGCCTGTTCGGTGCGATCCTGCGGCTGCAGAACATCCTCACCTCGTTCGATGACTTCGACGGCCAGGATCCGCTCACCGAACGCCAGGCCCAGGACTACCGCAGCGTCTACCTCAACCTGTATGCCGAGTTCCGCAAGGACCAGGACGCGGATAAGGAAACGATCAACGACGACGTCGTCTTCGAGATCGAGCTGATCAAACAGGTCGAGATCAACGTCGACTACATCCTCATGCTCGTAGAAAAGCTCCGCGCCGAACGCGGCGACGGCGACGACAAAGAGATCCGCGCCCAGATCTCCCGCGCCGTCGACGCCAGCCCGACCTTGCGCAATAAGCGCGACCTTGTCGAAGACTTCGTCGACAACATCACCATGGACGGTGCGGTCGACGCCCAGTGGCAGGCCTACATCGCCGCCAAGCGCGAAGCGGAACTCGAAACGATCATCACCGAGCAGAAGCTCCGCCCCGAACAGGCCCGCGCCTTCGTCGAATCTGCCTTCCGTGACGGGCGGCTCATCACCACGGGCACCGCGATCACCAAGATCCTGCCACCCGTCTCACGCTTCGCATCCAACGACGGTCACGCGGACAAGAAGAAGAGCGTTGTCGAAGCATTGACACGATTCTTCGAGCGGTTTTTCGGACTTGGAACGAGGATCTCCGACGAATGACTGGGCTCATGGAGCAAGAGGATCTTGATGCTGGTCGTCCGACACGTCGGCGCAGACAGCGGCTGTCTCGGCGACTTCAGCTATCGAACTCGACCAGGTCGTCGACTCCCCTGCGGTCGATCGAGCTCCTCCGTGCTAACGAAAAGGCACGCGAATCGTCGGCGAGCGGTCATGCAGTCGCGCCCTTCTCGATTATCCGCATGCGTTCACGACTGGCAGCGACCGGTGCGCCATGATGAAGGTGTGGAAATAGCGACGGATGACGAGGTGCGACTTGGCGATCTGAAGTTCCTCGGAAATGTTGGTGCGTGGCCACGGATCCCAGCCGACATCAACCCACGAGGTTGGCTGCGCAACTTTACGGGTGACGAGCTGGAGGTGGCGCGCTCCTTGCTCCGATCCGTGATCTACATCGGATCCCGCGAGTTCCGACAGGCGCTGGCCGTTGGGATCAAGCGCCTTTCTACAACACAGCTTGAACAGGGGCGGCTCACGGGTCAAGTGGGAGAGCTTTGGCGGGAATGGCTTGGGCGTTCGATCGTCACTGTTCCACTGGGTTCTCACGACGACGTGACGTCCTCAGGGATCATGTGCCTACGAATCCTCAAAGAGATGGGATTCCCGGAGGATCGAATGGCGGTCGGCGAACGCATGTACAAGGTCATCGCCGAACAGGACACACCGCCAGAGCTAGTAATGCTCGACGACCTGGCGGGTACGGGAAACCAGTTTGCTCGGTACTGGAACGCTGAACCGCACATAAACGGCCGAACCTTCCCCTCCCCTGCGGCCCTGCAAGTTTCCGGAGCCATCGCTTCAGCCACATACCTGCCAGTGGTCGCCACGCAGATTGCGCTCAGCAAGTTCAGCGACGAGTTGCCCAACCTGTCAGTCAGCCCGACGCACACACTCGGACTTGACTATCGCGCCCAGGACGAGAACTCGAGACTAGTGCCGGAAGACCAGCGTGCCGCGCTCCTTGACCTGCTCCGGAGCAGCCATTCCAGGCTGGGATCCAAGCACGGCCCGCTTGGTTACGAAGAGTCCGGGTTAGCCATCACCTTCGAGCACGGCACCCCGAATAACACACTCCCGATCCTCGCCCCACATACGACAGTCGGCGATGCGACCGGCTGGACATTCCTCAGGAGCAAGTAATGTTCGAAGATCGCGACGAGACGCTCACTGCACTGAGTACGACACTCGGGCAGCTGAGAGCTGAGTTCAGCTCGGATCAAGAGATCTTGAGCATGTTCTCGCAGCCGATGTACTGGTCCGAACTGGTCGCCTCACGCCCCTGCTTTCTGGTCGGGGGGAGAGGGACAGGTAAGACAACCACGTTACGCGCCCTTGGATACCGACGCCAGGCGAGAACCGCGGGTTTTGACCCCGGGAGCTGGAACCTGGTGGGTGCCTATTGGCGGGTCGAAACGAACCTGACCGCTGCGTTCACCGGGCCTCGGATCGGTGACGACCGGTGGATCGCGGTCTTCTCGCATTATGTTAATCTCCGGCTGTGCATGGCTGTGCTGGACTACCTTGCGTGGGCGGAGTCCGAACATAGTGTTCGCGCCGTATCCCCGGCGGCACTTGAACCCTTCTTCGCCTCGCTGAATCTTGAGCGACAGTTGGAGGTGTCGGCAATCCAGCGACACATCCGGGTCCTGACGGCTGAGCTGGAGGCGAACCTGAACGGCAGTCCGCAGGATCTCGACCGGATGCCACTCTCGCTACTCGGGCGCCCCGTCCAGCTTCTGTTGGAGGCTGCGACCGAGGAGGTGCTTCCGCTTGGCACGTTCTTCGCGTTCTGTATCGATGAGTACGAGAATCTACTGCCATATCAGCAGCGAGTCGTGAACACGTTGATTAAACACGTCGGCGACGCCCGCTATACCTTCAAGGTCGGGGTGCGGAGTACAACTCCCGGGGAGCGGTCAACTCTCGCGCGCGATCAACCGCTTCACGATCCCGCTGACTACACAACCGTGCGCATCGTGGATCACCTCAAGGAGCAATCATTCCAAGACTTTGCCACAGCGGTGTGTGCCAAGCGGCTCGCCAGCGGATTGGGGTGGCATGGTGATGTAGCAGAACTCTTTCCCGCCCTTTCCATCGAGTCAGAAGCTACGATCCTCGGCGTTGAGTCTCGCCTCGAGCAGCTGCGTCACCAACTTGCGTCAGAAGGCGCCACTAAGGCCGAGCTGTGCGAGCTGAGCACCCTCACACCCATGAGTCAGTACATCGTCGAATACTGGGCGACCGCCCAACAGGAGTCGCGCCTGGAGGTCCTGAAGGCTGCGCTCGCGGATCCGGTACGTTGGAGGACACGGGTGGGCAACTATTCGTATGCCGCTCTATTTACGATCCGTTCGGGCAAGCGCGGAACAAGGAAGCACTACACCGGCTGGTCCACGATCTGCCTGTTAGCAGAGGGAAACATACGAATCCTTCTTCGTCTTGTTCACGAAGCGTTGCGGATCCATCTCTCATCTTCCGACGCCCTGGCACCAGTTTCGCCTGAGGATCAGACGGCGGCGGCCGTCCGTATTGGCGAGACGATCCTTCGCGAACTTCAGGCGCAGACAGTTCACGGCGCGGGCGTCACCAGGTTGACGCTCAGTTTGGGTCGTGTCTTCGGTGCGCTTGCAGCCGCACCTGAGGGCAGAACCCCTGAGGTGAATGAGTTCAGGGTGAAGTTCGGCGCGAAGCAGGCGGCCGTTGGCGACGCGGAGACCCTTCTCGCTGCAGCGGTTGCTTCGGGAGCGCTTGACGCTTTCGACGGGAACAAGGAGGGGAGGTCCACGGGCGGGACTAAGCGGCCAGACTACCGATTGATGCCCATCTTTGCGCCTTACTTTGTGTACAGCCATCGCAAGAAGCGGCGGCTTACACTTACGTCCGAACAGATCGCTTCCCTGGCATCGAACAATCCTGGGCGCACAATCACGAAGCTCCTTCAGAAGGGCTCCTCTCCTGCGCCAGCGGTCGAACTGCCCGATCAGCTGCTCTTCTACGAGGACTTCTTTGATGAGGCTTGAGCGTCCGAGTTTCACTGTCGAATACCCGATCGGCGCCTTTGAAGTTCCGCCTGGGACAGCGTTCGTTCACGGCACCGTTGGGTTTGAGCCAAGAAACAGCATCGCGCGGCTCGAGAGTAGCGGGCCGGTGTACTCGGTAACGCAGATCGGCGTCGCATCTATCCAGCTCTCGTTGGCCGATGACGAGATCGGAGTTGCGGACCTGTTCGATCAATCTGCTCTGCGGCAACTACTCTCCGTGATCGATTCACCTCTCCTCATGGACATTACTTCCATGGATCACATTGTCTGGGCGCCGCTAGTAAAGACGCTCGTGCAGAATCGGTGGGACTTCCGCGTGATGTACCTGAAGCCCGACGACTACAGGCGAACGACCTCGCTGGGCCGTGAGTTCTGGGAGTTGTCGGACGAGATCGAGGGTCTTGCGCCGCTTCCTGGATTCATCTCCATCAGCCCAGACGACGGCCGTGACTTCCAGTTTGTGCCGCTGCTGGGCTTCGAAGGTCATCGATTCGATCACGTCCTTGTGGCGAGAGAAGTCGACTCTGAGCGTGTCATCCCTGTCATCGGCTCTCCAGGATTCCGCCCGGAGTACGCCACGGAGACGGTTCTTGCAAATCGCGCGGCGCTGGAGCGTGACTTTATTTTCGCCAGGCAGGAGTTCGCCGCAGCTGCCTGCCCGTTCGATCTCTTCTTTCTGATCGAGCACCTTCGCTCACGTCACCCGGAGGATTGGTTCGTCATCGCTCCGATCGGCACCAAGCCGCACGCCCTCGGCGCCGTGCTTCAGGCAATCCGACACCCGGCTGACACAGAGCTCGTATACGACCATCCGAAGCGTCGAAAGGATCGCTCCTCTGGCGGCGGGCGAATCTGCGTCTATGACCTCACGGCCTTCGCCCGTGAATACCTGAACGCATGATGGCTAGCTTCGACGCGATATACACGCCTCGGCCCTTGGCCGATGAACTCCTGAGTTACGCCGAAAAGTACCGGGGCGGAATGATTGTTGACCCGTGCGCGGGAGAGGGCGCATTGCTAGAGGCGGCGCAACGAAGGTTCGGCGCAACTGTCGAGATCGGCGCCCTCGACATTCGTGCATCTGTCGGTCGCCACCTGCGGCGCGTCCACCCGGGCTGGACCGTTAGTACGGCAGATCTGCTCAACCCGCTTGCTGTTCGCTCGAGCGCGGTGGCCCGCGCAGCGCGGGGACGGACCGAGCTGCTCCTTCTAAACCCGCCATTCTCCTATCGCGGGCTTGGGGGAATCCAAACCGAGATCGCCGGCCGATCGGTAACCACAAGTCCGGCTCTCGCATTCGTACTTCACGCGCTCGCGCAGTTCGGACCGTCATCAGGTGCGCTCTGCATTCTTCCGATGGGGAGTGTATTTGGAGAGCGGAACGCCGGAATCTGGGGTCATCTGCATGGAAAATACAGCATCGACGTCCTGCGCGAATTGCCCGCCGATACGTTTCCAGGACGCCGCGCGCGAACGGTTCTGGCACGAGTAGGTGCGAGCACGACTCCACGACCGTTGGGACTTGGATCCCTGATCCACGGGTCCACATCGCCCTGGGACGGATGCACCTGCGTTGACCTTGTTCGTGGGCGTGTACCCCGACATCTGCTCGCAGACGCACGCGAGGGTGTCACGCGATATGTCCACACGACGGATCTCAGCCTCATTGAGCAGGATGAAGTCTTCGAGTGGCAGACTTTCGCCCCGACACGACTAGCCACGGCCGGGCCGATGATTGTGATTGCACGGGTTGGTAAGTACCGTTCGCCCGTACGACTCGCCTTCTCCGAGGCCGTCTTGTCTGACTGTGTAATCGGACTGAGGCCCCTAGATCCCGTCGCTGAGCCAACGCTGTTTGGCGCTCTCAACAACAGTGGGGCCGCTCTGGCGTCACTCTACATTGGAACGGGGGCGCCGTACGTCACCGTGAAGCGACTGCTGGATAAGCTCCGCGGGCTTGGCTGGAATCCTCGCCACGTCTCAGCCTCCGCGCCAGCGCCGGACTGCACGTGCCGTGCGGACGTAGCGTCTGCGGCCGAGCGCGCCATCGCAGTGTGATCGGCCCCTGAGTCACCGGCCCCACGGCCGACCCGCAATCCGCTCCCAGTCGACAGACGTTTGACATCGGTTTCATGCCGTGAAGCGCCCCGGGTTTCGTGGAGGCTCGGTTATCTGGAACCGGCTCCGACGGGAACCTGTTCTCCAACGTAGCTGACGGGCTCATGGGATGCCCAGTGGGCGGCCTCGAGCTCGGCGGGAGGGGGCTCCGCCGCGGCGAAGAACGCCGATGCCGTCTTCAGGATCTCGTTCGCCCGGCCGCAGCTCTCTCACCTCGGCCTCAAGGTCCTTGATCCGCTGCGCCTCCGCGGTCGTCACCCCGGGCGCCTGCCCGGCGTCGATCTCGGCCCGTTCACCCACTCGCGTAGCGTCTCCGGATTGATCCCGAGCTGCTCGCCGATGCGCCGAAGCGCACCGGCCTTCCGCGCGGAGTCCTGTCGTGCCTCAACGGCGAGCCGCGTCGCGCGCTCACGCAACTCGTCCGGGTATTTCTTCGGTGCTGCCATGACTCTCATCCTCCGTGAGTTGAGAACCTCCACCGAACCCGGGGCGCTTCAGTTCCCCGAGCAGCTCGAGGAGGGCAGACTGGTCTAGAGCCATCGTGCTTTGTGTCTTCCTGTGAGAGAGAACTTTGATCGGTACTTCTCACTGACCATCGCACGATGGCTCACCCACGTCTACGACGCGGGCGACCCTGCCGGAACCTCCACCACTCCACGGGACGTCACCACACTCCGAGCACCTACCGACGTGACGAAGTCAAGAACGCAATGAACGCAATGAACGCAATGCACGCAGGCACTTTCTGTGAATAGTCTGGCGCAATAGGCAAATGCGGCGTACTCTGAGGGCGTGCGTGGAGGTCTGGAGCGCTGGAAGCGTGGCGTTGGCTCGCGAGGAGTCCGCCAGGCGATGGACTACGCGCTGCGGGGAATATGCGACTCCCACCTGCGCTCATCGGGTGCTGTCGCGCTGGACGCATACAGCGGTGTCGATGGCGCGACGGTCACACGGTTCGTCGCTGCACGGGACGGCATCACTCACGACGAGCTGGATGCGCATCAGCTGGCGAGCTGGGTTGACGGGGCCGATCCGTTGTCGGGTGCGCACAGGGGGCGCCGGCTGGAGTCACCGCATGCGGATCTGGTGCTGGACAGTACGGTCAACGCGCCGAAGTCGTTCAGCATCGCGGCGCTGATCACCCCGGAGCTTGCCGGCGAGTTTGAGGCGTTGCAGGACCGGTTGCGGGATCGGATCATCTCTACGTGGCTGGTTGAGCTGAATGCACGCCGGGGGATGGGCGGCCGGATCCGCGAGGACTTAGCCCGGATCGAAGTCGTCGAGCTGCAGCATCGCCGGTCTCGCGCACTGGACCCGCACATCCACCGGCACCTGTGGCTCGGGGTGAAGGTTCAAGGTCTCGATACCCGGTGGTCGAACGTTGACTCGCGGGTCGCGATGCGCGTGCAGAATCTGATCAACGCCGAGGGGGACCTCGCCGCCCGCACGGACCCGGAGTGGCTCGCCGCTCTCGCCCGCCACGGATACTCCCTGAACGAGAACGGGGAGATCGCGGAGCTCGCCCACGTGGTGCGACCGCTGTCACGCAGATCCAACCAGATCGAAGCGAACCGTGCCGTGCACCTCGCCCGCTGGCGGACAGAACATCCAGGTGAGGAACCGAGCCACGATGTCCTGCAACGCATCGACCGGTACGCCTGGGCGGCCGGCCGCCCCGACAAGCCCCATGATCTGGACGAGGCCGCCTGGGCTGACCTTGTCCGCGACGAACTCACCGACCTCGACCCGGACGTGTTGAACGTACGGGCCGCGGTGGCGCTGCGGCCGCGGCATCCCGACGCTGTCGATCGGGCCCTGCTCGCACGGAGGGCGGTGGTCGACGCCGACGAACGGTCCAGGTCGAGCAACGGTCGGTTCAGCGTCCTTGATGTTCGTGCCGGCGCCACCCGGGCTGTCGCCGCATCGGGTGTCAGTGGAGCCCGCGACGAGTTGCAACGACTGATCGATGACGTCACCTGGCGGGCTCTGGCGCACACCCGTGATCTGCTGCCCGACGCGCAAGGCAAGCCGGCCCACGTGAAGGCGCTGGTCACCCACGAGTTCGCCGACCTGAAGACCCGGCTCGGCGAACGCCTGACCTGCCTCAGCATCGCCGGCTGGAATCCCTCCGAACAACAACAAGACCACGTGGCGGCGGATCATTCACTGGAGTCGCGGATCCGATTGGATCCGACCCAGGCGGCAGCAGCCGTCGCCGTCGCCAGCGGGGAGCGACTGGTCACGGTGACGGGGCCGGCCGGCACAGGAAAGACCACCCTGCTCCGAGCGGCGCGGTCGATGCTCGAAGCAAACCGCCGGCGGATGCTGATTGTCGCGCCGACTCGAAAGGCCGCCGCGGTCGCCAGCCGGGAGGTCGGGGCGACGGGGACCAGTGTGCACGCGCTGCTCGCCGATCACGGATGGCGGTGGCGGAACGATGACGCCGGCGCGCAGGTGTGGTGGCGGCTCCGTCCCGGGCAACGGGACCCCGCGACCGGGGTGATCTTCCGCGGTCCGCGACACATGCGCCTGGGCCCGGGGATGCGCATCGTCGTCGACGAAGCAGGGATGCTCGACCTCCACGCCGCAGACGCCCTCACCACCCTGGCGCTGGAGACGGGCGCGGGAGTCGCGCTCGTGGGCGACCCGCATCAGGCAACGCCCGTGGGCCATGCCGGAGCGATGGCCCTCGCCCAACGGCGGGCGGGACGCGCGATCGAGTTGTCCGGCGTGCACCGGTTCGATGACCCGCTCTATGCCGCCCTGACGCTGTGCCTGCGCTCTCCGCGCTCTGCCGAGGACGCGGCGAACATTGCCGCGGAGCTGCAACGGACCGGGCATGTGCGCCACGTCGCCGACACGGATGCTGCCCGTGCCGCCCTCGTGGACGGGTATTTCCACCGGCAAGCGCTGTCGCGGACGGTGGCTATCGTCACCGCCACCAACGATGACGCAGCCCAGGTGAATGAAGCGATCCAGCAGCAACGTGTGGAACGCGGCCAGCTCGATCTGGGCCGGATGGCGATCGGCAGCGAGGAACAGCGCATCCTCGAGGGCGACGTCGTGCAGACCCGCCGCAACGACCGTGCAGCCGGGATCGAGAACCGGGCGATCTGGACCGTCACCCGGATCGGCCCGGCTGCCGTCGAGTTGCAACGTATGGACGATTCCGGTGACGCGCGCACCATCACCCGCGAGTACGCGGCCGACCACGTCCACCTCGCATATGCGACGACGGTGCACGGCATCCAGGGCGAGACCACCGACACGTCCCTGGTCGGCCCCGGCGTCGACGCGTCCGGCCTGTATGTCGGGCTCACCCGTGGGCGTCGCCACAACGAGGCGATCGTGATCGCGACCACCGACGCCGGCGCCCGCAAGGTCATCGCCGACGAGATGATGCGCGGCCTCCCCGAACCCGATCTCGACGACGCCACCCATGCGGCGCACCGTGACCTTGCGCGCACGGCTGTTGAGCCCGAGACCCCCCCCGCCGCTGAAGCTCCAGGGCCCGTCGCCCGGCGTGACGACGGAGATGTGTCGGGCGCGTCGGCGTATCGGCGGTGGATGACCGAGCTCACCGCCTGGTTGATGGCCGCACGGACAGCACTGCTCGAGGCGAATGTCGCCACAGCCGCCAACGACGCCACACTCCATGCGCGTCCCCACAGCGCCGGTATCCGTCGGCGGGCGGACCTCCCGCCGGAGGTGCGTGCGCGCCTGGAAGGGCGCATCGAGGAATATGAGCAGCTCGCCGGCGCGGAGCCGAACAGCGACGGCATCCTGCCGCACATGCTCAGACGCGACCTGCTCGATGATCCAGCGATCACGCCGCGTATGTCGTATGAACCGTCAACAGGAAGAGGAATCTGATGAAACTGGAAGACGCCGACGTGCTGCTGCAGAGGGTCGGCACGATCGCGATCATGTACTACCCGGGCCTGGCCGCGGACTCACCCGAGTACAAACTCAACGAGGACATCGACTGGTGTCTGGACGACACCGCCCCCGGCGACGTATCGGACCAGTTGCGGGAGCTCGTCGGCCGCACCGTGCTGGATCCGACCGCGCACCGGGAAGCGCTCACGGCGCTCGTGTACGGCATGGTGCCGGACGCGGACGACCCGGACTGATGAGCCATGTCTGCAGCAGACGAGCACACCGAACCGCAGCGGGCTCAGGACGCCGCCTCATCGGCTGCGCGACGGGCTGAGTCTGGGAAACGGAAACAGTACCGCGAAGCGAATCGGGAGAGGATCGCCGCGTGGCGGGATGCGAACAAGGAGCGGATCGCGCGGGAGCGGAAGGCGGCACGCCTGGCGGACCCCGAGGGCACTCGTGCCGCCGAGCGGGCGCAGCGAGAACGCAAGCGCACACGTGATGCCCAACGGCTGAAGCACAACACGTACACCCGGCACGTCCGCAACCGGGACCCAGAGGCTGCCCGTGAGCGGAGCCGCCGGTTCCGTCAGGAGAATCCGGACAAGGTCCGTGAGTATCAGCGCCGCTACAAGGAGCGCCACCCGGAGCGTGCACGGCAGAGCCAAGCAGCGGCGGCGCAGCGGTACCGCGACGCGAACGCCGAGGCGATCCGCGAACGCCAACGCCTCATCGCCGCCGAGCACCGGCGTGAGCGCCCCGACGCGTACCGCGAGTGGTACGAGCGCAACCTCGAGGCGCAGCGCGCACGGGGCCGGCAAGCATCCCGGTTGCGCAGCCGACTGAAGAAAGCAGGCCTCCCGCCGCGCACCGTCCGGCGGGTCTACGCGTCCGACCGGCGGACGAACGAGGCCGCGGCTGATGAGTACTTCGCCCGGGAACGGTCGGTCGAGGAGCTGGCGGTCATCTCGACCGAGTATGAGCGGCGCAGTGCGTTGGACCTTCCCCGGGAGGTCAGAGCGCTCCGCGTCCAACTGCTCGACGGGAAACTTCCGGCCGCGGTCTACCTGCAGCGTTCGGTGGACAGTCGTGATCCCGAATCGGATGCCGTGGAGTTCACGACGAAGCAGTATGCGACGGCGTTGAGGCGGATGCGGGATCGGGAGCTGGAGCAGCTTCGGAAGGTCCACGAGCAGCGGGTGGAGAACGTCCGCGCGTCCCGTCCACAGATCTTTGAACACCATTTCTACCGGCGTCGCGCGGAGATGCGCGACGAGATCATGATGGATTCGGCCGCGCGCGTGCAGCGCGGCCTCGAACCGTATGACCTTGATGCGGAGATGCGCAGGCGCGTGGAGGAGGAAGTGATCCCGATCGTGAACGCGAAGCTCGCCGCGGCGAAAGAGGCCGCGCTGGGACGAGTCGATGAGATCCTCGCCCGCTACGGGCGCGACGTCGATCCGGCCGCGCCCTTCCAGCCGCCAGGATCACCACCGTCATCGGGGCCAGGGTTGAACTGACGGTCGCTGATTCGCGTTCAGTGCGTGAAAGCGGGCGAGTTGCTCTCCCCTCAGCCCGGTGGCCGGGTCAACGCCAGGCCGACGATTCGCCGCGGCTCGCGCTGATATCTCCAGTTCGGCGGCGCACCATTTTCGCGCGTCCATCTCGCCGTCGCAGACGACCAGCAGATGCCGCGATTCGGGGATGTGGTTCCACCGCTCCACACGATGCACGACGTGCGTCTCCCCGGTGGGCTTGTGGACCATCGGCGCACGCACGATCAAGAACTGGGGACGCGCGTTGTCGTTGAGCACGAGCCACGATTTCAACGACAGCTGGATGACGCGCATGAGTTGAGCGTGTCACCGACTGCCGACATCGCTCACATATGCGGCGTTGCAGGGTATACAGACGTAGCCGGATTTCACGTTGCGCAGCACCGTCCCGCACACCGGGCACTTCGGCTGCACGAAAATCTCGTCCATCTGGACACAGTATGACCGTGGCGGGCGGGGCGCCAGAGGTCAGCTTGCATGACCACTCCTCTCAGGGGCCGGGCACGCGCAGCACGAGGCCGGCCGCGACGAGCTCGTCGATCGCGGTGTGGATGTCCGCGGCGTCCTCGAACGCGTCGTCGTAGGGGTCGACGGGTTGCCCCTGTTTCATGAGAACCAGCGCGTAGAGACCCTTTGCGGCGAGCGAGAGCGCAGGATCATCGAGTACCGCGTCCGGGATCGCGGTGTCATTCGGATCGGAGCTCACAGGGCGGGGACCGGTTGCGGCGATCCACTCGTCGGGTGCGGACATGAATCTCACGCTACTGGTCGGGTCGGCAGGTGCGGCCAGCCACGATCGGCGCTGGCCATGAGGGATCGAGGCGGCATTGCGGGGTCAGCCGTGGCGGAGGTGTTCGCGGAGGCCGGGGATGGCGAAGTCCAGTCGGCCGTACCCGGCTGGCTGGATGAGGCCCGCGTCGATGAGCTTGGCACGGTAGTTGCCGATGGTGTTGCTCCGATCGCCGAGTCGTCGGCCGATGTCCGCGGTCGTCGCCGGGCCGTCGTCTTGGGCCATTGCGCGGAGGAAGTCGAGGTCTTTGCGTGTTGCGGTGGAGAGCGCGGCATCGATCACGACGCGCGTGTTGCGGCGGTGAGCCGTGGCGATCGCAAGGTCGACGTCTTCGGCCGTCAGCGGGGCATCGTTGGCTTCTGCCAGTTGCCAGAGGTGATACCCGACGAGCTGGATCAGGAACGGGTAGCCGCCGGTCGAGACCGCCGCCGTGCGGATGAGGTCAGGGTCGAGCGGATGTGCGAGCGCCGCGAAAGTCTCACGGTAGGAAGATTCGACCTCGTCGATGGCAGCAGCGTGCAAGTCGATGCGGTCGGCGCGGCGCAGGAAGGTTGCCACGCCTTCGTTGAGCAGGTCGGAGACCGCAGCGGGTAGGCCCGCGAAAACCAGCGCGATCGGGAGGCCATCGCGGATGAAGTGTTGGACGGATGCGGCCAGCTGGGCCAGTTCGTCCCGGTCTGCGCCGTGGATCTCATCCAGCGTGATGACCAGCCCGGTCTTCTTCTCATCCAGCAGGCGCAGCAGCTTCTCGCCCACCTGCCGCCATCCCGCTTGCTCGGCCGGGGGAAGCTCGGTCGTGATCGAGAACCCGGCGGCGCCGATCCCCGTGATCCTCCGCCCGGCGGGGCCCTCTCCGAGTTCCTCGGCGGCGGTGCGCATGGCCTCGCCGATCCGACCCATGAACCCGCGCGTCGCGGTCTCCGAGACGACAACCCAGCCCTGCGCGCGGGCCGCATCCTCAGCCTCACCCAGCATGACGGTCTTGCCGATGCCCCGGGCTCCGGTGAAGATGGTCAGCAGGCCAGGCGCCCCGGAACGGATGCGCAGACCGTAGACGAACTCGTCCAGCACCCCGGCACGGCCGATCAGCTGAGGAGGTTCCGCACCCGCGGTGGGACGGAACGGATTCTGTGCCTGTTCGATCATCGCCCCATCCTCCGGTGAATTCTCGTGTACCCAGTGTATCTCGGTGTATCTAGTGCATCCCGGTGAGTCTAGTGAATCTTAGTGTATCTTTCGGAGTGGTCTGGGCGCCGTAATGGTCGGGATGTCATGTCTGAGCGGACGGGAGTACGATGACTCCCGTCCGCTCGTGATTGTTCAGCGGGTGACTCCGGTTCCGGCGTACGAGGCCGGTTCCACTACCGGCCCCGAAGCGTCTGCTACGGGGCCGCTAGCTTTTGGGGCGCGGTTGATGACCGCGCCTGCGAACTTCAGGGACGCGCCGACGTTGTCGGCGATGACGTCGCGGGTCTCGCGGGTCTGGCCGGTGTCCTTGTCGGTGTAGGTGCCGAAGCGGAGGTCTCCGACGACGATCGCGGCGTCACCCTTGTGGAGCGAGTCGGTCACGTGGCGGGCCTGCTGACTGAACACGACGACGCGGTGAAAGACCGTGCCGGCGTCCTCCCACCGTCCGGTGTCCTCGTTGAGGCGGCGGTCGTTGACCGCGAGCGAGAACCGGGCGTACTCGTTGCCCGATTCGCCGGTGCCGTGCTCCGGGTCGGCTGTGAGGTTGCCCTCCAGCGTGACCGGGATCTTGGTAGTCATATTCTTCTTCCTTTCCTTCGAGGACGCCGGAGCATCCTTCACTGTGCGTGGGCCTGGCTGGTCCACGCCGTCCATTCCTGCTCGTCCGTTACTCCTGCCCAGGAGCGTGGCTTCGGAGGCTTGTGCCCGTTGTTGCATCCCCCGCCATACGCCCTCGAGAGGCGGGGCACGGCGATGGCGAGGCGTTCGTGCCAGCCGATGGGTCCGAATCCGGCGTCGCTGGCATCGAACGCGACGACGTGCGCGGTGTGCAGGGCGGAGAGTTCTTCGACGATGTTCCCGTGCTGCCACCAGCAGTTCGGCACGACACTGACGGGGATGTTGTAGCGGGTGGTCCACCACTGCACCCAGTCCCGCAGCGCCGTCCATCGTTCGGTGGCCTCAGCGCCTGTGAGTTCGCGCCAGTTGGTGACGAGCCCGCCGATCGGGGACGAGTTGCCGTACCGGCTCGCGGGGTCGAAGCCGGAGAGCTCCCGGGCAAGGAGCGCATCCACATCGTTCGGGTCGAGTTCGCTCATGAAGCGTCCTTCACGGGGCGCAGCTTCACCTGCAACACCTGGAGGGCGTGGGCGGATGCTTGCCGGCGGGTGCGGTGCGTGGCGAGGATGATGTCGCGGTCGATGAGGCGGTGCAGCAGGTCGTGGCAGTACGGGTGCAGGGCGATGAGGTCACCGTCGTCTTCCCAGGCCTGCCACTGCCCGCGGATGATCCGCACACCCCGGTAGTCCAGGTGATGCAACTCCAGATCCGCTCTCGTGCCGCGAACGCCGCACGCGGCGCAAGGCACATCACCGGCGCGGGTGTGGGCGCGGAACCAGCGTTCCCGCCGCGCGAACCAGGCCCGTGAGCGGAGGAACTCGTCGCGGTACAGATTCTTCAGCCCGGTGCGGCGCCGGTTGCTCATTCCTCACTCACCGCCTCCGCGGACTCGGTCGGCTCGGGAACGACTGCCTCCGGTGCGGTGGGCTCCGGTGTGAGGGGCGTGGTCGTGGCGGCGCCGAATACGGCTCGTTGTTCTTGCTCGGTGCTGCGTTTGCCGTGCTGGATCTGACGGGCGTCGCGCCGTTCGTCCCAGCCGGCGAGGTCGAGGAGCACGCCGCGCCGGTTGCGGTAGGCGAGCAGCCCCAGGGTTTCCGGCATCCGCCGGATCTCATCGACCGACATCAGCGGCAGCCGGTCTTGGCGTTCACTGGTGTGGTGGCCGGCTTCGGTGCTGTTCCAGGAGCGCTCGGTGCGCCGGGCGTCGCGGGTCCCGAGGAGCGCTTCGACGTCGCGCAGGTGCGCGACATGGGATGCCCCGCCGAGGAGGACTTTCGCGGTCGCAGCAGCCCAGATGGTGTCGGCTTCGGCCCGCGACCACGCGGTTTCCGCTTGGGAGAGGGCCTGGAGGACGACGAACGTGCAGATGCCGCGGCCGCCGCCGTCGGCCATCACGCGGGGCAGGGCGCCCCAGCGGAACATGTTCGCGATCTCGTCGAGGATCAGCCCGAGCGGGTGCGCGAGGCGGGAGCCGGGGGAGGCGAGAGCGCGGTTGCGGGCGACTTCGACAATGTCGTCGAGCAGAGCGCCGAGGAACCCGCCCATCGCGGATGCCCCGGACGAGGAGCCGATCAGGTACAGGGTATTGGCGGCGTCGAGGAACTCGTTCGGGTCAAACACTGGGTCACCGCGGCTGGGCATGAGGGCGGCGCGGATCTGCGGGACGGCGAGCGGTGCGACGGCGCCTTGGACGCCGAACCAGATCGAGGAGACGATCTTCTCGTCCCCGCTGATCGTCGCCTCGAGGTTGTCGCCCCATCCGGGTGCCCCGTCGGAGCGGAGCACATCGACCGCGGTACGGGCCAGGGCCGGACTGGAGCCCCAATCGTAGATGTCTGCGATGGTGCGATCTCCCACGGCCGCGGCGTGGAGGAGCCGCCCGAGGACGACACCAGATGCTTGCGCCCACTCCCCGTTCGCGGTCGACGCCCCCAGCGCGGTGCCGGTGATGATCGCGGTGCCGCGCTGCATCGCGATGAGGGGGTCTTCGCACCCGGCGAGAGGGCTGACACGGAGCGGGTTGCGGATCCCGGAGAGTCCTTGCGGGTCGAAGACGTGCGTTTGCCCGCGGTGCTGGCGCATGTGCATGGTCGCGGTGAGGTTGTCGTTCGTCGTCGACGTCGTGATCAGGGGACCGGACCAGTCGAGGATCGCGGAGATCAGCACCCGATACCCCTTACCGGACCGGGGCGGGCCTTCCAGCGCCACGGAGTCCTCGATCGACACATACACGTCTCGGCCGCGGGAACGCCCGATCCGCCACCCCACGTCGGTGGGCTTTGGATGCTGCAGGTCGGGGCGCAGCTGCTTGGCGCGGCGCAGCACCGCCTTGGCGGACAGATGCTGACGGATCTCGGACGCCGCCGCGAACCCCGGCCGGGTGCGCAGGTCGGTGATGAACGCACGATCCGATTCCCGATACCGGCGGTAGAGGGCAAACACCGCGACAGCGAGTGCGACCAGGAGCAGCACGGCGACGAGGTCGGCGATGCGGATCTGCCACACGGGCAGCGCGCATGTCCCGTGGACCTGGTACTGGGTGGGGTCGCCGGTGATGGCGAGGATGAGCCCGGAGAACAGACTGGTCGCTTGCGGGCGTGCGCCGCAGATGACCGCGGTGATGGATTCGGCGATGAAGGTGAATGCGAGGCTCAGCAGAAACGTGGCCGCGACGAGGACGGCGAGAGCCTTACCGAACCAGCTGTTGTTCATGACCCGTTCCTCCCCTAGCTGAGGCCTGCGGCGATGGCGGCGGCGACGCGGATCCACGCGTCCTGTGTGGTGCGGCGGAGGGCATCGAACCGGAGCGGGCCGGACTTGAGTGCCGGATCGAAGGGCACTGTCTCGACGACCCGGACCTGGTCGGTGAACCCGGCGGCGATCGTGTCGATGTCACGGCGGGATCCGGCCTCGGGTTGGGTGACGATGACGACGGCGTTCGTGGCGAGGGCTGCGGAGTGCCGGTCGCGTTGCCTCAGGGCTTCGAGGAGGAGGGAGGCGGATTCGGCGGATTCGGGGGATGGGAGGGTGGGGATGACGAGTTGGTGGGAGGAGTCGATCATGCGCAGCCACCGGTCGGCGGATTCGTCGTTGCCGGAGTCGAAAATAATGATCCGGTAGTAGTGCATCGCGACCTGCATGAGCAGGTCGAATTCGCCGTGCTCGATCCGCTGGTGGGTGGCCAGCAGCTCGGGGTTGGAGCGGAGCACGTCGTACCGGTCCGCGGACTGGTGGTGCACGAACCGGGAAATGTCCGACACCGAGGCGGTCGCGGCGAGGAGGTCTTCGGCTGCGGGGAGGAGGTCGCGGATGGTGGTGTCGTAGAGGCCTTGTTCGGTGCGCCAGCCGAGGGTGCCGCGGGTGTCGTTGTTGTCCCAGGCGAGGACGTTCCCGCCCCCGTGGCGGGCGAACACTGCGGCGAGCATCGCCGAGGTCATCGTCTTCCCAACTCCGCCCTTCCCGTTCGCGACAGCGATGTTCCGATACCCGGCCCAGTGTCGCGACACCAGAGCGACCGCCTCACGCCTCGCACCTTGCGCCTCGGTCTCGGGGAAACGGATGCCGGCACGGGCGACCAGGCGACGCCATCCACTGTCCGCAGCGTGGCTCTCGTTGGCGGTGATGAACGAGTGACGTGAAGCGGGCTCGGTATCCTCGACGCTGCCGTCGTCTTGGGGATCGGTATCGGCGTCCGGGGTGAAGAGGTCATCGGGAGGCTCCGCTTCGTGCGGAGCAGCCACCGTCACGTCGGATGAGGGAGCGTGGCGAGGCTCGGTTGTATCCGTGGGGGCGGTGGTGATCTCGCCGGTGGGGCTGATCAGGAGCCGGTGTTCCCCACGGTCTCCGGAGGTCACGAGCTCGAGGGCAGTGCCGGTGCGGCGAGCATGGTCGGTCGCCCGCCGCACCACAACACGGCGGATATCTTCGTCTCCGGTTGCGCTGATCGGCTCGGGCTGCCCGTCCGGGCCGACGAATGTTGCATGGGGGCCGGTGACTGTGGCGTATGCGCGGGGTGTCGTGTCGGTGGTCATTGCAGTTCCTTCGGGGTCAGCCATCCATCAACGGATGCGTCGCCGCCTGATGGGCCGGCGGATGTGTCGCCGTATGTTGAATCTCCCGGCCAGAGCGATTCGAGAACGGGGCCGTCGAGGGTGCGGAACTCGTCGTCGTACCGGCTGTCGAGTTCCATCGCGTCGTCGGTCTTGAACAGGTCGTACTCCCACGGGGTCGAGGTCGCGAACGCGTCGACCAGGTAGGAGAACTGGCCGACGTACGCGAGGAACTCGCCCTTGCGAAGCTGCCGGGCCATGGTCACGTGGGCGGATGGGATCGCGAGACGCAGGTGGATACTCGCACCTTCTTGCTGGTTGATGCGGAAGATGAACTTGTTCTCGATGTCCCCGGCGATCGAGTACGCGAGGTTCCGCTCCTGGGAATCGGCTTCGCCGACGGCATCCAGATCGCCCATCTTGTGCAGGATGACGATGTTGCTGATCCCGTAGTGGCGGGACAGTTTCAACCACTGCTGATACATCTGCAAAGAGGCGAGCGAAGTCATATCGCGCCAGCCCTCTTCACGGATCACATACCGGGTGCGGTGCGCGCCCCGGTCGGAGATCACCGCCTGATTCCACGCGGTGGTGCAGATCTGCGATAGCTGCGCCACGAGATCCCCGCGCGCGAACAGCTCGGACGTGTCGACGACCACGATGGGGGCTGCGTCGTCGAAACTGACGGTCGATTCGTCTTCGAACAGCCCGGACAGGTCGCCGCTGACGAACCGGCGGAGGACGAAGCTGGGCTGGATCGCACCCTGCGCGAGATGCCGATCCTCCTCGACCTCCCGCGTGAGCCCGGTGAGCTCCGCGTGGACGCCGCGGAGGGTGGGGTGGTCGTCGGTGGTGCGGATGCACCGCTCGAGGGCTTCGAGGAGCGCGGCGTGTTCGACGGCGGTGAGGTGGGAGCCGGGGAGGGCGGCCCCGACGAGGGAGGTGAGGACGGTGATGCGGCGCTGCTTGACCATCTGCTCGTGCTGCTCATTCGTCACCCCCGTGCGCCTGGGTCCGCGGTCCAGCGGGTTGAGCCTCGTGTCGTACGCGCCGCCGAGGCGGATGACGTTCCCGCCGGGGATGGCTTCGGCGACCGCGACCCATTCGCCTTTCGGGTCGGACGGGACGACAGTCTGATGCCCGAACGCCATGGACCGGGTGACGAGGGTCTTGATGACGGCGCTCTTCCCGGCCCGGTATGCGCCGAGGACGAGGACGTTGGTGGAGAACGAACCGCGATCGGTGCTGTCCGCATAGGTCTCCCAGGGGGAGAAGTGCCATAGGGCGTCGGCGTTGAGATCGACACCGACGATGGGGCCGCGGTGTCCGAGGCCGGCGTCGGCGACGAACGGGTAGATCCCGGCGATGTGCTGCGAGGTCGCCTGGTGAGGCGGAACATGCACCGGCGCGAGATTCCAATACCCGCCCTGTGTCAACCCCGGTCCGAACGGTCCGGGCACGGCCGCCTCCGGGAGTCCTCGCTCACGTCGTGACGTCCGAGGGGCGGCTGCGGCACGGTCCTGGTGGTGCTGTTCGCGGCGGCGGCGACGTCGTTCCCGGCGGGGGAGACCGTCGGGTTCGAAGCTGAACGTGCGCCGGGTCATCACTTCATCCCCAGCCCGATCGGGAGTGCGTTGACCATGAGCGCTTCGGCCTGCTGGCAGTAGAGGATCTGTGCTTCCATCTCGGCTTGCGCGAGCGCGTTCCGCATCCCCGCGAGAGCCTGGTCGAGCTGCTCCTCATCGGGGGCGGTGACGGTGAGGTAGCCGCCGTATCGGAACTCGCCGTGACCGGCGACGAGCTCCTGCTCCTCCTTCTCGAGGGCGAGCCAGTCGGCGTCATCGGCGGCGTTCCCGTCGGTGCCGCGTTTGGCGCGGAGCTTCTCGTTGCCTCGCCACACCTTCTTCTCATCCCGCACGCGTTTGAGGGCCCGCTTCAGCGGCACCGGGGTGAGGACGAGGGACAGGATGTGGGTGACGGCGTCGCCGGTGTGCGGATGCCGGGCGAACACCAGCGGGGCGATGAACCCCACGTGCGCATCGGAGCGCGGCCATTCGTGGATCCACATGGTCGTGTGCACGCCGGAGTCGGTGCGGACGAGGCGGTTCGATCCGCGCGGCTCTTCGAGATACATGGGGCCGATGGCGAGCGGATCCACCCCGGTGTGCTCGTCCGTGCGGTTCTGGATGTTGGGCGCGAACTCGGGGTCGAACGCGATCCGGGCAAGAGCGGCGATCTCCCGCGGCGACAGCCAGGTGCGGGCGTTGATCTTCGCATTGGCGAGGGCGTCGGCGAGGGTGCGGGTTTCGATCAGCGCCAGCGCTTGAGCGCCGGTCTGTCCGCCGCCGAGGGCCTTCACCTGGGTGTTCAGGGTGATGAGGTCGAGGGTGAAGGTGAGGTAGTTGCGGTGCGCGACCGCGAACCGCTCGGACCCGTTCATGACGTGCTCGTAGTTCGCGGCGATCGGGGACGTGCGGTCAAGCTCCCGATGCTCGGTGATGGTGTCGTAGTGCTCCCGGGCGGCGCGGATTGTCGTCGGCAACGTCCGCTCCTGCAATGTGATCCGCTTCACCCCGGGACGCTGGGTGAATGACGCCAGCACGCGGGACCACTGCTGCGCAAGGTCGAGCCGTTCGGGGGCGTCGTGCATGAGGAATCCCTGGACTTCGAGCTCCGCGGTGACCGACACGGTGCGGTTCCTCGGGTCGTACACGCAGGCGATCCCGTCGACCTCCCACAGCTGCACCGATGCCCGTACACCGGGAAGGTTGAGGGTGCCGACGACCTGGACGTGCTCGGGGCGGAACAACTGCTTCGTCGCACCGGCCGCATGCCGGGTCTGCTTCATGACCCACAGGCCGGCCATCTTCGGTGCCGACAGTCCGTGGATGGTGATCACGGCGGTGATGCCGAGGGTGAGGTAGAGGGGTGCTGCGTAGAGGAGCCCGACGGGGCCGAACCGGTTGGTGAAGATCAGCACGATGATCGCGGCGGCGGCGATGCATCCGAGTTGCCACCCATCCATTCCGAGGACGATTCCCTGCCGGGACCGGCCGGGAAGCCGAACCGGACGTTCATCACTCGACGTGGCGGTCATGACGACTTCCTTCCCGGGGTAACAGGTGCAGGGGGTGTGGGCGGCGCCGGACGCGACGGCGTTGGGGCGGCCGCAGTCGACGTCGGTTTTGCGGCAGGGGTGGTGTTCCGGCCTCGGGCGGGAGCGGCGGCACCGGCCGGGGCGTGCGTGTTGCGTCTGCCCGGTCTTGCTGCCGCGGTCGCGACGCCTCGGGAGGCTCCGAAGGCGGGGATGCCGGCCGGCATCCCGGCCAGGCGTGAGGGCATCCGACCGACGGATCGTGCCGCGCTGCTGGCCATCCGGCCCGCGGTGTGGCCGATGCCGGATCCGATGCTGTCGGTGGCGGAGGCGCCGATGAAGGTGAACAGGCTGAACACGGCCAGCGGGGCGAACGCGGCGAGCACTAGACCCACCAGTAACGGCCAGGACTGTGGATCCCAGATGGTGTCGACATCCGCGAGCCCGTTGATGATCAGCGCGACGAACCCGTTCGTCAATGGCCCCGCGAGGAGGAGCGCGACAACGGCGGAGACGTAACGGACGACCCAATGCGGGCCGACGCCGCGCACCGGGAACAGCATCCATGCCACCGGGCCGACGGCGATGAGGGCGGCGAGGGCGATGTTCCGGAACGCGAAGACCAGCATGAGCAGCAGCATCGATAGCAGGAGGAGTCCGTGAATGAGGAACGCGAAGAAGTAGTTCGCCTGTCCGCCGGCCCACATCACCTTCTGCAGATTCTGGAACAGGGTGATCGGGCCGTCGCGATTCATCACGTACCACGTGAGGTCGTCGATCGCGTTGAGCAGGTGACCGGTGCCCCAGAGGGTGAGGGGGACGGCGGGGATGGCGATGAACGTGCGCACGATCGCCTCGACCAGCTCATCCCGGCTGCCGGAGACGATGGCGGCGGCGATCGCCCAGACCATCGCACCGAACAGGACGGCGAGGACCGCCCACTGCCAGAACGACCATTCGCCGACCGCGGCCGTCCACAGCACCGTGGAGGTGTCGAACCGCATGTTCGCGGCCACCAGCAGCATCACGGCGGTGGTCGCGATCGCCATGCCGCGTCCGGCGTTCTCGAACGTCACGCACACGACGTCGCCGACGCTGCAGCCGTACTCGATGACGAGTTCTCGACCACCTGCGCCTTCGATCGTGGGAACGTGCTGTTCATACGTGGTGCATACCGTGACACGCGCCCCATTCATCAAGACGTTGACGAAACACTGCTGGGGCTTGACGTCGCTCCCCTTCGTCGGGGTGCATGAGACTTGGCCCGAAGCGTGGTTGCACAGCACGGGGTAGGCGGGCGATGACCACGGCTGCCCGGTGATGGGAGTCAGCGGCGCAGTCGCTGCCGTCTCCACGACGGTGCCGGCAGGACCGGAGCTGGATGCGTGAGCCGGGGTGAGCACGCACAGCGCCGCAAGGAGCCCGAGGAGGACTCCGGCGATGGCTGCGCGTGGCCCGAACATCAGAACCCGAAGTCGAAGTTGACGAACCAGGCGAATAGCCCGTTGGCCGCTCCCAGGACGGCGGCGGCGATGAAGATCCACAGGATGTTCTCGCCCGCCCAGGTTCGCACCCGGTCCGAGGCGAGGCCGCGGAAGCTAAGTGCGGCGCCGGCGACGACCAGCATGATGAAGACGACGATCATCGCGCCGGCCAGCACGTAGGAGGCGATGACTTGGAGGCCCTGGAAGAAAGGGGCCGAGAAATCTGGGTTGATGTCGGGGACGTCGACGTCGAATGGCAGGTTCACGATGCTCTCTCTTTCGGTCTCACTTCTTCGGTCTCACTTCAGAGGCAGGTCGAGTGCTGCCATGAAAGGCTCCGGGTCGATGGCGACGCCGGCGCGCTGGACTTCGTAGTGCAGATGGCAGCCGAAGGACCTGCCCGTGTTCCCCTCGGCCCCGACAGGGGTGCCAGCCGTGACGGCGTCGCCGACGGAGACGCGCAGCGACCCCCACTGCATGTGCCCGTACAGGGTCACGAGGCCGCCCCCGTGGTCGATGCGGACGGTGTTTCCCCACCCGGAGAAGGATCCGGCCGTGATGACCGTTCCGGAACCGGCGGCGTGGATGCTGCTTCCGCAGCCTTGGGACATGTCGTATCCCTGGTGGTCGGTGGAGCAGTATGAGCATCCGCCTACGGGGTTGTATCCGAAGCCGCGACCCTTGAAGTAGTCTCCGGCGAGCGGGTATCCCCAATCGCCGCGCGCGGCGGGAGTCGGGTCGTCGCCGGCGGCCGCCGCGGGTGCTGCCAGGGAAGTGCCGGCGAGAGCCATGGGGATGATCGCGAGCGGGGCGAGAGCGACGAGGATGAGGATGGTCACGCCGGCGAGCAGCATGATCACTATCCGACGTGCGGTCCTCGAGCGGGCGAGGGCCGTGACGACGAAGGCGGGGACACCCATCAGGGCTCCATGGGCTCCGGGAAGTAGCGGACGACCTTGCAGTCGCCAGCCGGCTGCGACGAATCAGGGGTCGGGACGGAACCCGCACCGCACAACACCTGCACGCTGACGCGCACCATCTCCTCATAACTGCTCTCGGCGCCGTCGTCCGATGTGCGCGTGAAGGTCAGCGTGACATCCGCGGTGCCGATCCGCATGTCGCCGCTCGGGTCCTCGGGCACATCGACGTAGTCGATGTCACCGGTGACGGATGCCGTCACTCGGCCGTCCTCCTGGGCGAGCGAGTCCCATTCGGCTTCGGGAAGCACGACGGACTGGCGGAGCTCGAGCTGCGATCCCTCCATGACCTCGGTTCGGTCGGTCTCAGAGGTGTAGCGCGTGTCCGGGGTGAACCAGGTGTCGAGGTAGGTGAGCCACTCGTCACGCTCGCCGAGCTGCGTATCGAAGGTGGATGCCGCTTCCAGCGCGCGACGGATGTAGAGGTCGGGATCCGTCGTGATCGGCTCAGGAACCCACCCCCGATCCTGGGCGCTCGGGTCGACGACATTACCATCCGGCGCGGGCGGTGTGGTCGGCGGCGGGGATGCCGGCGTGGATGCCGGGGGAGTCGTCGGGGTGACGTCCGGCTGATTGAGCGCGGCGTTGACGAAGATCGCAATGAGGCCGGCGAGCAGGATCGCTCCGCCGATCAGGGCCCACATCAGACCCCGTTGGTTCTTGCGCTCACTGGCCATGATGGTCAGCCCTCCCGAAGCTTCAGGACGGCGGCGCGGCCGGTGGTGCACTGAACCGGCGAGAGCCGCAGTGACGAACTGGACGCTACTCCCATTCGCTTGCGGGTGTCTGTAGGCCGTTTGGGGGACAAGGCGCATTCGTAACCCCCGAAACGGGAGGAGTTCGACTGCGTCGGCCTCAACATGATGTGAACGGTACACCCATCCACTTGCAAAGTAAACGGGTAATCCATCCGGTTTCTGCTCGACTCATCGACCAGCTCGGCCCATGATGGATCCATGCCCAAATACGCGCGCCCGGTAGACGGCGAAGGAGCCGAAGGGCCTCTGGCCATCCTGGGGAACATGGTCAAGGCTGGGATCATCCGACAAGTGCGCCGCACGCCTAACGTTGGACGCAAGACCGTCGCGGACGCGTTGGAGGTAGCCCCCTCAACGATCGTTCCGTATCTCGGCGAGCTCGAGGCGGCCGGGCTGCTGATCGCGGACCCGCCCAAGGCGGAGCGCAAGCGCGGGGAGTGGGTCGTCTACCGCGTGAACGACGAGATGGTGACGGAGTTGTACCTGAGGTTGGGGCAGGAGATCGGGGAAATCTAGACGGAGCGGATGTCAGTTTTTCCCGTCGATTGAGAGCGGCGCCATTGCCGTGCGTTGTCGAAACTCGCGTCAGTGGATGGTGAATCCGCCGTCGATCACCAGGGTGTGCCCGGTGATGAGGGATGCCGCCGGCCCCAGCAGGAAGGCGACGGGACCGGCGATCTCGGAAGCCTCCCCGAACCTGCCGATGGGCATGTCCGCGAGCAGTGCTCGGCTCCGGACGGGATCATCTAGTGTCGACCGGGTCAATTCGGTGTATACGAACGTGGGCGCGACGGCGTTTACCCGGATGCCGAAACCGGCCCATTCGAAGGCAAGATTTCTGGTGAGCTGCTCGATCGCAGCCTTGCTCGAGCCGTACACGGCACGATCCGCGATCGCGACCCGGCCCGCTTGGGACCCGATCATGACGACGGAGCCCTTGATCCCAAGCCGGATCCAGTGGCGGGCGAGGGCCTGGGTGAGGAAGAACGCCCCGCGCACGTTCGAGCTGTAGACGCGATCCCACGATTCCCGATCAACGTCGAGGGCGGGTTGAGGCGCGTTCATGCCGGCATTGTTCACGAGCAGGTCGGGCAGCGTCCCTCTGTCGATCAGGCTCTCGATGGCGGCGCTCGCCGCCTCCGTGTCGTCGACATCGAGCACGAGGGGCGGTGTGTCGAACCGCTCGGCGATGCGTTCGGCGCCGGCGCGGGTGCGCGAGGTCCCGATCACCGTCGCTCCGAGCGCGAGCAAAGTGTCGCCGATTGCTTCGCCGAGCCCGCGACCGGCGCCGGTGACCAACGCGGTGCGGCCGTCGAGGCGGAAGTCCGTCACGGCTCGACCAGCGCGTCCTGCGGGATCCACTCGTGCTGCCTGCCTCCGAAGCGCGCGGCACGCAGGTCGCCGCTGCGCGCGTGGCCCTCGAAGCGCTCGGCGCGTGCGGCGCGGCCGGTCACCTCGCCCAGGAGCGTACTCGACGCCCCATCTGACACTTCCTGGTAAGTCACCGTCCGCAGGTACTTCCCGACCCAGAGCCCGCCCGTGTACCGTGCGGCCCCGCGAGTGGGCAGAACGTGATTCGTCCCGATCGTCTTGTCGCCGTACGAAACGCACGTGCCCTCGCCGAGGAACAGTGCGCCGTAGTGCTGCATCGTCGTGAGCGCCTCCCGCGGCTCGCGGGTGAGGACCTGCACGTGCTCGAACGCGTACCGGTCAGCGAGCGTGTACGCCGCGGCCAGAGTGGGGACGACATGCACTTCGCCGTGGTCCGCCCACGCCCTGCCCGCGAAGTCCTTCGTCGGCATTCCCGGGAGGAGCTCGGCGACCAGATCGAGTACGCGCCGTGCCACTGATTCGGAGGTGGTGATGAGCACCGCGGGGGAGTCCGGGCCGTGCTCCGCCTGGGAAAGGAGGTCCACGGCGATCGTGAGCGGATCGGCCCACTCGTCCGCCACGATGAGGACCTCGGTCGGACCGGCGAAGAGATCGATGCCCACCTCGCCGTACAGCTGACGCTTCGCTTCGGCGACGAAGGCGTTGCCCGGACCGGCGATGAGGTCCACCCGCTCGATGCTCTCCGTCCCGAGCGCGAGCGCGGCGACCGCCTGCACGCCCCCGAGGATGCGGATCTCGTCGGCTCCCGCCCGGTGCATCGCGGCGATCGTCGCATCGGGAAGCGTGCCGTCGATCGGCGGGGTGGCGGCGCTCACCCGATCGACGCCCGCGATCTTGGCTGTGACGATAGTCATGTGCGCGGAGGCGAGGAGCGGGTATCGTCCGCCGGGCACGTATGCCCCGCTCGAGGAGATGGGGATGTTCTTCTGCCCGAGGCGCACACCGGGAAACGTCTCGATCTCGAAGTCCTGCAGCGACTCCCGCTGTCGCTGGGCCATCGTGCGGACCTGGTCCTGCACGAAGTCGATGTCGGCGAGCGTCTGCTCCGTAACCCGGGAGATCGCCTGGGCGATCTGGTCGGGCGTGAGGAGGAAGGCGTCTGGAGTCCAGGCGTCGAAGCGCTCCGAATACCGGCGAACGGCGTCGTCGCCGTTCTCGCGGATGTCGGCGATCACGTCCGCGACGATGTCGCGAACCCGCGGATCGGCGCCGGGTGCCGTCAGGGTGTCCGTCGACTTGACGTGAACGGTCCCGGTCGGGAATCGGTCGGGCGTGGGCATGGGGTCTCCTTCTCTCGGGTGCGGTTTGCCGGGCGCGGGCTCTGTCAGAAGCGGGTGAGCGCGGAGAGTCGTCCATCGATGAGTGCTTCGGCGTCTTCGACGATGCTCTCGACTATCTGCGCGCAGGTGAGTGTCCGGTCGATGAGTCCCTGGGCTTGCCCGGCCCACCAGATGCCGTCGTCGATGTGTCCGTCCCGCAGGACGCGTTCGCGTCCGCGTGCGCCGGAGGCGAGCGCGGCGATGTCGTCGAACGTCGAGCCGTCCTCCGCCTCGATTTCGAGAATGCGTTCCGATATCGCGTTGCGTGCAACGCGCGCGGTGTTGCGGAACTTGCGGAATACAAGCCGGGTGTCGCGCTCGGTGTTGGCGACGATCTGCTCCTTGACGTTCTCATGCACTGCTGCCTCGGCGCTGGCGACGAAACGGGTCCCCATGTTGACGGCGTCCGCGCCCAGGGCCAGAGCAGCCACGAGCCCGCCGCCGGTCGCGAATCCGCCCGACGCGATCAACGGGAGATCCACCTGGCGCGCGACCGCCGGCACGAGGACAAGTCCGGGGATGTCCTCTTCGCCTGGGTGCCCCGCGCACTCGAATCCGTCGACGCTGAGCGCGTCCACGCCGAGTCTCTCCGCCGTGATCGCATGACGCACCGCGACGACCTTGTGGACGACGAGGATGCCGGCGTCCCGAAGCGCGGGCAGGTGCTCCGCCGGACTCGAGCCGGCGGTCTCGACGACCGGGATCCCGTTGGCGATGATTACGTCGCGGTACTCCGCGTAGGGCACGGGGCGGATCGTCGGCAGCAGTGTGAGATTGACGCCGAAGGGCTTGTCGGTCAGGTCGCGCGTGCGTCGTATCTCCGCATCGAGGGCCTCCGGGTCCGGCTGCGTGAGCGCCGACAGGAAGCCGAGTGCTCCGGCCTCGGCGACCGCAGCGATGAGCGGAGCGGTACCCACGCCCATCATCCCGCCGCAGACGATCGGATGCTCGATGCCCAGCAGCTCAGTGATACGGGTTCTCAACGTCGATCCCCTTCCCTCGGCGCGCATCAACGCACGACCGGTGTCCCTCCACCATTTTGGTCAACGCTGGCGTGAACTGTCAACACAAACGTAGACGCATAGTCGGCGTGCCCGAGCCGCGCTCGGTCAGTCGGAGAGCGACTCCATCAGAGTCTCGACCAGGTTCCCTGACGCGCCGAGGTACGCCTCGACGACCCGGGGGTTCTCGAGCACTTCGTCGGGCGTTCCCAGGGCGATGAGCTTGCCGAAGTCCAGCACGGCCACCCGATCCGTGATGCCGCGTATGAAGCCGGTGTCGTGCTCGATGAGCACGAGCGTGACATCGGTCGACGCCGAGATCTTGCGCAGCTGCCTGCCGACGTCGGCACGCTCTTCGCCCGTCATCCCGGCGGTCGGCTCGTCCAGCAGCAGCAGGTCGGGCTCGGTGACGAGTGCGCGGGCGAGCTCCACGAGCTTCTGACGCCCGTAGGGCAGATCCGATACCGGATGATCGCGGAACTCCCCGAGACCGAGGAGGTCGAGGATCCCCTCGCAGTACTCCCGGCTCGTCCGCTCCTGGCGGGCGGCACCGGGGAGGTGGAGCATCTCGGTGAATGCGTTGCTGCGGATCTTGAGGTGACGCCCGAGCATCACGTTGCCGATGACGGTCGCCTCGGGGGAGAGCTCGATGTTCTGGAACGTGCGTCCCACACCGAGGCGGGCGACCTGGTGCGGGCGCACGGACGTGAGGTCGCGATCCTTGAATAGGATGCGGCCGCTCTTGGGCTTGTAGTAGCCGTTCACGCAGTTGAGCAGGCTGCTCTTCCCTGCGCCGTTGGGGCCGATGATCCCGAAGACCTCTCCGCGTCGAACGTCGAACGTGACGTCGTCGAGTGCGTGCGTGCCGCCGAACCAGAGGTCGACGCCCTCGATCGACAGGAGCGTCTTCGGTCCGTTGATGATCTCAGAGCTCATGCGATGCTCCTTCCGGGTAAGGGCTCGACGTCAGTGGTGCGTCTCCGACCTCGGCCGACTCCTCGGTCAGGCCAAAATAGGCGGAGAAGAAGTCCTCGCGACCCAGGAGCTCCTTGGGCGTGCCGTCCAGGACCACCCGGCCGTGCTCGAGCACATACGCCCGGTCGGCGACGCGCAGAGCTGCGGCGGCATTCTGCTCCACAAGGAGGATCGCGGTGTTCTGCTCCTGGTTGATCCGGCGCAGCGTGTCCAGCAACTGCACGACCAGCCCGGGAGCGATTCCCAGGGAGATTTCGTCGGCCAGCAGCAGGTCCGGACCGGTCATGAGTGCACGGCCGATCGCGAGCATCTGCCTCTCTCCACCGCTCAGGAATCCCGCCGACACTCCGCGGCGCTCGTGCAGCGGCGGGAACAGTTCGTAGATGAGCGCCATTGTCTGGGCGGCGTCGTGACCGCGACGCGAGCTCGCGCACACCTTGAGGTTCTCCTCGACGGTGAGCAGACGGAACACCTTCTCCCGCTCCGGCACGATCCCCATTCCCGCGCGCGTGCGCTTGTGCGGTGCCTGGTGTCCGACACTGCGCCCCTTGAAGTACACCTTCCCCGCGCTGAGTCGTGCGACCTCGCCGGGCAGGAAGCCGCTCACCGCGCGCAACGTGGTGGTCTTGCCGGCGCCATTCGCGCCGAGCATGGCGACGATCTCGCCGGGAGCCACCTCGAGGTCCAACCCCTGAACGCCGAGGCCGGCGCCGCGGTACGAGACCTGCACGCCTTCGAGTCTCAGGATGGGCTCGGTCATCGTGCGCCTCCTTGGGTGGGGGACTTCGTGATCGTCCGACGCGCGAGCGCGGCGATCGAGCGGCCGAGCCGCGCAAATCCGTACGACATGCCTCGTGGCACTCGGAGGATGAAGATGATGATCACGAGGCCGTAGATCACCAGCTGGACTGAGAACAGGTTGCGCTCAATGAGGTCGGAGAACGGGAACCAGGAGGGGAGCGCAGGGACGATCGCCTCGACGATATATGGGAGTGCGATGACGAAGATCGCGCCGAGGATCGAACCGCTCACGGTCGCGATCCCACCGATCATGATCATTGCGATGTACTGCACCGCCACGTCTAGGTGGAACGCTTCGTATGTGACCACCCCGACGTAGTAGGCGAATAGCGATCCCTGGAATCCGATGATCATCGACGTCACGATGAACGCGATCATCTTCGTCCGTGTGACGTTCACCCCGAGGATGGCGGCAGCGATGTCGCGGTCCTTGACAGCCCGGAATGACCGGCCGGTCCGCCCACGCATCAGGTTGTGCGCGCCGATGGCGATCAGCGTGAGGATCACCACGAGGACGGGATACCAGTCGGTCGCCCGCACTAGACCGAATCCGAAGACGTCCGCGGACGGCATCAGATATCCGGTGATCCCGACTGTGCCCTCTTGAATCCGCTGGAACACGAAGATCACGATGTAGTGAAGCGCGATGGTCGCGAGCGCCAGGTAGAAGCCGCGGATGCGGAGGGCGATGAAGCCGACGAACACCGCGGCGATGCCGCCCGCGACAGCGCCGACCAAGAGCGTGAGGAGAAAAGGAAGCTCGACGAACTGCGTCGTGATGATGGAAGCGGTGAACGAGCCGATCGCCATGAATGCAGCCGACCCCATCGAGAACTGCCCGGCCACGCCGATCAGGATGTTGAGCGCGATCGCGCCGACGGCGGCGATCATCACCATATTGGCGGCGTCGATCCATCGGCTGGCGGGTGCCAGGAGTGGGTAGAGCACGACGACCACGGCGAGCACGGCGAATCCGATGAGGCGCGCGCGCCGGCCCGGTCCGAACCAGCCAGACGCCCGTGCGTCGGACGGCCGGATCTCGACCTGAGGAAGGGTGCTGCGGATGTTAGACACGGGCAGCCTCCGCTCGACCGAAGAGTCCCTGCGGTCTCAGTGCGAGGACCACGAGCAGGATCGCGAAGACCACCAGGTTGCTCCAGTCCGCGCCGAGATAGAGCACGACCATGCTCTCGACGATCGCGACGATGAGCGCGCCGACTGCGGCACCGCCCACGCTGCTGAGCCCGCCCAGCATCGCTGGGACGAGACCCTTCAACCCGAGCGGAATGGCGGAGAGAGCGACGAGCGAACGCTGTCCGCTGGCGATGCCCGCGAGCGCGAGGGCCCCGAAGGCGATTGCGAATGCAAGTCCGAACAGAAGCCAGACGTTCATTCCGCTCTGGCTTGCCAGGATCGTGCTCTCGTTGGCGGCACGCATCTGCCCACCCACTTTGGTCCAACGCAGGAATGCGAGCAGGCCGACCCACACGGTGAAGGCCAGGATCGGGATGATGAGGTCGTTGACGGTCAGCGTGATGCCGAACGGCAGCCCGAGCGTCGCCGAGGGGAACGGTGCGGGCAGCGGCAGGTTATTGGGTCCCCAGATCATGGGGATCAGACCCTGGATGACGATGCCGACACCGAGAGTGACGATGAACGGCGCGTACATCTCCTGGCCGGTGAGGGGCCGTAGCAGGAACCGATACATCAGCACGCCGCACGCCGCCATGACGACGACGACGACCAGTGACGCCACCCAATAGTTGACGCCCCACGCGATAAGAGTGGCGGCCATGAACCCTGCGAGGACGAGAAACTGGCCCGTTGCGAAGTTCCAGAGCTTCGACGCCCGGTAGATGATCACCCACGACAGGGCGATCAGGAGATAGATCCCGGCGAGCACGATCGACCCAGCGATCACGTCGGGAAGGAGGGAGATGTTCATCAAGGGCACGCCTCTTTCGACTACGGAATTCGGGAAGAAGTCCTCAGGTGCGGACCGACATGGCCCGCACCCGAGGATTCGTCGATCAGCGGCCGGGGACGGTGAGCCAGTCGGTGACGGGTACGGACTTGCCCTCGGCGTCATCCCACCGGTACGCACGCGACTGCGGGGTCGTGTGACCCAGATCCCCCGTGGTGAATCCGAGGCCGGGGCCGGCGATGTCGCCGGTGTCGACGTCTGTCAGGCCCTCAAGGGCGTCCCGGACCGCGGTGCCGGTGCAGTCGTCGCCGCACGCGTTCAGCGCGGTTACCGCGAGGATTGCCGCGATGTAGCCGTCCGTCGAGTAGGCCCCGAGTTGACTGGCTGTGCCGAACTGCTCGGCGCGGCTCGCCATGTCCACGATGCCTGGGACGCTGTCGTCCTCCCACCAACTGAAGTTGCGCAGGCCGATCCAGTTCGGGCTCTTCAGCGTCGCGTATGTGTTCTCGGTCGCGCTGGAGACGGTGTTGAACACCTGACCGGCGAAGCCGCGCTGCTCGAGCTGCTGAAAGCAGATGATGTCCTCGCCGACGCTCGTCACGTTCGACATGATGATGTCGGCACCCGACGCGGCGAGCTTCGCGGCCTGCGCGGTGCAGTCCGTCGCGCCGATCGCGACGAGTTGCGTCTCGACGACTTCCCAGCCGTGCTCCTTGGCGATCTCGTTCACCGCGTCGATGTGGACAGGGCCGCTCGCGGTGTCGGACGCGAGGATGCCGACCTTCAGACCGTCCACATCGTCGCGCACCTGTTCGACCGTCTGGGCGAGGAGTTCGGCCTGTTGGGTTCCGACGAGCCCGTTCTTGAACAGCCACGGGTAATACGTCGTGAAGAAGTCGTCCGCGTTTCCGAACCCGATCATGGGGACTTCGTACTGCTCGCCGAGAGGACCGGTGGCCGCGTACGCCGACGATGCCGAGTTGCCCAGGACCACGAGAGCACCCTCATCCTCGACGAGCTGCTTGTAGTTTGAAACTGACGTGGCACCGTCGGCCCGGGAGTCGAGCTTGACCAGATCGATCTGATGGCCATTCACGCCGCCCTGGTCATTGATGTAGTCGATGTAGGTCTCGACACCAGCGAGGTTGGTCAGACCGGCGAACGAGATCGGACCGCTCAGGTCGTCGTTGTACCCGATCACATACGGGTCCTTGTCGCCTCCGTCGGAGGCCGTCCCTCCGCCACTGTCGCCGGAACAAGCGGCGAGCGAGAAGAGGGTCGCGACGGCGATCGCGCCGACGCCGGTCGTGAATGCTGGATTACGCCTCATTGCATCTCCTGTGATTCAACGCACGGGGCGACTCTGCTACCCGCGCTGGCTGTCACATGAGATTGACACCCGATCTCGACGCTGTCAACCACTATGTTGACGTTGACGACCAGAGTGTTATGAATTCGTCACACCGACCACGTCCGGGCGTCGGAATGAAGAGATCCAGGAAAGACGACGTTCCGGTTCCGGAAGATGAGGCGCCAGAAGACGAGGCGCCAGTCGTGAAGAACTCTTCGGATCAGTCGGCCGGGTGGTTGTCGATTCCCTGGAAGAGGATCGTCGAGAAGATCCGGATCAGATCCTCTGGATCGTACTTGCTCTTCCCTGGGACGAACCAGCGGTGGGTCCACTGCGTCATGCCGAACAGGCTGTTCGCGATGAGGGTGTTGGACAGATCGGAGCGGAAGCTGCCGTCCGCGACGCCCTCGGCGATGACGTCGAGAAACTGTTTCTCAAGTTGATGGGTCTGCTCGACCATCTCCTGCGCCCAGAGGGCGTCCTGAGACGCGACCTGCCGCATGTCCTCCTGGATGTACACGTACATGTAGGGGTAGTGCTCGACCTGGGAGTGGATGATGAGGGCGATCAGCTGCTCGAGTTTCTCCCGCGCCGTCAGGGGTTCGGCGACGATCTCCCCGGCGCGCTCGATGTTGGTGCGCACCGCGTCCGCAATGCACGCCTGGAACAGCTCTTCCTTGCTGCCGACGTAGTAATAGAGCGACGCGCGGTCGGTGCCGAACACCGCGGCGATGTCATTGAGCGTCGAGGCGGCGTACCCCTTCTCGCGGAAGACGTCTGCCGCGGCCCGGATCAATTCTGCGCGCTTCGCGCTGTAATCCGCTCCGCCCTCGAGGAGCGCCGCGCTGCGCCTCTGAGCGATTCGACTGTTCGTGGGCTGAGCCATGGAACCACCTCTCTGGACCAAGTATAGGCAAGCCGTCCGGGCCGACTTGTCGCCGTCGCTAGTCAACCTTCGCGTTGACAGCCGTGGTCAGTGGTGATTACATGGTGAGTCAACGGTGTCGTTGGCTGAACGGCGCCCTCCCGTCTTCGCCGACGGGGCATCGCATCGAAGGAGTGCTCACGTGAAGGATGCCGGCAACTCGACACTGGACGAGCAAGAAGTGAAGGACGCCGTCGCGGGCGCCAATGTCCCCGCGCTGCTGATGACCGTGTATCAGTTCACCGGCGACCGGAAGTGGCTCGGGGAACGATACCGGCCGACGCGTGGCAAAGGCCTCGGGACCCACGAGTCCGGCGGCCTGCCGGAGGACGTGCAAGCGGAGATCCGTGAAGCGGCCATCCCGGTCATCCGCAGCCTGCAGGCGGGCGAGAAGGCCGCTCTTCCGACCCTCACGGCGGATGAGACTGTCGAGCTGGTCACCTTCTTCCTCGGCGAGCATGTCGACCCGCGCTACGGCCCGATGATCCAGGGCGAGCTGACGCGGCGATCGGCCCCGAACGACGGACCGGACACCGAGCTCCTCGAGAACGCCCCCGAGGGATTCCGCGTCATCGTCATCGGTCTCGGCATCGCCGGGATCGTCGGCGCGCACTACCTCAACGAGATGGGTCTGGACTACCAGATCTTCGAGCGGAATCCGGAAGCGGGCGGAGTCTGGTTCAGCAACACGTATCCCGGCGCGGGCGTCGACACCCCGAGCCATCTCTACTCGTTCTCGTTCCTCGATCGCGACTGGCGTAAGCACTTCGAGCTCCAGGGTGAGCTCCACCAGTATTTCGTGGACGCGCTGGACGAGCTCGCGATCCGGGACCGCGTGAAATTCGGGACGACTGTGCTGAGCGCCACATTCGACGACGTGAGCCTCGTGTGGAACGTCATCGTGCGCAACCCCGACGGCACCGAGACCACTCACACCGCTGACATGGTCATCAGCGCTGTCGGCTCGCTCAACAAGCCGCGACTGCCCCAGATTCCTGGAATGGACGACTTCACGGGGTTGCAGTTCCACTCCGCGCAGTGGCCCGAGGGACTCGACCTCACCGGCAGGCGGGTCGCGATCGTCGGCGCGGGGGCCAGCTCGATGCAGATCACGCCCCGTATCGCGGGCCAGGTCGAGCACCTGACGATCATCCAGCGATCGCCGCAATGGGTGGCGCCGTTCGAGCAATTCGGCAAAGAGTTGCCCACGGCGGACCGGAAGCTCCTCACCATCCGCCTCTACCGCTCGTGGTACTGGACGCGGCTGTTCTGGAACTTCGGCGACAAGGTGATCGAGGCGCTCCGCGTCGATCCGGAGTGGACGCATCCCGACCGATCGGTGAACGCCCGCAACGACGCCCATCGCAAGATGTTCACGCGTTACATCGAGGAGCAGCTCGGCGACCGGCAGGATCTCCTGCCCAAGGTGCTGCCGGACTACCCGCCTTTCGGCAAGCGCATCCTGCTGGACAACGGCTGGTACCAGGCGCTCAAGCGCCCGAACGTGTCCCTCGTCACGGAGGGCGTGCAGGAGGTGACGCCCGACGGCCCGCGAACCAGCTCGGGTGAGGTCCACCCCGTGGACGTCATCATCTGGGCGACCGGTTTCGAGGCCTCGCAGTTCCTGGACTCGTATGACGTGATCGGGACGGGTGGCGTGCGACTGCGCGAGGCCTGGGAAGGCGACGACCCGCGAGCCTACCTCGGAGTCTCGATCCCCGAGTTCCCGAACTTCTTCATGCTCGGCGGTCCGCACTCGTTCCCCGGCAGCGGGAGCTTCATGTACTTCATGGAGGTCCAGGGCCGGTATCTCCGCGATCTCGTTGCCGGGATGTTCGATCTCGGCGTCACGGCGATCGACGCGCGTGGCGACATCACCGAGGCCTACAACGAACTGGTCGACGAAGTGCACAAGCGCACCGTATGGACCCACCCCGGATTCAGCACCTACTACCGCAACTCGAAGGGGCGCGTGATCTTCGTGATGCCGTTCCTGAACCTCGAGTACTGGGAGTTCACGCGCAGGCCGGACCTGGAGAACTACACGTTCCATTACGGGGACGGCACCGTCGTGTCCGGTGCCGAGGTCGTGGGCGCAGCGCTCGAGGCGAGCGCGTAGGACACGGTGACCGGAACCGAACGGGTAGCGCTCGTCACGGGGGCCTCCCAGGGCCTTGGTGCGGCGATCGCCCACCGCCTGGCCGCCGACGGTCACCCGGTGGCGCTCCTCGCCCGCCGCGTCCCCGAACTCGACGCAGTGGCGCGGGCGATCCGGGACGAGGGCGGGCGCGCGATCTCCGTAGTGGCGGACGTCACCCGCGCCGATCAGATGGAGTCCGCCGTTGAGCGGGTGGTTTCGGAGTGGGGATCACTCGACATCCTCGTGAGCAACGCCGGCGTCACCCGTGATGCCCTCATCCACCGGATGACGGACGAGGCGTGGTTCACGGTCGTCAACACGCACCTCACCGGTGCGTTCTTCGCCGCCCGCGCCGCCCAGCGCCCGATGGTCGAGCGGAGATACGGGCGCATCGTGTTCATCGGCTCGACGTCGTCTGCCGGATGGCGGGGGCAGACGAACTACTCGGCAGCGAAGGCCGGGCTGCAGGGCATGACCCGCACTCTCGCGGTGGAACTCGGCCGTTTCGGCATCACCGTCAACCTCGTCTCGCCGGGGCACATCGACAGCGAGCTGACTCGGGGAACCGCGGAGCGCCTCGGCGTCGACTACGCGGAGATCGCCGCCGAGCGGATCGCGTCGAACGCGATCAAGCGAGTGGGCCGCCCCGCCGACGTCGCCAACGCCGTGTCGTTCTTCGCCGGCGAGGAGGCCAGCTACGTCACCGGTCAGATCCTCAACGTCTCGGGCAAACCCTCGATCGTGTGATCGTCTCCGCGTGTCGGACCGCGAAAGGCGGGTGGATCTCGGATCCACCCGCCTTTCGCGGTACCGGCCGGATCAGCGGCCGCTCCACTGCGGAGCGCGCTTCTCCTGGAAGGCGAGACGACCCTCGGCGACGTCCGCCGAGTTCGCATACGCTTCGATCGGCTCGTACTTGGTCGCGAGCGCGATCTCGAGCGGTCCGCCGAGGCGCGACAGGACGGCATGCTTGGCCGCCTGCTGAGCGAGGGGCGAGGCGGCGGTCAGCTTCGCCGCCCAACGGGCCGCAGCATCCGCCAGCTCGTCGTACGGGACGACTTCGTTGACGAGGCCGTACTGGAGGGCCTGCGCGGCCGGCATGCGCTCGCCCGTAAGGATGAGCGACATCGCCACGCGGTAGGGGAGCTGTCGGATGGCGCGATGCATGACGCCGGACTCGCCGATGATGCCCGCTTTGACCTCCGGGAGGCCGAACTGGGTGGTGTCGGCCGCGACGATGATGTCCGCGCACATCGCGAGCTCGAAACCGCCGCCCAGCGCGTATCCCTGCACGGCTGCGATGAGCGGCTTCTTGAGGACGCGCAGGGGCCCGCCGATCCCGGTGAGACCGCCGCCCAGCGCCATGCGCTCCGGGTTGGCCTCGGTGCCGCCGCTGATGTCGGCGCCGGCGCAGAACGCCCGCTCACCCGACGCGCCCAGGACGGCGACCCAGATGTCCGGGTTCGCGTCGATCTCGTCCCACTTCTCGGCGAGCTCCCGGTCGAGCGAGAACGAGATCGAGTTCATGGCCTTCGGACGATTGAGCGTGAGGTGGGCGACGTGGTCCTTGACCTCGTAGAGGAGTTCGTCGGACATCCTCAGGCCTGCTTGCTGTTGCGCGGGATCGGGTTCAGTGCGGCGCCCTTGGCGTGGTACGTCTCGGTGCCGGCGTGCTTGAGCTCGCGGCGCTTGATCCTCCACCCCTCGGGGGTGCGCACGAAGATGTCGTGGTACTGGCCGTAGACGATGCCGTCGGGGCGCTCCCGGTTGTACTTGTGGTAGGCGTACAGCACGGAACGCACGTTCGCGGTGTCGGCGTCGACGAAGTCGATCACGACGTTGGACACGTGGTGGCTGGTGCCCGCGAAGAACGCGGCGATGCCGGTGTTCTCGTTGGACAGCGTCTCGAGGTACGCCTCGGCGCCTTCGGCTCCGTGCTCAGGACCGTAGGCGATGTAGAGGTCCGGCGTGAACAGCGGGATCATCTTGTCGGGGTCGGCCGCGTCGAGATGGAACGCGTAGTCGAAGAGTACGCGCTGGATCTCGTTCTCGTCGACGAGTCTCTGCACGGTGGCGATCAGGTTGTCATCGGTGACGTTCGTCATGGTTCTCTCAATCATCGAGGGGTCGGCGGCATCGCCGACACGTTCAGTCTACGTGAGTGTTGACGCCTCAGTCAACGTGTGTGTTACCAGGTGTCGATGGGGCCGCGCCGGCGTGGGGCGCCGCCCTCGTGGCGGATGGACGCAGTTATCCAGGTCCGGGTGTCCACCGGATCGATCACGTCGTCGATCTCGAACACCGAGGCGGCGCGATGCCCCTTGCCGTCGGCGACGTACTCGTCCACCCTGCGGCGGAATTCCTGTTCCCGCTCCGCCGGATCCTCGATCGCTTCGAGCTCGCGGCGGTATCCGAGCCGGACGGCGCCCTCCGGGCCCATAGCGCCGAACTCCGCGGTCGGCCAGGCGACGATCGCGTCCGGGACGCGGAAGCTCCCTCCGGCCATCGCCTGACCGCCCAGTCCCCATGCACGCCGGACGACGACCGTGCAGAGCGGGACGGTCAGGTTGGGTGCGGTCACGAAGAGGCGCCCGATATGCCTGACGGCGGCGGCGTCCTCCGACTCCGGGCCGACGAGGAATCCCGGGGTGTCGCACAGCGTCACGATCGGGATGCCGTACCCGTCGCACAGGCGGAGGAACCGTGTCATCTTGTCGGCAGCCGAGCCGTCGATCGCCCCGCCCAGGTGGGCGCCGTCGTTCGCGACGATACCCACGGGTGCCCCGTCGATACGGGCGAGCGCTGTCACGACGCCCGGGGCGAATCCGGCCCGGAGCTCGAGCACGGAGTCGAAATCCGCGAGGGTCCGAATGATGCTGCGCATGTCGAACACGCGCGCCCTGTTCTCAGGAACGATGTCGCGGAGGAGGGTCTGGTCCGGAGCGGACCACGCGGTTCGTGCGCCCGAGAAGTAGGACAGGTAGCGGCGGGCGACGGCGGTGGCCTCGGCCTCGTCGGCCACCAGGACGTCGACCGAGCCGTTCGCATACTGGGTGCGTGCGGGGCCGATCTCCTCGGCCGTGACCCGGCCGAGCCCCGCTCCCTCGATCATCGCCGGACCGCCCATGCCGATGTTCGCATCGAGGGTCGCGATGACCAGGTCGCTGGCGCCGACGAGGGCCGCGGTCCCGGCGAAGCACCGGCCCGACGCGATCGCCACCGTGGGCACCACGCCGCTCAGTCGGCCGTACGCCACGAACGTCCCGAGGTCCATTCCGGTCGCCTTGGCGTCGTTGTCGGTGTCGCCGGGCCTGCCACCCCCGCCCTCGGCATAGACGACTACGGGAGTCCCGCGCCGTCGTGCGAGCTCGAAGAGCCGCTCCGACTTCTTGTGGCTCTGGATGCCCTGGGTGCCGGCGAGCACGGAGTAGTCGTAGGCCAGGACTGCCGTCTGCCCCACGTGCTCGATGTCCCCGAAACCGGCGACGACGCCGTCTGCAGGCGTGTTCTGCTCGAGATCCTCGAGACTGCGTCGTCGCCGTTGCGCAGCGATGACCAGCGCGCCGTGCTCGACGAACTCTCCGTCGAACAGGTCGGCGACGTTCTCGCGCGCCGTGCGCTTACCGGCGGCGTGACGACGGTCGACCGCGTCGGGCCGGGCCGCGTCCAACGTGCGTTCGTGCCTCGCGTGGTTGTCGCGCAGGTCGTCGCGCTCGCCCTGCGTCGCGCGCGCGACCGTCACGGCGTCCTCCACCTCGTGCGCCTCCGCGCGCACGAGGACCCCGAGCAGCTGACCCGCCTCGACCCGGTCGCCTACGACGACATCGATCGCCTCGATCCGCGCAGCGCCGGATGCAGCGACCTCGTGCTGCATCTTCATCGCCTCGACCACGACGACGACCGCACCGGCCCGCACGACGTCGCCGACGCGCCCGGGCACCTCGATGACCGTGCCGGCGGTGGCCGCTCGGAGCTCTGGCGCGGCGGGGGAGGATGCGGGTGCCACGACGGCGAGATCGTCGGCGAGCGAGGTCGTGAGCCGCCGTTCCGACACGCGGGGGTCATCGAGGAGACGCATCACCTCGTCGACATTCGTCTCCACGCCGTCGATCTCGAACCGCGACACCGCGTCCCGCAGCCCGGACACGGCATCCGACCACCGGCTCGCGGTGACCAGCACCTTCGCGAGGAGGGGGTCGAATCCGGGGACGATCGCGGCGCCCTCCTCGGCGGAGGTGTCGATGCGCGGGCCCTCGGGAGGGCGGAACCGCACGAGGGTCCCGCTGCCTGACGCGATGCGCGCCTCAGCCGCCACTCCGCGGATCTCGGGCGACCTGGTGACGCCGAGCTCGTCCAACTGCTCGCCGCGGGCGAGACGCAGTTGCAGCGCTACCAGGTCGGTGCCGGTCACCAGCTCTGTCACCCCGTGCTCGACCTGGAGCCGCGGATTGAGCTCCATGAAGGAGAAGCTGCCGGTGTCCACGGACAGCAGGAACTCGACAGTGCCGAGCCCACGGTATCCGACCGCGCGTGCGATCTCCAGGGCGGCCGAGGTCATCGCGGCCTCCGTCTTGGCTGGCAGGTCGGGAGCGGGCGCGAACTCGAGCACCTTCTGATGGCGCCGCTGGATGCTGCAATCGCGCGTACCGAGGTCGCGCACGTCGTGGCCGTCGCCCACGATCTGCACCTCGATGTGCCGCGCTCGGGGAATGTACGACTCGATGTAGACGGTGTCGTCGCCGAAACCGTTCTCGGCCTCGGATGCCGCGCGCGCCAGCAGGTCTTCCAGCTGCGCCGGATCGCGGACCACGCGGATGCCGCGGCCACCGCCGCCCGCTGCGGCCTTCACGATGACGGGCCCGGGATGGGCGGCGAGGAAACGCTCCGCGTCGGCGAACGATCGGATCGGACCGCTGTCTGCGAGGACGGGCACCCCGAGCCCGCGCGCGAGCTCGATCGCGCGTATCTTGTCGCCGAACAGTGACAGGGTCTCGGCGTCGGGTCCGACGAACGCGATCCCGGCCACGGAGAGTGCGCGGGCGAACTCGGCGTTCTCGCTCAGGAATCCGTACCCGGGATGGACGAAGTCGGCGTCGACGTCCCGAGCGGCGGCAACGAGCGCATGAACGTCGAGGTACGCCGCGGGCCCCTCGCCTGGCAGCAGGACGGCATGGTCCGCCGCGCGCGCGGGAACCGAGTCGCGCTCGTCTGCGGTGTACGTCGTGATCGAGCGCAGGCCGACGGCAGCGCACGCGCGGATGATGCGCAGGGCGACCTCGCCACGATTGGCGATGAGGACGCCGCTCACGCGATGCCCGCTACGTGATCGGGGTGCCTCATCCGAGCTCCCGTGCGATGACGCGGCCGCTCGGAGTGCGCGGGAAGTCGGCGTGCTCGCGGATGTGGTCTGGAACCCCGCGCTTGCCGAGGTTGTCGCGACACCAGCGCAAGAAGGCGTCCTCGCTGTATCCCTCGCCGGGGATGACGTGCGCGACGACCGTCGCATCCAGGACGTCGTCCTCGCGGGCGGTGACGGCGACGTCGGCGACCAGCGGACACGCCTGCAGGTCGATCTCCAGTGCGTATGTCGAGAGGTTCTCGCCGCCGCGCCGGATGATGTGGAGCTGGCGACCGCGGAATTCGAATCTCCCGTCGGGATGGCGCACCATGACGTCCCCCGTGCGCAACCAGCGACCGTCGACCAGTGACTTCGCCGTCGCCTCGGGCGCGTCGTGGTAACCGCGCATGAGCGTGGAGCCCGGAGTCCCCTCGACCCAGAGCTCGCCGGGCTCGCCGTCCGGGACGTCCGCGCCGTCGTCGCCGACGAGCCGCACGGCCGGCACACCGATGAAGGGCCGCCCGATCGTCACGCGGTCGTCGGCCTCCCACGGTGAACCGCCGAGAACGCCGGTGACCGACTCCGTCTGGCCGTATATCTGCCGCATGGCGATCTGCGGGACCAGTCGATCCCAGTCGGCCCAGTCCGCCGCGCTCATCGTCATGCCGTATTGGATGAGGCGGAGGTCGCCGGGATCGACCGTCTCGCCGGACTCGGCGGCCCGCCGGAGCGCCATCCGCATCGGCGGCGCGACCATCGAGCTCACCGTCGCCCCGAGTTCCCGGGCCGACCGGAAATATCCGCTCGCGCTGAACTTCGGCACGAGCGCCAGCGATCCGCCGGTGATGAATGGCGGGACGACGAGGTACAGCTGACCGTTGGTGTGGAAAAAAGGCGTGCAGAGGAAGTGCCGGTCGCTCGTGAGGAACCCGCTGTTCCTGGCGAGCCGCTCGCCCGCCATGACATAGTTCCGGTTGGTGAGCTCGACGAGCTTCGGCGCCCCGGATGTCCCCGAGGTCGGCAGCATCCCTGCGAGGGATTCCGGCGTGCTCTCGCCCGGGGTCGCTCGTGCCGTGCCGAGCCCCGCGATGACCCCGTCGTCGATCACGAGGAGATGCGCGGAGCTCTCGACCGCAGACAGCGCGGTGCGCGCCGCCTCAGCGTTCTCGGGCGCCGCGAGCACCGCGACCGGGTCGGTGGAGCGCAGGGACCGCTCGAACACGATGGCGCCGGAGTCGGCGTCGATCGCCTGGATGACTGCTCCATTGGCGATCGTGGCGAGCCACAGCTCGACGGCGGTCGGCGAGTTCGGCAGCGCCATCACGACGGTGCGCTGCTGGCCGACGCCGATCGCGGCGAGCCTCTCGCGCAGGAGGGCGCATTCCTCGACGAAGCGCTGCCAAGTGAGCTGGGAAGCCGAGCCTTCGGGCGTCGCGAAGGTCAGGAAGGTCTCGAGCGACCGTGTCGACGACCAGTGCTCGGCCAGGTTCCAGAGGGTGCGCCCGGAGGCGGTGTCAGCGGTGACTGCGTTCATATCCATTCGGACATTACGCGCGCAGCCAGGGTCTGGTCAACTATGGTGTTGATACCTGACGTACAATTGACTCGTTCTCGCCCGGATGCGTTCGGGGGACCGAGCAGATCGGATCGAGCTGCCATGACCGACATCGATGTCGAACTGACCGTGGATCGTCGCGACGACGGAATCGTCGTCGCGACCCTCAATCGGCCGGACAAACTCAATGCCCTGACCGATGGGCTCTTCCGCGACCTGGCGCGCCTCCAGGCCGAGCTCGCCGAAGACTCGTCGGTTCGCGCGCTCATCCTCACCGGTGCGGGGCGCGGCTTCTGCGCCGGGCTGGACCTCGACCTCGCCGAACGGCTGCCGGGGATGACCGCGGTGGACTTCCTCGCCACCCAGGAGAGGTGGGCCGCCTCGATCGTCGGGTTCCACCGGTTGTCGGTCCCCGTCATCGCTGCGATCTCGGGGCCGGCGGCAGGAGCTGGGTTCGCCCTCGCGCTTGCGGCCGACATCCGGATCGTGTCGCGGTCGGCGCGGTTCAACGCGGCGTTCGTCCGTGTCGGCCTGTCGGCGGGCGACTGCGGCGCGTCCTGGTTCCTGCCCCGCATCGTGGGACACGGCCGCGCCGCGGAGATCCTCCTGACGGGACGGTTCGTGCCGTCCGATGAAGCCCTCGCGATCGGCCTCGTCTCGGACGTCGTGGACGACGGGGCGCAGTTGGATCGGGCGATCGAGGTCGCCGCCGCCATCCGCGCCAACAGTCCGTTCGGCATGCGGATGACCAAACAGATCCTCGCCTCGGCCCCGACGTCGCTGGAGGCGGCGCTCGCGGTCGAGAACCGCACGCAGGTGCTCGCCACCCGCACCTCCGACATGGCAGAGGCGGTTTCCGCCTTCCGCGAGAAGCGCACGCCCCGATTCGAGAACGCCTGAGATGTACGACGAAGAACTGATCCGGGCTGAGGTCGCACGCCTGCTCCAGGATGCGCCCGACGGTGAGGAGCTCGAAGGTGCGCAGGCGACGCTGATCGATCTCGCGCTGTACGCGTCGCCCATGGCTCTGGACTCCGAGGGCTCCCGCGAGCGGATGGAGCGGGCTCTCGCGTCGGGGGTCACCCCGGCGCAGATCCAGGAGATCATCACGCTCGTGTCGGGAATGGGCTCGCACGCCTACTTCGACAACGCGAGATCGCTTGCCGCTCTCACCGCGCCGCCCGGCGGACGCGGACCCTTCGATCCGGAGCGGCAGGAGATCTGGGATCGGCGAATCGGCGACGCGTCCTTCTGGGACACGATGCACGAGGAGATCCCGGGGTTCCTCGAGGCGCTGCTGTGGCTCTCGCCGACGGGGTTCGAGGCGTTCCTCGACTACGTGGGCGCGCCCTTCCGCACCCGCGAAGTGCCCCTGCTCACGAAGGAGCTCATCGGCATGGTGGCTGACGCGTGCCCGGCGCACCAGTACATCCCGGGGATGCGTATGCACCTGCGCAATTCGCTGAAACTCGGAGCCGGCCGTCTCGCCATCGAGCATGCGATGCGGATCGCCGCGGCATCGCCGCCGATGGTCGGTGTACGGTGATCGATCCCGTCTTCGCGGACGACCTCATCCTCGACGTCCCCTACGAGGCGGGGAGCCATCACGTGAGCGATGAGGAGATCATCGATTTCGCGCGCCGCTGGGATCCGCTCCCGATGCACACCGATCTCGCGGCGGCGGCGGCGAGCCCGTTCGGCGGCCTCATCGCGAGCGGCATCCACAGCTTCGGGATCTACCAGCGGCTCACGGTGCTCAATGTCTACCGCGGGTGGCAGATCATCGCGGGCCGGAGGATCCATGAGCTCGAATTCCCCAAGCCCGTGTTCGCCGGAACCACCCTCCGGGCATTTGTCCGCATCGATCGCATCGTCCCCCGCGGAGACGGCCGGAGCGTCGTCCACAAGACGGGGACTCTCGTCGACGACGAGGGCGATCTGGTGCTCCGGATCCACCCGCAGGTGTACATGTGGGATCGCACTTCGCTCCTTGGTTCAACATAGTTGTTGACGATGGGGTATCGTGTTTGCACGACGACGATGTCGTACTAGCCGCCTCCACGATGATGAGGAGTAGCAAATGTCAAGTGGGGTCTTCACGGAGTCGCTGCCTCTGGGCGATCTGCTCGTGCGCTCAGCGCTGCGCCATCCGGACCGCGTCGCGCTGGCCTTCCCGGATCGCGAATACACCTATCGGGAACTGCTGGATTCCGCCGTCGAGACGGCGCGAGGACTCATCGCCCTCGGGATCCGTCCCGGTGACCATGTCGGACTGCTGATGCCCAACTCGCCGGAGTTCGTCGAGGGCTACTTCGCCGCGGCACTGGTCGGCGCCGTCCTGGTGCCGCTCAATGCGCGTTTTCGCAGCGCCGAACTCTCCTACGTCGTCGACCACGCCGAGATCGCGGTGCTGCTGACGACCGACAGCATCGCCGGTCGGACGGACTTCCGCGCGATCCTGACCGACGGGTTCCCCTCGATCAAGGGCTCCGAACGGCGCGGAGAGCCGCTCGAGCTCCCCGAAGCCGAACACCTGCGCCACATCGTCATGCTCCGCGGCGAGAGCAGCGCCGGATTCGTCGGCGCGCAGGAGTTCGCCGCAGCCGGTCGGACGGTCGAGACTGACGAAGTGTGGCGTCGCCGCGAACGCATCCGCGTCCGTGACATCGCGATGATCCTCTACACCTCCGGCACGACGGCCCACCCGAAGGGGTGCCTTATCACGCACGAGTCGATCACCCGCGGGTCGGTCGGACGAGCAGCCGAGAACATCCCGTTCGTCGAACCGCTGGAGGATCGGGCCATCTGGTGCCCGCTCCCGCTCTTCCACATCGCCTCGATGCAGTCGTTCCTGTCGAGCATCGCCCAGGGCGCCACGTTCCTCACCGACGTGTTCTTCGACGGCGATCGCGCGATCGCCCAGATCACGCGCTACCGTGCGACCTCGATCTGGCCGTGGTTCATGGCCACGATGAACGGCGTGCTGAACCATCCCGACTTTGACGCGGCCGCACTCGCGCACGTGACCAGCATCATCCTTGTCGGGCCGCCCAGCGAGTTGCGGCGTGTCCAGGGGCTCTTCCCGCAAGCGGCGCTCATCAACGGGTCGGGCATGTCGGAGATGGCGGGGTACTACTGCATGTCCCCGCTCGAGGACACCGCCGAGCAGCGGGCCACGAACGCGGGCAAGGCCGTGTCCGGAACGGAGTCGCGCGTGATCGACCCGGAGACCGGACTTGATGCTGAACCGGGTGAGCTCGGCGAGCTGCTGCTTCGCGGGTACTCGATGATGGTCGGGTACTTCAAGGATCCGGAGCGCACGGCCGAGGCTGTGGACACCGAGGGCTGGCTGCACACCGGCGACCTCTTCCGCCGTGAGGCGGACGGACACCTCGTCTACGAGGGTCGCCTGAAGGACATGCTCAAGGTCGGCGGCGAGAACGTCCCCGCCGTCGAGGTGGAGGCGTTCCTGTGCACGCATCCCGCCGTGCTCCTCGCCGAGGTCGTGGCCCGGCCGGACGACCGATTGGACGAGGTGCCGGTCGCGTTCGTCGAGCTGGTGGAAGGCGCGATGGTCACGGACGAGGAGATCATCGAGTACTGCCGGGGGAAGATCTCGAGCTTCAAGGTCCCGCGTGCGGTGTTCTTCAAGACATCGACGGAGTGGCCGATGTCGTCGACGAAGGTCGACAAGGTGTCGTTGCGCCGCGAAGCGCTTGAGCGCTCGATGCAGAACGTCTGAAGGCTGAGGCCCCCGGCGGTGTCCGCCGGCGGGGGACCGTCTCAACGCGAGGTGCTCAGCTCGTTCCTCAGGAAGGGCAACAGGCCTCCGCGTCCGACGATGTCAGCGGCGATCCCGCCAGGCACCGTCGCGCTGACCGGCCGCCCGGTGGTGTCATTGCGGCCTTCGCCAGTCGCGAAGTCCATCGTCAGGACGTCGCCCGGCCCGACCAAGTCGAGGATACCGGGGCACTCCGCGACGGGGAGGCCGTGCACGATGGCGTGCCGGAAGAACTGGGGCGCGAACGAGTGCGCCACGACCCCCGCGACGCCCGCCTCGCGGATAGCGAGAATCGCGTGGTCGTGCCCCGGACCCTGGCCGAAGTGGGAACCGGCGACGATGAGGTCGCCGTTCTTCTCGGCAGCCGCGAACTCCCTGTCGAGATACTTCAGGCATGCCGTGCCCCGGCCCTCGGGCTGGAACATGTACCGCAGCGGCGAAATGTACTCCACGCTCACGCGGTCGCCGAAGGTCCACACGCGACCCGTGGTCGGGGCGGACGCGGTCACGATGCCACTCCGGTCGCGAGGAGGCGGGCATCCGTGATCTCCCCGGCGAGCGCCGAGGCGGCGACGGTCAGCGCGCTGCCGAGGAAGATCGATGCGGACATGCTCCCCATGCGGCCCTGGAAGTTCTCGGTCGACGTCGAGATGCACACCTCGTCGCCGGTGAGCACGCCGGCGCCGCCATAGCAGGCGCCGCACGTGGATCCGGTGACCAGGACGCCGGCGGCCGACAGGTCGCGCAGGAGCCCCTCTTCCTCGGCGACGCGCCAGGTCTCCTGCGAGCCCGGCGAGGCGATCATCCGCACGCCGGGTGCCACATGCCTTCCGCGCAGGACGCTCGCCGCCGCGCGGAAGTCCTCGATGCTCCCTCCGGCGCATGAGCCGAGGAAGGCCTGGTGGATGCGTGTGCCCGCCACCTCGGAGACCGCTCGGGTGTCGAGCGGATCGCCCGGTGCGGCGACGACCGGCTCGACTGCGCCCACGTCGTACGTGCGATGCGCGACGTACTGCGCTCCCGGATCGCTCCGCAGGATCTCGAACGGAATGTCGGTGCGCGACCGCACGTATTCTACGGTGCGTGCGGAGGGATTCACGATCCCCGCGACAGCCTCGGTCTTGCGCGACCAGTTGCACAGAGTCATGAGCGCGGGGATGCTCGCGCGGTCGACGAAGTCGCCGACGAACTCCAGCGCCTTCCCGCTGCCGAGGTCCTGGCCGATGTCGCTCATGACGTGCTGGGCGACGTCCCGCATCGTCACGCCCGGACCCATCTGCCCGACGAGCTCGATGCGGATGCTCTGCGGCACGGAGTACCAGTTCCACCCTGCAGCGAGGTCGGACACGATGTCGGTGCCCATCGCCATCGACAGGCATCCCACCGCGCCGCACGTGTTGGCGTGGGTGTCGACGTTGATGAGCAGGGTGCCGGGGCGGGCATAGCCCTTCTGCACTGACAGCACGTGGCTGATGCCTTGATCCCCGATGTCGTGGATGCGGGCGATGCCCTGGCGCCGGCAGAACTCCCGCCACGTCCGGTGCAGCTCCGCCGCGTACTCGGTCTCGGCGGGTGCGGTGTGGTCGAACGTGATGACGAGGCGTTCCGGGTCGACCACGGGCGTGTCGAGCGACTCGAAGAGCGGGCCGATGGAGGGCCATCCCAGATCGCAGATGACCACGGTGTCAGCCCGTGCTGTGATGTAGTCTCCCGCGGAGACCTCGGCGCGTCCGGCGGCGCGGGCGAGGATTTTCTCGGTGATGGTCTTCGAGTCCGTCACCACAGCCCCCTGTGCTGCGGGGCGGCGGCCGAGATCGACAGCACGTCCTCGATCTGCCGACGGCCCGCGCCGAGATCGAGCGCGCGCCCGACGTGCATGCGAAGCGTCGGCATGAACCGATGCGAAGGCATCGTGTCGACCGCGATGCCGATGAACTCCATCTGGAGGGGAGTGAGCGTCTCGCTGAACCAGGGTGCCGCGCGGAAGTCGAGCACGGCCTTCACCATGGGCTCGGGCACCAGCCGCACGAGGTTGGGCAGGAAGTCCGGCGAGACGCGCGCGACGCGGGCCTCACGGGCGTCTCCACCGCCCAGCCGCTCCCACACGACCTCCTGCTCCGGGGTGAGCGTGTCGCCGACCGCGGGATGCCCGTGCTCGCGGAGCGCGCGGGCGACGACCGACGCCGTCCCGATCAGGCCGTGGATGCCGATGCCCGATATGAGCACCATCATCTCCTCGATCTGCTCGCCGCTTCCGCCCGCGTCCAGGACCCGCCCGATGTGCTCGCGCGTTCCCTCGAGATCGAGGGTCGTCCCGCAGGCGCGCGTGGCCAGGCCCACGAGTGCGGCGGTCACGTCGTCGAGCGGTTCCCCGGGCGGCGCGTCGACCAGGAGCGCGCGCACGGCCGCCCCGACTTTCTCGACCGTCAGGTCCTCCGACTGATCGTCAGCGACCTCGAGCAGGAACTCGACCATCGGATGCTCCTTCGCATCGGGCGCCGCCACCCCTGGCTCTCGCGGGGATCAGTGAGCGGCGCCGAGGATCAACAGCATAGTTGACGATGACGGGTGCGCACCATAGATTGAACGGACGCCGAGTCGAGGAGGACTGCGATGTCACGGGAGAATCCCCCCAGCCGCGAGGAGGTCCTCGAGTACTTCGGGAGCCTGTCCAACCGCGGGCGATGGGGCGACGACGACGAACTGGGGACGCTGAACCTCATCACCCCCGCGCATCGCGTCGCCGCGGCCGCATCGGTCGAGGAGGGTACGGTCGTCGCGCTCGGGATGGATCTGGATCCGCGCGACCCCGACCCGCTGTCCCGAGGCACCGAGGTGGCCCTCGAGCCGATCACCTACCGGATGGGGCGGATGACGGCGGCCCGCGAGCGTTTCACGCTCGTCGCGCACGGCTCGCTCACGCACCTGGACTCGCTCGCCCACATCGGGTGGGACGGCGAGTTCTACAACGGGAACGCGACGGACGACGTGCTCGGGCCGAACGGAGTCACGCGGCTCTCGGTCGCCGCCGCGCGCGACGGGATCGTCACCCGTGGCGTGCTCCTGGACATCGCCGCCGCACGCGGGCAGGAGTGGATCGAGAACGGCGACGGGATCTACCCGGAGGACATCCTCGCGGCCGAGGAGCGCCAGGGCGTCTGTCTCGGGCAGGGCGACGCCGTGATCTGCCGGACCGGGTATCTGGCCCGCGCCCTCGCCGGAATCGCCGATTCGCACTACGGCGGGGTCGGCTACCACGTCTCGTGCCTTCCGCTCCTGCACGAGCGCGGGGTGGCCGTGATCGGGTCCGATGCACTGAACGATATGAACCCGTCGGGCTATGCGCTCGACGTGCCCGCCACGCCGGCGATGTTCGACCGCCTCGACGAGGAGACCGCGAGCCTCGCCTTCCCCGTGCACGCCGTCGCGCTCGCCGCGATGGGAGCCTGGCTGCTCGACCATATCGAGGTGGAGGAACTGGCCGAGACCTGCCGCCGGCTGGATCGGTGGTCGTTCCTCCTCACGATCGAGCCCCTCCGGCTCCTCGGCTCCACCGGTTCCCACGTCAACCCTCTCGCCATCTTCTAGGAGCAGTCCCATGCCGAACGTCGCGGTCCTCAACGACTACCAGCGCGTCGCCCTCTCATCCGCGGACTGGACCCCCGTCACCGATCTCGCCGACGTCACGGTGTTCGACGACGCGATGGGGGAGGCTGAGGCCATCGGGCGTCTTCGCGGCTTCGATGTCCTCTGCATCATGCGGGAGCGCCTGCCGATCACCCGGACGCTGATCGAGGCCCTACCCGATCTGCGCTGCATCGTCACGACCGGGGCCGCGAACCGGGCGATCGACCTGGAGGCGGCGGACGATCACGGGATCGTCGTGAGCGGCACGACGAACGGACTCGGCCGGCTCGCGACCGCGGAACTCACATGGGGGCTCGTACTGGCTGCCGCGCGTCACATCCCGCTGGAGGACCGGCTCGTGCGGGAAGGAAGGTGGCAGGCCACTCTCGGGCGAACCCTGCGAGGGCTCACCCTCGGGATCATCGGGCTGGGCGGGGTCGGGCGCTACATCGCGCGGTACGCAACGGCGTTCGACATGGAGGTGATCGCCTGGAGCCGCAATCTGACAGAGGAGCGCGCGCTCGAGAGCGCCGTCACCGCAGTCGGCTCGAAGGAGGAGCTTCTCGAGCGCAGCGACGTCGTCACGATCCACACCGTGATGAGTCCCGAGTCGATCGGGCTCATCGACGCCGCCGCGATCGAACGGATGCGACCGGGGGCGATACTCATCAACACCTCGCGCGGACCGATCGTGGACGAGGCCGCACTGGTCGCGGCGTTGCAGGACGGCCGCATCGGCGGTGCCGCGTTGGATGCCTTCGACGTCGAGCCGCTACCGGCGGCTCACCCGTATCGCGCGCTCGACAACGTCATCCTCTCGCCGCACCTTGGATATGTCACCGAGGACGTCTACGGCGAGTTCTTCACCGAGACGGTCCGCGCTGCGGCGGCCTTCCTGCAGGGTAGTCCGATCAACGTGCTCGCCGGGCCGGGCGCCGCAACAATCGCGGCGCCCGGCGAGCGTCGGTACGAAGACGTGCGCTGAGCGCGCACCGGGTCATGAGCCGGACGGCGCGTACCCCGGGGTCGCCCGTCCGAGCGTCTCCTGCATGAACCCGATGTAGTCGCGCACCGGCTCCGATCCGTCCCACGAGTCGCACACTTCGCGCATCTTGGTGATCATGGTGAGCACGTCCTCATTCTGCGAGATCACCTCGACGTAGCAGCCGAGCGTGTCGCGGGCGTCGACGTACGCGACATCGCGGTCGCCCGGTGCCTTGGCCCGCAGCCCCTCGCGCGCGCCGTTGTCGACGAGCTGGCGGCAGGTGCCCTCGAAGTCGTCCGTGTCGATGCGGAAATGGTGGAACAGGCCCCCTCGCGGAACCGGTCCGCGGGTCCGGATCCACTCGGTGTAGATCTCTGCGTCCGGGGCCGTGGCGGCGATGATCTCCACTTGACCGTCGCCCATCATCGTGAGCGCCACTCGGCCGGCCGATCGCGACGGCTCCCCGCGGAAGGTGGCCTCGAGGAGGTCGACGGCGAAAACGTAGAACGGGCCGGCTCCGAGCGCCTCGGTCCAGTACTCGAGTGTCGCGTCGAAGTCCTCGGGGCGGGTGATGTAGCAGATCTGTCGCAGTGCACGCGTCATTCGTTCGTCTTCCTGTCGATGAGATGCGGGCGTTCGATGTGGGGGAGGGGATCAGGAGGCGGCTGCGAAGCGCTGCGCGCCGTCGCCGTCGAGCGGCGGCCGGACGAGGTCGCCCTGCTCGGTGAGGTAGTCGAGGTGCGCGCCCGTTTCCGACAGCGCGGCCCGCAGGTTGATCCCGTCGAATGACTCCCACGGGCGGGACCAGGACATCCGCTCCGCGGCCTGCCAGACGGACAGAGGGCCCTCGGCGACGACGATTTCACGAACCTCGCGGGAGCGCGCGCGGTGGTGCTCGGCGATCTCCTCGGCCCGCGCGGCGATGCCGCGGAAGCGGTACTCGTGTGCTGGCGCGGCTTCGTAGGCGTCCCACGCGGAGATCCTCGCCAGGGACCGGAAGTAGTCCGCGAGGGCCCCCGCACTCGATGTGCCCGAGGTCATCCCGATGTTGGGCGTGATCCGCGGCAGCACGTGATCCCCGGTGAACACGAGCCCCTGGTCCTCGTCGACCAGGCACACGTGGCCGGGAGTGTGACCGGGCGTCGTGACGATCCTGACGGTGCGGCCTTCGAGCGGGAGCAGTTCGCCGTCCTCGAGGTGCCGGGTGGGCCTCGCCAGCGCATCGAGCGTCGCGACGTCGGACACGGCCATCCGCATCGCACGGATGCGGTCGTCCGGCATCCCGAGCGCCGTGAGCAGGGCAACGTCCGCCCTGATTGCCGCTTCGTAGTCATTCCACTCGGCGAGCATCGTGGCATCTCGCTGGTGCATCGCGACCCACGCGCCCGTCGCGGCCCGCAGATACGCCACCATACCGAGGTGGTCGGCGTGGCGGTGGGTGGAGACGATCCCGATGACGGATTCCAGGGAAACGCCAGCGCTCTCCAGCCCCCGCAGGAGCTGCGACCGCCCGAGCGGGCTGTCGCCGCCCGGGTCGACGAGTACGGCTCGGCCCTGCGCATTCGCGAGCAGATAGCAGAACGTGTAGCGGATCGGCGCATGCCCGAAGTCGATCGGGATCGACCACACACCGTCGCGGACCCGCTCGACCGGCGGGAGGTCTCGGGCCCGCCACGCGTGATACTGATCCGTGCCGGTGATCTGCATGAGATTCCCATTCCCCTCGGCGGCCGCGTCGATGCGCCGCCTTGACCGTTTGTCAACTCTGGAGTTGACAATACATCGGCCGGTTGACAACGGGAACCCGAGCCGCCTACGGTGACTTGAGTCAACGTTCTGGTTGACTCCGCGCCTGCATGAGCCCGCAGCGCGAGCCGATCGATGAGGATACGGGAAGGCACCACTGCTCATGACAACTCCGGAGACCGAGCCGACGTACGAGCACATCCGCATCGAGCACGAGGAGAACCTCAGCTGGATCGTGTTCGATCGCCCGGGGGCCGCGAACGCCCTGTCGAACGAACTCCTGGGCGAGTTCAGCGCGGCGCTCGAGTACCTGAAGACGCACGGCGGGCCCGTCCTGGCCATCCGCGGGGAGGGCAAGGGCTTCTCGGCCGGGTACGACATCAGCGCTCCGAAGCAGCTCGATCCGGTCGCCGACCGCGACCGGCTGCAGCGGAACCTCCACCGCTACGTAGCGATCTGGGATCACCCCAAGCCCGTCATCGCCGCTGTCCACGGCTATGCGATCGCGGGTGCCACGCAGCTCATCATCTTCACCGACATCACGATCGTCGCCGAGGACGCGAAGCTCGGCGAGCCCACCGTTCCGATCGGCGGGGGATTCATCGCGCCCCTCTGGGCGATCCTCGCGGGGCCCAAGCGCGCGAAGGAGCTCGCGTTCGTCCCCGGCAACTACATCGACGGCAAGACCGCCGTGGAGTGGGGCCTGGCCAACCACGCCGTGCCTGCGGACGAGGTCATCGAGGCCACCCGGTCGCTCGCAAGCCGGATGGCGCTCGTCTCACCCGACCTCCTCCACATGAAGAAGGTCTCGATCAACCGCGCGATGGAGTGGATGGGCATGCGCCAGGCGATCGAGGGCACCGCCGAGATCGACGCGCTGCTGCACCTCGTGCCCGATGTCATCGCGCTCAGGACCCGCGTCCGCGAAGAGGGCCTGAAGGTGATCATCGACGAGTTCCGCGTCCCGCCGACCAGCGACATCTCGAAAAGGAAGGCGTGAGCGCGGTCTCGGCCAGCAGTCCGGTCGCCACCGCGAGGCTCGAGTGGTGCGCCGAGAACATCGGTGACCGGGAATTCCTGCGCTGGACGGCGAACGGCGAGTCCACGTCCTACGCGGACATGTACGACGTGGCCTCGCGATGGGCGGGACTCCTGCGCTCCCGCGGAGTAGCCCGCGGCGACCGCGTCCTGATCATGCTCCACAACTGCCTGGACTTCCTGGGCGCGCATTTCGGGGCGCAGTTCCTCGGAGCGGTCCCGGTGCCGGTCAACACCGAACTGAGGGGCGAGACCCTGCGGCATCCGCTTACCCTCTTCGCACCCGCCGCCGTCGTCGTCGGTGCCGATCTCGCCGAGACCCTCGCGCAGGCCGCGTCGGAGGCGACCTGCGATTTCGCGGTGCTCGAGGTGGGCGCCGGAGCTTCCTCCGAGCTCGACGGGCTCCTGCGGGCAGCCGAGCCGGTCGCACCGCTGGAGCTCACCGCGTCGGATCCGAGTCTCATCATGTCGACGTCGGGGACGACCGGACCGTCCAAGGGCACGGTCTGGAACTACGGCACCCTGAACCTCTGGGCGAACCTCTACCGCGATCACCTCGGCCGCGATGAGACGGACCGCATCTACTGCTGCACGCCTCTCTTCCACGCCAACTCGCTGTGCACCTCCGTGATGGCGGCACTGAACGCCGGCGGCAGCGCCGTGATCGCCGAGCGCTTCAGCGTCTCCGGCTTCTGGTCCGACATCGCCGACAACGGGGCCACCTCGACGCCGCTGATCGGAGCGATGATCGAGATGCTCCTGCGGACGGAGACCCCGCAGATGGCGGCCGATCGCGCGCGCAGCTCGATCCGCTGCATCCTCGGCGCATGCCCGCCAGCCACTCACCTCGAAGTCGAACGGTCGTGGGGGATCACGCCGGTCTCGGCGTACGGGCTCACGGACTTCGGCTCGATCACCCACACGAGCCCCGGAGACGGGGCGCCGGCGGGCACGGTCGGCAAAGTCGTCTCGGCGTACGAGGTCCGTCTGATCGACGCCGACGGGGCAGACGTGCCGGACGGCGTCGCCGGCGAGCTCATCGCCCGGCCCCGCGATCCCGCCACGATCCCGGACGGGTACTTCCGGATGCCGGAGGCGACGCTCGAGAGCCGGAAGGACCTGTGGTTCCATACGGGCGATCTGCTCAAGCGCGACGCGGAGGGCTGGTTCTACTTCGCAGGACGCGTGAAGGACAGCATGCGCCGCCGCGGCGAGAACGTATCGGCGTACGACGTGGAGACGGCGATCCTCGGCTCCGGACAGGTCGCCGAAGTTGCGGCTTACCCTCTCCCGTCCAGTGAAGGCGACGATGAGATCGCGGTCGCCGTGGTCGTCAATCCCGGAACCGAACTGGACCGCGCCGAGCTCATCGAGGCCGCGGCGCGCGAACTGCCCTACTTCGCCGTCCCCCGCTACGTGCGGGTGGTCGACCGCTTGCCGAAGACGCCCACCCAGAAGGTCCAGAAAGCGCCGCTGCGCGATGCCGGCATCACGACGGACATGTGGGACCGGGTCGCCGCCGGGGTGGAAGTGACGCGCAACCGCGACCGCGTATCGGCTCGGTGACGGCCGTCCGGATCGTTCCGCCGGGCCTCGAACAAGGAGATGGGATGCTCGTCGAGTAGAGGACCTATGAGCTCTATCCGCACGTCCCCACGATGGAGTTCCTCGATCCGTACGAGACCGTGGGGCTCCCGGTCGCCAAGCCGATCCTCGGCGGCTTCTTCGGATACTTCGTCTCGGAGTTCGGGACGATGAACGAGGTCGTCCACCTGTGGGCGTACACCGATCTGGAGGATCGGAAGTTCCGTCGCGCCGCTCTGGCCGCCGATCCCGAGTGGCAGCGGTGCATCTCGATCGTGCGCCCGATGATCAAGAGCTGGAGGAGCAAGATCCTGTACCCGACCAGCTTCTCGCCGGTGCGCGCGCTGCCGATCGCCAGCTCGGAGCCGGACACGGCCTTCACCTACGGCGGCTGAGGCCCCGCGTCATCCGGCGATGCCCCGCGCGAGGAGATCGCGTGCATCCCGCTCGCCGACGCCGAGGACTGCGAGCGTGGAGACGGCATCCGCGGCGGCGGGCGGCCGCGGCCGGCTCGGAGTCCGGTCGAACCGCGGGGCCGGCGCGGGCTGGAGAACTCCGTCCAGCTCCACGAACGTCTCGCGCTCGACGTGGTAGGGATGCGTGTGCGCCTCCGCCATCGTGAGGACGGGGGCGAAGCTCGTCTCGACGCCGTCGAAGCGCGCGACCCAGGACGCGCGATCCCGCGCGGCGAAGGTCTCCTCCAAGCGCCGGGACAGCGCAGGCCACTGGGTGCGGTCGTACTGATCGGGGGCGGGATCGATTCCGCACACCCGCATGAGCTCAACGTAGTGACCGGGGTCGAGGGCCCCGACGCTGACGAACCCTCCGTCCGCCGTCTCGTACGCCCGGTAGAACGGGGCCGACCCGTCGGTCGCATTCCCGCCGCGCTCATCCGACCAGTCTCCGTGCGCGCGTGCCGCATACGCCCACGCCATGAGCTGCGCGGATCCGTCGGTCATGGCGGCATCGACGACCTGGCCGCGGCCCGACGCGCCACGCTCGACGAGCGCGCCCAGGACGCCGGTGACCAGCAGCATCCCGCCGCCCCCGAAATCGCCGACGAGGTTGAGCGGGACGACCGGCGGTCCTTCGCGAGGGCCGACGTGCGCGAGGGCGGAGCTCATCGCGATGAAGTTGACGTCGTGGCCGGGGGCGCGCGACCATGGGCCGTCCTGGCCGTAACCGGTCATCCGTCCGTACACGACGCGGGGGTTCACCGCGTGGACGTCTGCCGGGCCGAGCCCCAGCCGCTCGGCCACGCCCGGGCGGAACCCCTCGATCACCACGTCGATCCCTGACATCGCTGCGTGGAGGAGCCCCCGCGCCTCCGGCGACTTCAGATCGAGTCGGAGGCGGTGCTTGCCGCGTCCGAACACCGAGAGGTCGTCCGGGGTCACGGCGCCGGCTCTGTCGACGGCGACGACCTCTGCTCCCATGTCGGCGAGCATCATGCCGGCGAACGGCGTCGGTCCTTTGCCGCCGAGCTCGAGCACGCGGATGCCGCTCAGGACTCCGCTCACGGGAACATCACCGGGCCAGCGTAGTGCGCACGCCGGATGCGCGGCGTGTGCAGAGTCCCGGCGCGGCTCAGAACCACCGGTGGCCGATGGGCGTGTTGCCGAGTGCGGACCTGATGCCGCGGACCTCGCGGATCAGGAGACCCGTGTCCGATCCGAGGCACACCATGCCGAAGCCCTGATCGCGGCGCTGGAGGATCTCGTCGGTGCTCCGCGCCACCACGCCGGACCGGATGTCGGCCGCGTCCGCGCGGACGAGGATGTCGAGGTCGATCTCCGCGACTCCGGGTCCCTCCCACTCGCCGACGAAGCCGTAGCTGGCCGACATGTCGCCGGGTCCAGGAAGATCGCCTCGGTCCCCTCGACCGCGAGAATCTCGTCGATGTTCTCACCGGCGCGCTTCGTCTCGATCATCGGAATGAGGAGCAGCTCGTCGTTGGCCGACCGCACGTACTTCTCCAAGGCGAGACCCCAGGTGACGTTGCGCTCGCCTCCGATCCCGCGCCGTCCCTTCGGCGGGTACCAGATGTTCTGCTGCGCGGCCCTGACCTCGTCGACGGTCTCGACGAGCGGGAGGATGATGCCGTGGGCGCCGAGATCGATGACCCGCTTCGTCGGCTCGAGATCGTGGGTGGGCGGGCGCACGAGGATCGACATGTCGGACCCGCGCGGCCGTCAGGTGATTGGCGACGTGCTGCAGGCTGAGGTAGCCGTGCTCGAGGTCGATGCAGACCCAATCGAGTCCGAGTTCCGCCGCGACCTCGACGACCGCCGGTGACTCGGATGTAACCCACAGTCCGTATCCGGTGCCCTTCGACGTGAAGATCTCTCTGAGCTTCTCGTTCACTGTCGTCTTCTCCTCGGTGACTTTCATGTGGTGCCGTCGTGCCAGTCGAAACAGGTCGACCTGTCGATATTGACGGCGAAGACCGCCGCGCGAGGTCGCCGCCGTCGGCGTGAAGCTCGGCGTCCGTCCCCATGTTTCGATCGCCATTGATGCCATTGATGCCATTCATGCCGTGCCCATTCCTGCGCGTGGGCGTCCCGTCGCGGGGATCTGCACCTCTCACGAGCGCGAGCCAGTCATCTCCCCCGCCACGCGCCGCGCGCCAGGCCTCAGACGCCGCGCGGATAGCTGGACGGCGCCGGTTCGCCCCCGGGCCAGCGGATGGGCAGCTCCGCGGTGAGCGAGGTGGCCACATCCTCCCAGGGCTGCGCGTGGACCGTCCGCATGTTGCGGCTGCGGAAGCGCCATTCCCCGTTCTGCCGGACGTACACGTCCTCGTAGCGCACAGCGGCGAAGACTGTCTTGCCGCCGACCGCGATCTCCAGGTGCGCGCCGACGAGTCCCGTGGCGTTGTCGTCGTCGAGGAAGTCGACGAGCACGTAGTGGGGCGTGTGGATGGTGATTCCGAAGTGTGAGCGCGAATCGCGGATCGATGCCGCGATCGCCTCGTTGCCGACGTTCGCGGGGAAGCCGTCTGCAGCGAACGAGTCGTCGGCCGTGAAGTAGCGGGCGATTGCTTCATAGTCGTCGAAGTCTGATGCGAGGAAGTATCTCGTCGCGAGATCGGTGAGTTCGACCCGGTCTTCGAGTCGGCGGATCCGGGCTTCCACGTCTCTCATGTTGTGCTCATTTCCATAGCGTCATTGCCTATCTACATGGTCGTTGATTCGCAACTGGCGTCGTTGCTCGAGCAAGGGTCGGCCCCCGCAGTTCCTACCGGGTGACCACGGACGCGCCGACTGCGTGACGTGCCGCGACGTAACCGAAGGTCAATGCCGCACCGAGGGTGCCCCCTGCTCCCGGATACGACTGCGCATAGGGGGAAGCGATGCAGTTGCCCGCGCCGTAGAGGCCCGGGATGGGTCTGCCGGCGTGGTCGATGACGCGTCCGTTCGCGTCGATGCGCGGACCGCCCTTCGTATCGAGCGCGCCGGCCACGAGCACGATGGCGTGATACGGCCCCCGATCGGAGATCGGGGCCATGGTGGGGTTGGGGCAGCCCTCGCGTGCGGTCCCCTGGATCTGCTGCTGGATCGGGCTCTCCCCGCGATGGAAGTCGAGATCGACCCCGGTGCGGGCGAAGTCGTTGAATCGGGCGATGGTCCCTCGCAGCGCGTCGACGAAGTCGTCGGCGAGCCGCGCGCCGCCGATCAGCGGCGCATAATCCAGCAACTTGTCGTCCAGCGCTGCGGCGAGCTCCTCCAGTGTGTCGGCGGTGACGATGTACTCCGCCTGCTCGCCCGGCATCGGCGTCAAGCCGCGATAGGCCCACTGGAGCGGATTCTGCGCGACCGCGTCGTCCCAGATCTGGAACATCACGAGGTTTGAGTACTCGACCTCGCTCGCATTCCAGTGGAAGTGGACTTGGGCGCGCTCGCTGTACGGCTGCTTCTCGTTGACGACCCGGACGCCGTACTTGTTCACCTGGACGACGCTGTCGCCGAAGGGATAGAAGATGTCCTGCGCCGTCGGCTCGCCGGTCGCCACCATGTCCAGCACCGCCTGGGTCCACCAGGCCTGCGTCATGTTGCCCAGCTGTGCGCCCGCGCGCGTGCCGATCTCGATGAAGTCCCCGGTGCTGGTGCCCGCGGCCGCCCCGCCGTACACGGGTCCTCTGAGGAATTCCGAGCGCATGCGTGCATTGTGGAGGAACCCGCCGGACGCGAACACGACCCCGTCCGCCGCTCCGAACCACCGCGTGCCGCTCGGAGTGTCCGCTTCGACTCCGCACACGCGGCCATCCTCGTCCTGCACGAGCCGGCGGACGCGATGCTCGGTGCGGACGTCCACGCCGAGACGGCCGGCGGCATCGCTCAGCGTCGCGATCATGATCTTGCCGCCGATGCCCACGTGCATGCCCGGTGGCACCTCGAAGTCCGGCTCGAATCCGGGCGGAAGGGCGGGTGCGAGCATCCGGGCCCCGATCCCCTCGTCCTCGGGCAGGTGCGCCTGGTAGTCGGGATACGGCTTCATCGGGGTGCCGTCGGGATAGGTGCGGTCGGCGAAGTACAGGGCGCCGACGCCGACGAGCGCCTCGACGGCCTCCGAGCCGCGGTCGTACAGGGTCTCGAGCAGCCGGTAGTCGTCGGCCGAGAGCCCGAGCGTCGGACCGGTGGGGTGGAATCTGTACGGATAGGCGAGCCGGGCGATGTACCGCAGGGCCGCCGATCGATCGTCGACCTGGCCCTGCGCCGCCATCCGGCTGTTGTTGGGCACCCAGGTCGAGCCTCCGGACTTCGCGGTCGTTCCGCCCGGCGCGCTCGCCTTCTCCAGCAGAAGGACGCGTGCTCCGGCCGCCGCCGCCGTGACGGCGGCGCTGTAGCCTGCGGCACCAGCCCCGACCACCACGAGATCCGTGGTCTCCGACCAATCCGTTCGCATCACAGGGGCCTCCTGACCGTGCGCATCGTCGCGCATGCCACACGATACGAGCCTCGGGCGGACTAGTCAATATCAACGTTGACGATGCTCGGGTTCGCCGGTGGACGCCTCGTCGAGGCGGGCAAGGTCCTCCGCGTCCAGATCCACCCCATCCGCCGCAAGCAGTTCTCCCACCTGCGCGGGAGAGGTGCCGCTCGCGACCACCGACATCACGGTCGGCCGTGACAGTAGCCAGGCGAGCGAGACCGCCGCGACCGACGTGCCATGTCGCTCCGCGGCGGCGTCGAGAGCGGACAGGATCCGCAGACCCCGCTCGTCGAGATACCTCGCGGCCGCGCCGGAGCGCGGGCTCTTCACCGTCATCCCCGGCCGGTACTTCCCGGTCAGGAAGCCGGACGCGAGCGAGAAGTAGGGGACGCACGCGATGCCGGCACGCTCGCACACGCTCTCGAGTGCCCCCTCGTACGATCGGCGCCGCACGAGGTTGTAATGGGGCTGCAGCACCGAGTAGGTCGCCCATCCGTGCTCGCGTGACACGTCGACCGCCTGCTGAAGGCGCTCGGCACTGTAGTTCGATGCGGCGGCGAAGCGGATCTTCCCCTCCTTCATCAGCGCGTCGAAGGTCTCGAGCGTCTCGGTCAGGGGCACGCTCTGGTCGTCCTCGTGCGCATAGTAGACGTCGATGTGATCCGTGCGAAGGCGGCGGAGGGATGCCTCGACCGACGTGCGGATGGCGCCTGACGACAGGCCGCGCGCGTCCGGTCCCTTGCCGACCTTCGTGCCGACGACCATGTGCTCGCGATTGCCGCGGGCGGCCATCCACTCGCCGATGATCGCTTCGGACTCGCCGCCCGTTCCGCCGGGGACCCAGTCGACGTACTGGTCGGCGGTGTCCAGGAATGTCCCGCCGCCCTCAGCGAACGCGTCGAGCACCGCGTAGGCGTCCTGGGCGCCCACGGTCCATCCGAACACGTTGCCTCCGAGGCAGAGGGAGGACGCATCCAGTCCGTCGATCGTCGCCGCCATGCTCCACCCCGTCCACGAGCGCTCCGCTGCGCTGCGCATTGTCAACGGTAACGTAAATCCACAGCGGTGTGGAACCCCTCGTCAGGAGGTCGCGCTCTCCAGGAAGATCCCGACGATGGATGCGGCGACCTCCTGCGGGGAGAACGGATCGCCGGGCCGGAACCAGCGGTGGGTCCAGCTCATGAGGCCGAAAAGGCCCGCACCGAGAAGGCGGACGTCGATGTCCGAGCGGATCGAGCCCTCGCGCACGCCGTCGAGGAGGATCTGCCGCACGATCCGTTCATACCGGGAGGTCTGCGCGGACATTCGGCGGGCCCATTCGCTCTGACGATCACGCACCGCCCGCATCCCGTCCTGGATGTAGACGTACATGTGCGGATAATTGCGGGCCTGGGTCTCGATCTGATCCTCGATGAGCAGGCGGAGTTTCGCGGGGGCATCGTCGTCGGAGGCGAGGATCCGCTCCGCTTCGGTGACGTTGCCGTCCAGGATGCCGCCGACGATCTCTTCGAACAGCTCCTGCTTGCTCGTGACGTAGTAGTACAGCGAGGCGCGATCGGTCCCGAACTCCCGCGCGATGTCGGCGAACGTCGTCGTGTCGTAGCCCTTCTCTCGGAAGAGTCGGGCGGCGATGTCGACTACTTCGCGTCGCCGATCCCGGTACGCGGTCTGGTCGTCGGCGCGGGCGATCGCCCGGCGCCCACGGAGGGTGCGGGGATTCGGGGCGACGGGTTCGTCGGATCGTTCGGCGCTCAAGGCAGCGGACTCCGTCCGGGAGGGGGCACGTCGATCATACGGGAGGCCGGGGCCCGGCATTCCACGCTCCCGTTGACGATCGTTCCACACCGGTGTAGATTCCCGTATCATGACGATCACCGCAGATCACACGACGTTTCCCTCCACGGCCCTGGCTGAACTGAGACGCACGTTCGACGGTCCCCTCCTCGAGCCTGGCGTCGACGAATACGACCTCGCCCGCAATATCTGGAACGGCAGCGGTGACCGCCGGCCGGCGCTCATCGCCCGCTGCACGGGCGTCGAAGACGTGCGCGCCGCGGTGCGCTTCGCACGCGCCCACGACGTGCTCACCTCGGTCCGCGGCGGAGGACACAGCATCCCCGGCCACTCCGTGTGCGAGGGCGGGTTGATGATCGACCTCTCGCTCATGAAGGGGGTGCGCGTCGACGCCGGCCGCGCAGTCGCGCGCGCACAGCCCGGCGTGAAATGGGGCGAGTTCGACCGTGAGACGGCACGCGCGGATCTCGCGACGCCCGGGGGCTACGTGTCCAGCACCGGGATCGCCGGACTCACCCTCGGCGGTGGCATCGGCTGGCTCAGCCGCCTGCACGGACTCACGTGCGACAACCTCCTTGCCGCGGACGTGGTCAACGCCGATGGGGAGTTCGTGCGGGCGAGCGCCGAAGAGAACGCGGAGCTCTTCTGGGGCCTGCGCGGCGGAGGCGGTAACTTCGGGATCGTAACGTCGTTCGAGTACCGGTTGCACCCGCTGAGCGCCGTCCTCGGGGGAGCGCTCGTCTACGACGGTCGCCGCACCGAGGAGATCCTCGCCCAGTTCGCCGAGTTCGCGCTCGCCGCGCCGGACGAGCTCACGATGCTCGGACTGCTGATCACCGGCCCCCGCGTCAATTCGTACCCCGAGCACATGCGCGGAATGCCCGTGGTCTTCATCGGCGTGTGCTACGCCGGGGATCCCGTGACCGGCGCCGCGCTACTCGACGGATTCCGCGCGCAGACGCGCCCCGACCTCGACTTCGTGCGCGAGATGTCGTATGCGAAGCTGCAACGGATGCTGGACAACGATGCGACCTGGGGCGTCCCCTGGTATGAGAAGGCGACGTACGCACAGGAGATCACGCCGGCGGCCATCGCCACGTTCTCCGAGCACTGGACGCACCGGGTGTCCGAGCGCGATCAGATGTACATGCAGCAGATGGGCGGGCAGATCTCCCGCGTGCCCGAGGACGCGACGCCGTTCGGAAACCGCGGGACCCAGTTCGTCTACATGATCATGAGCGGCTGGAAGCGCGGCCAGGATCCGGCGCCGCACGTGCAGTGGGCTCGTTCGGGCTGGGCGGCGATGCAGCCGTACGGATCGGGCCAGGGCGTCTACGTGAACTTCGACAGCGAGGACGACCCGACACGCGTGCGCGCGACCTACGGGCCCAAGTATGAGCGGCTCGGACGCCTCAAAGGGCAGTACGACCCGACGAACCTCTTCCGGCTCAACCAGAACATCGAGCCGATCCCGAACTGACGGCGGATCGATCAGAGGAGCGGCGGCATGTGCCTGCCGATATCGGATCCCGTCGCCTCGCCGGCGACGAGGCAGTACATCGCGATCGCGCCCTCGGGGCCGGACTCCCACGCGTGAGCCACGCCGGGCAGGATCGCGCAGTCGCCCACGGTGAGCTCGACGGACTCCTCCTCGAGGTGCATCGTGAGCGACCCCTGGATCACGACATCGATGTCGGTGGTGACCGTCCGGTGCATCGGCGTGCGCTGCCCGGCACGCCACGGGTAGATGTTCACGATCAGTCCGCCGGGGACCGTGGGGGCCGCGAACAGGGCGACCTCAGGGCTGGACGAAGTGATCGCCGTGACCGGGTCGGCCAGGCGGAGAGCCTCGAACCAGCGGCCGTCCGGGTCGATCTCGCGTCGTTCTGCGATGCGTGATCGGCCGTCGGCGCTCAGCCCGGTGATGTACAGAGTCGGCATGGTGGTTCCTCTTGTCATGCGGAGGATGCGGGCACGATGTGCCCGCATCCTCCGACTGCGTCAGTCCGCGAGCGGGCGATCGAAGGCGTCGCCCTGCGCGCGCTCGCTCTTCGCGAACCGCCAGGCCAGAAGTGCGACCGTGCTGATGGCCGCGCACAGCAGCGTGTAGATTGCCGCGGCATACGGGTTGTTCGTGATCTGGAAGATCCACGTGATGACGTACGGAGCCGATCCGCCGAACACGGCGACCGAGATAGCGTAGATCACCGAGACGCCGGTTCCGCGGTTGCGCGTGGCGAACCGCTCGGAGAGGAAGGCCGGCATCGGACCGCCGACGACGCCGATGAGCAGGCCGGCGACGAACAGGGCGACGACGCCGCCCGCGAAGCCGGTGCCCATCAGCAGGTAGAGCGGATACGACAGGACGAGCGTGGCGATCGTTCCGGTCGCCAGGACCGGCCAGCGACCCACGCGGTCGGACAGCAGCCCGAACAGCGGCATCGTCAGACCGCCCACGAGGCCCGTGATGAGGGTGAGGAAGTACGCGGATGCCGGGGGCAGGCCGAATGCGGTCGTGAGGTAGGTCGGCATGCCGACCATGAACGTGTTGCCGATCGCGTTGTACACGACCAGCACGCCGATGGTCACGAGAAGGTACGCCGCGGTCAGCTTGATCGCGGACGGCGGAAGCGCGGCGTTCGACCCCACCTCGGTGCGCTCGCGCTGAACGCGCTTGAAGTGCGGGGTCTCGTCGATGCGGAGGCGGATGTAGAGCGCGACCGCGCCCATGGGGAGCGCGAGCAGGAACGGGATGCGCCAGCCCCAGTCGGCCATGGCGTCGGCCGGCAGGAGAGCGGCGAGGATCGTCGCGACGGTGCCACCGAGGACGAAGCCGATCGTGGTGCCCGCGAACGACCACGAGCCGTAGAGCCCGCGGCGGTTGGCGGGTGCGTTCTCGACCATGAGCGACACGGCGCCGCCCATCTCACCGCCGCCGGACAGGCCCTGGGCGATGCGGGCGACGACCAGGAGGAGTGGCGCGAGCAGGCCGATCTGTGCCGCCGTGGGCAGAACGCCGATCACGGCGGTGGCGAGGCTCATCATGATGATGATCGTCGCGAGGATCGGGCGCCGGCCGTAGCGGTCGGTGAGGCGCCCGAAGATGATCGCTCCGATCGGTCGCATGAAGAAGGCGAGCGCGAACACCATGAAGGTCGACAGGATCGCGACGCCGGGGATCTCGCTCGCGAAGAACTGCGTGGCGATGTATGGCGCCATGTAGCCGTACACGGCGAACTCGTACCACTCGATCAGGTTGCCGAGCGTGCCGGCGACGAGGGCCTTCCTCGAGGCCTGGACATCGAGGACTTCGACGGTGTCGCCGAATTCCTCCGTCGATGGGTTGGTCTGAACCACAGTCAACTCCTTTGTTGTGACGATTCTCATCGCAATTCGGCCCCCCGGCGGATTGCGTGTATCCCGACATCGTGGCATGTTGAAGACCAGGCGTCAACGTCAACGTGGACGCGGATGAGAGTGAGGATTCTGGATATGGACATTGCGGGAAAGACGGCGCTGATCACCGGTGGATCGTCCGGCCTGGGACTTGCGACCGCGCGCCGGCTGATCGAGCGGGGCGCCTCTGTGGCCGTCGTCGACCTCGCCGGGGAGGCGAACGAGGCGGCTGTGGCCGACCTGGGCGAGCGCGCTGTGTTCCTGCCCGCCGATGTCACCTCCGAGGCCGACGTCGCGGCTGCCGTCGACCGCGTCATCGAGCTCACGGGCAGCATCGACATCGTGGTCAACTGCGCGGGGATCGTCCGTTCCGCGCGCGTCGTCGGGCACCGTGGTCCGTTCCCGCTCGAGGTGTTCCGTTCGGTGATCGAGGTCAACCTCATCGGCACCTTCAACGTCATCCGCCTCGCCGCTGAGGCCATGGCGAAATCGCTCACCGGCGCAGAAGAACGCGGGGTCATCGTGTGCACGGCGTCCGTCGCCGCGTTCGAGGGTCAGATCGGGCAGGCCGCGTACTCGGCGTCGAAGGCGGGCGTAGCGGGGATGACTCTCCCGATCGCCCGCGAACTCGCAGAGTCGAAGATCCGGGTCGTGACGATCGCCCCCGGGCTGTTCCACACTCCGATGTTCGAGTCGCTCCCAGCCGAGGCGGTCGCGTCCCTCGGGGCGCAGACCCCGCATCCGTCGCGCCTGGGGAAGCCCGAGGAGTACGCCGCGCTCGTGCAGCACATCGTCGAGAACCCGATGCTGAACGGCGAGACGATCCGCCTCGACGGAGCGGTCCGCATGGCGGCGAAGTAATGGAGAGGAGCGCCCCCTCGCTGTCGTCCGGCGGCGGATACGGATGGGCATCGCTCGTGCGTGCGCACCGCTTGTCGAACCGGATCGCGCTCACGGCGGGCCCCGATCAGCTCACGTACGCCGACTGGTGCCGGCGCGGCGACGAGTTGGCCGCCGCGCTCCTGGCCTCCGGACTGAGACGCGGTGCCAGGGTCGGGATGTTGCTGCCGAACGGCATCGACTTCGTCGTGACGCTCTACGCGTGCGCGCGGGCGGGCCTCACCGCGGTGCCGATCTCCACGTGGGCGGCGCCCGGAGAGCTCGCGCGGATCGTGGCGGCGGCTCAGCCCGACCTGATGATCGCGTCGGACGCGTTCGTCGAACCCGTCGCCGCCCTGGCGAAGCTGGCCGCTCAGGGCATCGGTCCGGGGGAGGAGGCGCTGTTCGTGATCGGCGAGGAGCGTGCCGGGACCGCCCACTGGAGCGCGCTCATCGCGCGCGGCGCGGAGTGCGATCCGCGGGTGTGGGTGAGTGAGACCGGCGCCGACCATGACGACGCCGACTTCGTCATCCTGTTCACGTCGGGCAGCACGGGAGACCCGAAGGGCGTTGTTCTGACCCAGGGCGCCGTGCGCCGGAACGCCGTGCACATCAGCGATCGCATGGGGCTCGGCAGCGCCGACCGGGTCTACTCGTACTTCCCGATGTTCTTCAGCGGGGGACTCTGCAACGTGCTGAGCGGCGCTGCGGCCGCGGGGGCGGAGATCGTCACGCAGGCGCGCTACGAACCGACGACCGCCGCGGGGCTCATCCGCGCCCGTGGATGCACGGCGCACAACGTCTGGCACGACGGGCTGTCCGCGATCGCCGGGTCTGCGGGCTTCACGACGGCCGACCTGCGGCGGATGCGGAGGGGCCTCGTCCTCGATCCCGACCTTTTCGAGCGCTTCGGCCTGCCGTTCGACCAGGGTGTGAACATGTATGGATCGACGGAGACGGCGACCGCGTTCACGTGCCACGACTGGCAGGATCACGCGGATATCCGCAGGTCGACACACGGTTCGCCCCTGCCGGGTAACCGACTACGTATCGTGGACCCCGACACGCGGACAATCCTGCGCGACGGCGAGGTGGGGGAAATCGTCGTGCGAGGTCCGAATCTGATGCGCGGGTACACAGACGGCAGCCACCTGGGACTGCTCGACGACGGTTGGTTCAGCACGGGAGACCTGGGAAGCTGGAGCGGGGGACAGCTACTGTACAGCGGACGGCTCAAGACGCTCATCAAGGTGAAGGGTCTCACCGTCCAGCCTGAGGAGGTGGAGTCTGCCCTGCGCCGCCACGAGGCGGTGGCGCAGGTGGTCGTGGTGGGAGTCGGAGGCGACGAATCGACCTCTCTGCGCGCACTCGTGTCGATCGACGCGACGTGGTCGGCGGGCTCCGACGCACGCAAGATCGGCGAGATCCTCGACGCGCACTGCCGTCGCGAACTGTCCTCATACAAGATCCCGCGCATCCACATCGTGCCCGACGCCGACATCCCGCTGGCGGGCAGTCACAAGCTGGATCGCGTGAGCGCCGCCCGTCTCGCGGCTCGGCTCTGACGAGGAGCCGCGCATCGAGCACGACCCCTCTCGACTCAGACCCGGATGATCAGAGCATCGCCCTGCCCGCCCCCTCCGCAGAGCGCTGCCACGCCGACGCCGCCGCCGCGGCGCCGCAGCTCGTACGCGAGCGTCGCGATCAGCCGGGCGCCCGACATCCCGACCGGGTGTCCGATCGCGATGGCGCCGCCGTTGACGTTCACCCGTTCCGGGTCGAGCGACAGGTCCCGCATCGAGGCCAGCGCCACGCTCGCGAACGCCTCGTTGATCTCGATGAGATCGAGGTCGGAGATATCGAGACCGGCGCGGGCGACGGCCTTTTCGATCGCCCGCGCCGGCTGGTGCAGGAGCGACGGGTCGGGCCCGGCGACCGTCGCGTACGACACGATCTCGGCGAGCCACGGGATGCTGCGGCGCTCGGCCTCGGACTTGTCCATGACGACGAGCGCGGCGGCGCCGTCGGACAGCTGTGACGCCGAGCCGGCGGTGATTGTCCCCGAGGCCGAGAACGCCGGGCGCAGCTGTGCGAGCGTCTCCGCCGTGGTGTCCGGGCGGATGCCCTCGTCGGCGGCGACGACGGTGTCGCCCCGCCGGGACGGGATCGTGACGGGCACGAGCTCGTCCGCGAGGCGCCCCTCGGCGGTCGCCGCCGCGGCACGCTGGTGCGAACGGGCCGCCCACGCGTCCTGCTCCTCGCGAGACAGGCCCAGCCCGGACTGGTGCTTCTCCGTTCCGGCGCCCATGGCCTCGTGCTCGATACCGCATACGAGCGCGTCCTGATCGAGCGCGTCGGCGAGCTGCGTGGACCCGTACTTCACGCCCCCGCGCACGTGGGTCAGGTGGGGCGCATTCGTCATCGATTCCGTGCCGCCCGCGATGGCGATCGATGCCAGACCGCCGCGGATCGCGAGGTCGGCGTGCCCGACCGCGGTCAGCCCCGAGAGGCACAGTTTATTGATCGTGGTCGCGGGCACGCTGAGCGGGACGCCCGCCGCCACCGCCGACAGACGCGCAGTGTTCGGACCCACGCCCGCCTGGACGACGTTGCCGAAGTACACCGCCTCCGCCTCGTCCGGACTCAGACCCGAACGCCGTACGGCCTCGCGGATCGCGAGGCCTCCGAGATCCGCCGCCGTGAGTCCAGAAAGAGAGCCGAGGAGGCGGCCGACGGGCGTCCGCGCAGCGGACACGATTACAGATGTCATGGTTCTCTCCTTCGTGCGCAGATCGCGCTCGCGACGTTTGGTGGCAACATTACTGTTGATTGGGTGATCTACGATATAGCTGGATGACCTGCTAAGTATGCGCCCGTTGATTGACGCTCATGCGGCTGTTGTGCTGACAACAGGAGAAGCCGTGTGCGAGCGGACCCGTTCCATCAGCCGTTCCTGTCACACCCGAGTTCGATATCAACGAGAGCCGGTCAAGAGAAAAATGTCGGCCGAATCCCCGTCACCGCCGTCGCGTCCTCAGGCTGCGATGGTCGTCGTCGCGGTGTTGTTGTTCGGCTTTTCACTGCGCACCGCCGTTACGTCCTTGTCTCCGATTCTGGACGACATAGGTCGGGAGATCGCCATATCGGAAGTAGTGGTGGGGGCGATCGGGGCGGCACCCCTTATCTGCTACGGCGCCTTTGGCCTAGTGACACCCCTCCTGACGCGACTGCTGGGCCTTGAGCGCATGGTGGTCGTGTCAGCGGGCGTGGTGGCCGTAGGCCTCATGCTTCGGGGGCTGGCATTCGATGGCACCGGACTTCTTCTCTCGACGCTGCTGACTTTCGCAGCGGTTGGAGCAGGCAATGTCCTTCTGCCACCGCTGGTCAAGAAGTACTTCCCCGCACAGGTCGGGACGATGACCGGGGTGTACACAACCATCATGGCGGTGGCGACATTCGTGCCGGCGCTGGTCGCCGTACCCATCACCATCGCGGCAGGCTGGCGAATGTCGTTGGCATGGTGGTCGGTCTTCGCGATCCTCGCGATGATGCCTTGGATCCGGATCTTGGGACTGGATCGCGCGACGTGGTCAGGGCAGGCCGCAGAACACGCTGATCCCCGCGTGCTGCGTCGTCTGTGGTCGAGTCCTCTCGCTTGGGCGCTGACGGTCGCCTTTGCGGCGACCTCGGTCGCCGCCTACACGTCGTTCGCATGGCTGCCACGGATCCTTGTCGACATCGCAGACGTCACTCCGGTGACTGCTGGAGCGCTCCTGTCGCTTTTCGCGGCGATGAGCCTCCCGATCTCTTTTCTGGTTCCAATGATCATCGATCGAGTCGGCGGCATCGGCGTACTGTTCGCGGTAGCGATCGCCGCCGGGGTGTCGGGTTCACTCGGAATGTTGCTTGTGCCCCAAAGCGCGATATGGCTTTGGGTGGCTCTTCTCGGCCTCGCGCCGATTCTGTTCCCCTTGGTGGTGGTGCAGCTGAGCCTGCGCAGCCGTACGCACCAGACGACCGTGGCGCTCAGCGCGATGGTGCAGAGCGCGGGGTATTCAATCGCGGCGCTCGGACCTCTCGCGGTTGGCCTTCTGCATGATGCGTTCGGAGACTGGAAGGCATCATTGGCTTTGCTGGTGCTCGTGCTGCTTGCGGCCATCCCTGCAGGTGTGGTGATGGTTCGCGGGGGTGTTGTCGAATCCGATTGGGAGCGTCGCCACGGCGCGTGGTGATCTCAAGCCGCTGGAGCCGTTCATAACCCCGCTGGACGTTGCGGCTACGGAGCCCATCGATGTTGACAACGAAAATCACTTGAACGACCTAGTATTTACAATGAATTCAAAGTACTCTCGGAACGAGCGCTGAATCGATGCGCCGAAGGGATACCTCGAAATGACTCGTGAACTCACCCACTTCATCGGCGGCGAGCATGTCGCCGGCACGTCCGGTCGCTTCAGCGACGTCTTCGATCCGTCGACCGGCGCAGTCCAGGCACGCGTTCCACTGGCTACGACCGCCGAGGTCGAGGCTGCGATCGCGAATGCGGAGGAGGCGCAAGTCGCATGGGGTGCGACGAACCCGCAGAAGCGTGCGCGTGTGCTGTTGAAGTTCCTCGACCTGATCGCCAAGGACGCTCCGGAGCTCGCCAAGACGCTGAGCCGCGAGCACGGCAAGACCTACGAGGACTCGCTCGGTGACATTCAGCGCGGCGTCGAGGTGATCGAGTTCGCGGCGGGAGCCCCGCACCTGCTGAAGGGCGAGTACTCGACCGGAGCCGGCACCGGGATCGATGTGTATTCGATGCGGCAGCCGCTCGGCGTCGTCGCCGGCATCACCCCGTTCAACTTCCCCGCGATGATCCCGCTGTGGAAGATGGGGCCGGCGCTCGCGGCGGGCAACGCGTTCATCCTCAAGCCCAGCGAGCGCGACCCCTCTGTGCCGCTGCGCATCGCCGAATTGTTCCTCGAGGCTGGGCTGCCCGCGGGCGTCCTGAACGTCGTCAACGGCGACAAGGAGTCCGTCGATGCGATCCTGAACGACAACCGTGTCAAGGCCGTCGGCTTCGTCGGATCAACGCCCATCGCGCAGTACATCTACGAGACCGCCGCGCAGAACGGCAAGCGCGCGCAGTGCTTCGGCGGCGCGAAGAACCACATGATCGTGATGCCTGATGCCGATCTCGACCAGGTAGCCGACGCCCTCATCGGCGCGGGTTACGGCTCGGCCGGTGAGCGCTGCATGGCGATCTCCGTCGCCGTCCCGGTCGGCAAGGAGACCGGCGATGCGCTGGCCGCGAAGCTCAGCGAGCGCGTCAAGGCGCTGAAGGTCGGCCCGGCGCTCGCCGAGGGCGTCGACTACGGTCCCCTCGTCACGGCGGACGCGCTCAAGCGTGTGGAGGGCTACATTCAGACCGGCATCGACGAGGGCGCCACCCTTCTCGCCGACGGCCGCGGCTACACGGTGGAGGGATACGAGAACGGCTTCTACCTCGGCCCGACGCTGTTCGACCACGTCACCACCGATATGACCGTCTACAAGGAAGAGGTCTTCGGTCCTGTGCTGTTCATCGCCCGTGCCGACGATTACGAGCGGGCCCTCGCGATGGCCACCGACCACGAGTACGGCAACGGGGTGTCGATCTTCACCCGCGACGGCGACGCCGCCCGTGACTTCGCCGCCCGCGTCGAGGTCGGCATGGTCGGCGTGAACGTCCCGATTCCCGTGCCGATCGCGTACCACACATTCGGCGGCTGGAAGAAGTCCGGCTTCGGTGACCTCAACCAGCACGGTCCCGACGCGTTCCGCTTCTACACGAAGACCAAGACGGTCACCAGCCGTTGGCTCTCGCACGATCTCAAGGAAGGCGCGAGCTTCGTCATCCCGACGATGCACTGATCATGTACGCGACACTGACTGACGAGGATCGCGCGGCGCTCACGGGCGCGGTAAGGGATTTCGCGACGGCACGGCTGGCGCCGAACGCGGGGCAGTGGGATGCCGAGAAGCACTTCCCGATCGACACACTGCAGGAAGCCGGGGAGCTCGGTCTCGGCGGCATCTACGTCCGCGAGGACGTCGGCGGCGCAGGCCTGTCGCGCCTCGACGCGGCGGCGATCTTCGAGGAGCTCGCGAAGGGTGACACGACGATCGCCGCGTACATCTCCATCCACAACATGGTCGCCTGGATGATCGACGAGTTCGGTGACCAGGAGCAGCGCGAGCGCTGGCTGCCGGGTCTGGTCGCGATGACCGATCTCGGCAGCTACTGCCTCACCGAACCCGGTGCCGGGTCCGACGCCGCGGCGATCACGACCTCGGCCAGACGCGAAGGCGACGAGTACGTCCTCAACGGTACGAAGCAGTTCATCTCCGGCGCCGGGTCGTCCGCCGTGTACGTCGTGATGGCGCGCACCGGAGCCCCTGGGTCGAGGGGGATCAGTGCGATCGTCGTTCCCGCCGAAACGCCGGGGCTGACCTTCGGTCCGAACGAGAAGAAGATGGGTTGGAATGCGCAGCCCACCCGCCAGGTCATCTTCGAGGACGTCCGGGTGCCCGTCGGAAACCGCCTCGGTGAGGAGGGCGACGGCTTCGGGATCGCCATGAAGGGCCTCAACGGCGGACGTGTGAACATGGGTGCCTGTTCTCTCGGCGGCGCCCAGTGGGCCCTCGACAAAGCCACCGCCTACGTGCATGAGCGGGAGACGTTCGGTGCCCCGCTGGCCTCCAATCAGTCGATCGTCTTCGCGCTCGCCGACATGGAGACCGACCTCCAGGCGGCCCGCGCGCTCCTGCAGCGCGCGGCGACGAAGATGGACGAGAAAGCTGCGGACGTGGCATCCGCCTGCGCCCTGGCGAAACGCTTCGCGACGGATGCCGGATTCCGGGTCGCGAACGAGGCCCTACAGCTCCACGGTGGGTACGGGTACCTCCACGAATACGGGATCGAACGCGTCGTCCGCGATCTGCGCGTGCACCAGATCCTTGAGGGCACCAACGAGATCATGAAGCTCATCGTCGGCCGAGAACTGCTGGCAGGTGCCCGATGACGGATGCCGGAGAGCCCGAGGTGCTGCTCGAACACCGCGGCGTCCTCGGTCTGATCACGCTCAACCGCCCACGGGCGATCAACGCCCTCACCCACGCCATGGTGCGCCAGATGGCCGATGCACTCACGCGCTGGGCTGACGATGACACGATCAAGACGGTAGCGATCGTCGGAGCGGGGGAGCGGGGGCTGTGCGCCGGCGGCGACATCGTCAGCCTCTACCACGATGCGGTGTCCGGCGACGGTACCGCGTCGGCGGAATTCTGGTTCGACGAATACCACCTCAACGCGCAGATCGCCCGCTACCCGAAGCCGATCGTCGCGATCCAGGACGGAATCGTGCTGGGCGGCGGGATCGGCATCTCCGCGCACGCCTCGCACCGGGTCGTCACCGAGCGCAGCAGGCTCGGTCTGCCCGAGGTCGGCATCGGATTCATCCCCGATGTCGGCGCCACCTGGCTCCTTTCGCACGCTCCCGGAGAGCTCGGCACGTTCGTCGCACTCACCGCCGCGAACCTCGGCGCAGCGGACGCGATCGCGATCGGGCTCAGCGACACGTTCGTGTCGTCCGACAGCGTCTCGAAGCTACTCGGGGCGCTCGAGAACATGGAGGCCGGCGAGGCCATCATGCTGCTCGCGTCGGATGCCGGCGAAGCGCCGCTGCTCGCCGCACGCGGCTGGATCGACGATGCGTTCTCGGCCGGCTCTGTCGCCGAGATCATCGGCCGCCTGCGCACCGCCGGTGAAGCGGACGCCGACAAGGCAGCCGACGCGATGATGGGGAAGTCTCCGGCCGCACTCGCCCTCACGCTGGAGTCCCTGCGTCGCGCCGCACAGCTCGACAGCCTCGAGCAGGCCCTCGACCAGGAGTACCGCGTCTCGCGTCGCGCACATGCCGCACCCGACTTCGCAGAAGGCGTGCGCGCACAGGTCATCGATAAGGACCGCAACCCGCAGTGGCAGCCCATCGGCGACCTGGATGCCGCGGCGATCGACGCGTACTTCCAGCCGCTGGGCGACGACGAACTCGGCCTGGCCGAACGAGTGAACACGACAGCCCGTTGAGAGACAGCAGTCCAATGAAGGAGAGCAACCATGTCTGACATCGCATTCCTCGGCCTCGGCCACATGGGTGGACCGATGGCCGCCAATCTCGTGAAGGCGGGTCACCGCGTCATCGGCTTCGACCCGATGCCCGCGGCGCTGGATGCAGGCCGCGAGAACGGCGTCGAGATCGCCGCCGCCGCGAACTCCGCGGTCGCAGAAGCCGACATCGTCATCACGATGCTGCCCAGCGGTCGCCACGTGATCGCCGCCTACCAAGGCGACGAGAACACGCCGGGGCTGCTCGCCTCCGCGAAGCCCGACACGTTGTTCCTGGACTGCTCGACCATCGCCGTCGACGAAGCGCGACAGGCGCACGACCTCGCCCTCACCGCAGGCCACCGCGCCGCTGATGCCCCGGTCTCTGGCGGAGTGGTCGGCGCGGAGAACGGTACGCTCGCATTCATGGTCGGCGCCAGTGACGAGGACTTCGCCACAGCTCAGCCGATCCTCGACGTCATGGGCGGGCGGATCGTGCACTGCGGCGGTTCCGGGCTCGGCCAGGCCGCGAAGGTCTGCAACAACATGATCCTCGGCATCTCTCAGATCGCGGTCGCCGAGGCATTCGTCCTCGGCGAGCGACTCGGGCTCAGCCACCAGGCACTGTTCGACGTGGCATCCAACGCCTCCGGGCAATGCTGGGCACTGACCACCAACTGCCCCGTCCCCGGCCCCGTGCCCACGAGCCCGGCCAACCGCGACTACCAGCCGGGCTTCGCCGGTGCCCTCATGTCGAAGGACCTCGGCCTTGCCGAGTCCGCGATCGATCTTACGGGGGTCGACGCGCAACTCGGTCGTCACGCCCGCGAGATCTATAAGGCGTTCGCCGACGGCGACGGAGCCGGTCAGGACTTCTCCGGCATCATCAACACCATCCGTGCCCAGAGCGCGGCGACCGACGCCTGAATGGAGCGGGACACATGACCGAGTACGAGAGCATCCTCACCGAGACCCAGGGCCGGGTCGGCTGGATCACACTGAATCGTCCCGAGGCGTTGAACGCCCTGAACTCCACGCTCATCCGCGAGATCGTCGCGGCGGGCAAGGAGTTCGACGCGAACCCCGAGATCGGGGCGATCGTGATCACCGGTTCGGCCAAGGCGTTCGCTGCCGGCGCCGACATCAAGGAGATGGCGGACAAGGGGTACATCGACATGTACTTGAACGATCCGTTCGCGAGCTGGGGCGACTTCGGGCGCCTGCGCACTCCGGTGATCGCTGCGGTCGCCGGGTATGCCCTCGGTGGCGGGTGCGAGCTCGCGATGATGGCCGACATCATCCTCGCTGCCGACACCGCGAAGTTCGGCCAGCCCGAGATCAATCTCGGCGTCATCCCCGGCATCGGCGGCACGCAGCGGCTGCCGCGTGCGATCGGCAAGTACAAGGCAGCAGAGCTCATCCTCACCGGCCGCACGATGGGCGCCGAAGAAGCAGAGCGTGCAGGTCTCGTCTCACGCATCGTGCCAGCCGACGACCTGCTGACCGAGGCGGGCAAGGTCGCCGACACGATCGCGTCGAAGTCGCTGCCGGTGGTCTATGCGGCGAAGGATGCGCTGCAGTCCGCTCAGGAGACATCGCTCGCGGAAGGGATGCGTTTCGAGAAGCAGGCGTTCGCCGCGACGTTCGCGCTCGATGACCAAACCGAGGGGATGGCGGCATTCCGAGACAAAAGGGAACCTGCCTTCAATCACCGTTGAGTCAGGTGCCTCACAGCGGCTCGGGCTGCGGGGGAGGGTCGGCGAAATCGCCGGCGCTCTTCCGGAACCGCGCGAGAATCCGCACGAGCTCGACCGTTTCCTCGGACGGCATCCCGACATCGATGAAGACCTCATTGAGAGCCAAGGTCGCGTTCTCGATCAATTCGCGTCCGTCCGGGGTGAGACTGACCAGCGCGGCCCGACCATCCTCGGGATGCGGTTCGCGCTGCACGAGGCCGTCCCGGGTGAGACGGTTCACCGTATTGGTGACACTCGTGGGGTGCACCTGCAAGCGTGCGATCGCGCTCGCTAACGGCATCCGCCCCTCCCGTGTGAACGCGAGCAGGCGCAGCATCTCAAACCGTGCGAACGACAGATTGAACGGCTTCAGGGCGCGGTCCACCCGGGCGAGCATCAATTGCTGAGTACGAATCACCGACGTCACCGCCGACATGCCCGTGGCCGCATCTTCCCAGCCGTGCGACGCCCACTGTCGCTTGGCCTCGGCAATCGGGTCGACATACAGTGGGACACTTCGAGTCACAGGCATACTCCTTCTCAATCGACCACACTATCGGGCGACCGCCGGAGCGGCGTGAGGTCACTCCTTCGGCGGCACGACCGATCGCAGCCGGCAGTCGAGTCGGGAACCCGTCGTCAGCAGAACCAAGTGTCCGAAAAGTGTCCGGAGCATCCCGAGATGTGCGATTCTGACGGGTTTTTACCGTGCCGAGAGTGTGTGGCGAGTCGCGCTTCCACAGGCTCGAGATCCTCGGAATCACGCGGATCTCAGCGGGGAGTAGGGGAGTCGGGCCGCTATGCACCGGAACGACCTCGACGTCACGCGCGACCCTGCTAAGGTGGAGACCTCGCAAGGGGTCCAGGGGTTCAAATCCCCTCGTCTCCGCCACTGTGATGTCTCAGGACATCGTGAACGGCTGAACCCCCGGTTTTGGGGGTTCAGCCGTTTTTGCGTTGGTAGTTCTTTTCGGGGTTGAGGGTGAATTCGGCGAGGAGTTCGCCGGTGTTCAGGGCGATGACGGTGGCGTTGTTGTTGTGGACGAGGCAGATGATCTCGGTGCGGGTATGGGCTCGGCCAATGCCGAGGTGGAGGAGCCGCCCGGTGTGGCGGAGGGTGATCTTGCCGTCGTTGTCGATGGTGTCGTAGCGGACTCGCCAGACGTTCTTGTCGGTGGGTTTCGTCGGTGTGGCTTTCGGGAGCGTGTAGGCGAAGTCGGGTGTTTTCCGGCCGATGCCGCGGTGGGGTCTGACGGTGTTGTAGTAGTCCCGGAACGTGTCGAGCGTGCTCTGCAGTTCGGGCAGGGATTCGGCGGGATGTGCGTCGAGGTATTTCTTCAGCGTCTGCCAGAAGCGTTCGATCTTGCCTTGGGTGGTGGGTTTGAAGGGTTTGCCGTTCTTCTGGGTGATGCCGAGGTCGGCGAGGAGGGTTTCGAAGCCGTTGCCTGCGCCGTCACCGCGTCCGCGTCCTCCGCGGGCGAGTCGGGTGGTGTAGACCATGCCGTTGTCGGTCAGCGTTGCTGCCGGGTGGCCGTGTTCGGCTGCGGTGGTGGTGAATGTGTCGGTCACGACCCGGCCGGTGACGCGGCGGTGGGCGGTGAGGTGCAGCATCTTGCGGGAGTTGTCGTCGATCCATCCGATGACTTCGGTGTCGGTGCCGTCGGTGAGTGGGACGTGTGTGAAGTCGGATTGCCAGAGCTCGTTCGGGCGGTCGGCGGTGAAGCGTCGCCAGGAGGAGCGGGGGCGTTTCTGCGGTTGCGCGGTGACTTTGTCGTTCGCGGTGAGGATGCGCCAGATCGTCGTTCGCGACAGAGTGATTCGTTCGCGGGCGAGGTGCTCGGCGATGGTGTCTGCGCCGGCATCCAGACCGTGTGTGGTGAGTTCTTCACGCAACTCGATCACGCGTTCGCGGATCGGATCGGGGGTGCGGTTCGGTGTCGTCGTGGGGCGTCGGGAGCGGGGCTCGAATGCGGCGTCGCCCTCTTCCAGCCACCGGTGGTGGAGTTTGTGGACGAGTGTCTTCGAGACGCCGTAATGGGCCGCTGCTTCCCCGTACGTCATGCCCTGGACAATGACGGCTTTGATCAGGATCTCGTATTTGGCCACCCGTTCACGATGTCCTGAGACATCCCGGCGCGCAGACCACGGCCGTTCACGATGACCCGAGACATGCGTTCACGATGTCCCGAAACCAGACACGTCCGTCTCCGCAGAAAATCCCTGGTCAGGCTGCTTCGGACCGCGTTTCGAATCTGAGCGCTTGTGTTGCATCCCGCGACTCGGACACACGTGTGCGCAGCGTCCACGAGGGCCCATCGCGATAGCTCTTACGCCGCCGCCGACCCGGCAGTACACTGCCGTCGAGGGCCACACCCGAGCGCCCGAATCGCCGTGGCGTCGCCAGGCCGGCGCGCAGATGACAACGCCCTCGAACAGAGGTGCATCATGTTCGAGAATCTTATGGCGACCGCCGTGCTTCCTGCGGCGGATCTCGACCGTGCGCGGCGCTGGTGGCACGACGTTCTGGGCCGGGATCCGGTATACGCCGAGTCCGAGTCGGGCAGCCTCTTCTACGCCATCGGTGACATGACCGTGCTGGTGTACCGTACCGACTTCGCCGGCACGGCGCAGAACACGGCATTCAACCTCGTCACCGATGACCTCGACCGTGACACGACGGCCCTGCGGACCAACGGCGTCGTCTTCCACGATTACGACCTCCCCGGGCTGAAGACCGTGGACGGCGTCGCCGATCTCGGCGGTCTCCGCAGCGCATGGTTCAGCGACAGCGAAGGAAACATCATCGCGATCGGCGAGCCAGCACCCGAGATGGTCGAGATGATGACGAAGCGGAGCACAGGAACAGCGGGCTGAGCACGTCGGCTCTACAACGTGAGCTGCCTGGGGTCGTATCGGACAGGCCGTTCGGACCGGGCGACCAGTGCTCGCAACGCTTCACGGTCGTTGCTGACGACCCCGAGCGCTCGCGCTTGCACGAGCACATTCCCGAGCGCGGTCGCCTCGACGGGCCCGGCGAGCACCGGCAGGCCGGAGCGATCGGCAGTCGCCTGGCAGAGAGGCCGGTTGAGCGAACCGCCCCCGACGACGTGGATGCTGTCGACCGCACGCCCTGCCAGCTTCCCGGCTGTCCGCACGGCATCCGCGAAAGCATCCGCGATCGACTCGAGGATCGTCCGCACGAACGCTGCCCGATCGCCGGGGATCTCCGCGCCCGAGGCGTCGAGCAGCGCGGCGATCCGCCCCGGCATGTCGCCGGGGGCGCTGAGCGACGCATCGTTCGCGTCGAACAGCGGCACCTCGCCCGTCACCTCGGTCGCGTCGGCGAGCAACTCGGGCAGGTCGACGGTGGCCCCGTCGTCTTCGCCCCACGCGCGGATCGTCTCGCTCAGCAGCCACAGCCCGGTGACGTTGTGGAGGAATCGGATGCGACCGTCGACGCCCAGCTCGTTGGTGAAGTTCGCCGCGCGCGCGGCATCCGTCAGCGCCGGTTCATCGAGTTCGAGTCCGACCAGACCCCAGGTTCCGCACGAGATGTACGCGGCGTGCGGCGACGACAGCGGAGCGGCCGCCACGGCGGATGCGGTGTCATGCGAGCCGACGGCGATGACGGGCAGGTCCGCGCCGATGCGCGAGGCGACCTCGGGGCGCAGCCGCGCGATCGTCTCTCCGGGGCTCACGAGCTCCGGGAGGATGCGGGACGGGATGCCGAGACGCTCGGCGAGCTCGAGGTCCCACTCCGACGTGCGCACGTCGAGAAGCCCGGTGGTCGACGCGTTCGTGCGCTCGGCGACGCGCCTCCCGGTCAGCAGGTAAGCGATGAGGTCCGGGATCAGGAGCGCGGCATCCGCGTCGTCGAGATCGCGATCGACGCGGTACTGGTACAGCGTGTTGAATGACAGGAACTGCAGTCCGTTGCGCCGGTACAGCTCTTCGACGGGGACGATCTCGTGCACCTCGGCGACCCCGCGCTCGGTGCGCGCGTCACGGTAGTGGAAGGGCTCGCCCACGAGCTCGCCGTCGCGCAGCAACCCGTAGTCGACGGCCCACGAATCGATGCCGATGCTCTCGATCGCCGGCTCACGGCGCACCGCCTCCGCGAGCCCCGCGATCACGTTCTCGTACAGGGCGTCGAAGTCCCAGTGCAGTCCGTCCTCTCGTTCGACGGGGCCGTTCGGGAACCGCGAGACCAGTTCGAGCTCCACCGCGTCAGCGCTCACACGCCCGATGACCACGCGCCCGCTCGTGGCGCCCAGGTCGACCGCCGCGACGGCGCGGGCGGTCATCGCAGGAACGCCGCGGCGACGCCGGAGTCGACGGGGATGTGCAGTCCGGTCGTGCGGGACAGTTCGGGGCCGGTCAGCACGAACACGGCATCCGCCACGTTCTCGGGCACGACCTCGCGCTTGAGGATCGTGCGGTTCGCGTAGAACTGCCCGAGGTCCTCTTCCGCGACGCCGTAGGTGGCTGCGCGGTTCGCGCCCCAGCCGGAGGCGAAGATGCCGGAGCCTCGGACGACGCCGTCGGGGTTGATGCCGTTCACGCGGATGCCGTGCTCGCCGAGCTCGACCGCGAGCAGCCGCACCTGGTGCGCCTGATCGGCCTTCGTCGCCGAGTAGGCGATGTTGTTCGGCCCGGCGAAGACGGAGTTCTTCGACGAGATGTAGATGATGTCGCCGCCGAGCTTCTGATCGATGAGGATGTGAGCTGCGGCCTTCGACACGAGGAACGAACCCTTCGCCATGACATCGTGCTGCAGGTCCCAGTCCTTCTCGGTGGTCTCCAGCAGCGGCTTCGACAGCGAGAGCCCGGCGTTGTTCACGACGAGGTCGACACCGCCGAACGCGAGGACGGCTTCGTTCAGCGCGGCCTGCACGGCGCCGGCATCCGCGACGTTCGCGGCGACGCCGATCGCGACGTCGCTGTTGCCGAGCTCGGCCGCCGAGGCCTGTGCCTTCTCAAGATCGAGGTCGGCGATCACGACGCAGGCGCCCTCTGCTGCGAGGCGGGTCGCGATGGCCTTTCCGATTCCGGATGCCGCGCCCGTGACGAACGCGATGCGTCCCTGGTGGGACTTCGGTTTCGGCATCCGCTGCAGCTTCGCCTCCTCGAGCGCCCAGTACTCGATGCGGAACTTCTCGGCGTCCGATATCGGCTCGTAGGTCGAGAGCGCCTCGGCGCCGCGCATGACGTTGATCGCGTTGACGTAGAACTCGCCGGCGACCCGCGCGGTCTGCTTGTTCGCGCCGTAGCTGAACATGCCGACACCGGGGATGAGCACGATGAGCGGGTCGGCGCCACGGATCGCGGGGGAGTCCTCGGTCGCATGCTCGTCGTAGTAGGCCCGGTAGTCGGCGCGGTACTCGCTGTGCAGTTCGAGTAGACGTGCGATCTGGTCTTCGACGGATGCCGTCGCCGGCAGGTCGAGGATCAGCGGCTTGACCTTGGTGCGCAGGAAATGGTCGGGGCAGCTCGTGCCGAGCGCGGCGAGACGGGGCGCGTTCTCGGATGCCAGGAAGTCCGTCACGACGTCGGCGTCGGTGAAGTGGCCGACCATCGGCCTGTCCGTGGACGCGATGCCGCGAACGGTGCCGGCCAGGGCTGCTGCGCGCTCACGACGTTCGCCCTCCGGCAGCGCCTCGAACCCGGAGCGGACGCCGCCGAACGGCTCGGCCTTGCCCTCCGCTGCGATGTACGCCGCCGCCGTGTCGATGATCCAGAGCGAGTTCGCCTCAGCTTCGTCTGATGTGTCGCCCCAGGCAGTTATGCCGTGGCCGCCGAGGATGCAGCCGATCGCCTGCGGGTTCTGCTTCTTGATCTCGGCGATGTCCAGGCCGAGCTGGAATCCTGGACGCCGCCACGGCACCCAGACGACCTTCTCGCCGAAGATCTTCGTCGTCAGCGCCGGCCCGTCGGCAGCGGTCGCGATCGCGATGCCGCTGTCGGGATGCAGGTGATCGACGTGCGCGGCATCCACGAGTCCGTGCATCGCGGTGTCGATCGACGGAGCGGCCCCGCCCTTGCCGTGCAGGCAGTAGTCGAACGCCGCGACCATCTCGTCCTCACGCTCGACACCGGGATAGACGTCGACCAGGGCGCGCATGCGGTCGAGGCGCAGCACGGCGAGGCCCTGCTCGGTGAGCGTACCCAGGTCTCCGCCCGAGCCCTTCACCCACAGCAGCTCGACAGGCTGCCCTGTTACAGGGTCGGTTTCGGTGCCCTTGGCGGAAGTGTTGCCGCCGGCGTAGTTGGTGTTCTTCGGGTCGGCGCCCAGCCGGTTCGAGCGCTCTATGAGGGCTGCGGCTGCGGGGTTGGTCATGAGGATCCTTCGGATGGAGAGAGGGCTTCAGTCTGCGAGGTCTGTGAGCTGATCTTCCAGATGGAAGACCTCGAGGTAGCGCCGGAGGCCGCCGCCGGCACGGTTGTCGAAGAACTCCGCCATCTCGGCCTGCCAGCGGGCGTCGACCTCGGTCTCGGCCATCGCCGCCATGGCGCGTTCGGCGGATTCAGCCTCGAAGTAGCCGATGAGCAGGCCGTCCTCGCGCAGGAACAGCGAGTAATTTCGCCATCCGGTGTCGCGCAGCGCGCGGAGCATGTCGGGCCAGACCGCGGCGTGGCGCGCGCGGTACTCGTCGATCCGTTCGGGACGCACGCGCAGCTCGAAGCACACGCGCTCGAGAGAGGAGCTCACGATCAGACCTCCCGGAAGTCGATGCCCAGCAGCGACGCCGCAGCGCGGTAGTCGCCGATCCGGTCTCCGACCGACAGCGACCAGTGGTGCCCGACGCCGGTGGCCGACCACGCATCGACCCACTCGCCGGGGTCGCGGGCGAAGTCGACGCGGCTCGTGGTGTTGCCGATTGCGAGCAGGGGGCCGGGGACGACGGTCCCCGTGGATGCCACGAACGACAGTGAGCCGTCGCGATCCTGACCGAGCCCGAGGAGGGTCACCGGTCCGTGCTGCACGTCGAACTCCACCGAGACGCCCCATCCGCGCTTTCCGTGGTAAACGCCGAGGCCGCGCAGCAGCGGTTCGCGGCTGGAGACCGCGAGATGAGCGGGCCCATCGTGCCCCATCTCGACGACGCCGTCCTCGAAGTTCAGCGCCTGGATCTCGCAGAACGACCCCCCGGCTCCGACGACCTGTGTCGCGAGCTGCGCCACGGTCGTGCGCAGCTCGTACTCGCCGGTGGTGGGGATGCCGCGCCCGGTGAGGAGCGACGCCCCGAGGATCATGCCGGCGCCGAGACGCTCGTGGAGTTCGCCGTCGAGGCCCCGGTGGTAATAGGCCAGGGTGTCGAGGCCGAAGTCGTCGACGAGCCGGTCGAGTCCTACGGAGACGCGGGCGCCCCATGCGAAGTCCTCGTCGTTGACCGAGTCGTCGAGGGTGAAGATCTCGCGCGCGAGGGCGGTGCGGTCCTTCACCTCGGCTTCGGTGACCGCATCCACGCGCACCCGCAGGTCGTCGAACTCCAAGACCTCCACGTGGGATCCGAAGGTCGTCGGCAGCAGGGTGAGGTCGGTGGAGACGTCGAGCATGCCGGGGTACAGGTGCCCCATCAGTCCGTGGCGGGCGTGGCGCAGCGCGGCGCGGATGTGCGCGGCATGGATCCACTGCTCGATCCGCGCCCATGCCGACTCCTGCCGGAGCCAGCCCGAGACCGAGCGGAACTCGATACCGGCGCGACGGAACACATTGCCCACCTCCGGCACCGGGCACTGACCGCAGTACGCGAGCCAGGCGCCGGTGTCGAAGGACGCGTGATCCATCTTCTCCGTCGGCTGCAGGTCGATGACGAGCACCGGCGCACCGGCGCGCTGCGCGATCGGGAGCACCATCGAGGCGGTGAGGTAGGTGGTCAGGAACAGCACGATCAGGTCGCAGTCGGCGCGGCGCAGGGTCTCCGCCGCAACGGCGCCCTCCTGCGCGTCCGAGATGAACCCGACGTCGGTGACCTCGGCATCCATCGCCCGGAAGCGCTCGGACACGTAACGTGCCGATTCCTCGAGCTGGGGACGCAGCGCCGGGAACTGCGGCCAGTAGGTTCCCAGGCCCCCGGCGACGAGGCCGATGCGCGGCTTGCGGCGGGAGTGCGCGGGCAGGAGCTCGGCGAACCCCGAGGAGGTGGACGGCGTCATGATCGTTCCTTCGTTGGGTGGTGACTTCGATCGCGCGGACTGCGACCCCTGATCGCGGGGCCGCAGTCCGTGACGATCAGAAGTCGTACTCGTCGATGTTGTCGGCGTTGAACACCGTCGGCGGGCCGACGATGACGATGCCGCCCTCGCCGACCTCGCGCTCGCCGAGGTCGCCGGCTTCGAACGTGTCGCCCGCGGCGCCGGTGATGTCGCCGTCGGCGAGCGCCTTGCCCGCGAAGGCCGCGACGTAGCCGAGCTGTGCCGGATCCCACAGGGCGAACTCGGTCACGGTGCCATCCTTGACGAACGGACGCATCTCATTGGGCAGACCCAGACCGGTCAGCGCGACCTTGCCCTTGTACTCCGACGTCGACAGGTAGCGAGCCGTGGCGGCGATGCCGACCGTCGTGGGCGAGATGATGCCCTTGAGGTTCGGGTGCGCCTGCATGAGACCCTGGGCCTCCTGGAACGACTTCGTGTCGTCGTCGTCGCCGTAGACCTTCGCGACCAGCTCGATGTCGGCGTAGTCGGGGTTGGAGTCGAGCTCTTCCTCGATGTACTTGATCCACTCGTTCTGGTTCGTCGCGTTCGCCGTCGCCGAGAGGATGGCGATCTCACCCGAGCCGCCGATCTGCTCGGCGATCAGCTCGACCTGGATCAGCGCGACGTCCTTCGCGACGACCTGGCTGATGAACACGTCGCGGCAGTCCGGATTGGTGTCCGAGTCGAAGGCGACGATCTTCGCGCCGCCCGTGCGGGCCTCTTCCAGCGCAGGGCAGACGGCATCCGGGTCGTTCGCCGCGATGACGATGACGTTCGTGCCCGCCTGCGTCTCGGCGTTGATGAACGAGACCTGGCTGGAAGCGCTGGCGTCGAGCGGGCCGACGACCTGGCTGGAGGCGAAGCCCGCGGACTCGGCGCCGTCCTCACCGCCCCCGAGCACCACATCCGTGTACGGGTTGTTCAGCTGCTTCGGGATGAACGTGATGGTCTGATCGCCATCCTGCCCGGAGCCTTCGCCGTCTCCGTCGCCTCCGCCGCCGGCGGCGCAGCCGGTCGCGATGAGCGCGACGGAAGCGAGCGCGGCGATCGCCGAGAGGCGGCGCCGTCCTCGTCGTGTGCGGATCCACTCCATTGTTTTTCCTTTCGTCTGCGCCGGTGCTAGGCGCGTGGTCGACCCGAGGCGGTGGCCTGGGGAAGTTCTCTGCGGACTCGTCTGTCGTGACGCCAGCGGCCGATCGACTGCCCGACGCTCGGGGCGACGACGGATGCGATGAGCAGCGACCCGGTGACGATGATGAGGATCACCTCGGAGACGCGGCCGAGCCGCAGGCCGTAGTTGATGACGCCGATGAGCAGCACGCCGGCGACGACGCCGGGGATCGAACCCCGCCCGCCGAAGATGGACACGCCGCCGAGGAGCACGGCGGCGATCACCGCGAGCTCGAGGCCGCTGGCGTTGTCGGACCGCGCGCTCGAGTAGCGCAGTGTCCAGAAGATGCCGGCGAGCGCCGAGACGGATCCGGTTCCCACGAACAGCCAGAACTTGGCGCGGGCGACGTCGATTCCGACGAACCGTGCCGCCTCCTTGCTGAATCCGATCGCGGGGAGGCCGCGACCGAACGGCGTGAAGTGCAACAGGATCGCGAAGAACGCGATCACGAGCGCGACCCCGATCATGACGGTCGGGATGCCGGTCGCACCGAGTTTCGACGTGAAGAAGGCGGTGAGCTCCGGGGGGAAGTTCGCCACGGCGTTGTCGCCGATCACGACGAGAGCGAGACCGCGGAAGAGCGCGAGCGTTCCGATGGTGACTGCGAGGGACGGGAGCCCGACGACGGCGATGAGCAAGCCGTTGACGGCGCCGGCGACCGCCCCGACGACGAGCCCGATCATCAGCACCAGGCCGATGTCGAGTCCTGCCTGCCAGAGGACGCCGATGACGGCGCTGGTGAGACCCGCGATGCTCGCCACGGACAGGTCGATCTCGCCGGTGATGATCACCAGGGTCATGGGCATGGCGATGAGCAGGATGGGGATGACGTCGAGAAGCAGGAAGCCGGTCGTCACGGGGGACGCGAACCGCGGGATGCTGATCGCGGCGATGATGAGCGCGGCGATGAGTGCGTAGATCATCACGGCGTCGCGGCCGAGGAGGATGCGCGTCCACCCCGTGCGTCCTCGCGGCTCCGTCTCGAGGACGCCGGCGGCGATGACCGCGGTCGTGGTGGGGTCCGCGCTCGAAGTGCGGGCGGTTTCAGACATCGCGGGCCTCCGTGAGTCGCAGCTTGCGGGCGGTGCGGACGCTCGCGATCCGGTCGACGAGGATCGCGGCGATGATGAGGATGCCGACGACGGCCTGCTGCCAGAACTTGTCGACGCGCAGCGCCGTCAGGGCACTGGTGATCGTGGTCAGAAGGACCGCCCCGATCGCCGCGCCGGCGACGGATCCGCTTCCGCCGAAGATGGCGACACCGCCGACCACGGCCGCGGCGACGACGTCGAGTTCCATCCCCGTTCCCGTGGTGGCTCCGACGGAGTTGAACCGTGCGGCGTAGAGAATACCGGCGAGCCCCGCGAGCAGGCCGTTCACGACGAACGCGGTCATCACGCGTCGTGCGACCGGGATTCCGAAGACCCTGGCGGCTTCCGGATCGGAGCCGATCGCATACAGGTCGCGTCCGGAGCGGGCCCCGGAGAGGTAGATGCCGACGATCACGACGACCGCGATCGCCAGCAGCGTGATGATGGGGAAGCCGAGCACGGTGTCGACGGCCAGGGCGCCGAACTCGTCCGGCCGGTCCCCGGCGAAGTACTGGGTGCCGCCCGCCCAGGCGTTGTTGATGCCGCGGTACACGTACAGCGTGCCGAGCGTGATGACCAGGGCCGGCACGTGGGCGACGGTCACGAGCAGGCCGTTGATCGCGCCGAGCAGAGCTCCCAGGGCGAGACCGGCGAGGAAGACGACGGGGATGGGGATGCCCGGCGCATCCGCGAACAGCGTTCCGGTGAGGAACGCGACGAGCCCGAGGATCGAGCCGACCGAGAGATCGACGTTGCGCGTGAAGATGACCATCGCCTGCCCGACGGCGAGGATGATCATGATCGTCGCGTTGAGCATCAGGTCCTTGACGCCCTGCTGGCTCAGGAAGAGCGGGTTCGCCGCGTAGGTCACCAGGACGAGGACGATGAGCGCCGCGGCGACCGGGATCTCCCGTCGGCGGAGGATGCCGCTCAGGGGCGATGTTCTCTCGGTGCGCGGAGCGCTCCGCGTTGCAACGGTCACTTCGTGTCCTCCAGCATCGGTGCGGGCTCGGCCGTGGCCGCGAGCATGACGTTCTCCGGTGTCGCATCCGCACGGTCGAGGCGCGCGGTCACGCGGCCTTCGCGCATGACGACGACGCGATCCGCCATCCCCAGCACCTCCGGCAGCTCGGACGAGATCATGAGGATCGCGATGCCGCGGGCGGCGAGATCGGAGATCAGGCGGTGCACCTCGGCCTTCGTCCCGACATCGATGCCGCGCGTCGGCTCGTCGACGATGAGCAGCCGGGGCTCGGTCGCGAGCCATTTCGCCAGCACGACCTTCTGCTGATTGCCGCCGGACAGGGTGGAGACCGCGAACTCCGCAGAGCCCGTCTTCACCTGCAGGCGCTGCGACCATGTGTCGGCCGCCCGTCGTTCGGCCGCGGTGTCGATGATGCCTGCGCGGCTGAGGCTGTTGCGCAGTGTGAGGGTGAGGTTCCGCCCGACGGAGAGGTCCATCACGAGCCCCTGCTTGCGGCGATCCTCCGGGACGAATCCGATGCCGGCGTCGATCGCCGCCTGCGGGTTGCCCGGTTTCAGGCGCGCCCCGCTCAGCGTGACGGAGCCCGAGTCATAGGGGTCGATGCCGAAGATCGCGCGGGCGACCTCGGTCCGCCCTGCTCCGACGAGCCCGGCGAGGCCGACGATCTCGCCGGCGCGCACCTGCAGGTCGACGTCACGGAAGACGCCTCGACGAGACAGGCCGCTCACATCGAGCACGACCTCCCCGATCGCCGCGTCCTGCTTGGGGAAGAGCTGATCGATGTCGCGTCCGACCATCTCCCGGACGATTCCGTCGACGGTGGCGTCATCGGTGTCGTGCGTGCCGATGTACCGGCCGTCGCGCATGACGGTGATGCGGTCGGTCAGGGCGAAGATCTCGTCGAAGCGGTGCGAGATGAACAGGATCCCGGCGCCGATGTCGCGAAGTGAGCGTGCGACCGTGAACAGGCGTTCGACCTCGACGCCGGAGAGCGCGGCGGTGGGCTCGTCCATGATGAGGATCCGGGCGTCGATCGAGATGGCCTTGGCGATCTCGATGATCTGCTGATCGGCGATCGAGAGTCCCTCGGCAGGGCGGTCGGGGTCGATCGGCACGCCCAGGCGTTCGAAGAGCGCCATGGCTTCGCGGCGCATGGCGGAGCGGCTGATCAGCCCGAGTCGGCCGCGCGGCTGTCGACCGATGAAGATGTTCTCCGCGACCGTCAGGTCGGGGAACAGGGTCGGCTCCTGGTAGATCACCGAGATCCCCGCGGCCTTGCTGTCGGCGACCGTGCGGAAGGCGACGGGCGCGCCGTCGACGAGGAAGTCGCCCGCGTCGGGGTGGTGGAGCCCGGCGAGGATCTTCACCAGCGTCGATTTTCCGGCGCCGTTCTCGCCGACGAGTGCATGGATCTCGCCGGGGAGGAGCTCGATCGTCCCGTCTGCGAGTGCCACGACGGGGCCGAACGTCTTCGCGGCGCCGCGGAGCGACAGCAGCGGAGCCGGGGTGTTCGATGAAGCGATGCTCATGCGCCCCACCCGGCCTGGACGCCGCCGACGCGATCGTCGGCGATCTTCTGTTGATACCCGGATGCCGTGTAGGCGCCCATCGGGTCGGCATCCATGCCGCGGGACTCACGCCACTCGGCCAGCGCCGGGCGGACGTCCGTGTAGAAGGCGTCCATGAAGACGGCGTTCGCCGCGAGCACATCACCCGACTTCTGTGCTGCGGTGAGGGCATCCCGATCGACGAGCAGCGCCCGTGCCGTCATCTCCTGCACGTTGAGCACCGAGCGGATCTGGCCGGGGATCTTGTCCTCGACGTTGTGGCACTGATCGAGCATGAACGCGACATCGGGGTTGTTCAGGCCGCCGCCGCGGATCACCTCGAAGACGATGCGGAACAACTGGAACGGGTCTGCTGCCCCGACGATGAGGTCGTCGTCGGCGTAGAAGCGCGAGTTGAAGTCGAACGAGCCGAGCTTGCCCAGGCGCAGCAGCTGCATGACGATGAACTCGATGTTCGTGCCCGGCGCGTGGTGGCCGGTGTCCAGGCACACCATCGCCTTCTCGCCCAGGGCGCTGACCTGCGCGTAGGACGTACCCCAGTCCGGAACGTCGGTGTGATAGAACGCCGGCTCGAAGAACTTGTACTCCAGCACGAGACGCTGACCGCCACCGAGGCGGGCGTAGATCGTCTGCAGCGACTCGTGCAGCCGGTCCTGACGGCCGCGGAGGTCTGCCTGGCCGGGGTAGTTCGAGCCCTCGGCGAGCCAGATCTTCAGATCGCGGCTGCCGGTGGCATCCATCACGTCGATGCACTCGAGGTGGTGATCGATCGCCTTCTGACGGATCGCGGCATCCTCATGGGTCAGCGCGCCGAACTTGTAGTCGTCGTCCTGGAAGGTGTTCGAGTTGATCGTGCCGAGCTCGACGCCGAGGTCCTCGGCGTGCTTGCGCAGGTCGCCGAAGTCGCACATGTCCCACGGGATGTGCAGCGCGACGGTCGGCGCCAAGGCCGTGTGCTTGTGCACCTGCGCGGCGTCCGCGATCTTCTCGAACGGGTCGCGCGGTGTGCCCGGCGTGCCGAACACCTTGAACCGGGTGCCCGAGTTGCCGAAGGCCCAGCTGGGCAGCTCGATCGACTGCTTCTCGAGCTCTGCGAGGACCGTGGGGGTGAGGATGCTCATGGGCGCGGTGCTTTCGTTGTCTTCGTTGACTCGGACGTCAGAGAATGAATCGTTTCATTCGTTGTGTGATCGAACATAGACTGTGCTTTGATTGCATGTCAAGAAGCGGATGAGTCCGCAACTGATTCGTTTCATTCCGGAGGATCGCCATGGTGAGCGTTCGTGACGTCGCAGCCGACGCCCGCGTGTCGGTGGGCACCGTCTCGAACGTGCTCAACCGCCCGGAGCGGGTCGCCCCCGAGACCGTCGAGAAGGTGCACGCGTCGATCGCCCGGCTCGGTTTCGTCCGCAATGACGCCGCGCGGCAGCTGCGGGCCGGGCGCAGCAAGTCGATCGGCCTGGTCGTGCTCGACATCCGCAACCCCTTCTTCGCCGAGGTGGCGCGCGGGGCGGAGGAGCGCGCGGCGGAACACGGCTACTCGGTGCTCGTGGCCAACAGCGACGAGAAGCACCAGCGCGAGTCGACGCACCTCGACCTGTTCGAGGAGCAGCGGGTCGCTGGCGTGCTCATCACACCCGTCGAGGAAGCCCTGCCCCGCCTGGAGCGAATGCGCGAGCACGGCATCCCCTCGGTTCTGGTCGACCGCGAATCGCACGATTCCCGATTCTGCTCGGTCGCCGTCGACGACGTCATGGGCGGCCGGATCGCCGCCGCGCACCTGCTCGACCAGGGACGACGTCGTCTGGCGCTGGTCGGCGGTCCCGCGGCGCTCCGTCAGGTCTCCGACCGACTTCGCGGTGCCCAGGATGCCGCGGCAGAGCGCGGCGTGGGCGTCGAGTTCATCGGCACCGACGCGCTCAGCGTCGAGGAGGGGCGCCGCGCAGGCGAGCGCATTCTCGCCCGGGATCCGGCGGATCGGCCGGATGCGATCTTCGCCGCCAACGATCTTCTCGCGCTGGGACTGCTGCAGAGTCTGGTGATGACCGGCGACGTGCGCGTCCCCGACGACATCGCGCTGATCGGCTACGACGACATCGACTACGCCGCTGCCGCCGTCATCCCGCTCAGCTCCGTCCGCCAGCCCGCTGCGCTGATCGGCTCGACGGCCGTCGATCTGCTGCTCGGCACGGAGCACCCGGCCGATGAGCACGTGCTCTTCGAACCGGAGCTGGTGGCCAGGGACTCGACGCGAGGGGCATGATCCACTCGAGTCATCCGCCCTACGAGTCTGATCAGCCGGCGAACACAGCACCCGGGTTCATGATCCCCTGCGGGTCGAGCGCCTGCTTGATGCGCTCGTTGAGCTCGAGCACATCCTCGCCGAGGTAGTCGCCGAGCCACGGCTGCTTGAGCCGGCCGACACCGTGCTCACCGGTGATCGTGCCTCCCAGTGAGATAGCGAGCGCCATCACCTCGCCGTACGCGACGTGCGCGCGCTCGCGCTGTGCATCATCGGCCGGGTCGAACACGAGTACCGGGTGCGTGTTGCCGTCGCCGGCGTGCGCCAGCACGGCGATCGTCAGCTCGTTCCGCGCGGCGATCTCGGCGATCCCGAGCACGAGATCACCTAGCCGCGGAATCGGCACGCCGACATCCTCGAGCAGGATCGTGCCCATCCGCTCGATCGCCGGGATCGCCATCCGCCGCGCCTGCACGAAAGCCTCGCCCTCGTCGGGGTCCGAAGTGGCGAAGCACTCCGTCGCGCCCTGCGCCAGGCAGATCGCCTCGATCGTCGCGATCTCCTCGGCTGCGGCATCCGCGTGACTGTCCGACTGGATCACGAGCATCGCCGCGGCATCCACGTCCAGACCCATCCGGGTGGCGGCCTCGACCGCGCGGATCGTCGGGCGATCCATGAATTCGAGCATCGACGGTCGTGTCGACTTCGTCATCTCGATGACCGCACCCGTGGCGCCCTCGAGCGTGGGGAAGACGGCGACGAGCGTCGTCGGCGGCAGCTGCGCCGGTACGAGCCGCAGGATGACCTCGGTGATCACGCCGAGCGTCCCCTCGCTCCCGACGAACAGTTTCGTCAGGGAGAGCCCTGCGACATCCTTCACACGGGGCCCGCCGAGGCGCACGGCGCGACCGTCAGCGAGCACGACGGTCATTCCCAGCACGTAGTCGGTCGTGACGCCGTACTTGACGCAGCACAGGCCGCCGGCGTTGGTCGCGACGTTCCCGCCGATCGAGCAGAACTCGAACGACGACGGGTCCGGCGGGTACCAGAGGCCGTGCGCGGATGCCGCGGCCTTCACCTCCGCGTTGAACGCCCCCGGCTGCACGACAGCCATGCGCGTGTCCGCATCGATCGCAATCGAGCGCATCCGATCCAGAGACAGCACGATCGCGCCGTCGACGGCCGAGCTTCCACCGGACAGCCCGGAGCCCGCTCCGCGCGGGATCACCGCCGTCCCGGCCTCCGCGGCGAGCCGCACGACGGCCTGCACATCCTCCGTCGACGTCGCGCGCACGACGGCCAGCGGCACTCCGGCCGATGGATCGTTCGCACGATCCCACCGGTAGGCATCCATCGACGCGGGGTCGGTGATCACCGCACCATCGGGGAGAGCGTTGATCAGCCTGTCGGTCACGGGCAGCGTTGTCTCTGGCATGCATGTCCTTCCTGCCAGCGATCACCCTACGCGACACGCGCTCCGACCCGTTCGGGTAAGGTCTGCTGTCATGAGCACGGCAACGACGCAGGCACCGAAACGCGAGGCATTCGGCTCGCGCAACGTCTTCATCCTCTCGGCGATCGGCTCGGCGGTCGGCCTGGGAAACATCTGGCGTTTCCCGTATGTGGCCTACGAGGGCGGCGGGGGAGCATTCCTCATCCCCTACCTGTGCGCGCTGCTGACCGCCGGCATCCCGCTGCTGTTCTTCGACTACGCGATCGGACACCGCTTCCGCGGATCCGCACCTCTCGCGTTCCGCCGCATGCACCGCGCCGCCGAGCCCCTCGGCTGGTGGCAGGTGCTCATCTGCGTCGTGATCTCGGTCTACTACGCCGTGATCATCGCGTGGGCGGCGATGTACACCTGGTTCTCGTCGCAGCTCACCTGGGGAGCGGGCAACGAGAACGACTTCTTCTTCACCGACTTCCTGCAGATGGGTGACCCCGCAGAGGGCGTCTCGACGCAGTTCGTCCCGCAGGTCGGGATCCCGCTGCTCATCGTCTGGGTCGTGACCATCGTGATCATGGGGCTGGGCGTCAAGCGCGGCATCGGCGCCGCGAACACGGTGCTTCTTCCGCTGCTGACGCTGATGTTCGCCGTCCTCGTGGTGCAGTCGCTGTTCCTCCCCGGTGCCATGGACGGCCTCAACGCGTTCTTCACCCCCAATTGGGAAGCCCTCGGCGACCCGGCCGTCTGGGCGAGCGCGTACGGACACATCTTCTTCTCGCTGTCCGTCGCGTTCGGCATCATGGTGACCTACTCGTCCTACCTCAAGCGCAAGACCGACCTGACCGGCTCCGGTCTCGTCGTGGCCTTCGCGAACTCGGGCTTCGAGATCCTCGCCGGTATCGGCGTGTTCGCGGCCCTCGGGTTCATGGCACAGGCGCAGTCCACCGAGGTCTCCGACGTGGCATCCGCCGGCATCGGTCTCGCGTTCGTCGCGTTCCCGACGATCGTGTCGCAGGCAACCGGCGGCTCCATCATCGGGGTGCTGTTCTTCGGCGCGTTGGTGTTCGCGGGCCTCACCTCGCTGATCTCGATCCTCGAGGTGATCGTCGCAGCCCTCCAGGACAAGCTCGGCTGGGGTCGTGTCCGCACGACGCTGACGGTGACGATCCCGCTCGCGGTGATCTCGACCGCGCTGTTCTCCACGACCACGGCGCTGGTGGTGCTCGACACGACCGACGCCTTCGTCAACGCCTTCGGCATCATGGCGGTCGCGCTCGTGGCCGTCATCGTGGTCGCCTGGCTGCTGCACAAGCTCCCCGCGCTCAACGAGCACCTGAACCGTCGGTCGAGCTTCCGCGTCGGGCTGATCTGGAAGCTGCTGGTCGGCGCCCTCGCGCCGATCGTGCTCGGATACCTGTTCGTCAGCGAGCTGATCGCGAAGATCAACACTCCGTACGGGGGCTACCCCGACTGGTTCCTGTCGATCTTCGGCTGGGGCATGGTGATCTCCCTCGTGATCCTCGCCGTGGTGCTGTCGCTCATTCCGTGGAGCAGGCGCTCGCACGCCAAGGACGACCCCGAGTACGACGAGTTCCTCGTCGAGGAGAGCTACGAGCCGGATGCTGAGACCGGAACGATCCGGACGACGCAGGACGCGGCATCCGGCCGGAAGGGAGCGGGAGCATGACGACGCCGGCAATCATCTTCATGATCATCGCGATGGTCACGGTCTGGGGCGGACTCATCGCCGCGATCGTGAACCTCACGCGTCATCCCGAAGAGGCCGAGAGCGAGCCGGCGCCGCCGGTCGAACTCTGACCGCGCTCACGGCGAGGGTGTTCTGAGCCCGCCGATGGACGCGTCGACGCCACGGCGCATAGCGCTGGAACGTGCTGCGGTCAACCCGATCGGAATCGACCGGCCTCGGACGTAGCGTGTGGGCATCCGACGAAAGGATTCCCTATGTCAGAAGCCACCGCCGATGGACAGCTGAAAGCGCTCATCATCACCTGCACGCTCAAGCCCTCGCCTGCCGAGTCGAGCTCCGAAGTGCTCGGCGGCCAGCTCTCGGACTTCCTCGCGGAACACGATGTCGCGTGCGAGAGCGTACGGGCGGTCGACCATGACATCCTGCCCGGAGTGCAGAAGGAAATGGGCGACGGTGACGAGTGGCCGGTCCTGCGCGAGAAGGTTCTCGGCGCCGACATCCTCGTGTTCGTGACCCCGACCTGGCTCGGGCAGCACTCGAGCGTCGCTCAGCGGGTGCTCGAGCGTCTCGACGCCGAACTGAGCGAGACGGATGCCGCCGGGCGCCCGATCCTCTTCGACAAGGTGGCCGTCGCCGGTGTCGTCGGCAATGAGGACGGCGCGCACCACATCACCGCCGTGCTGTTCCAAGCGCTGAACGACGTCGGCTTCACCGTGCCGGCCCAAGGCTCCGTCTACTGGAACGGCGAGGCGATGCACACCACAGATTACAAGGATCTGGAACAGACGCCGGAGAAGGTCAGCGCGTCGATCACGACGTCGCTCACCAACGCCGTCCACCTGGCTCGAGCGCTGCGCGTGTCGAGCTATCCGAAGTCCTGAGTCCGAGGAGCGAACATGTCGTACAAGGTCGGATACTTCGTCGGAAGCCTGTCGTCCACATCCATCAACCGGGTGCTCTCGAAGGCTCTCATCCGGGTCGCCCCCGACGATCTCGAGTTCACTGAGATCCCCATCGGCAACCTGCCGCTGTACAGTCCCGATCACGACGCCGACTACCCGGCCGAGGCTCGCGCTCTGAAGACGGCCATCGAGTCCAGCGACGCCGTGCTGTTCGTCACCCCCGAGTACAACCGCTCGATACCCGGCGCGCTGAAGAACGCGATCGACTGGGCCTCGCGGCCGTGGGGGCAGAACTCGTTCGACCATCTGCCAGCAGCGGTGATCGGCGCATCGATCGGTGTGATCGGCACGGCGGTCGCCCAGCAGAGTCTTCGCGCTGTCCTGGCGTTCTGCAACGCCCGGCAGATGACCGCTCCCGAGGCGTACATCCACTTCACGAAGGACGTGTTCGCCGACGACGGGTCGATCGGCAAGCCCGCGACCGAAGAGTTCCTGCGCGCCTACATGATGGAGTTCCGCGAGCACATCGCCCGCGTGCTGACGGTTCTGCCGCGGCCGTGACCGCGGTCAGTGGTTGCGCAGCATCTTGATGATCTCGGCCTTCTTCTTGCCGGAGTATCCCGAGATCCCGAGTTCCTTCGCGCGCTTTCGGAGGTCGTCGACCGTCCAGTCGTCGTAGTCGCCGGCTTCGCCGCCGCGCCGACCGACCTCTGAGCGGCCTTTCTTGGTGCCGCCGGTCGCGTTCGAGATGCGGGCGGCCTTCTCTTTGGATGCTCCGTCATCCCGCAGCTCTTCGTAGAGCTCTGGATCCTTGAGTCGTGAATTCGCGCCGCGAGGCATGAGGTCTCCTTGTCGTCAGTGCGAGTCGACGACTCGCATCGTGGTGGCGATCAGATCGGTCGCCGCTGTGGTCGTGGTGTCCATCACCGTCTCGGGAGAGCCCTGCAGTTCGAGGAGTCGGTGACCCACCTTCTCTGCGGTCGCCCAGCCGAGGTACACCGTTCCGGGTGGATGACCTCCTTCGGCATCCGGTCCGCCCACCCCGGTCGTCGCGACGCACACGTCGGCCGAGAGCAACGTGAGTCCTCCGACGGCCAGCTGCTCTGCGCACGAGGCCGAACACGGATCGGTTCCAGGGGTGACGCCCAGCACGTTCTCTTTGACGTCCTGCATGTAGGCCACGACGCCGCCGAGGAACCACTTCGAGGCATTCTCCCCGGCGCCGATGGCGTGCGCGAGTTCTCCTGACGTGAGCGATTCGACGACGGCGACTCGCAGACCGCGCTCGCGCGCCAGCGCGCTGATCGCGTCGACTGCTCCGTCGGTGTCAGCGACGACATGGCTCATGGAGTGTCCGCGCGTGAGATGTGCTCGACGGTTACGCCGGTCGACTCGGGGCTGAGAGCGAGCGCGATATCGGCCTGGCTGATGATGCCGACGAGCTTGCGGTTCTCGAGCACGGGAAGCCGGCGAACCTGGTTCTCGCGCATCCGATCCAGCGCGACATGGACCTCGTCGTCCGCATCGACCGTGACGGGGACTCCCGCAGCCAGAGTGCGCGAGGGTGTCGTCTCGGGGTCCATCCCGTACGCCAGCGCCTTCACGACGATGTCGCGGTCGGTCAGCATCCCCTTCAGCTTGCGATCCTCGCCGCAGATCGGCAGGGCTCCGACATCGAGTTCCGACATGACGGATGCGGCGATGCTCAAGGCATCGTTCTCGCCGATGCATCGGGGAGCGGGTGTCATGATGTCGCGCGTCAGAGTCACGTCCTGATCCTTTCGGTTGAGTCCGGATGCCCTGACGATAGGTGGCGGCTCGTGCACCGCAAGGGGCCTTGACAGGCGACGCCCAGCGCGTCAAGCCCCCTCCGGCCGGAACCCGCCGGTGACACATTGGTCATCACGAGATGGAGGTGCGGGTTGAGTGAGCCGACGCGAGACACCGCGGGAATGCGAGTGGTCTTCTGGACGTGGATGGTGATCATCTCCGGCGGCCTCGCCTTCATGGCGATCACCGCGCTGGGAGGACGGTGAATCATGCGCAGGATGCTGCGGGACAACGGGCTCAGCCTGGTCTTCCTGGCCCTGTTCGTGCTGGCGCTCGCCGGACAGTCCATCGCCGGATTCCTTCGCGAGAACGAGGAGCTGGCCGAGCACGGGCAGTCGGCCGTCGATTTCTTCTCATTCGTCACCTCCAGCGAGTTCCTCGTGGACGTCGCGGAGAACTGGCAGTCCGAGTTCCTCCAGTTCTTCGTGTTCATCGCCGCCACCGTGTGGTTCATCCAACGCGGGTCACCCGAGTCGAAGAAGCCGGGCGACGAGGGGCTCGGCAGCGATGAGGACCAACTCGTCGGCGCTCACGGCCGCCCGGATTCGCCGAACTGGGCCCGCCGGGGTGGTTGGCGCACGGCGATATACGGAAACTCATTGCTGATCGTGATGGGTTCGATCTTCGTGTTCTCGTGGCTCGCACAATCACTCGCCGGCCTCGTCGTCGCGAACGAGGAGAACGCGATGCACGCGCAGCCGTCGATCACCTGGGCCGATTACGTGGTCAGCCCCGACTTCTGGGACCGCACCCTGCAGAACTGGCAATCCGAGTTCCTCGCAGTGGGCGCGATGGTCGCGTTCGCCATCTATCTCCGTCAGCGCGGGTCGGCCGAATCTAAGCCCGTCGGACTGCCGCATCGCATCGCGGCAGAGGAATCCGACTGACGATCAGCCCTCTCAGCCGTCCTTGACCTCGTAGCCCTCGCCCTCCGGAGCGCGGGCTACATCCGATTCGCGGCGGAAGCCTTCGCTGTAGTCGGGTCTGGCCGGCTGCGGGGGCTGGTCGGACAACTCTCCTCCAGTGCGGCCGCCGTACGGCCGGCCGTGATCGGCGAACTCCTCCCGGCCGAAGACCAGGGTCCACGGGCCGGCAGTGAACCGTGCTCCGGTGCGCAGGATCTCCGATCGTCCGCTGACGCCGGTCTCTGCGGCGCTCGCGCTCGCGTTCATCTCTCCGGCGCCGTGCAGGGTCAACACGTATTCGTCCTGATCATCGTGATTGATCTCTGCGTGGACGGGATCGGTTTCGGGCAGTCGCAACTCATTCCCCTCCGCGGATCCGATGCGCACAGCGTCCGAAGTCAGCGCGAATTCGAAACGGTCATCGTCGCGCGTGATCTTGAGATGCGGATTGCCGGCACCCCACTCGGCGTGGGTCGTGGTCGGCTCGGGCGGGTGCGGTGCATCGTGAGAATTCATGGTGCTCTCCTCTTCGATCGGTCCATTTCACGCTAGGTCGTCCGCGTCATCGCCACGAGGGGGTTGACCGCCCGGTCAGGGCTGTGCAGGTTCTTGCTGATCCGGGTCGACATTCTCTGGCACGAGCGAGATGCCTCCGCTGGTGTTCGCCGAGTGCGCCATTGCCGTGATCCACTCCGGCGACAGCGTCGGCGGCCCGGGCTCGTCGAAGACGAACCGCAGCGGAATCGCCGGGTGCAGCCAGATCGTCGAACGCCCCGACCCATCGGGATGACGCCATGACAGCGTGAAGCTCTCATTGCGGCGGAGCTTCGTCGCGATCACCACCTTCAGATGCGCGAGCGCCCGATCTTCGACGAAGATCGGGTCTGCCGTTGCGCCGTAGAACATCGAGCCCATGGCGCTACGCTATCGAGTGTGGGCAGATTCATCTATGAGGGTGGCGTCAAGGTCGAGATCGAGGACCGCGCGCTGACGCACCTCCAGCTCGTCATCAGTGCGAAGCTGCGCCGGGGTGAGCCCTTCGCGTTCAGCTGGCGCGAGGATGCCAGCGTCGGCGGCGGCCGGACCACGGTGTGGGTGCACCCGGGCAGCTCCATCGTGTACAAGTACTACGGCGGGCGGCAGCCGTCCATCAACCGCGCCTGGGTCGACGCCCTCGCCTTCACCTCCAACGCTCCGACCGGTCTGTACCTCGTGCCGGAGCCGCCGGAGTCCGGCGAGGAGCCGGCGTCGACCGAGCTCCCCGGCTGAGGTCGCTCCGCCGCGAGATCACTCCACCGCGAGATCGAGTCGTCGTTCGGTGATGGAGTCGATGCCGGTGACGGTGATCCACCCGTCAGCCAGGTGCGCTGCGTCGCTCTCGGCGGTGGGGACGTTCGGCAGCTCCTCCACGGCGAGTCGCAGATAGCTGTCGTCGCTCTCGGCCACAGTCATCTGGACGATGCCGAACGGCGCCAGGGTAGATTCGCGGACACCACGAGGATGATCGTCGTTCGGCACATTCACGTTCATCACCGTGCCGGCGGCACGCGCCATGAGCTCGGGCAGGAGTGCGACCGCAGCATCCGCTGCCGTCGTCCAGTGGAACTCGTCGGGGTTCATTCCGACATCCAATGACACGGCCATCGCGCGCGCTCCGTTCAGGCCGCCGGTGAGAGCAGCGCCCACCGTGCCGGAATGCAGGATCGCACGACCGACGTTCGCGCCGTGGTTGACACCCGACAGCACCACCTCGGCCGGGTCGCCGAAGGCCCCTCTGGCAGCGATCAACGCGATGAGCCCCGGGCCGCCGTGCACCGCGAACGCCTGCACATCGGGTATCGGCGTCAACGTGCGTCGTTCCATCGCTATCCGTCCGTCGGCTTCTGTCGCCATGATCGACGCGCTCGACCCGCTGGACTGCTTGGCCGGAGCCGCGACGGTGACGTCGAATCCGGCGCGGACAGCGGCCTCGGCGAGTGCGCACAGGCCCGGCGCGTCGATCCCGTCGTCGTTCGTGATGAGAACCCGGGTCATGATGACGCCTCCGGCTCCGCGAGTGCGGCGAGGCCGTCGGGGCTCACCCGGCCCTCAGGTTCACGATCACCGGCACCCGTCGCCGGAACTTCTCGGACGGTGACCTTCTCTCGAAGGCTCTCGATCAGTTCCGCGTCTCCCGTTCCCAGCCCGTGCCGCGTGACATTGAGTGCGCCGGCAGCGGCGCCGAGGGTGATGGCGTCCCGCAGGTTCTCGCTCCGCGTGAGCGCGGCGATCAGGCCTGCAGTCAGGGAGTCACCGGCACCGCGGGTCTCGGTCTCCTCGAACGGCGGAGGAGTCACCTCGAGCACGCCCTGAGCATCAGCGAGCAGCAACGGGTCGCCTGCTCGCGTGACGATCACGGCGCCGGCGCCGTCCGCCCGAAGCCGGTGCATCGCGGTGATGATCTCGTCGTCGGTGACCGCGCTCACCAGACCGTCGGCCTTGAGTTCCTCATGACTCACCTTCAGGATGTCGACTCCGCCGGTCACGACTGCCTCCAACCGCTCGCCGGCGAGGTCGGCGACCACCGTCTTGCCGGCCGCGCGGAGGTCGATCGTGAGTCGCCGGTAGAAATCCGCGGGGATCGTGTCGTCGCCGGCCGGGCCGCTCAGCACCACGACCGAAGAGGGGTCGCTGCTGCGAAGCATGGCACTGTACAGATCGTCGAGGTCGTGTCTTCCGATCGGATCGCCGTCCTCCTCGTCGACCACGATGCGTTCGCCTCCCCGGCGATCGTGCACGTAGGCGGAACCCCGTCCGTCGCGCGTCAGAGCGTGGACCGTGACATCCTCGTCCTCCATGAGATGCCTCAGCGTCCGGCCGACCTCCCCGGTCAGTAGACAGCACATCGTCACCGGCACCTGCAGCCGGCGCAGCATCCTGGCCTGCCACACGCCCTGCCCGCCCGCATGCACATGGATCTCAGAACCCTGCGGATGGTCCTCCACCGTTACCGTCAGCGTCGGTGACGGAGCCAGGATCGTGACGCTCATGACGACTCCTTCCGTTCGGTGTTCTCAGTGTCTGCAGTCGCGACCCGGAAGTGTCAACCCCCTTGGCCGGTGCGCAGTGCACGTGGAAGGTGAGTACAACACTCGACTCTCGAAGGAGCGCTCAGATGACTGACAGCACCCCCGACCCACGACATGCGCACCACGATGACGAGTTCCCGGCTCAGGCGCAGAGCCAGCCGGGTCACACCGAGCGCATGCGACCGGAGCCAGACCACGGCGAGACCAGCTACGTCGGCCACGGGCGACTGGACGGTCGCCGCGCCCTGATCACCGGCGGCGACTCGGGGATCGGACGCGCGGTCTCGATCGCCTTCGCCAGAGAAGGCGCTGACGTCGCGATCGCGCACATGGTGGAGGAGCAGCAGGATGCCGACGCCACGCTCGCCCTCGTGCGGGATGCCGGGCGCGCCGGACTCAGCCTGGCCGGCGACTTGCGCAATGAGGACTTCGCGTCCGAGGCCGTCCACAAGACGCGCGAGGGCCTCGGCGGACTCGACATCCTCGTGCTGAACGCCGGTTACCAGCACGACATCGATGGCTTCGAGAACCTCCGCACCGATGAGATGCAGCGCGTGTTCCAGACCAACCTCGAGGGGCTGCTGTTCTCCGCGCGGGCCGCGTTCCCGAGCCTGGACGCCGGTGCGAGCATCATCGTCACGGCATCCATCCAGTCCTTCAATCCGTCCCCCGGACTCATCGACTACGCCATGACGAAGGCGGCGCAGGTCGCGTTCGTGAAGGCGCTCGCCGAAGAAGCCGGCCCGCGCGGCATCCGCGTGAACGCCGTCGCACCCGGCCCGATCTGGACGCCGTTGATCCCCGGAACAGGCTGGGACGACGAGAAGGTTCGTTCGTTCGGCGCCGACACACCGCTCGGCCGAGCGGGTCAACCGGCCGAACTCGCCGGCGCGTACGTGTATCTCGCCTCCGCCGAGTCGTCGTACACGTCGGGCGCGGTTCTCGCCGTGACCGGAGGGAAGGCGCTATGACCATGACAGCCCCGGAGCCTCCGCGACCGGCATCCGTCTGGGAAGTCATCCCGATCGCCCGAACCGCCTGGCGGATCTGCGACGCATCCCTCACCGAATCGGATGCCTCGCGCCTGGTCGCCTACGTCGACAAGAACGAGACGGGAACGTATGACGTTCTCTGGCTGCGCAGCCCCTGCCCGACCAGGTCGCGTTATCGAAACCTGGACGAGCTGCTCGCCGATCTGGATGCCGCGGACGCAGGCGGACCGGCGTCGCGTGCCACGCGTCCGAACAGGATTCCGCACTTCCCCCCGCGGAGCGAGCCGAACATCACGTGAGGACGATGAGCTCCCGGGTCGAGCGGGTCATCGCGACGTAGCGATCGACAGCGCCCTCGACGCCGTCGCCGAAGCGTTCGGGGGCCACGAGCACGACAAGGTCGAACTCCAGCCCCTTCGCCGTCTCGGGAGTCAGCGACCTCACCCGATCCGATCCGGTGAAGGTCTCGTCGCCGATCACGACGCCGGTTCCTTCGTCGTTGTCGGCCAGCCAGGCATCCACGATCGCCTCACGGTCCGCGACCGATCCGTGTCGAACGGGGATCCCGCTCGAGCGCACGGAGGTCGGCACGTTCGCATCAGGGAGCGCCGCGCGGATGACCGGCTCAGCCTCGGCCATGATCTCCTCCGGCGTTCGGTAGTTGACGGAGAGCGAGGCGAGGCGCACGTCACGGAGTCCCGCGTCCGTGAGCCTGTCCTCCCACGTCTGCGCGAACCCGTGCCTGGCCTGGGCCCGGTCGCCGACCGCGGTGAAGCTGCGCGAAGGGCAGCGGCTGCGCAGCATCGCCCACTCCGCATCCGTGAGCTCCTGCGCCTCGTCGACGATGATGTGCGCGAACGGTCCGGCGAGCGCGTCATGACTGAACGTCGGGAGCGCGTCATCGTCGTCCAGGCTGTTCAGCACGTCCTCGCCGCGGAGCATCGACATGAGGCCGAGGTCATCGTCGGACGTGTCCATCAGGTAGTCGGCGACGCTCGCACGGTACTCCCGCTCTGAGGCGCGCAGCCGTTCGCGCTCGCGGCGGATTCGGCCCGCGTCCGGATCGCCGACGGCGCGGCGGGCGGCATCCAGCAGCGGAAGGTCGGATGCCGTCCACATCGCGGCATCCTCGCGCTGCAGCATCCGCACCTCGTCGTCCGTCAGCCACGGCGCGCAGCGGCGCAGGAATCCCGGGTTGCTCCACAGAGCCGCGACGAGCGCTGCGGGGTCGAGCAGCGGCCAGGCGCGGTTGAACGCTGCGGTGAGTGCCTCGCTCTGCGCGAGCGCGCGACGCAGCTGTGAGCGGGGGACGCGCCCGGCGAATCGGTCGGAGATGATGTCGACCAGCGCCTCCCAGACCTCGTCACGCGCCTCGTTGTGCGCGGACCCGGTGTCGGTGCTGAACGCCTCTTCCCAGTCGGCTTCGCTCACGCGCAGCTCCACCCACGGCGTTTCGACGACCGTGCCCCGCTCCGGCGGCTGCTCGTACAGACGCACGGCTGAGCCGACGGCGTCGATGAGTCGCGCCGAGGCCTTGAGGCGTGCGATATCGGGGTCGGATTCGGGCGGCGCGCTCCGGCCCTCGGGAACGAGGTCGCGGAGCGTGCAGGTCTGCACGCGGTCCTCCCCCAGGCTCGGCAGGACGTCGTCGACGTAGCCGAGGTACGGCTGCGAGGGGCCGACCACGAGCACCCCGCCGCCGCTGCCGCGCGAGATCCGGGTGTCGGAGTACAGCAGGTACGCGGCACGGTGCAGGGCGACGACGGTCTTGCCCGTTCCTGGTCCGCCGTCGACGACGAGCGTCCCCGCAGAGCCCGCCCGGATGATGGCATCCTGATCGGCCTGGATCGTCGCCAGCACATCGCGCATGCGGGAGGATCGCGAGGTGCCGAGGCTGGCGATGAACGATGACTGGTCGTCGAGCGCACCGCCCGTCTCGAGGGCGTCCGCGGTGAACGCCTCGTCCCAGTAGTCCGCGACGCGGGCACTCGCCCAGCGGTAGCGGCGGCGGCTGACGAGACCCATGGGGTCGGCGAGGGTGGCGCCGAAGAACGGTTCGGCGGCAGGCGCTCGCCAGTCGACGAGCAGCTGACGGCCGTCGTCGCCGGTGAGCCCCAGTCGTCCGATGTAGATGTGGTCGCCGGCATCCGTCACCATGCGACCGAGGCACATGTCGATGCCGTACCGGCGCAGCACGGTCAGGCGCGCGTTCAGACGGTGGATCTCGAGATCGCGTTCGACGGCCGCGCCGCCGACGCCGCTGGGGGCGGCGAGGGCGCTATCCAGACGAGCGGATGCCGTGGCCAGGCTGTCGCGCAGCGTGGCGGCGATCGCGTCGAACTGCTCATCGTCGCGAGCGATGAGGGCGGGGTCGGCCTTGTGGGCGAGTTCGTCAGAGAGGTGGAAGGCGCTGAGGGCAGGGGGGTTCACGATGCTCCGATTCCGGCGCGCAACTGCGGTTTTCGCTGCGCACGATCGACAAGTATGCGCCCTGCGGGGGCCCTTGCCGCAAGCCCCCACCTCAGCGGTAAACTGGAAGTGCGGGAAGATGGAGACATGGCTTCTCCCACCCCGCAGACGCAGCGCAATGCGCTCGCCCCAGGGCTCCTCGCCGCGATCGCCCTCTTCCTCTCGCCGCTGTTCACCGGTGACGACAACGTCGGTGCGACGATCATCTTCTACCTCGTCCCGATCCTCGCGCTCATCGTCGCGTGGTTCGCGTGGCAGGCGCGGCAGTGGTGGTGGACCATCGTCTTCGTCGCGATCGCGGTGATCTGGAACCCCGTGTTCCCGTTCGGCTTCACCGGCCAGGTGTGGACGGCCGCGCAGTTCGTCGCCGCGCTGCTCTTCATCGCAGCCGGCGTCCTGATCAAGAACGAGCGCGCCGTGGCCTGACGCGTCCGGCGCAGTCCCGCCGCACACCGATGCTGTATCACTTCGGTCGGTTCTGATCGCTCGTAACCGACCGAAGTGATACAGCATCGCGCCGGGATGCGGGGCGCGACTCGCACTGCACAGGCGGCGGATGCCGGGACTGGTGCCCATCGGCTGTGGAAAGTCCGAAGCTGCGCAGGGCATCGCCGAGGCTGTGGGCGTGCGCACTCGTAGCAAGCTCCCATCCCGTCTCGGCGATAGCTTCCGGGTGAGTGCGGCGCATGCTGCTGGGGTCGGCCGCTCGCGCGGGGATGCCGACGACCTGCATCGCCCATTCCGAGGAGTGCGGTCGACGACGGTCCCGTCGACGTTCAGCGCACTGGTCGACTGCTATCGACCGAGACTGGCTGCTGAGCACGCATTCGTCGGCCGTTCCGCTGCGCGCCTGTGGGGACTGCCGCTGCCGTGGATCTGGACTCCCGAGGAGGACCTCGAGATCGCCGTTCCCCTCCATCTCTCGGCTCCGAGGATCACCGGGGTGCGCGGTCGGCGACTTGCAGCACGCAAGATCCGATATTGGACGGTGCGCGGCGCCCGAACTGTGGACGCCGTCGCCGCACTGTTCACATGTGCGGCCGTGTTGACTCTGGTCGAGACGGTCGTGATCCTGGATGCTCTGGTGACCGAGGCCGACAACTACCCGGAACTGGGTCCCGGCCGCCCTCTCGCGAGCATCGACGAGATCGCGAATCGGCTGCAGGCGTGGGGGAGATTCCCCGGCAGCGGGACAGTCCGCAGGGCGATTCCACTTGTGCGCGAGCATGTCGAATCTCCGAAGGAGACCGAGACTCGACTGCTCATCCGGTCCGCCGGGATCGCGGAGCCCGTCGTTCAGTACGAGGTGTACGACGGCGGACGGTTCGTCGCCAGGCCGGACCTGTCATATCCCGAACTCAAGATCGCGATCGAGTACGAAGGCGACGGACATCGCCGAAGCAAGGAGCAGTGGCGAGTCGACATCCGCCGGCAGCGCGACCTGGAAGATCGAGGATGGATCGTGATCCGGCTCACCCAGGCCGATCTTGACGACGGCGGCGCCGCCCTGATCGCCCGCTTGCGTCGCGCGATCGCGAGCCGCGGATGAGGCGCCGATGCTGTATCACTTCGGTCGGTTCTGGGCGCGCTAAACCGACCGGAGTGATACAGCATCCCCGGATGCGGGACAGCGCGCAGCGCGCGTGCGGGGCGGCGCGTAGCGCGCGAGCGGGATCGGGCGTAGCGTGCGGGTATGGACGACCGCAGACCTGATCCCGCAGATGAAGCCCGACCCGAGAACACTGCAGAGACTGTTGCCGGGACAGCGGATGGCGCACCCCTCGGCGGCGACGAGACGACCGAAGAGCAGCTCGATGCCGACAACGCCGTCGAAGACGACATGCTGAAGACCCTGGACCCGGACGACTCGCCGGCCTGACCATCCGCCGGGACCTGCCCCGGTACGACCCGGCAGGTGAGAAGCTTGAAGGATGAGTTCTCCCACCATCGCCACTGCGGTGCCTGCGGATGCCCCGCTCAGCGAGGCTGAGGTCCGCAGCCTCCGCGAGGACTTCCCGATCCTGCAGACCGAGGTGAACGGGCATCCGCTCGTCTATCTCGACTCCGGTGCGACCTCGCAGCGCCCGCTGGCCGTGCTGGACGCCGAACGCGAATTCCTCACGACGCTGAACTCGGCCGTCCACCGCGGCGCGCACACGATCGCCGCAGAGGCCACCGAGGTGTTCGAGGACGCCCGAGCCGCCGTTGCGCGATTCGTCGGGGCGGACGATGACCAGCTCGTCTGGACCTCCAACGCGACAGAGGCGATCAACCTCGTCGCCTACGCGTTCTCCAACGCGACAGCAGGTCGCGGGGGAGCTGCGGCCGAACGGTTCCGGCTCGGCGACGGCGACGAGATCGTGACCACCGAGATGGAGCATCACGCCAACCTCATCCCGTGGCAGGAGCTCGCCGCGCGCACCGGCGCGACCCTGCGCGTCATCCCGCTCGACGACGACGGCGCGCTCCGCCCGGGCGACATCGAGACGCACATCACCGACCGCACGAAGATCGTCGCCGTCACCCATGTCTCCAACGTGCTCGGCGTCGTCAACCCCGTCGAACAGCTGATCGCCGCAGCCCGCAGGGTGGGCGCGCTCGTGCTGCTCGACGCGTGCCAGTCCGCGCCGCATCTGCCCCTCGACGTGAAGAAGCTCGACGTCGATTTCGCCGTGCTCTCCGGTCACAAGATGCTCGGGCCCACCGGGATCGGCGCTCTCTACGGCCGCCGCGAGCTGCTCGCTGCGATGCCGCCGTTCCTCACGGGCGGGTCCATGATCACCACCGTCACCACCACGCGCGCCGAGTACCTCCCGCCGCCGCAGCGGTTCGAGGCCGGCACGCAGCGGGTGTCGCAGGCCGTCGCGCTCGCCGCCGCTGTGCGCTACCTCGAGGACGTCGGGATGCCGCGCATCGCCGCGCACGAGGCGCAACTCGGACGCCGGCTCGTCGACGGACTCTCCGCGATCGACGGCGTGCGGGTGCTCGGCGCCGGCATCGATCTGCCGCGCGTGGGGCTGGCGAGCTTCGACATCCCCGGCATCCACTCCCACGACGTCGGGCAGTTCCTCGACGACCGCGGGATCGCCGTTCGGGTCGGCCATCACTGCGCCCAGCCGCTGCACCGCCGCCTCGGCGTCACGTCATCCACCAGGGCCAGCACCTACCTCTACTCGACAGACGCCGAGGTCGATGCCTTCCTCGACGGCGTCGCCGCCACCATCGACTTCTTCCTCGGCGGTGTCGCCGCCGGCACCGACTTTCCCGGAGTGCGCTCATGACTTCCAGCGACCTGCAGAACCTGTATCAGGAGCTGATCCTCGACCACTCGCGCACGCCGCACGGCTTCGGGCTGCGCGACGAGGTCAAGGCCCAGTCGCACCAGCTGAACCCCACCTGCGGCGACGAGATCACCCTGCAGGTGCACCGCGCGGATGACGGCACGATCGAGGCCATCGCGTGGGAGGGGCATGGATGCGCGATCTCGCAGGCATCGGCATCCCTGTTCGCCGACCTCGTCGAGGGGATGACGGTACCCGAGGTGCAGAAGAGGATCGACGTCTTCCGCGAAGCGATGCGATCGCGCGGCAAGATCGAGCCCGATGAGGAGCTGCTCGGAGACGCCGCCGTGCTCGGCAGCGTCTCGCGCTATGTCGCCAGAGTGAAGTGCGCCATGCTCGGCTGGGTCGCCGCGGAGGACGCGCTGCGCAAGCTCGACTGAAGGAATAACGGCTCCGCGCACCTGTTGTCCTTGAGATGACAACTTTGGGAATCATCGGAGCAGGACACATCGGCAGCCAGGTCGCACGGGCGGCGATCGCGAACGGATACGACGTCGTGATCTCCAACTCCCGGGGGCCAGAGACTCTGAGCTCCCTCGTCGCCGACCTCGGCCCGCAGGCGCGCGCGGCGACCGCCGCTGAAGCAGGGGCGGCCGGCGACGTGGTCGTGGTGACCGTGCCGCTGCACGCCCTCTCGCAGGTGCCGGTCGAGCCGCTGGCCGGCAAGATCGTGCTCGACACGAACAACTACTACTTCGAGCGCGACGGCCGCATCGACGCGCTCGACAAGGGCGAGACGACGACCTCGCAGATGCTGCAGGAGCACCTGCCGACCTCGAAGGTCGTGAAGGCGTTCAACCACATCGTCTCGGATGACATCACCACCGACGGCACGCCAGCAGGCACCGAGAACCGTCGCGCGCTCGCGACGTCCAGCGACTTCGAGGACGCGGCTGCCTGGGTCACGGAGTTCTACGACCAGGTCGGATTCGACACCGTGAACGTCGGCCCGCTCAGCGAGTCATGGCGCGTCGAGCGCGATCGCCCGGCGTACGTCGTCCGTCAGAATGCGCAAGAGCTGACTGCCAACCTCGCGAGGGCGAACCGCCTGCCCTGAACCGGCAGGCGTCGCGACGGCGTCAGGCCGGCGCGCGCCGCGGCGGCGTCAGGCCACCGGCGTCGTGGTGTCCGTCGCCTGCCGCAGGGTGCCGCGCATCGCGCGCCAGTACCGGCCCGGGGATACCCGGACGATTGTGTCGATGAGTCGCGCTTCGCGTCCGACCATGGTGCGGATGCGGCGGCGCTCGGTCGCGCGGATGATCTGCGCCGCGGCATCCTCGGGTTCGGTGTGATACATCGCGGCCTGCGCCGACGCAGCCCGTGCGGCCACAGCGGGGTCGATCGCGGCGGCGTACCGGCCGTGCAGGATGATCCCGGTGCGGACGCCCGCCGGGTACACGGCGCCGACCGTCACCCTGCTGTCCTCGAGTTCGTGACGGAGGGCCTCGGAGAACCCGCGCACCGCGAACTTGCTCATCGCGTACGGGATGCGCCCTGCCGGAGCGGCGAGGGCGTAGACGCTCGCGAGGTGCGTGATGTGCGCGGCGGGCTGCACGCGCAGCGTCGGCAGCAGCGCTTTGGTGATCGAGACCGTGCCCCAGAGATTCACGTCCATCAGCCAGCGCATCTCCTCCATGGTGAGCTGTTCGAGGCTGCCGAGCATCGATGACCCGGCGCAGGTGATCAGCGCGTTGACTCTCGGGTGCGCGCCGATGATGTCGGCCGAAGTGGCGAACGTGGCCTCGTCGTCGCGGAGGTCGACCACGTGGGTCGTGGTGCGTCCGGGAAGGTCAGCTGCGAGGGATGCCAGGGCTTCGGCGTTGTGGTCGATGAGGGCGAGGTCGACGCCGGCCGCTCCGAGCTGACGCGCGACCTGCGCGCCCATGCCGCTGGCGGCACCGGTGATCACCGTGGTGTTTCCGGCGAGGGTCAGCCGTCGCATCACATCCTCCTCCAGGCACTCGGGTCGTGCCGTTCGCTTCATCGCAGGTGGGGAGAACCTGTTGTGTTCTATTGTGGCCGAGAGTGGCGTCGGTGGGTGAGGATACGATCGGGAGAGGAGGTTCTGGTGGGAAAGACTGCGGATGCGATCGCTGAAGGTGTCGCGATCGCCACTGCCGCTGCACGTCTCACGGTGAAGAACCACATCCTGGTCGGAACGATCGCGAAGGGCGGGGTCTTCGACTCGGCCCAGTACCTCGACGAGGCGCGCCAAGCGCTGGAGGCGATGGCGCGGGAGTCCGAGCACGGGGCGGAGGCGATGGCGCGGTTGCGCAAGCGCGCCCGCGGCCGTTACTCGGATCCAGTCGGCACGCACGACTACCGCGACCGTGACGTCCGCAACCTTCGACGCCGAGCCAAGCAGTACGCAGGCGTCGCCGAGCGACTGAAGGCGATGGTCGAAGACCCCGAAGAGCTCGGGGCACTCGTCGAGAGCGCGCGTGAGGCGGCCTGGGCCGAGGTGCGTAGCAATCTCGATCGCCGGCTCAAGGTCGAAGGGATGCGCCCCGAGCAGGACCCCGACTACGCGACGATGCGCGAGGCGCGGATGCAGGCGCTACGTCTGGTCGATCTGCAGGCCCTGTCTTCGCATCAGCGTGCGAAGCGCAAGCGAGAAGCGGCGTCCTGACCGCTGGTTTCGCGTTCGCATGGTTCGTCATGTATTCTTGCTGAGGCCCGTTCTTCGGAGCGGATGCCCGATGCGCCACTAGCTCAATGGATAGAGCATCTGACTACGGATCAGAAGGTTAGGGGTTCGAGTCCCTTGTGGCGCACACTGTGTTGAGACAGTAGTCGAACCCCGTCGCGAAAGCGGCGGGGTTCTTTTCTTTCGCCAGCGTAGCCTGGAGGAGTGACTGCGTACGTCTCGGCTTTCGACCTGTTCTCCATCGGCGTGGGGCCCTCGAGCTCCCATACCGTCGGGCCGATGCGCGCCGCGCTGGACTTCGCGCAGCGCCTGCGCGCAGACGGCGCTCTCGCCGCCATCGCCAGGGTGACGTGCACGCTGTACGGATCTCTCGGCGCCACCGGCATCGGGCACGGAACCCCGGATGCGGTCGTGGCAGGGCTCCGCGGGCTCGCGCCGGAGAGCTGCGACCCGGCTGATGTCCGCGCGGCATGGTCGGCCTACCCCGAGGGGGTGGACCTGCTCCTCGCCGGCGAGCGCGCCGTGGCGTTCGACAAAGCCGATATCGAGTTCGCGCCGCGGACGAGGCTCCCAGGGCACCCGAACGCCATGACTCTGCGCGCGCACGCCGCCGACGGCGAGGTCCTGGTCGAGCAGATCTACTACTCGATCGGTGGGGGGTTCATCCGTCGCGACGGGGAGGAGGCGCAGATCGCCGTCGGCGGCTTCCCACTGGACTACACCGATGCGGCGTCGCTGCTCGCGCTGTGCGACGAACGGAACATCACCATCGCCGACGTGGCGCGCGAGAACGAGATGGCGCTGCGGTCGGAGGAGCAGGTCGCGGCTGGTCTCGACGCGATCTGGGATGCCATGGCGTCGTGCGTCGACGCCGGACTCCACGCAGACGGTGTGCTGCCAGGCATCCTCAAGGTGAAGCGGCGGGCCGGGGCGATCCGCGAGCAGCTCGACGCGATCGAGGCGGATGGCTCGCCGGCGATCCCCGGCGAGTGGCTCGGCGCTTTCGCGCTCGCCGTCAACGAGGAGAACGCCGCCGGTGGGCGCGTCGTCACGGCGCCGACGAATGGCGCCGCCGGCATCCTGCCCGCTGTCGCGATGTACTGGTGGCGGTTCCTCGCCGACTCCGGACTCGGGTCGGGCAACGCGGTCACCCCGTACGGTGAGCTCGTCGGAAGCGCCCTGCTCGGGTTCTCCGGAAGCGAGGGGCCGCCTCGGGGGTCGTTGAGCGAGGAGCGCAGCGACGAGACGAAGCGGCTTGAGCGACCGCAGGGAGTCGAAAGCGGACTCCCGGCTGATCGGATCGCCGAGGCGAACAGGCGGCGCGGCATCCGGCGCTTCCTGCTCACTGCCACAGCGCTCGGCTCCCTGTTCAAGGCGAACGCGTCGATCTCGGGAGCCGAAGGTGGCTGTCAGGCCGAGGTCGGCTCCGCCTGTGCGATGGCTGCGGGGGGACTGACCGCAGTGATGGGCGGCACGAACCGCCAGATCGAGAACGCCGCCGAGATCGCGATGGAGCATCACCTCGGCCTCACCTGCGACCCGATCGGCGGGCTCGTGCAGATCCCGTGCATCGAGCGCAATGCGATCGCAGCATCCACCGCCGTCACAGCCGCACGGCTCGCACTGCGCGGGGACGGCGAGCACTACGTGTCACTGGATGCCGTCGTCGAGACCATGCGTCAGACCGGCGCCGATATGTCGACGAAGTACAAGGAGACCAGCGAGGGCGGCCTCGCGGTCAACGTCATCGAGTGCTGACGGGTCGTAGGCTGTCCGCATGGTGAGCAGGCGGGGGCGGGGGCGGCCTCCTGGCGATTCCGATGCCCGCGAGCGCATCGCGGCAGCCGCGACGCATGAGTTCGGCGAGCACGGTTACGACGGGGCGACCGTGCGAGCGATTGCGGCGCGCGCCGACGTCGACCCTGCGCTCGTGCACCACTATTTCGGCGCCAAGGCCGATCTGTTCGCCGAGGTCGCCGGGTTCCCGGTGCGGCCGGACGTCGAGGTTCCGGCGATCCTGCGCGGCGGCCCTCACGGTGCAGGAGAGCGGATCGTCCGGTTCGTGCTGGAGGCGTTCGAGCGTCCCGACGTGCGCAAACGCGGCGTGATGGTGCTGCGCACCGCGATCAGCGGCAAGCTCACAGGACCCCTGGTCACGGGGTTCCTGACGCGTGAGCTGCTGCCGCGCATCGCGAACGAGTTGGATGCTCCGGATGCCGAGCTTCGGGCGACGCTGGTCGCCTCGCAGATCGCCGGTCTCATCATCGCCCGGTATGTGGTGAAGCTTCCCGCCATGCGGGATGCCGAGGTGGACGAGCTCGTCGCGCTGGTGGGGCCGACGATCCAGCGCTACCTGTTCGACTGAGTGCCTTGACGATCCCCGCCCGCGGGTCAATAATTCAACACATGGTGAATAACTCGGCTGTCGAGATCGCGCAGCTGCGCGTGCGCCGCGGATCCGTTCGCGTTTTCGACGGCGTGGATCTCGTGATCCCGAAGGGACAGATCACCGGTCTCCTCGGGCCGTCTGGCTGCGGGAAGACCACGCTCATGCGCTCGATCGTCGGAGTGCAGAAGATCGCATCCGGAGACGTGACCGTGCTCGGCGAACCGGGCGGGTCCAGCCGGCTTCGACACCGCGTCGCGTACGGAACGCAGGGGGCGGCCGTCTACGGCGATCTGAGTGTGAGACAGAACCTCGCCTACTTCGCATCCTTGCTCAGGGCGCCGAAGGGCGACGTCGACCGTGTGATCGACGAGGTGGGCCTGCGCGGTCAGGCCGGGCAGCTGGTCGACTCGCTCAGCGGTGGACAGAGCACTCGGGTATCGCTCGGCATGGCGCTGATCGGCTCGCCGGAGCTCGTCGTCCTCGACGAGCCGACGGTCGGACTCGACCCCGTGCTGCGATCCGAGCTATGGGGGCTGTTCCGCGGTCTCGCGGACCGCGGCGTCACGCTGATCGTCTCGAGCCACGTCATGGATGAGGCGCTGCGCTGCGATCGGCTGCTGCTGATGCGCGAGGGACGCATCATCGCCGACACCACGCCGTCGCAGCTGCTGGACGACACCGGCACTGCCGACCCTGAGGCGGCGTTCCTCGCGCTGATCGAGCGCGACCGCACCGGGGGAGAGACCCGCCGGTCGCGTAGAGAAGCCCGAGAGAGCGGTACGGAAGACAGTGCACCCGAGCGCGACGAGGAGGTCGGAGAATGAGCGGCCGTCGGACCTTCGCGACCGCCGGTCGAGTGCTCGCGCAGCTGCGACACGACCCGCGCTCGATCGCGTTGATGCTCATCGCACCGAGCCTCCTGGTCGGACTGTTCGCCTGGCTGTTCAGCGATAAGGAGGGGGTCTTCGATCAGTTCGGCGGTGCGATCCTCGCGCTGTTCCCGTTCATCGTGATGTTCCTGATCACATCGATCACCACGCTGCGCGAGCGTCGATCGGGAACACTCGAACGGCTCATGACGACGCCGCTCGGCAAGCCGGACTTCATCCTCGGGTACGCGCTCGCGTTCGGGTTGATGGCCCTGCTTCAGGCTGCGATCACGGTGACCTTCGCGGTGTGGGTGTGCGGCCTGGAGGTTGACGGTCCGCTGTGGCAGCTCGGCCTGGTGGCCATCGTCGACGCCCTGCTCGGCACGGCGCTCGGGCTGCTGGCGAGCGCGTTCGCGCAGACCGAGTTCCAGGCCGTGCAGTTCATGCCGCTGCTGGTGTTCCCGCAGATCATCCTCGGCGGACTGTTCATGCCGCGCGATCAGATGCCCGACGTGCTGCACGCGATCTCCGACTGGCTGCCGCTGAGCTACGCGATCGACACGATCAACGCGGTGGCCGCAGGGGATGAGGGGTGGGACGTGTTCGGGCCGCTGCTCATCGTGCTCGCGTTCGCGGTCGGCGCCCTGCTGCTGGCATCGCTCACGCTGCGTCGGCGAACGCGGTAGGAAGAACGCATCATCACCCAGCGTCGCTGGGCCAGCGTCAGCGAGCCGAAGCGTCTCGCCGTTTCGTGTGCCTGGTCGGTGCCGCCGCCCAAGGGTCCTCCGGCCAGGGGTGCTTCGGGTAGCGACCGCGCATCTCCGCGCGAACCTGCGCGTACGGGCCGGACCAGAACGAGGCGAGATCGTCGGTGACGGCGAGCGGCCTGCCGGCAGGCGAGAGCAGGTGGAAGAGCACGGGGACGCGACCGCCCGCCAGCCGCGGCGTCTCGGCCCAGCCGAAGCACTCCTGCAGCTTCACCGCCACGACCGGTCGCCCGGTCGGATCGTCGGCCGGCGGGTACGCGATGCGGACGCGCGAGCCGCTCGGCACCTCCAGCCGCTCCGGCGTCAGTGCACCGAGGTCCGCTGCCGCCGGCCACGGCAGCAGCCGCTGCAGCGCTGATGCGAGGTCGATCCGCGCCGCCGGAGTGCCCGTTGCCAGCGCATCGAGCTCCGGACCGAGCCACGCGTCGAGCTGATCGAGCAGGGCGGCATCGGACACGTCTGGCCACGGCATCCCGAGTTCGCGATGGAGCAGGGCGAGACGGCGGCGGAGTCCGTCCGCGGCATCCGACCACGTGAACACGTCGAGTCCGCGCTCGGTCAGGGCGCGGCGCACGGCGTCGCGGCCGCCGTCGTCGGCCTGTGCGCGCACAGGGACGGACGAGCGCACGATCGCCCCGATGCGGCGTTCGCGTCGGGCGATGACGCGACCGCCCACGAACTCGGCCTCGACGCGGTCGGTCATCAAGTGGTCTGCGGCCCGTTCGACCTGGCTCTCCGTGATCGCGGCGGCCGCTCGGATGAGCGCGCCTGTTCCCTCGGCGGCTCGTCCCTGGGCGCGAGCGACGTCGGCGACGGCCAGCCATTCGGCGTCCGCGAGCGGACCGCTGACGCCGGCACGGGTTCCGGATGCCAGCAGGAACGTCGCCCCGTACACCGAACGATCGACGCGCCTGGCGATCCTGCTCGGGAAGGCGAGGGCGACGATGAGTCCGACGTCGTCGGTGCTCGGCCGCGCTCGGCCGCGATTCGCCTGGGTCGTCGATCGCAGCAGACGTGCCACCTCCTGCGACCAGCGGCGGGACTCGGGAGCACGGCGATCGCGCAGTGCGACAAGGGCTGCGTCGATGTCGCCGCCGGTGATGCGGATCTCGCCGCTGATCAGTGCGACGACCTCGGCGGCGAATCGCGCGCCCACCAGAGGCGCCCCGTCGCGCAGGGCACGCGCGAGCCGGGGGTCGGTCGGGATGCGGGCGAGCTCCTGACCCTCTGGCGTCGCGCGCCCGTCGTCATCGATTGCTCCGAGTCCGTGGAGCACGGTGAGCGCGTCGCCGAGGCTGTCGACCGGCAGCGGGTCGAGGAGCTGCAGTCCGGTGCCGCCCGGCGCGCCCCAGCAGGCGAGCAGCAGAGCCGCATCGGCCAGGTCGGTCGTCGCGATCTCGGGTGCAGGGCGGGCAGGTGAGGCGGCGAACGTGCGCTCATCGACGCAGCGGATGACCGCGCCAGGGCCCTGGCGCGTCGCGCGGCCGGCGCGCTGGACGGCCGAAGCGCGTGACGTCGGCCCCGTGACGAGCCCGGTCATGCCACGCGCCGCGTCGCGTTGCGGGTAGCGCGACAGGCAGGTGTCGACCACGAGCCGCACACCGGGCACGGTGAGGGAGGACTCCGCGAGCGACGTCGTGACGACGATGCGCGGGGGCTCGTTCGCGCCCGACCTCGGATCACGGCATCCTGCTCGGCCGCCGGCAGCTGACCGTGCAACTCGCGGACGTCGACGCCCTGTGAGATCTGCGTGAGGCGTCGGGCGATCTCCGACACCTCGCGTGCACCGGGAGCGAAGACCAGGACGTCGGCCGCCGGGTCGGTGCGCAACAACTCCCGTGCAGCGGATGCCGCGATCGCAGCGACGTGATCGAGGAAGCTCCGAGTGACGCCGCGTTCGTCGAGTCTCTGCGCCGGGCTCGGAGCCCAGCGCTCCTCGAGCGGATGCGCCGGAATCATCTGGGTGACGATCGGGGCGGGGGAGTCGTCCGTTCCCAGCACGCCGGCGACCTTATCGGCATCGAGCGTCGCCGACATGGCCACGAGCACCAGGTCATCGCGGAGCTCCCTGACCTCCCCGAGGAGGCCGATCAGCAGGTCTGTCTCGAGCGCGCGCTCGTGCACCTCATCGATGATGACGGCGCCCACGCCGTCCAGGCCCGGTTCCGAGAGCAGCCGGCGCAAGAGAACGCCGGCGGTGACGAACTCGATGCGCGTGGAGGCATCGACCTGGCGCTCGCCCCGCACCGTGAAACCGACTCGAGTGCCCAGCGGTGATCCGTCGAGCTGTGCGAGGCGTCGAGCGGCTGCCCGTGCGGCGACCCGGCGGGGCTGCGTCACGATCACTCGGCCGGGGGTCCGGTTCGCGAGAACCGGCGGCACGAGGGTCGTCTTTCCCGTTCCCGGTGGGGCGCTCACGACGACGGCCGCGTTGCGATCGAGGGCTGCGCCGAGTTCGCCCAGCGCAGCAGCGAAAGCGAGACCGTCGCCGATGCGGGCGGGGTCGAACGAACCGGTCTTCACCGTTCCATCATCGAGCATCGCGGCCGGCTGGCGGCTGGGCTGGCCGCAGGTCGTTGAGCGGAGGGCGGAGCCCGAAGACGAAACGGGGTGAGCGAGCGTCAGCGAGTCGAAGCCCTACTCGCCGGCCGCAGAATCCTCAGCGCTGACGGCATCCGACGCATCCACCGTCTTCGTGCCCGGGCGCTTCGACGGTGCCGGGGCCGGCGCTGCTGCGGGAGCGGATGCCTGTGCTGACGCCTGCGTCTTCGCGATGCCCGCGCCGATGCCTTGTCCGACCGCCTGACCCTGGATGATCGCGGCGAGGTCGAGACCCGTGGCCGAGCTCACGCTGTCGAATACGGACTTCAGGGCCTTCGCACTGTCGGCGCCGACGACGTTCGACGCTCCGTCCTCGCCGGACCCGCCGATGATCGAGACGCTGCCGATCGTGGCGTAGCCCTTCGCGAACTCGCCCATGATCGTGGGGAGCACGTCGAGCACGCGCTGCGAGAGGAACGCCTCCTGGTTGGATGCGATGGCCTTCGCTTCGGCCTCAACGGCGGCCGCGCGAGCTTCACCCTCGGCGCGGATGGCGTCTGCCTCGGCGCTGGCGCGCAGGCGACGGGCTTCGGCCTCGGCGTCGGCGAGCGCACGCAGGGCGTTGGCCTCACCCGTGGCCTTCGCCTCGGCGGCGGCTGCCTCACCTGCCGCGCGGGCGCGGTCGGCCTCTGCCTGCTGCTCGGCGATGCGGGTGCGGGCCTCGGCCTGCTTGACCTGCTCGATCGCTGCAGCCTCTGCAGCGCGTTCGCGGGTGTAGAGGTCGGCCTGCGCGCGGGTCTCGGCCTCGTACTTCTGGGCGTCCGCGACGCGCTTGACGTCGGCATCCAGTTGGGCCTGGCGGTTCTCGGCGTTCTGCTGCAGAACGGCCTGCTCAGCCTGTGCGCGGGCCAGGTGCTCGGCCTGTTCGGCCTCGGCCCGTGCGCGACCGATGCCCGCGTTGGCGTTCGCGGTGTTGGTGTCGAGCGCGGTCTGTTCGACCAGGTTCGACTCCTGGTTGGCGATGTTCTTCTGGTTGATCGCGCGGTCGGCATTGGTCTGCGAGATCTCGGCCGCCTGGCGCTTCGACTGGATCTCTGGTGCACCCAGCGACTGGATGTAGCCGACCTTGTCGGTGATGCCCTTGATCTGGAACGAGTCCAGGATCAGGCCCTGCTCGGCCAGCTCCTGCGAGACGTCGGCGGCGATCTGGTCGGAGAACTTCTTGCGCTCGCGCATGAGCTCGACGACCGAGAGGGTCGCGACGATGCCGCGGAGAGCACCCTCGAGCTGCTCGGTGGTGAACTGTTCGATGGCCTTGTCCTGGGAGGCGAAGCGTTCGGCCGCACGGCGCACGTAGAGGGGATCGGAGCCGATCTTCACGATCGCAACGCCGTCGACGTTGAGAGTCACGCTGTCGAGCGACTGCGCCTCGGCGTTGAGCGAGACCTGGCGTGATCGCAGCGAGATGATCTCGTGGCGCTGGGTGATCGGGTTGACCAGGGACTTGCCGTTGACGATGACGGTGACGGGGGAGTCGACGATCTCCGAGCTGCTGCTGCCGTCCGCGTTGATGACCGCGCGCTGCACCTTCTGCTTGCGTCCGGAGATGACCAGCGCCTCATCGGCGCGAGCGACCTTGATCCAGCTGCGCGCGAACAGCAGCACCACCAGACCGATCACGATCAGGACGACGACAGCGATGCCGACGAGAACCAGAATGCCGACGAGTCCGGCGATCTCCATGTGACTACCCCCTGTGAGTCTGCTCCCGGTGGAGCATTCACAACCGACTATGCCAGAGATGGCATGTTCGCCGTCGGGTGGGGCGGATGCTGCGGGGTCAGCGCCCGCGGAGCTTGTCGGTGAGCGTGCGCAGCTGACGCAACTCGTCGTCATCGAGTGCGCGCATGTTCTCCACGATCGAGCGGCTGTGCGCGGTCGCGACCTCGCGGAAGGCCCGTGCACCGGCATCCGTCGCCCGGAGAATGGCACCGCGCCCGTCTGTCGGGTCTCCGGATTTCGTGATCAGGCCCCGGGCGACCATGCGGTCGACGAGCCGCGAGACGCTGGGCTGACTGATGAGCATGTGCGTGGTCACTTCGCGCAGTCGAGCGGTCATCTCCGGGGCGCGCGTGACCGTGAGCAGGACGTCGTACTCGGCCTGGGTGATCGGAGTGTTGTCGAAGTCCGCGCTCATGGCTGTGAACAGTTCGTGCTGGGCGCGGAACAGGCCCTCCCACGCTTCGAGCGCGAGCTTCCGGTCTGTCATGGATACAGAGTAACGGAACGGTGAAGGGCCGGTCGGAGAGGCTTCCGACCGGCCCTTGTCCCTTGCACCAAGAGTGTCCTGCAATCACATGCGGTGGATGCCACAGCAAACATTCACCGTGCGATAACTGTATAACGGCGAGGTAACGAATGCAACGGTTTGGTCACGGAAACTTTGCCAGGCTGCGCGATCGGGCCGTGCAAGGGCCGGTGTCAGCCCAACACGAACCGCACCGCGTTGCCCCACGGATCAGCCGTGATGACGTCGGCGTCCGACGCCGTGTGCTCGATCCCGGCATCCGTCAGGCGCGTCACGAGATCATTGAGGTCGGATGCCGAGGGGACGGCGACCGTGATCCCGCGCAGTCCAGCGCTCTCGGGCCGTTCTCCGGCTCCGGCGCTCTGCCACGTGTTCGTCGCGAGGTGGTGATGGTATCCGCCGGCCGAGTAGAAGACGGCGCCATCGGACTCGGCCGTGACGTCGAAACCGAGCACATCCGAGTAGAAGTCGCGTGCGCTGTCGAGGTCGCCCACGCGCAGGTGCACATGCCCCATCGTCGCGACACCTGAGGCGTCGCCCTCGAGGTTCTCGTTGATGAACTGATTCGGGTCGAGTATCGCGCTGCCCGTGACGACCCGGCCGTCCTCCCACACCCACTCGTCTCGCGGGCGATCGATGTACAGCTCGACACCATTGCCCTCCGGATCGCCCACGTAGAAGGCGAGGCTGACGGCATGGTCGGAGCTGCCCTGGAACGATTCGGGAGCGCGCTCTGCGACGTTCACCAGCGTCCGTGCCAGCGAGGCCGCATCCGCGTACAGGATCGCCGAGTGATACAGGCCCGCGCTGCGCGGATCATCGGATACGGCATCAGTGCTCTCCAGGCGGATCAGGGGATCCTCGAGCCCGAGGACGGCCAGGCCGTCGGACTCCTCGAGAACCGTCAGTCCGATGACGTCACGGTAGTACGTGGTCATGGTGTCGAGATCGCGCGCCGCGATCGTGACGACGCCCATCGCGGTGTCGGCCGGGAGGATGCCGGCATCCGGCGTCGATTCGGCGGAGCGGCCGGACATCGCCCACCAGATCCCGACGACGGCGACGATGAGCACGAGGGCTCCGGCGCCGATCGTCCAGCGGGCGGTCGTTGACAGAGAGCGGCGTGGAGATGAGGTCACACCACGGGAAACAGCCTTCAATTCATTTTTGTTCCCGCGGCAACAAAAATGAATCGCCGGATCAGTACCAGTTGACGGCCTGCGAGTGGCCCCACGCCGAGCACGGGGTGCCGTAGGCGCGCTGGATGTAGTCCAGGCCCCAGCGGATCTGCGTGGTGGCGTTGGTCTGCCAGTCGGATCCGGCGCTGGCCATCTTGCTGCCGGGGAGCGCCTGCGGGATGCCGGTCGCTCCACCGTTCGGGTTGTAGGCCTGGTAGTTCCAGCCCGACTCCTTGGTCCACAGCGAGTTCAGGCAGGAGAACTGGTCCGCACCCCAGCCGAAGTCCTCGGCGGCGATCAGAGCGGCGGCGTTCCGCGCGCCGTCAGGGGTGTTCGCCGCGGCGATGGCTGCTGCCTTCGCTGCGGCGGCCTCCTCGGCCTTCTTCTCGGCGACCGCGTCGTCCAGGCTCGCCTGGAGCGCCGTGGTCTGGGCCGTGACGAGCTTGCTCTGCACGGTGGTCGATTCGGTGAGCATCGAGCGGACGAAGCCGATCGCGTCCTCGTCCGACAGGGCGGCGACGGAGTTCTCGAGGCTGCTCGTATCGATGTCGGCGTCGATGTCGAAGCCGGAGTCCTCGACCTTGGCCGAGGTGTCAGCGGCCGTTGTCAGGGCGGCATCGGCCGACTCGAGGGCGCTCTCGGCTGCGGCCAGCTCGGCACGAAGCTCGCCCCGATCGATGACGGCTGCTCGTCCGGTCACGTCGGCGGTCGCGGGAGCTGCGGAGGTCAGTCCGGCCGTCGCGACGAGACCGAGAGCGGCCCCGGCGACGAGGGTGAGTGCGACGATGCGGCGGTGGGTGCGAACGGTTCGGCGGCGGGCACGGGTGGCGAGTCGGGTTTCAGGCATGACGAACGTAACGATCCTTTGACGTAGCTGAGCCGCTTCGGGGCGGCAGGTGCGCCCTCGGGTCGAGCGCACAAGGTAACGATTCTGTATCACGGAGCCTGTGCGAGACCTCCGTGGGGCCTGAATGCGCGGTGTGAGCGGGTTCCGCGAACTTCAGTACTCGGTGTTGCCAAGTACCAGTACCTAGTGTTACTTTCTACTGGTACTCAACAACACTGAGTAGAAGGAGGGGCGATGGCCAACCAGATGACCGAGATGCTCAAGGGCACGCTCGAGGGCATCGTGCTCGCGATCCTCGCCGATCGCCCTGCATACGGCTACGAGATCACGGCGCGACTGCGCGATGAGGGGTTCACCGACCTCGTCGAGGGCACCGTGTACGCGCTTCTCGTGCGGATCGAGCAGCGCGGGTTCGTGGACGTCAAGAAGGTTCCGTCTGAGAAGGGTCCGCCCCGCAAGGTGTACTCGCTGAACAGGCAGGGCCGCATTCAACTCGGCGAGTTCTGGAAGACGTGGAGCTTCCTCGCCGAGCGCATCGAACACCTCCACGGCACTCACAACCCCACCGACCAAGGAGACTGACAATGGCTGCAAAGTGGATCGAAGCGCTCACCGGATCGCTCGAGCAGAAGAAGAAGTACAAGCAGAGCATGGCGCGCATCGACGCCCTGCCCGCCCCCTATCGCGCCACGGCGATGGCGCTGCACCGCTACCTGATGGCATCCGGCGGAATCGTAGACGGCGAGACTCTGATCCACATGTTCGACGACTTCGCCGACCTGTGGGAGCAGGCGGCCGCCGACGGCACGCCGGTACGCGAGATCGTGGGGGACGACCCCTCCGAGTTCGCCGACACCTTCGCCCAGGCGTACGCGGGCAAGCACTGGGTCGACAAGGAGCGCAAGCGCCTCGCCGACGCCATCGACGCGGCCGTCGCCGAAGACCCGGAGCGAGAGCAATGATGATCACAGCACACGGCATCACGAAGTCGTTCAAGGACGTCCAGGTCCTGCGCGGCGTCGACTTCGAGGTCGAGGCGGGGTCGATCTTCGCTCTCCTCGGCTCGAACGGCGCCGGAAAGACGACACTCGTCCGTATTCTGTCGACCCTGCTCAAGGCGGATGGCGGCACCGCGACCGTCGACGGCCATGACGTCGCCGCAGCTCCTGGCGACGTCCGCGAGTCGATCAGCCTCACCGGGCAGTTCGCCGCGGTCGACGAGGTGCTCACCGGGCGTGAGAACCTCGTGCTCGTCGCGAAGCTGCGCCACCTCGCGGACCCGGGCGGGATCGCCGACGACATGCTCGCGCGCTTCTCGCTGACGGATGCCGGCGGCCGACGCGCCGGCACCTACTCCGGCGGTATGCGCCGCCGCCTCGACATCGCCATGAGCCTGGTCGGTCGTCCGTCGATCATCTTCCTGGATGAGCCGACCACGGGTCTTGACCCGCAGTCGCGCATCGAGGTGTGGCAGACGGTGCGGGACCTGGCGGATGCCGGCACCACGGTGCTGCTCACGACGCAGTACCTCGACGAGGCCGAACAACTCGCCGACCGGATCGCGATCCTCCACGAGGGCACGATCATTCAGAACGGCACGCTCGCAGAGCTCAAGAAGCTGCTGCCGGCCGCCGAAGTCGAATACATCGAGAAGCAACCGAGCCTCGAGGACGTCTTCCTCGCCCTGGTCGGCCCGTCTGCTGCAGAAGGGAACTGAGATGACCAGTCACGTCCTCAGCGACACCCGCGTTCTCACCGGGCGCTCGCTGCGCCACATCCTGCGCAGCCCCGACACGATCATCACCACCGCGATCACACCGATCGCCCTGCTCATGCTGTTCGTGTGGGTGTTCGGCGGCGCGATCGACACCGGGGGCAACGGCGCGTACATCGACTACATGCTCCCCGGCATCCTGCTCATCACGGTCGCCTCTGGCATCGCGTACACGGCCTACCGGCTGTTCCTCGACATGCAGGGTGGGATCTTCGAACGGTTCCAGTCGATGCCGATCGCGCGCTCGAGCGTGCTGTGGGCGCACGTGCTCACGTCGGCCGTGGCGAACATGCTGTCGGTCGCGATCGTGATCGGCGTGGCGTTCGCCATGGGGTTCCGCACAGGAGCGTCGTTCGGCGCATGGCTCGGCATCGCCGGCATCCTGCTGCTGTTCACGCTGGCACTGACCTGGCTGGCGGTGATCGCCGGGCTGTCGGCGAAGACCGTCGACGGCGCGAGCGCATTCAGCTACCCCCTCATCTTCCTGCCGTTCATCAGCTCGGCGTTCGTCCCGACGGCATCCATGCCGGGGCCGGTCGCCTGGTTCGCCGAGCACCAGCCGGTCACCTCGATCGTCAACACGATCCGCGCGCTGTTCGCCGGGCAGCCGGTGGGCGGCGACATCTGGATCGCGCTGGGCTGGCTCGTCGGCATCCTGGTCGTCGCCTATGCGTTCGCGGTGGCGGTGTATCGCAAGAAGCTGCGCTGAAGCGCGGGCGTCGCCCGCCCCACCCTTCTCGCATCGACGTATCAGGCCCGTAGGGTGGGCACGTGATCGTTCAGGAGATCGGCGATGGGGCGCCTCTAGTACTGGTCCACGGATTCGGCGTCGATCATCGGGTGGTGCTGCCGCTCGACGCGGCCGTGGCTTCCGCCGGGTGGCGCCGCATATATGTCGACCTTCCCTGGGTACCGCCCGTCGCTCCGGATGCTCCGGCCAGCACCCAGGCGGTGGCCGATGTGCTGGTCGCAGAGCTGCGAGGTCGGCTCGGCGACGAGCCCTTCGCAATCCTGGGGAACTCGTTCGGCGGGATGCTCGCCCGCTACGTCGCGCACGAGCTGCGCTCGCAGGTGCGCGGGCTCGCCACACTTGTCGGCGCTTTCGTTCCCTATGCCGCGGATCGGATGCTGCCTCCGCGGGAGATTCTGTTCGAGGATGACGAAGCGCGGCGTGCCGCAGGCGATGCCGCCGACGACTATGCCGAGATCGCCGTCGTGCAGTCCGTGGACTCTGCTCGTATTTTTGCTGAGTCGATCGCTCCGGCGGCTCGCGCTGCCGACGTGCGCCTTCTCGCCAAGATCGCGTCTTCGTACGCCCTCGATCGTGAGCCGGAGGCGGCGCATCCAGAGCCTTTCGACGCGCCGTCGCTGCATGTATTCGGCCGGCAGGATCAGGTCACCGGGTTCGAGGACGGACTCGCGCTTCGCGCGCATTACTCGCGGGGGACGTTCGCGATTGTGGATGCCGGTGGTCACAACGTGCCCCTTGAGCGGCCGGCGTTGGTCGCAGCGCTTGTCACGGACTGGCTCGCTCGCGTGGATGCCGCGCCCCGGGGCGATGCGAGATGATTCCGGTCGGTTCTGAGCGTCCAGAACCGACGAAAACAATCCCGCATCGGGACGCGGGGAAGTGTTCAGGCGAACGAGTCCTCGATCGCGACCATCCACGAGATGCCGAAGCGGTCGACGAGCATGCCGAACTCGCCGCCCCAGGGCGCGGCATCCAGCGGCATGACCGTTGTTCCGCCGTCGACGAGGCCGTCCCACGCGCGGTGCAGATAGTCCGTGTCGACCGATCCGCCGCTCAGCGAGACCGAGATGCCCTGCGGCGACTGGTACTCCATGCCGGTCGGGGTGTCGGATGCCATGAGCACCAGCCCGCCCGGAGCATTCAGCTGCGCATGCATGACCAGGTTCTCCTCGCCCGCGGCTGTGCCGCTGTCGGGCATCTCGCCGAACGTGCTGACGGCCAGGTCGCCGCCGAGCACGCTCTGATAGAACTCCATCGCCTCACGGGCGGAGTCGCGGAAGGACAGGTACGGGTTGAGGTTCGCCACGATCGCTCCTTGGTCGAGTGCTCGGATGCAACCAGTGTGCGCCCAGCATCCGCGATCCTCAATGGGTTCTGCGGCAACGTGATCGCGCCGCGATGCGTTCGCGCTACTCGACGAGCTTGCCCTCGGAGGACACCTCGCGGATGAGGTCCATGATCTCGGCGGGCACCGGCGGGATCTCCTCGCGCGTCACCCCCGTGCTCGGCGACCACACCAGGTTCACCCGCAGAGTCGGGTCCTCGTCGGGGAAGTCGCTGCGGTTGTGGCATCCACGTGTCTCGCGGCGCTCGAGAGCAGCTTCGAGGGTAGCCCGCGCGGCCAGCGCCGAGGCCTTCAGGTCGAACGCATGCGCGAGGTCCTGGAATCCGGCGATGTCCGGGTGGATGCCGACGTCGTGCATCCGGGCCTCGATCTCCTCGAGCTCCGCGAGCCCGGCGCGCAGACCCTCCTCCGAGCGCACGACGCCGGCGTGCTCGGTCATGGTGTTGCGGATCGCGCGCTGCAGCGCGCGGACGTTCTCGCGGCCATCGGCGGCCAGCAGGTCGTCGATCTCGGCGCGAGCCGCGGTCACGGCATCCGCAGATCGGTTCTGCGCCTCAAGACCCGCGGCGTGCGCCATCGCGGCCTGGCCGACGATCCGGCCGTACACGAGCAGCTCGATCAGCGAGTTGCCGCCGAGGCGGTTCGCGCCGTGCAGGCCGCTGGACGCCTCGCCGATCGCGTAGAGTCCGTCGACGTCGGTGCCGTGGTCGTCCGGCCTGACCCACACGCCGCCCATCGAGTAGTGCGCGGTCGGGGCGATCTCGATCGGGTCGACGGTGATGTCGAGCATCTGCAGCTCCATCATGGTCTGGTAGACCCGCGGCAGCCGGGTCATGATCGTCTCGCGCGGCAGGTGCGACACGTCGAGCCAGACGCCACCGTTCTCGGTTCCGCGCCCCTCCTTGATCTCGGTGTACGCGGCCAGCGCCACGCGGTCGCGGGTGGACAGCTCCATCCGCTCCGGGTCGTACTTCGCCATGAATCGCTCGCCGAGCGCGTTACGCAGGATGCCGCCCTCGCCGCGCGCGGCCTCGGAGATGAGCGTGCCCGCCGCGTTCTCCGGCTCGATGATGCCCGACGGATGGAACTGCACGAGCTCCGGGTCGCGCAGGCGGCCGCCTGCTTCGACCGCCAGACGGAACGAGTCGCCGGTGTTCTCGTCTCGGCGCGACGACGTGCGGCGCCAGATGCGGTTGTGTCCGCCGGCGGCGAGGATCACGGCATCCGCATGGATGAGGTAGCGCGTGCCGTCGGCCTGGTCGAAGCCGTAGGCGCCGAAGACGACGCCATCGCGCACGAGCAGGCGGGTGATGTAGGCGCCGTCGAGGATCGGCACATCGAGCTGCTCGGCGCGGCGCACGAGGGTGCGCTGGATCTCGAGACCGGTGTAGTCGCCGGCGAAAGCCGTGCGCCGGAACGTGTGCGCGCCGAAGAAGCGCTGCGAGATGCGTCCGTCGTCCTCGCGGGCGAAGTCCATGCCCCAGCGCTCGAGATCCCGGATGCCGCGCTCCGCGCCCTGCGTGACCACCTCGACCGTGTGCGGGTTCGCGAGGAAGTAGCTCTCCTTGATCGTGTCCGCGGCGTGCTGCTGCCACGTGTCGTCGGCGTCCATCGTGCCCAGCGCGGCGTTGATGCCGCCGGCGGCGAGCGAGGTGTGCGCGTCGTTCCGCGGCCGCTTCCCGACCGCGAGGACGTCGACGCCGTGCTCGGCGACCTCGATCGCGGCGCGGAGGCCCGAGCCGCCGGTGCCGATGACGAGGACGGTGGTGGAGATCTGGCGTTCGCGAGTGCTCATGAGATCAACGGTAAGAACCGGAAGCCGATAACTCCAATGCATTGTTCGCGTAGTCACGATAGACTGGTGGCATGAACTTGGAGCAGCTCAGGGGATTCGTCGCGGTCGCTGAACTCGGGCACTTCACGCGTGCGTCCGAGAAGCTGCACCTCGCCCAGCCATCGCTCAGTCGACAGATCTCGACCCTCGAGCAGGAGCTCGGTGCTGAGCTGTTCCATCGTGCGCGCGGCAATATCTCACTCACGGCCGCCGGCGAGACGCTGCTGCCCCGTGCGCGCCGGATGCTGGCGGATGCCGAGGCCATTCGCTCCGAGATGGCCGAGCTCGCCGGGCTCCAGCGCGGTCGCGTTCGGCTCGGCGCCACCCCGACGCTGTGCATCAGTCTCGTCGCCGAGGTGCTGCGGGCATTCCACGACGCGTACCCTGGCGTGGAGCTGCAGCTGGTCGAGGGCGGCTCGAACCTGCTGATCGAGCAGCTCGCCGGTGGGGCCGTCGACATGGCCCTGGTCACGATGTCGGACGGGCAGCCGGTCGCGGGCCCCGCGCTCGTGCGCACCCCGCTGCTCACCGAGGAGCTGGTCGTGGTCTCGTCGGCGGATGCGCAGCCGATCACCGACGGCTCGATCGACCTCGAGGGGCTGGCCCAGCTGCCGCTGGTCGCCCTGGCCGACAGTTACGACCTGCGCGGGGCGACGGATGCCGCGTTCGAGGCTGCGGGGCTGACGCCATCCCTCGTGGTCGAGGGCGCCGAGATGGATGCCGTGCTGCGATTCGTCGAACGAGGTCTCGGCGTCGCCGTCGTACCAGCAACCGTGCCCGTTGATCGGCCGACGCTGCGGTCAGCGCGGCTGACGGATCCGCAGTTGGAGCGCACCATCGTCCTCGCCCACCGGAGCGACGTGAACCCGACCCGCGCGGCCGCCGCGATGCGAGCGGTGATCGTGAGTACGGCCGACTACCTCGCGGCGCGCTCGCCGGAGACGCTGCATCCGGTCACGCCGATGTCGTGAGCGACGACGGCCGCACGGCGCGACGCACGAGCTCTCGCGTGAGCATCAGCGCGATGACGAGCACAGTGACCGACAGGAATCCGCCGAGGTGGACGGCGTCGCCGAGCACGAGGTCAGTGAGCCACAGGATCAAGAACTTGCTCGCACCGGCGGTGAGCATGAGAGCGGCCGTGCTGACGATCCGGCCACGTCGGTTCTGAGCTGCTCGGATCCGCTTGACGATGCGGGTCTTCGCTGCCACAGCGAGCTCGAGCACGAGCTTCAGCACGATGGCGGTCACGAACGACACGAGGAAGGACTCCGAGATGATGTCGGGTGCGAACTCCACGAACAGTGCGAGCACTGTCGTGTACGCGAACACGTCGACGACGTCGATCGCGCGTGGCATCCATCTCCGAATCGACGTCCTCACGATCGCAACCCTAAGTCAGTCCCGGCGCGTTGCGGGGACTTCTTTCGGATGCAGGACACCGGATGCCGTGCCGAGCGCCGCACCGATGATGGTGTCGATGACGCGCTCCAACGCCACGTCCATCGACCCGATCTGACCGGTCGCCGCGCCCGTGAGCAGCAGCACGAGGGGAGTGATGATCATCAGCGCCAGCGCGTAGTGGCGCACGACGACGAGCTCGACGGAGAACTGCATGATGCCGAGCAGCAGGGCGATCCAGAGTCCGTGCGGATGCAGTAGCGCCAGCAGCGCGTACACGCCGACGCCGAGCACGGTGCCCAACATCCGGTGCAGGCCGCGCTGGAAGGCCGCGCGGCGGTCGGCGGCGACGCCGATCACGGCGATCGCGGCGCCCACGATCCAGTAGCTGCGCGCGGGGTCGACGAAGAAGCCGATCAGCACGCCGAGCAGCGCGACGATGACCACCCGCAGCAGGCGCAGGCGTGACGCGTCATCGAGGGCCGGGCCGGGCAAGAGCTCGCGCAGCGGACGGGGAGGGTGGGCTCGCACGCGTCGGATCAGCAGCGGCGACATCGCGACCACGTACGAGAACAGACAGCCGGAGGCGATCGCGGCAGTGTACGTGAGCGGCGCGATCGCAGCGTGGCCGGTCACCTGGGCGGAGAGCCCGAACACGAGCACGAAGAAGAGCGGCCCCGGAGGGCCGAGCCGGAAGCCGAACGAGAGCCCGGCGGCGACGAGGGCGATCACGACGATGCCGATGGTCACCAGCCAGCTGCTGGCTCCGGCGAACGCGCCGAGCGCAGCACTCACGATGAGGGCGGCAGCGACGATCGGCAGCACGCGGGCACGATCGACGACAGGGGCCGCGCCTGCGAACAGCACGGTGAAGGCGCCGGAACCGGCGATGTAGCCGAGCGTCGGGTCGCCCAGCAGGGTCATCACGGCGATGGGAACAGCCATGCCGATCGCCGCCTGCAGGCCGAGCTGCCACCGCGGGCCGCTGGGTGGGGCGAAGGCGAACAGGCTCACCCGTCCATTCTCTCGCGACTCGCGACCTGGACGTCGGGACCTGGACGTCAGGGGTGCTGCGTGGCGACCCACTCCGCAAAGGTCTGCGTGCCGAGATCGGCAGCCGAGCCGGGCAGCGCCAGCCCAGCGCGCATCCCCTTCATCTGCTTGGTCGGGATGCTGATCGAGGGAACCCAGCCGCGATGGCCGATGGCGTTCGCATAAGCCTTGACCATGGCATCCAGGGCCTCCTCGCGCGGTCCGGCGATATCGCGGGCGCGTCCCTGCGGGGTTCCGGATGCCACGTCGGCGAGACGCTTGCCGACCTCAGCAGCCGCGATCGGCTGGGTGCGCGCCCGCGGAGCGAGGTGCAGAGGACCGGCCTTGGCGCCGGAGAACATCTGCGCCGCGAACTCGTGGAACTGCGTGGCGCGCTGGATGGTCCACGGCACCGGCGACGACTCCACGACCTGCTCCTGCGCTACCTTGCCCGCGTAGTAGTCGTACGGCATCCGGTCGATCCCCACGATCGAGAGCAGCACGAGGTGTCGCACACCGGCACGCTCTGAGGCTTGCACCAGGTTGCCCGTGGCTGTCGTGAAGAACTCGATCGCGGCATCCGCGTTCAGGGTCGAGACGTTCGCGGTGTCGATGACGGCGTCGACTCCGTCGAGGGCGGCATCCAGGCCGGCGCCGGTGAGGAGGTCGACGCCCTGGGAGCGCGTGAGGATGACAGCCTCATGCCCGGCGGCCCGCACCGCGTCGACGGTCGGTGCACCGACGACTCCTGTCCCGCCTGCGATAGCGATCTTCATGTGGTGGTCTCCTTCTCGTTGTCGATTCTCGTGGACTGGGGGTGTGCGGCGCGAGGGCCGGGGAGAATGAGCACGACGCCGAGCAGAAGGCTCCCGCCGAGCCCGATGATGTTGCCGATCACGTCGATGAGCGGCATGCCTCCGAATTGGGCGGCGTGGTAGATCAGGTGCGGCAGCCCGAAGACCGTCCACGCCACCCCGACGACTCGGCCCGACTCGGGGCTGCGGGTGAACGTCGCAGCGACGCTGGCTGCGGCCAAGGCGAGGTACAGCGCTCCGACGTCGCGGATCAGGTGCTCGTTGAACGGTCCGTCCACGGCGATCCACATGCGCCCGAGACCGGGGAACGCGTCGTAGAAGGATGCCGGCCACGCGGCGGCCCACAACCCGACGAACGTGCCGATCGCTGCGGTGACTCCCAGCAGGATGCGTCTCAGTTTGATGCTCATACCTCTTCGACGATGCAGGCGCCTCGAATGTGAGCCGCGACCTCACATTCGCCCTCGCTGCGTCGTCGTAGCCGTGGAAGCAGGAAGTGCGGAAGGATGTGACGGGATGGACGCGATCGACGACCTCGAGGCGGAGCGGCGGACGCTGCTCGCGCTCGGCTATCGGATGCTCGGCACGGTCGCCGACGCTGAGGATGCCGTGCAGGAGACCTACCTGCGCTGGTACCGGATGCCGGCGGAGGAGCGCGCCCGCATCGACAATCCAGCGGCCTGGCTGACCAGGGTCGCCGGGCGGGTGTGTCTCGATCTGCTCGGCTCCGCGCGAGCCCGACGCGAACGGTACGTCGGCGAGTGGCTGCCAGAGCCCGTGCCGGGGGAGTCGGCCATCGCGGCATCCGTTCCGGCCGACCCGCTCGACCGGGTGACGCTCGACGAATCGGTGAGCGTGGCGCTCTTGGTGGTTCTGGAGTCGCTCACCCCGGCCGAACGCGTCGCGTTCGTGCTGCACGACGTCTTCGCGGTGCCGTTCGCCGAGATAGCCGAGACCGTCGGACGCAGTCCCGACGCGACCAGGCAGCTCGCATCGCAGGCGCGTCGACGCATCCGCGAACGGCGCGCGGGCATCGCCTCGCGCGAGCAGCACGACGCCGTTGCGCGCGCCTTCGCCGAGGCGACGGCGACGGGCGACCTCGCCGCGCTCATCGGGATCCTGGATCCGGACGTCGTGCTGCGCTCGGACGGCGGCGGCAAGATCTCGGCTGCCCGTCGCCCGGTGTTCGGAGCCGACAGGGTGGCACGGTTCCTGCTCGGCGTTCCGCACCTCGAGCCGACGGCGGCCATCGAGCCGACGCTGACGCCAGAAGGATTGGCATTCCTCGTGCGTGTCGACGGCCGTGCCGACTCGGTCATCTCGGTCGATGTCGCGGGCGACAGGATCACCGAGATCTACCTCGTCCGCAACCCCGACAAGCTCACGCTCTGGCGCTGAGGGCGGCGACAGCGCGCCGATAGCATGAGCCCATGCACGCTGTCGTCGCACGCCCCGGCATCGCCGAACGCCTTTCACGCATGATCCAGCTGCCGACCGTGTCGGCCGAGCTCGAGCAGCGAGGGATGCAGCCGTTCGAGGACTTCGTCTCGCTCATCGCCGACCTCTACCCGCTCACGCACGAGCATCTCGAGCTCGAGCGTCACACGGACCTCGGGCTGCTGTTCCGCTGGAGGAGCGCATCGGATGCCGCGCCTCTCGTGCTCATGGCGCACTACGACGTCGTGCCCGTCGACGAGTCCGACCCGTGGACCCACCCGCCGTTCGCCGGCACGATCGCTGACGGTCGGGTCTACGGCCGCGGGACGCTCGACGACAAGGGTCCGCTGATCGTCGTGCTCGAAGCCGTCGAGAACCTGCTCGCCGCCGGGTTCACGCCGGCGCGCGACGTGTACCTGTCGTTCGGCGGGAACGAGGAGACGTTCGGGGCGGCAGCGGTCGAGATCGCGCGGGTCTTCCAGGAGCGTGGGCTCGTTCCGTGGCTCGTCGTCGATGAGGGCGGGGCGGTGGTGGATGCTCCGCTGTCGTTCGTGCAGGGACGAGCGGCGATGATCGGCGTGGGGGAGAAGGGCGTGCTGACGCTCCGCCTCAGTGCGCGGGGTGACGGCGGGCACGCGTCGGCACCGCCCGCTCTGACCGCGGTGCGCCGCATCGCACGGGCCGTGAATCGGTTGGGCCCCGGCACGTTCCGGCCCCACACGCCGAAGGCGATCTCGCGGATGCTGTCGCAGTTCTCCGAGCAGGCGACAGGGCCGTCGCGGCTGCTGCTGAAGGTGCTCGCGGCCGTGCCGCCGTTGAATGCCCGCATCTTCGCCGCGCTCGGCGGGGAGCCCGCGGCGATGGTCAGGACGACGGTCGCTCCCACGATGCAGTCAGGAGGAACCGCGGCCAACGTCATCCCCTCCCAGGCATCCGCCACCGTGAACCTGCGCATCGCACTCGGCGAGACCGTCGACGACGCCGTCGCACGTGTGCGGCGCCGTATCCGTGACCCGCTGGTCTCGATCGACGTCCTCGAGCGCAGCGAGCCGTCACCGGAGTCTCCGACCGACAACGAGCAGTTCGCGCTGCTCGGCCGCGCGCTGGAGGAGGCCTTCCCCGGCGTGCGGCCCGTCCCGTACGTGATGATGGCGGCGACCGACTCGCGTCACTTCCACCGGTTCTCGCCCGCGGTGTACCGGTTCGCGCCGCTGGAGATGTCGAACGCGCAGCGCGCGGCGATTCATGGCGTGGATGAGAGCGTCGAGATCGCTACGCTCGAGCGAGGCGAGATGTTCCACCGGGCTCTGCTCGAGCACCTCGACTGACCCGCCTGACCCGAATGGAGCAATGATGCCCCGTACCGCGACCCTGGGCGCGCTCGCCGCCGTCGTCGGATTCCTCGCGTTCGTCGAGTTCACCAGCGGCGTCCTGCAGGGCTATTACACGCCGATGCTGTCCGACATCGCGCGTAACCTGCAGATCCACGACGCCGACGTCAACTGGTTCGAGGGCACGCAGCTTATGCTCTCGGCGCTGGTCGTTCCGGCATTCGCGAAACTCGGCGACATGGTCGGCCACAAGCGGATGCTGCTTATCTCCACGGCCCTGACCGCAGCCGCTGCGCTGGCGCTGCCGTTCACGGATTCGTTCTGGGTGTTCCTGATCGCGTGGACGCTGATGGGGTTCTACGTCGTCTGGCTGCCTCTGGAGATCGCCCTGATCTGGTCGCGCTCGCGTCGGATGGAGGGGCGGTCTGTCATCACGGCGCGGGCGGCGGGACTCCTGGTCGCAGCGCTCGAGGGCGGGGCGATCCTCGGCGCGCTGCTGGGCGGCGCGCTCATCGATGTGCTGCCGTTGACGATCGTGCTGCTCATCCCGGCGCTGCTGGTCGTCGTGTGCTTCTTCGTGATCCTGTTCGGGGTGAAGGAGTCGCCGGAGCAGAATGGCGGCGTCCTCGACACCGTGGGGCTCGTGCTCATCTCGATGGCGCTGATCTGCTTCACCGGAGGCCTCAGCCTGCTTCGACTCGACGGGGGACTCGTGAACCCGTGGTCGTGGGCCGTCGTCGTGCTCGGGCTGCTGCTGATCGTGCCGTTCGTGCTGTGGGAGCTGCGCCACGACGACCCGCTGATCGATGTGCGGATGTTCCGCTCGCCGGCGCTCGGCCCTGTGTTCCTGACCGCTGGCCTGTTCGGCGTCAGCGTGCTCGGCGCACAGGCGCCGCTGTCGACGTTCGCGCGGACCGACCCCGAGGTGTACGGCTACGGGTTGGGAACGACGGGGTTCGCGACCTCGCTGATCATCGGCATCTACCTGATCGGCATGATCGCCGGCGCGCTGCTTTTCCCCGTGATCGCGCGGCCCGCGACACCCCGGGTCACCCTGATCGGAGCATCCGCGCTGGTCGCGATCGGGTTCCTGCTGTTCCTGCCGTTCCACGATGCGTATCTGCAGGTCATCGTCAACATGGTGATCGTCGGGCTCGGATCCGGTGCGCTGGTCGCCGCTCTCCCGGCGGCCGCGGCGTCCGCCGCTCCCGAGACCCAGACCGGTGTCGCGACGGGACTGACCAACTCGGTGAAGACGGTCGGTGGCGCGATCGCCTCGTGCGTGTTCGGCATCGCGCTGCTGCACGGGGTTGCCTCGACCTCAGGCGGTGCCGAGGGGACAGCGGGTTCGCTGGCGGGCTACTTCACCGTCTGGATCGTCTGCGGCGTGACAGCGCTGCTCGCCGCGGTGCTGCTGCTGTTCGTTCCGAAGCAGGCGTTCACCGACCGGGTCGCCGAGGTGGACGTGACGCCCGTCGTGTGATGCGAGGCGGGGCGTCGAGCGAACGGAGCGGGACGACACGCGCTGAGCGAGCGGAGCGAGTCGAAGTCGGCTGCGGAATCTCAGCACTCAGTGCGGTGCGTGGTACTCGGCCTCGCCGCGCTTCCAGTAGCCCTTCACGACGGCGTGGGCGGTGTCGACGCCCCAGCGCGCGAGGAGGGCGCGGCCAGGCTTGACCACCGACTGCTCGGCCGCGATGAACACGAACGAGTCCGAGCCGACAGCATCCGCTTCACCCAGTCCCTCGAGGAAGGCGATCAGGGCGGAGCCGGCCGGCTCGTCACCGCGGTGCAGCCATTCGGGCTTCACCGGAGCGTCGATCTCGATCTCGTCCTCCGCGCCGTGCACCTCGATGACGACGCGTGCCGGCTGCTCTCCGATCAGCGCCGCGAACCGGCGAATCGCGGGGATCGCCGTCTCGTCGCCGGCGAGGAACCACGACCCTGGTGTCCCGGTGATCACAGCGGAGCCTCGTGGCCCACCGACGCCGATCCGGGATCCGATCGGAGCCGTCGCGGCCCAGCGCGCGGCGATTCCCTCGTCGCCGTGAACGGCGAACTCCACCTCGAGCCAGTTCTCGTCCCAGACCAGCGGCGTGTACTCGCGGCTCGGGGCGGCGCGAAGCTCCTCGATGGAATCCGGCATCCGATCAGGGAAGAACAGCCGCATGTGGTCGTCGCTGCCGAGTGAAGCGAAGCCGAAGAGGTCGTCGCCTTCGAGCCGCACGCGCACATAGTTCGGGGCGAGCTGCTCGCGTGCGACGAGGGCGACCTCGCGGAACTGGAGGGCGAGCATCTTGCGCTCGAGCGAGAACGACGATTTCGGATCGGCCATGATTTCAGGCTAGCCTGATTCCGGATCCCTTCAGGTAAGCCTTACCTTACTAACCTCGACACGCAGCAGAACAGGAGTCCCTTCCATGTCCATGCCCAGAACTCTCGCAGTGGCCGCTCTCGGTGCCGTCTCACTCCTCGCTCTCGCTGGGTGCAGCGCACCCGCGGATGCCGAAACCCCCGAGAACGCAGCCGAGGACTATTACCCGATCACGGTCACCGACCTCGCAGGCAACGAGGTGACGATCGAGAGCGCGGACAGCGTCGCCGTCACGGACAACCGCTTCTTCCAGCTCGCAGCGGACTGGGACCTTCCGGTCTCCGTCGCCCCGCGCGACCTCATGAGCCCCGAGAACCCGCTCGCCGCCGATGAGGAGATCCTGAACATCGGCACGCACGGTGAGCCCGACTTCGAGCAGATCGTGGCGGCAGACCCCGATCTCATCATCAACGGCTACCGCTTCAGCGCGGAGGAGAACGCACAGGGCGTGAAGGATGCCGCACCAGACGCCGCGTTCGTCGACATGACCGGCCCCGAGGATCAGTCGGTCGACGAGTACGTCACCGAGAGCATCACGCTGATGGGCGAGGTCTTCAACCGGGAGGCCGAGGCGGAGGCGCTGATCGAGGAGTTCCACACCGCGGTCGACGGCGCCAAGAACGCCTATGACCCCGAGTCCACCGTCATGGGGTTGATCACGTCGGGCGGAGAGATCAACTACGCCAACCCGATCGACGGCCGTGGATCGAGCATCTTCTTCGATCTGCTCGGCCTCACCCCGGCGCTCGACGCCGAGGGGTCGGAGAACCACACCGGCGACAGCGTCTCGCTCGAGGCGCTCGCCGGCGCGAACGCCGATTTCTTCACGGTGCTCGACCGTGACGCCGCCGTCGGCGAGGGCGAGGTCACCCCGGCACTCGACCTGATCAACAGTTCCGCGGCGCTGGCGAATGTGCCCGCCGTGAAGAACGAAGCGATCTATGTCTTCCCCGCGGACTACTACCTCACCGAGGACGTGTTCGCCTACATCACTGTTCTGAACGGCCTCGCCGACCTCTTCGGAGAGAATTGACCCGCTGAGTACTTCAGACGCGTCGCCGCCGAGAGCCTCGGCGGCGACGCGTCTCGCAGAACGGTGCACCATGGCCTCTCCGGCGACCCCTACACCGCGCGTCACCAACATCGACGCGCTCTCCACGTCCAGACCCCGTTCGCGCACCCGGTCGCGCTGGCGCAGGACGTGGCCGCTGCTCCTCGCGATCGCGCTGACGATCGGCCTGATCACGCTGTCGATCTTCGTCGGGGTCGCCGACATCACCGCTGTCCCTGGTGAGGGAGCGGAGTTCCTCTGGATCACCCGCATCCCGCGAACAGCATCCCTCGTGCTCGCCGGCGCCAGCATGGCGATGGCGGGCCTGATCATGCAGCTGATGACCCAGAACCGCTTCGTCGAGCCGACGACCGTCGGCACCACGGAGTGGGCCGGTCTCGGGCTCCTCGTGACCTACATCGTGCTCCCGTCCTCCGGGATCTTCGTCAAGATGGTCGTGGCGATCGTCTTCGCCTTCATCGGCACACTGATCTTCTTCGCGTTCCTGCGCCGGGTCACGCTGAAGTCGTCCCTCATCGTGCCGATCGTCGGCATCATGTTCGGCGCGGTGGTCAGCGCGATCACGACGTTTCTCGCCCTCCGGTTCAACCTGCTGCAGGTCCTCGGCGGCTGGTTCATGGGCCGATTCACCGGCATCGAGATCGGCCGCTACGAACTGCTCTGGATCGTACTGGTCGTCGCGGTGATCGTGATGATCGTCGCCGACCGTTTCACCGTCGCGGGCCTCGGCAAGGACGTCGCGACGAACGTGGGCCTCGACTACGAGCGCGTCATGCTGCTCGGAGTCGGCCTGATCTCCCTCACCACCGGAGTCGTCACCGTCGTGATCGGCATGCTGCCGTTCCTCGGCCTGATCGTCCCGAACCTGGTCTCGATGGTTCGCGGTGACGATCTGCGATCCAACCTGCCCTGGGTGTTCCTGACCGGCATCTGGATCGTCACGATGTGCGACATCATCGGCCGCGTCGTCATCATGCCGTTCGAAGTGCCCGTGTCACTGGTGCTCGGCGTCGTCGGCTCGGCAGTCTTCATCTTCATGCTGCTTCGCACGAGGAGGAACGGTGTCCGCTGACACGTCTCCCCTCACCGCATCCGCGCAGTCGGCGCCCGGACGAGACTTCGGACCCTACGCGAGCAGCGCGCACCGCATCCGGTATCTGCTCATCCTGGGCGCTCTCATCGTCGGCGCGGTGGCCATCACGATCCTGCTGCTGACCTGGGGGAATCAGTTCGAGCCGTTCAGTGAGAAGTGGTGGCGCATCTTCCGGATGCGGGTCACCACCCTCGTCGTCATCGCGGTGGTCACGTTCTGCCAGGCGATCGCGACCGTCACCTTCCAGACGGTGACGAACAACCGGATCATCACCCCGTCGATCATGGGCTTCGAATCGCTCTACGTGCTCATGCAGACCATGATCGTGTTCTTCTTCGGCACGACGGGGATCGCGGAGATCAGCCCGTTCGGCCGCTTCCTTCTGCAGAGCGCGATGATGGTGCTCTTCGCCGTGCTGCTGTACTCATGGCTGCTCTCGGGCCGATTCGGGAACCTGCACGTGATGCTCCTGATCGGCATCATCATCGGGGCCGGCATGGGCTCGCTGGCCACATTCATGCAGCAGATGCTCGACCCGAGCGAGTTCGATGTGCTGGTCGCGCGCCTGTTCGGCAGCGTCGGCAACGCGAACACCGACTTCCTGTGGTTCGTCATCCCGGTCGTCCTGGCGACAGGCGGCACGATCTGGTTCCTCGCGCGACGCCTGAACGTGATCTCGCTCGGGAGCGAGATCAGCGCGAACCTCGGACTGAACCACAAGCGTCAGATCATGCTCATGCTGACCCTGGTCTCGGTGCTGATGGCGATGACCACGTCCCTCGTGGGCCCGATGACCTTCCTCGGATTCCTCATGGCGACCCTCGCGTACTCGATCACGAGCACCTACGATCACCGTCGCATCCTGCCCGTGGCCTGGCTGCTGGGCTACGTCATCCTCACGGCCGCGTACTTCCTCCTGCGGCACGTCTTCCCGCTCGTCGACGCCGTGACCATCGTCGTCGAGCTCATCGGCGGTCTGCTGTTCTTGTTCGTCATCCTTCGGAAGGGGCGTCTGTGATACGTCTCAGCAATGTCACCAAGCGCTACGGCAACGACGTCGAGATCGGTCCGATCTCGGTCGACATCCCCGCCGGCGGGATCATCGCGCTGGTCGGGCCGAACGGCGCAGGCAAGTCCACCGTTCTCACGATGATCGGGCGGCTGCTCACGCCCGACGAGGGGACGGTGGAGGTCGCGGGCCTCGACGTGCATCGCACGGCGTCGAAGCAGGTCGCCAAGACCGTGTCGATCCTGCGCCAGGAGAACCACTTCGTGACGCGCCTCACCGTCCGCCAGCTGGTCGGCTTCGGGCGCTATCCGTACAGCGGAGGGCGGCTCACGCAGGTCGACGAGGACAAGATCTCCGAGACGATCGACTTCCTCGACCTCACCGATCTGGAACAGCGCTTCCTCGATCAGCTCTCCGGCGGTCAGCGGCAACGCGCCTACGTAGCGATGGTCCTCGCGCAGGACACCGACTACCTCCTGCTCGACGAGCCCCTCAACAACCTCGACGCGCAGCACTCGGTGCAGATGATGAGGCAGCTGCGCCGCGCCGCCGACGAGTTGGGACGCACGATCGTCATCGTGCTGCACGACATCAACTTCGCAGCCGCCTACAGCGACTACATCATCGCGATGGAGCACGGCCGGATCGCCGTGCACGGCACCCCGGACGAGATCATCACGGACGAGGTGCTCACGCGGGTGTTCCACACCCCGGTGACGGTCATCGACGGTCCGCGCGGGCGTCTCGCGGTCTACTACTGACGCCTTCTAGAGCTCGATGCCGTGCGATTCGTCGTTGACGCCGGTGTTGCCGCCCTTGCGCGACTCGGCGGAGATCAGCCACACGACGGACACGATCAGGGCGAGAACGAGGCCCAGCCACACGTTCTGCAGGATCAACCCGATCACGATGCCCAGGATGAAGAGCACGACCGTGCCGGCGAGCCAGGTCCAGCGCTGCTTCTTGGTGGCCGACATGGGCTCAGCCTAGAGGAGACACCTGTCACTACTGCTCAGAGCGTCTCGGGCTCGCGCGGCGGGTTGTGCATGAACTCGATGCGGATCCCGCTGCTGTCCTCGACGAAGGCCGCGTAGTAGCGGTCGCTGAATCGCGGGTACTCCTTCGGGGCGCGGACCGCAGACCAGCCCGCATCCATGGCGATGCCGTGCAGACGGTCGACCTCGTCGCGCGATTCCACCGCGAGAGCGAGATGCTGCCAGCCCACATGGCCGTGCCGGTGCGGACCGGTTCCCGCTTCCCGTGCGGGAAAGAGGATGAGCTCGGGCTCGCCGTCGCGTTGCCATGACACCGAGCCTTCGATGTCGTGCCGGGTGAAGCCGAGCGCGACCATCACCGGATCGAACTGCGCGATCGCGTGCGGAAGGTCGTCGACGGTGATGCCGAGGTGATCGAAGATGAGCATCTTCCCACCCTCGCAGACGGTTCAGCGGCGGCGATGATCCTCTGGGGCGAGGCGCGGTCCACGGCGGGGTTCGACGACACCGCTGGCCAGGATGAGGCGGATGACGCGGTGGCGGTGCCCGGCCCAGGGGGCGAGGAGCTCCAGCATTCCGTCGTCGTCGACGCGGGCGCCGGTGAGCGCGAAACCGACCTGGTGGGCGAGATGGTAATCCCCGACGCTCACTGCATCGGGATCGCCGAGCGCGCGGATGCGTGTCTCGGCGGATGTCCACGCGCCGATGCCGGGCAGGCTCGTGAGCACCCGGTCGCGGTCGTCGCCCGACTCGGCGGCGAGCACCGCGTCGGCGATGCGCCGACCGCGTTCGGCCGCGCGGACGATCGCGCGGGACTGCGGGGGCTCGACACCGGCTCGGTGCCAGGCCCATGAGGGGATGCCGCGCCAGCCGTCGACCGTCGGCGGAGCGAACATCGGCCGCGGTGTCGGCCCTGGGGCGCGCTCGCCGAAGCGGGTGATCAGCACTCGCCACGCGCCGAACGCCTGGTACGAGGTGACCTTCTGCTCGATCGTGGCGCTCGCGAGGGCGTCGAAGACGAGGTCGGTGCGGGTGAGGCGCGCGCCGGCGGTGCGGCGGGCGACCTCGGCGAGGAGCGGATGCCCGGCGGCGGTCAAGGAAGCCACGTCGAATCCGGTCGCATCGTCATCGCCGCCGCACAGCCGGGGGAGCTGCGTGAGCGCCCACCCGGCGCCTGGGCCCCAGGCGGTCGCGTGAACCTCGCCGGTCGCTTGGCGGAGGGCGAGCGTGGCGATGCCGTCAGGAGTGCGCGCTGCGCGCCAGAGCGTCGATCCGTCGACGAGCATCGTCGGATCCTTCGGACCGCGGATCAGGACGCCGACCGTGCGGAAGAGGTTCAGCGGGTGCGCGGGGCGGTAGACGGTGTGGAGCGGCTCACGCTGCGCCGACTGCGCGGGTGCGGCGGCTGAGGTTGCGGCATCCGCTGTCAAGGTCATGCGAACACCCTACGTCGCACCGCTGACAGTGGGTCGCGGCATCCCGCCGACTGACCCCCGACGGGGCGGCGAAGGCGCGAGCCTCAGAACCGGTCGGGCGAAGGCGTGCCGTGGCCGTACCGGATGACGACATCGGCGTGGCGGTCGAACCGGTAGCCGACGCCGCGCACGGTGCGGACGATGTCCTCGTAGCGACCGAGCTTGGCGCGCAGACGGCGAACGTGCACGTCGATCGTGCGCTCGCCCGGTGTCTCGTCCTCTGGAGACTGCCACAGGGCGCCGACGAGTTCTGAGCGCTCGATCGTGCGGCCCTCGCGGAGGACGAGGTACTGCAGCAGCTCGAACTCCTTGTAGGTGAACGCGGCGGACTCGCCATCGATCAGCACCCGCTTGCGCGAGATGTCGACGGTGACGCCGTAGTCCTCGTTCTTCTCCTCGGTCTCCGTTGCTGCCTTGGCGCGGGCGATCGCGCCCGGCTCCTGGAGGGCGAGGCGCACGACGTCGAGGTCGCGACCGCCGGAACCGTGCGGCGCGAGGGCGACGGTGGCGTGAGTCTCGGCGCCGGGAGCGAGCTCGGCGAGCGTGCGGCGCAGGGCGTCGACGAGCAGCGGCAGGCTGACGCCCGCCTCTGCGGCCTTGATCTCGTCGAGTCCGACGTAGAGGGCGAAGCCGCGCGGTGAGCGGGTGGCGGGAAGGTCAGCGGGTGTCGCCGGAGCCGCGGAAGTGGCGGGCGCCTCGGATTCGACGAAGCGGGGGACGGGACGCAGATGAGGGGCGCGGGTGGCTGGACGCTCGAGGAGTGCGATGTTCGACATGATGATGAAGTCCTTGGGAGGGTGAGTCGGTACGACTCGGATGTGTTGCGATGTTGACCCTGAAGGCCGAGAACAAGCACACGGGTAGGTGCTCGGGGCTCACGCTTCGCAGATGGCGTAGAACGGAGCCAGACAGGTCAGCTGAGTGATCAGCGACACATTCGGCAACACATGCCAACGCAACCGGGCATCATCATCCCGGCAGTCCCGTTCGCCTCCTGGGCGGACAAGGGGAGCGCGTTGGTGGTCATGGGGGGATTATGTCTGACCATGACGCCCGGTGTCAAAACGAGTCTCGGTGTGACGGGGTGCCCTAGCGTGGACGTATGACGGATTCCACGATGGTCGACGGGTTCCTCGTCACCGATGAGAAGGATGCTTCGCGCTACACGCTCACGCGAGACGGAGTGCTCGTCAGTGCCCTGGACTACCGCGATGACGGCAAGACGATCGCCCTCACCAGAGCCTTCACGATCCCGACTTTCCGCGGCCACGGGTACGCCGCCTGCGTCGTGAAGGGCGCCGTCGCCGACATCGAGAGCCGTGGCGATCGCAAGGTCGAGCCGGTCTGCTGGTACGTCGCGGAGTGGTTCGAGCAGAACCCGGAGCATCAGGGCCTGCTGCGCCGTCACTGACGCTCGGCTTACGTCAGTCGTAATCGATCCGATACAATGGAACTCTGCTCAGCACCGTTCGCTGAGGCGGTCAGCCTCTGAGAACGGAGGCTGGTCCGAGGCTTGAAACCTCCGGCATCCTCACCAGACACCGGAGGTTTTTCCATGTCGTCGTCCCTGCGTTCGAAGCCCCTGCGCGCCCATCCGAAAGCCAAGTGGTGGGCGCTGTTCGTCATCTCGCTCACGCAGCTCGTCGTCGTCCTCGACGGCACCATCGTCAACATCGCCCTCCCACAGGCCCAGGTCGCCCTGAACATGGACGACCACCTGCGTCAGTGGGTCGTCACTGCATACGCTCTCGCCTTCGGAGCGCTGCTGCTGCTCGGCGGTCGCATCGCCGACTACTGGGGGCGCAAGCGCACCTTCATGGTGGGCATGATCGGCTTCGGCCTCGCCTCCCTCTATGCCGGCATCGCGACCACCGGCTGGGAACTCATCCTCGGCCGCGGTCTGCAGGGCGTCTTCGCCGCCATGCTCGCTCCCGCCGCTCTCGCGCTGCTGACGACGCTGTTCCCCTCGGGCAAGGAGCGCAACACAGCGTTCGCTGTCTTCGGAACGGTCGCCGGTGCCGGAGCAGCCGTCGGGCTCGTGCTCGGCGGATTCCTCACCGAGTTCCTCGATTGGCGCTGGTGCCTGCTCGTCAACCTGTTCTTCGTGGCTGTCGGCCTGATCGGCGGTGGACTCTTCCTCACCGAGAGCAAGGCAGGCGGCGACAACCACTACGACATGTGGGGCGCGCTGCTGGTCACTCTCGGGCTCGGGTCGCTCGTCTACGGCTTCAGCCTGGCCGAGACCGGCTGGGGCAACCCGCTCACGATCGGCTTCCTCGCGCTCGGCGCTGTGCTGCTCGCGGCGTTCGTGTGGGTAGAGCTTCGCGTCAAGAACCCTCTGCTGCCGCTGCGCGTCGTCACGCACAGGGTGCGCGCTGGGGCCTTCCTCATCCAGGCCGTCGCCGGCAGCGTCATGATCGGCGCGACGCTTTACCTCACGTTTCATCTGCAGATCGTGCTCGGCCAGGGTGCGCTCGAGTCGGGCATCGCCAGCCTTCCGCTGCCGCTCGGCACGATGGTCATGGCACCCCTGGCGACTCGCCTGCTCGGGTCCATCGGCCCGCGTCCGATGCTCATCGGCGGTCCGCTCGTCGTCGCCGCCGGCCTGTTCTACATGTCGTTCATCACCCCCGGTGGGAACTACTTCGTGCAGGTCGCTCCGGCGCTCCTCGTGATGGGCTTCGGAATGGCGTTCGTCTTCATCCCGCTGCAGAACGTCGCCCTTGCCGGCGTCGCACCGCATGACGCGGGCGTGGCGTCGGCCGTGACCAACTCGGCCATGCAGATCGGTGGCTCGATCGGACTGTCGGTGTTCACGGCCGTGTATGCGGCTGTCGTCGGCGGGCACGCGCAGGTCGACCTCGATGTCCTCGCCGACGGATACAGCGCGACCTTCATCGCGGCTGCCGTCGGGATGCTGATCGCCTCCGCTATCGCGATCACGATGGTGCGCGGGCGCATGGACGACCTGCTGCCGCAGGGGGCGGCGGAGTCCGAGGCGGCCCCGGTTCTGGTGCACTGAGCCTCTTCTCTCCGGGGTGGGTCGGGCGTCGGCGCGGCACGCCTCTGTGGGAATGTCCGAGGCCGTCCGTACCGTGTGAGTATGCGAATCCTGCACACCTCCGACTGGCACATCGGCCGCACGTTCCATGGCAACTCGACCATGGATGCGCTGGCCGAGGTGTTCTCCGCGCTCGTGCAGCAGGTCCGCGACAATGCGGTCGACGTCGTCATCGTCGCCGGTGACGTGTTCGACTCCGCGACACCAGCCGGGCCCGCGTACACACTGCTCGGCGACACGCTGGTCGCGCTGCACGACACCGGCGCCCGAGTGATCGTCACCAGTGGCAACCACGACTCCGCCGCGCGGCTCGGCTTCCAGGCGCGCCTGCTGCGCGATGGCATCCACGTCGTCACCGATCCGCTGTCGATCGGCACGCCGGTGACGATCGACGACGCCGACGGCCCGGTGCACTTCTACGGTATCCCGTACCTCGAGCCGGCGATCGTGCGGCAGCACTGGGAGGGTGTCGCGCTCAAGACGCAGGCGCAGACCATGGCGCACGCGATGGGCCTCGTGCGCGCGGGGATGGCTGTGAACGAGGGGCGCTCGGTCGCGGTCGCGCACTGCTTCGCCGCTGGCGTCGATGCCACGGTCGGCCTCGAGCGCGAGGTGCGTCAGGGCGGGCTCGACGTCGTCCCGCTCGATGTCTTCGACGGGCCCGACTACGTCGCCCTCGGCCACATCCACGGGCGCCAGACGCTCAGCGACCGGGTTCGATACGCCGGCGCGCCGCTGCACTACAGCTTCGGTGAACAGCACAAGGAGCGCGGCTCCTGGCTGGTCGACCTCGACGCCGACGGCCTGGTATCGGTCGAATGGCTGGAGCTGCCGGTGCCGCGCCGGCTCGTCACACTGACCGGAGCGCTGGACGACATCCTCTCGGACGAGAACATCGCGGCACACGCCGACGACTGGGTGTGCGCCGTCTACACCGACACGCTCCCGCAGGCCGAGCCGATGCGCCGACTCAAAGAGCGCTTCCCGTACTGCGCCATGGTTCAGCACGCGCCGGCGATCGACGGCGAGCAGATGGAGCGTTCGTACTCGGCGCGGCTGAGGACCGCGGTCACCGACACCGAGCGCATCGAGGCGTTCCTCGAGCACGTTCGGGCGGGTCAGGGTCCGAGTGAGCGCGAGAGCGAACTCATCCGCGAGGTGCTCGACGAGCGCGTCATCGCGGAGGCCCTCGTCTAGTGCGCCTTCACCGACTCGAGATCGAGGGCTTCGGTCCGTTCCTCGCCCGGCAGACGGTCGATTTCGATTCATTCGCCGAGGACGGAATCTTCCTCATCGCCGGGCGAACAGGGGCAGGCAAGTCGAGCATCCTGGATGCCGTCTGCTTCGGTCTCTACGGCTCGGTGCCGCGTTACGAGAGCGGAGACAAGCGTCTGCGCAGCGACCACTGCGAGCCGGACGACCCGAGCGAGGTCGTCGTCGAGTTCAGCACGAGCGCCGGGAGATTCCGGGTCACGCGCTCGCCGGAGTACCTGCGGCCGGCGAAGCGCGGCGGTGGGCTGACCAAGCAGAGCTCCGCCGTGCAGCTCGACGTCCTCCGCGACGGCGCATGGGTGACGCTCGCAGCGAAGGAGAAGCGGGTCGCTGACGAACTGGAGGAGATCGTTCAGCTCAGCCGCGAGCAGTTCCTGCAGGTGATCCTTCTCGCCCAGAACCGGTTCGCGCGCTTCCTGCTCGCCGACAGCAAGGAGCGTCAGGGGCTGCTGCGTCGTCTGTTCGGCACAGAGCGCTTTGAAGAAGTCCAGGCGCGCTTCGACGATAGGCGCCGCGCATCCGAGCAGGCACTCGCAGGCGTCGTCACCACGGTCGATGCGCGAGTGTCCGAGGCGGAACGCGTCGTGTCCGAAGCGGAGCTCTGGGGCGATGCGGGTGCGGGGCCGGAGACAGCGTCGACGCAGGAGCGCATCGACGCTCTGCGCGCGGCGACCAGTCGCGCGGAGTATCGCGTCGAGCGCCGAGGAGCCGAGCGAGACGACGCCGAGAAGCGCCTGACGGCGGCGGATGCTGCGCTGACGGCCATCCGCGAAGAACAGAAGGCGCAGCAGGAGCGGGACCGTGCACGCGCCGAGATGGCACGACTGGACTCCGAGCAGACCGAGATCGACAGGGCGAAGTCCGAACTGCAGCGGGCGCGAGCCGCCGAGGCGCTTCGCTCCACTCTCGCGGCGACTGCCCGAGCGCGGTCGGCCCGCGAGACCGCGCAGGCGGCTGAGGTCGAGGCGCGCGAACGCTGGGACGCCGTCGGCGTCGAACTCGCCGAGGCCTCTGCCGAGGCACTCGAAGCGTGGGCGGCCGACCGAACCAGGGAGAGCGGCGCGTGGGCGCGCGCCGCGGAGCTCGAGCAGACCGCCGCAACGCTCGCCGCTGAACTCGCGACCGCACGAGAGCAGGTCGCCGCGGCATCCGCTCTGGTCGATGCCGGCGAAGCCGAGCGCGCGGAGCTGCCGGCACGCCTGAACGCCCTGAGGACGCAGCGCGATGAGGTCAGGCGGAACGCCGACCGGATCGAAGACCGCGAACGCGCGTTGAACGCGGCGGCCTCGCGTCGCGACGCCGCTGCTGCGGTGGCGTCGGTGAGCGCGCAGCGCGAAGCCGCCGAGCGGACACTTGCCGAGGCGAGCACGACGCTAGCCGATGCGCAGAGCGTGCTCGCGCTCCTTCGTCGCCGTCGCCTGGACGGTTTCGCGGGCGAGCTCGCCACCTCTCTGGTGCCGGGGGAGCCCTGCGCCGTGTGCGGGTCGACGGAGCATCCGGCCCCGGCAGCGCACACGGACCCGGTCTCCGCCGACGACATCGATGACGCCGAGGCGACGCGGGATGCCGCGCAGACCGTCGAACGTGCGGCTCAGGATCGAGTCACGACGCTCACCGCCGACCTCGCCGCTGCTTCGGCCGTCGCCGACGGCCGCACCATGGAGACCGCCGATGCCGAGCTGGCGACGGCGGAACGAGCGCACGCGGAAGCGGTGGCAGCGGCGGGTGAGCTCGCCGCACTCGAGGCGCAGGTCGAACAGGCCACGCAGGCCATTGCTGCTCTGGAACAGCGACGCACGGATGCGGCGGCGACCCTGGCCGCAGCGCGCGAAACGCTCGCCGTCATCGTGCAGCGCGAACAGGAGGCGGCGACGCAGATCGCCGAGGCGCGGGGCGAGTTCGACACCGTCGCCGACCGCGTCGCATCCGTCGTCGCACAGGCGTCCACCGCGCATGCGCTGGCGACGGCGATCTCCGAGCGCACCAGGGCGGAGGAAGCCTACACCGCGGCTTCGCAGGAGCAGGTCGCTGCGCTCGTGGCCTCCGACTTCGATGGCGTCGCAGCGGCGAGCGACGCCATGCGCTCCGCATCTGAGCAGGAAGTGCTCGACGCCAGGATCACGGCGCATCGCGTGCAGCGCGAGAAGGAACGCTCGACGCTGCTCCAACTCGAGCTGCGCACGCTCCCCGAGGAGCCCATCGATCTCGCACCGGCGGAAACGGCATCCGGCGAGGCGCGCACAGTCTGGAAGACGGCGATGGATGCCGCCGGGCGGGCCGAGTCCGTCGCGGCGCAGCTCGATCGCCTCGTCGAGTCCGCGGCATCCGAACACGCTCGCAGCGCGGAGCGGCAGGCCGAGCACGAGGTGCTCCGCGGGCTCGCCGACACCATCGCCGGCCGCGCAGGGAACACCCACAAGATGACGCTGGAGACCTTCGTGCTCGCCGCAGAGCTCGAAGAGATCGTGGAGGCTGCGAACCGCCGCCTGAGCGACATGTCGACCGGGCGCTACCAGCTGCAGCACTCCGATGCGCTGGCGGCGCGGGGCGCGGCATCCGGGCTCGGCATCGTCGTGTTCGATGCCTTCACCGGTCAGACGCGTCCTGCGCAGTCCCTCTCGGGCGGCGAGACGTTCCTCAGCTCACTGGCGCTCGCGCTCGGCCTCGCCGAGGTCGTGACAGCCAGGGCCGGCGGAATCCGGCTCGACACCCTCTTCATCGATGAGGGCTTCGGGTCTCTCGACGCCGACACCCTGGAGGTCGCGATGCGCACGCTCGACGAGCTGCGCTCCGGGGGCCGCACGGTCGGCATCATCAGTCACGTCGAGTCCATGCAGGAGCAGATCCCCGCCCAGCTCGTCGTCGAGCAGACCCCTGCCGGGCCCAGTCGCATCCGCTGCTGAGCTGCGGCGGCCGTGTCCGGGAAGACGCGGGTGCGCGCTCAGACCTTCGCCGGCACCCAGTCCGATACGGCGTTCAGCGCCCTCACCTCATCGGCCGTGAGCTCCAGCGTCGCGCTCGCGAGCAGGTCCGGGACCTGCTCGACCCGCGAGGCGCTCGCGATCGGCGCCGCCACAGTGGGCTGAGCGCGAAGCCACGCCAACGACACCGACGTGATCGAGGCATCGTGCTCGCCGGCGATGCGCTCCAGCTCGTCGATGATCCGCAGCCCGTGCTCCGTGGCGTACTTGGCGGCGCCACCGGCGCGCGGTGAGGTGCCCGAGGCATCCGTCGACCGGTACTTCCCGGTGAGGAAGCCGCTCGCCAGTGCGTAGTACGGCACCAGGCTCAGCCCGAACTCCTCGGCGACTGGGACGATGCTCTCTTCGACGTCGTTGCGGTGCACGAGGTTGTAGTGCGGCTGGATCGCGACGGGAAGGGCGGTGCCGGCATCCTGAGCGATCGAGATCCACGAACGGATGCGGTCGGCCGAGTAGTTCGAGACGGCGGTGTGGCGCACGAGGCCGTCGGTGACGAGTTGGCCGAAGGCGGCGACCGTCTCCTCCAACGGAGTCTCGGCGTCATCGAAGTGCGCGTAGTACAGGTCGATCGTGTCGACGCCGAGACGCTTCAGCGACGCCTCGGCGGCCGCGCGGATGTTCTTCGCCGATAGTCCCCTGAACTCCGGGTGGGTGCTGACCTTCGTGGCGATCGTGAGCCCTGCCGGATTGCGCGACGCGAGCCATTCGCCGATGATCGTCTCGCTCTCACCGCCGGAGTTTCCCTGCACCCACGCGCTGTATCCGTCCGCCGTGTCGATGAAGTTCCCGCCGCCTGCGGTGAACGCATCCAGGATCTCGAAGGACGCGTCGCGGTCGGCGGTCCAGCCGAACACGTTCCCGCCGAGGGAGAGGGGGAGGACATCGAGGTCGCTGCGGCCGAGGAGGGTCATGGTTCTCGCTTTCGTCAATCAGAGGTCTCTGGGCACAAGGCGGCCGGCGGCAGTGCTATTCCCGCCGCGTCATTCCCGCGTAACACTCGGGGGACGATACTGGAGGCATGACGCTTCAGCAGCAGATCGCTCAGACTCTGGGCGTGCAGCCCGAGATCGACCCGGCCGCCGAGATCGAACGCCGCGTGCAGTTCCTCGTCGACTATCTCGAGAGGACCGGCGCGAAGGGACTCGTGCTCGGCATCTCGGGCGGACAGGATTCAACGCTCGCCGGCCGCCTCGCTCAGCTCGCCGTCGAGCGCGTTCGTGGGAACGGGGGCACGGCCGACTTCATAGCGGTCCGCCTGCCGTACAAGGTGCAGCACGATGCGGATGACGCGGTCGCCGCGCTCGACTTCGTCGCGGCAGACCGCGTGGTCGAGGTGAACATCCAGCACGGTGTGGACGGCGTCGAGGCCGACATCGAGCAGGCCGCCGGCGCATCCATCTCGGACTTCAACCGCGGCAACATCAAGGCGCGCATCCGCATGGTCACCCAGTACGCACTTGCGGGCCACGACGGTCACCTCGTCATCGGAACCGATCACGCCGCAGAGGCGGTCACCGGCTTCTACACCAAGTTCGGCGATGGGGCCGCGGACATCCTGCCGCTCGCCGGGCTCAACAAACGCCAGGGCAAGCAGTTGCTGCGGGTGCTGCAGGCGCCCGATCGCCTCTGGATGAAGGTGCCGACGGCCGATCTGCTCGACGACCAGCCCGGCCGCTCAGATGAGGACGAACTCGGGATCACGTACGAGCAGATCGACGACTACCTCGAGGGCAGGCCGGTGGATGCTGACGCCGCCGCCCGCATCGAGCAGAAGTACCTGGCGACCGAGCACAAGCGCCACCTGCCCGTAGCCCCGGACGACGACTGGTGGCGCTGAACCCCTCGCTGACGCTCGCTCGACGACCAGAGGGAACAGTCCCTGCGGGGCGTTGAGCGGAGGGCGCAGCCCGCAGACGAAACGGGTTGAGCGAGCCGCGGGCGAGTCGAAACGGTCACCCGGCACCCGCTGTCGGTACCCCCGGATACGCTCGAATCATGCGGATCGACACTCAGGCGCAGCGCGTCATCTGGAGCGCCAGCGACCTGAAAGCGGCCGCCGAATGCGAGTTCGCCTGGGCGCGCGCGATCGACGCCAAGCTCGGCAGGGTTCCGGCCGTCGAAGAGCCGGAGGACGCGACTCTCGAACGAGCGGCGAGGCTCGGTGACGCGCACGAGCTCAAGGTCCTCGAGGCGTACCGCGAGCAGCTCGGGCCGAACGCCGTGCATGAGGTCGCCCGGATCAACTCGTCCGAGCCCGGCGCATTGGCCGCTGTCGTCGCCGAGACGCGCGAGGCCCTGCGGTCCGATGCCAAGCTGCTCTTCCAGGCGGCGTTCGCGACCGACGAGTTCGTCGGATTCGCCGACTTCCTGCTCCGCGACGACGACGGCAACTGGCGCGTCCAGGACTCCAAGCTCGCCCGTACGGCGCGCGTGACCGCGCTCATGCAGCTCGCGGCATACGTCGACCAGCTCGATGGCCTCGGCATCCCTCGGTCCACCGAGGTCGACCTCATCCTCGGTGACGGAACCATCAGCACGCATCAGGTCGATGATCTGCTGCCCCTGTTCCACGTTCGCCGTGCGCGCCTGCGCACACTGATCGCGGATCGCAACGTGGAGGTCGGCGCGTCCGGCTCGCCGCTCGCCTGGGGAGACGAGCGCGGCGATATCGGCATCGTCGCGTGCGGCAGATGCGAGACCTGCACCCAGCAGGTGGATGCCGCGCGCGACCTGCTCATGGTCGCGCGGATGCGCCCGGTGCAGCGCACCCGCCTGCGCGACGCCGGCATCCAGACGATCGATGCGCTGGCCGCTGCGACGGATGCACCGACGGGAATGAACGCCGACACGTTCGAGGCGCTTCGGGCGCAGGCGCGGCTGCAGCTCCGAGCCGACGCCGACCAGGCGCCCACCTACGACGTCTACCATCCGGCCGCGATCCACACGCTCCCGCGGCCGAGCCGTGGCGACATCTTCTTCGACTTCGAGGGTGATCCGCTCTACACCGAGCCCGCTCCTGACGGGCACGCTCAATGGGGGATCGACTACCTGTTCGGCTGGGTCGACAACGACGATCAGTACACCCCGTTGTGGGCGCACACGTTCGCCGACGAGAAGAAGGCCCTCGAGCGGTTCCTCGACTTCGTGAACCTGCGCCGGCAGTCGCACCCCGACATGCACATCTACCACTACGCCCCGTACGAGACCTCGCATCTGAGTGCGATGGCCGCGCGTCACGGCGTCCGCGAGGGCGAGGTGGACAAGCTCCTGCGCGAGGGGGTCTTCGTCGATCTGTATCCGCTCGTGCTGCGTACCGTGCGCGTCGGCTCCCGGTCGTACTCGATCAAGAAGCTCGAGCCGCTGTACATGGGTGCCGACGTCCGCACGAGCGACGTGCAGAAGGGCGACGACTCGATCGTGCAGTACGTCGCCGCCCGGCAGCTTGCAGCCGCCGGTGACGAGGCTGAAGCGGATGCCGTGCTCGCCGACCTCGCCGACTACAACCGCTACGACTGCGTCTCCACCCGTCGACTGCGCAACTGGCTGATCGAGATCGCCAGGCAGAAGGGCGTCAATCCGGCGCCGCCCGATGCGCCGGACGAGGTCGTCTACGAGCCCTCTCCTCGGTCGGTCGCTCTCCTCGCCGACGCCGAACGCGACGTCGAAGCAGGAGGCGACGGCGAGGCGCATCGGGTCGCGGCTGCCGCGATCGACTACTACCCGCGCGAGTCCGCGATCTTCTGGCGGGCGCACTACCAGCGGCTGCGCGAACCGGTCTCGATGTGGGACCAGACCCGCGACGTCGTGCGAGTGGATGCCGCCGCCACCGTGCTGCGCCGCGACTGGAGCATCGAAGAGGGCCGCCGAGTCATGTCGCGCGAGGTCGAGATCCGTGGCGAGATCTCACCAGGGACCACGCTCGGCGACGGTGCGGAGCCGTTCGCGCTGTACTCGTTCCCAGCCCCGTTCGTCAGCGATGCGCCATCGCGAGCGGTGCACGTGCCGCACGTCGTGAAGGTCATCGAGGTGCTCGACGACGGTTTCGTGGTCACCGAGAACGCCGTGGACGGCCAGACGTGGGACGAACTGCCGCTCGTACTCACCCCTGCTGCTCCGCCGCGGGTCGTGTCGCTGCAGGGCGCGATCGACGAGTGGGCCGACGCCGTGCACCAGGCTGCGCCCGCCTTCCCGCAGGATGCCGCCACCGACATCCTGCGCCGGGTTCCACCTCGCACGGTCTCGGGTGCCGGGCTGCCGCCAGCCGATGGCGACGTGATCGATGCGATCGTCCGCGCCGTGCGCGACCTCGACCGCAGCTACCTCGCCGTCCAGGGCCCTCCGGGGACGGGCAAGACCTACACCGGCTCGCACGTGATCGCCCGGCTGGTGAACGAGCACGGCTTCCGCATCGGTGTCGTCGCGCAGTCGCACGCGATCATCGAGACGCTGCTCGAGCGGATCGTCGACGCCGGCGTCCCGGCCGGGCAGGTGGCGAAGAGCCCGAAGGAGAAGGCGGGCGACCCGAAGTACACGTCGATCCCCAAGACCGGCATGGCGTCGTTCCTCGCCGAGCGCGAGGGGCAGGGCGTCGTCGTCGGCGGTACCGCGTGGGACTTCAGTCATACCGGCCGCGTCGAGCGCGGCGGTCTCGACCTCATCGTGATCGACGAGGCCGGCCAGTTCTCGCTCGCCTCGACGATCGCCGTCGCCGCCGGGGCGCAGCGTCTGCTGCTCCTCGGCGACCCGCAGCAGTTGCCGCAGGTGAGCCAGGGAGCGCACCCCGAGCCGGTCGACACCTCGGCGCTCGGGTGGGTCATGGACGGGGATTCGGTGGTCCGTCCGGAATACGGGTACTTCCTCGATCGCAGCTGGCGGATGCACCCGGCAGTCGCAGAACCGGTCTCACGGCTGTCATACGCGGGGCAGCTGGCGTCGGCATCCGGCACCGAACGGCGCGCGATCGAAGGCATCGAACCCGGCCTCCACGTGCAGCCGCTCCGTCACCGCGGCAATGCCACGCAGTCTCCGGAGGAGGCGGCCGAGGTCGTGCGCATCGTCCGCGACCTCATCGGCCGCTCGTTCAGCGAGCCCGATGCCGAACCGCGCTTGCTCGAGCAGCCCGACATCATCGTCGTCGCGCCGTACAACGCGCAGAAGAAACTGGTCCACGACGCACTGGCGGCGGCCGGGTTCGCCGATGTGCCCGTCGGGACGGTCGACAACTTCCAGGGCAAGGAGGCCGTGGTCTCGATCACGACGCTCGCGGCATCCAGCGGACGCGACGCGCCGCGCGGCCCCGAGTTCCTGCTGCTGCAGAACCGGCTCAACGTCGCGATCTCGCGCGCGCAGGTCGCGGCCTACCTGATCTATTCGCCGGCGCTGCTCGACGATCTTCCGCGCACGCCGGAGGGTGTGACGCGGCTCAGCGCGTTCGCCCGCCTGGTCGGCGCCGACCGGCCCTGAGCGAGCTCAGACGGTCCCGTAAAGCCGGTCTCCGGCGTCGCCGAGCCCTGGGACGATGTAGCCCTTCTCGTTCAGACGCTCGTCCAGAGCGCCGAGCACGAGCGTGACATCGCGGTCGCCGACGAGCTTCTCGATCGCGGCGACGCCCTCCGGAGTGCCGAGCAGGCAGATCGCTGTGACGTCCTTCGCGCCGCGATCGAAGAGGAACTGGATCGCAGCGCCCAGTGAACCGCCGGTGGCGAGCATCGGGTCGATCGCGAAGCACTGGCGGTCGCTCAGGTCGTCGGGGAGGCGCTCGGTGTACGTCGTCGGCTCGAACGTGGTCTCATCGCGCACCATGCCGAGGAACCCGACCTCCGCGGTCGGAAGCAGCTTGACCAGGCCCTCCAGCATTCCGAGACCGGCACGCAGGATGGGGACGACGATCGGACGCGGCTCGGAGATCTTCACGCCCATGGTGGTGGTCACCGGAGTCTGGATCTCGATCGGCGAGACCTTGACGTTCCGCGTCGCCTCGTACGCGAGGAGCGTGACCAGCTCTTCGGTCAGCTGGCGGAACACCGGCGACGGGGTGCGCTCATCGCGTAGAACCGTGAGCTTGTGAGTGACGAGAGGGTGGTCGGCGACGTGAACACGCATAGTCATAGGGTAGTGCGCCGCGCGTCCGGATACGCTCGGAACATGCTCCAGCCAGACCGCGACGGGATGCTTCGCGCTCTCGAACTCGCACGTGAGGCTGCTGACGCGGGGGAGGTTCCGGTCGGCGCCGTCGTGCTCGATGCGGCAGGACGCGTGATCGGCGAGGGCAGGAACACGCGTGAGGAGACCCACGATCCCACCGGGCATGCGGAGGTCGTCGCTCTGCGGGCGGCCGCGGCATCCATCGGATCATGGAATCTGGAGGGGCACACGCTCGTCGTCACGCTCGAACCGTGCGTGATGTGCGCAGGGGCGATCCTTCAGGCGCGCATCGGACGGGTCGTGTTCGGCGCGTGGGACGAGAAGGCCGGTGCGGCAGGGTCGATGTACGACGTGCTGCGCGACCGCCGGCTGCCGTATCGCGCCGAGGTCGTCGGCGGCGTCGTAGAGGATGCCTCGACCGCGCTGCTGCGCGATTTCTTCGAACAGCGGCGCTGAGCGCGTCAGTCCTCGGACTTCAGGACGAACACGTCGGTCGAGGGCTCGGGGTCGAGCGACGGACGGTAGATGTCGGGCTGGACGTACACCGCGCCGACCGTGGGAACGGTTCTCTCGATCTGCGCCTGGATCTCGGCGATGACGTCGGCGACATCGCGCACGGTCTTCTCCGCGGGGAGGGCGATCTTGATCACGACGAGGAGCTTGTCACTCTCGACGGGATACGTCTTCAGGCTGATGAGCTTCTCGACATCGGAGCATCCGAGGATCGCGTCCATGATCAGGTCGAGGTCGTGTTTGCTGGCAGATCCGCTCATGCCGCGAGTCTAGTTCGGGCGTCTGTGATCCGCAGGATGCACCGTCGGCGCTGTCTGATGCCGCGCATAGGATGGCCCAATGGCTGACTCTCTTCCGTCCCTCGCGTTCCTCGGTGCCGGATCCATGGGAGGCGCCATTCTGCATGGCGTCGTCGCAGCAGGCATCCCCGTCGACGGCGGCATCGTCGCGACCAACCGCACCGCCGAGAAGGCAGCGGCTCTCGAGGGACTCGAGAACGTCACGGCCGTCGCACTGGAGACGAACCCGAACGGCAACACGGATGCCGCGGCATCCGCTCGTGTCATCCTCGTCGGCGTGAAGCCGCACATGGTTCCGGATCTGCTGCGCGAGATCGCGCCCGTCCTCCGTGAGGACGCCATCGTCGTGAGTCTCGCCGCCGGCGTCACCCTCGCCACGTTCGCCGAGAATCTCGGTGATGGCGTTCGCGTCATCCGTTCGATGCCCAACACGCCGTCGACGGTCGGCAAGGGCGTCACGGGTCTCGCCGCCGGAACGTCAGCGACGCCTGAGGACCTGGCGCTCGTCCGCACGCTGTTCGAGCTCGTCGGCGCCGTGGTCGAGGTGTCGGAGGACAGGATCGACGCCCTGTCGACGATCTCCGGTTCGGGTCCGGCGTACGTGTTCCTGCTCATCGAAGAACTGACCAAGGCGGCGATCGGGAAGGGCTTCGATGAGGCCGATGCCCGGCTGATGGCCGAGCAGACGTTCATCGGCGCAACCGCGCTGCTCGAGGCATCCGGCGAGAGTCCCGCCGAGCTCCGGCGTCGTGTGACCAGCCCGAAGGGCACGACGGAGCGCGCGATCGCCGTCCTGCAGGACGCCCGGCTCGACGAGGTGTTCGGCCGGGCGACGGATGCTGCGCTGGAGCGGGCTAGGGAGATGGCCGCGGGGAACTAGCCCGCGTACCCGATCCGCTCGAGCAGCGCGGCGCGGAACTCCTCAGGGCGCTCGAGGTGCGGCGAGTGGCCGACGCCCTCCAAATTCAGCTCGACGACATCCCCGCCGGCTGCCGCATACGCCGACAGGACTGCTCGCGTCTGCGTCACCATCTGCTGCGCGGGGGCGACTTCCGCACCGGGCCAACCGGGAATCGCACCGACGGCACCGAGGTGATTGAGGTCGAAGAACGAGGCATCCGACACGATCGCGTCCGCGGTTCCGTGCACCCACAGGATCGGCGGCTTCACCTCGAGTTCGACGATGCGCGAGACGTTGAAGTGCTTGGGTGCCATGGTGTTCAGCACGCCGACGTCGCCGGCGCCGAATCCGGGCCAGTTCGCGCTCGCGACGCTGTCCCCCGGATAGTTCCCCTGCTCGGTCGAGGTCGTGTTCATCGACGCGACCCAGATGTTCTCGTGATCGGTCTCGTACCCCGGCGCGACGTAGCTGCCGCGGAACACGCTGCGCGGAGACGTCGGCGCATCGGCCGAGGTGTCTCCGGCGCGAAGCCGCTCGATGAAGTCGGGATTGCCGCCGCCGCCACCGCATCCGGCGTCATCGTCCGTCAGCCGCGTGCCGTCCGGGCGCGTGCCGCCGAACCCGTAGGGAGAGACCGGTGCCTGCAGCGTGAGGCTGAGCGCCGGGTGATCGAGCGCGTACTGCATCACAACGCCGCCGCCCATCGACCAGCCGACGAGGTGAGCGGTCGGGAGTCCGAGCGTTTCCAGCGTCGCGTGCACGTCGTTGCTGTAATCACCGAGGCCCCGAGTGGCATCCACGGGCAGCGCCTCACTGTCGCCGAATCCACGCAGGTCGACCGCGATCGCACGAATGCCGGCGGGAAGGCCGAGCATCGTCTCCTGCCAGAACAGAGCTGATGACACGTTTCCGTGCACGAGCACGACCGTGCGCTCCGGGGGAGTGCCCTGGTCGTCGGCTGTTCGCTCCAGCACGTTGACCCGCAGCCGCGCTGTGTCGATCGTCCGCGCTGCGATCCCGTCGAGAAGCGAATCCTGGATGCTGGTCATGGCCGGTCCCCGTCCTGATACGGCGCTGCGCCGTGACGCGGCGCCGATGCCGCGTGCGGATCGACTCTAGCGCTCCGCACCCACAAATGTGAACCGGGTTTCAGGTTTGCGAGGTCACCTGTCCAGCGCCGCGAACCTCTCGATGTCGCTGTTGGTGCCCGAGACGATGATCAGGTCGTGGTTCGTGACCACCGTGTTCGCCTCGGCGTACCGGAACGGCTTGCCGGGGCTCTTGACACCCACGACAGTGACTTTGTACTTGCTCCGCACGCCGGACTCGTTCAATCCGACGCCGCGGATGAACTTCGGCGGGTACATCTTCGCCAGTACGAAGTCGTCGTCGAAGCGGATGAAATCCAGCATCCGACCGCTCACGAGGTGCGCGACGCGCTCGCCGGCCTCGCGCTCGGGGTAGATGACGTGGTTCGCGCCGACACGGGCGAGGATCTTCCCGTGCGACTGCGAGACGGCCTTCGCCCAGATCTGCGGGACCTTGAGGTCGACGAGGTTCGCCGTGATGAGGACGGATGCCTCGATGAGCGAGCCGACGGCGACGACGGCGACCTGGAAGTCCTGCGCGCCGATCTGCTTCAGCGCGTCGATGTTCCGCGCGTCGCCCTGAACGGTGTGGGTGACCCGATCCGACCACTTCTGCACGAGCTCGAGGTTCTCGTCCATGGCGAGCACCTCGCGGTCGAGCCTGTCCAGCTCGCCGGCGCACGCGGCGCCGAAGCGTCCGAGTCCGATGACCAGCACTGGCGCATCGCTGCGCAGACCTTCAACCAACGATCGGCCTTTCGACGGGCAGCGAATAGAGCTGCGTTCTCGTCGTCGCGGCGACGGCCGCGGCGAGTGTCACTGTACCAACGCGTCCCATGAAGATCGTCAAGGCCATGACGTAGACGGCCGAATCCGGCAGGCTCGCCGTCAGTCCGGTGCTGAGCCCGACAGTGCCGAATGCGGAGATCACGTCGAAGAGCACGTCCTCCGTCGATGCTTTCGTGATCTGCCCGATGATGATGGTCGACAGCGCCACGATCGTGGAACCCCACGCGACGACGCTGAGGGCGACGCGCTGCACGTCGCTCGGGATCCGGCGACCGAACGCGTTGACCGACTGGCGACCGCGGGCCTCCGACCACACCGCGATCGCGAGCACGGCGAGCGTCGTCACCTTGATGCCGCCGGCGGTGGAGGCGGACCCGCCGCCGACGAACATGAGCATCGAGATCGCGAGTTTGGACGACCCGTTGAGGTCGGAGATGTCGATCGTGCTGAAGCCGCCGGACCGCGTCATCGCGGAGAGGAAGAACGACTGGAACGTCGTGTCCGTGGCATCCATCGACCCGAACGTCCGCGGGTTGTCGAACTCGAGGATGATGAACACCACGGCGCCGGCGACGAACAGGATCAGCGTGGTGATCAGGGTGAGCTTCGAGTGCAGCGACCAGCGCTTCACGTGGAAGTGGTGCTTGAGCAGCGTGTAGATGACAGGGAAGCCGATGCTGCCGAGGAACACGCCCACCATCAGCACCGTGAGGACGAAGTAGTCGTCGACGAACTCCACGACGCCGGTGGCGTTCGGCGCGAAGCCGGTGTTCGTGAACGCCATCGCCGAATAGAACGGCGCCTCCCACAGGGCGGTGAGCGGGTGGATGCCGGCCATCACCAGCCCCGGGTACAGCAGCACCGCCAGGACGAGCTCGATGACGATCAGCGACATCGCGACCGTGGTGAGCAGCTGGCCGACCTCGCCGAGGCGGACCGTCTGCCCCTCATTGACGACACCGCCGTGGGCGCGCAGCGGGTTGCTGTCGCCGGCGGCCAGCAGCTTCGCGCGCAGACCGAGCTTCTTCGAGATGACGAGTCCGAGGACGGATGCCAGCGTCAGCACGCCCATCCCGCCGATGTTCACGCCGAGGAAGATCAGCACGTGCCCGAACGGAGACCAGTGCGTCGCCATGTCGACCGTCGAGAGCCCGGTGACGCAGATCGTCGAGACGGCCGTGAACAGCGCATCGCTCAGCGGTGTCACCGTGCGGGATGCGGATGCGATCGGCAGGGAGAACAGCGCAGTGAACACCAGGATCAGCACGGCGAAGATGAGAATCGCGAACCGCGAGGGCGACGACGTGATGATGCGGCGGAAGAAGTGCCAGGTGTTCCGCGGATGCCTGCGGGTCGACGTCGACCAGCCGATGCTCGACATCGCTTCCCTCCAGTAGTCGTCGACTGCTCGACGCGCCTGTCGCACCGAGCCTTCGTCATGGTACTCCGGGCGCGGGACGACTACCCTGAACTTCATGACGGACATCTTCGACGTGATCGCAGACGGCACGAGGCGCGACATCCTCCAGCTCCTGCTGCGGCGGTCGACCGAAGGGGAAGCCGGCACGAGCGTCTCGCACATCGTCAGCGAACTCGGCATCAGCCAGCCGACCGTCTCCAAGCACCTCAAGGTGCTGCGCGATGCCGAGCTGGTCAGCGTCCGAGAAGACGGACAGCGCCGTTTCTACAGCATCGAGGTCGAGCCGCTCGAGGCGGTCGACGACTGGCTCGTGCCGTTCCTCGTCGACGCCTTCGGCGAGAACGCGCCCGACATCGACTTCTCCACGATCCCGCTGCCAGACGGCGCAGCGCACGCAGCCGAGGTGGTCGGTCGTGCCGCGGCATCCGCCAAGCATGTCGTCACGACCGCCCTCAAGCGGCTCGGCGCCTGAACGCCGTCGGTGCAACCAGGGGGTGCGCGAGGTGAGCTCGTCGTTCTTCGACGCTCTCCCGCCGGGGTCCGCGGCCTTCGACAGCGCGCTCGTGATGCGCGATCTGCCCGTGCGCTGGAGCTCGGTCAGCGCCTGAGGCCGGGCGTCGACGTCGGAGCGACGCCGCCCGACCCGATCAGCCCGACCCGATCAGCCCGACCCGATCAGCGCTGTCCGGCCTTGCGGCGGAACAGCCATGCGCCCCACGCCGCGGCGAAGACGAGGATCCCGACGCACCACACGACGGCCCACAGCGGCTGCGTGCCGCTGTCGGTCCCCATCAGCAGCGCACGGATCGTCTCGACGATCGGAGTGATCGGCTGGTACTGGGCGACCGGTTGCAGCCAGTCGGGCATGCTGGCGACGGGCACGAACGCGCTCGACAGGTACGGCAGGAACAACAGGATGAATCCGTAGCCGTTCGCGCCCTCCGGCGAGCCGGCCGCGAGGCCGATGGCGGCGAAGAGGTAGGTGATCGCCAGCAGATAGAGGGTGATGAACAGCGTCATCAGCACCCATTCGCCGAGCGTCGCGGTGGGGCGGAAACCGACCAGCACCCCGACGCCGATCACGATCGCGGTGGCGACGAGGTTGCGGACGAGGCTTGCGACGACATGGCCGGTGAGCACGGCGCCCGACCGGACGGGCATGGTGCGGAAGCGGTCGATGATCCCGGTGCGCATGTCGTTCGCGACGTACACGGCGGTGGATGACGCGCCGAAGCCGGCGCAGGTGAGGATGATGCCCGGTACGACGTAGTCGACGTATGCGCCTGATGGGTCGATCGCGCCGCCGAAGACCCACGTGAACATAAGCATGAGCATCACGGGGAGCATGATCGCCATGAGAAGCGATTCCCCATCGCGGATCGAGTGGGTGAGGCTGCGTCCGACGAACACGAGCTCGGCGGTCAGCCCGCGCAGGCGGGGTCGGACTGCGGGTGCGGATGCCGCGACAGCGGCGAGTGCGGTGGTCACTTCGACTCCTTCACGAGTTCAGGGGCTGCTTCGGGTGTGGTGACGGCGAGGAAGACATCGTCGAGGGTGGGGCGGCGGAGCGTGACGACACCGTCCGCTCCCCGGCTGTCCAGGTCGTCGAGCGCCCGACGCAGACCGGAGACCGTGCCGTCGGTGGGAATCTCGTGAAGCAGTGCACCGTGCTCGTCATGCAGTTCGACCGTGTCGCCGCCGATGCGGGCCTTGAGCTCGGCTGCGGTGCCGAGCGCCGCGACCCGGCCCTCGTGGAGAACGGCGATGCGATCAGCGAGCTGATCCGCCTCCTCGAGGTACTGCGTTGTGAGGAACACGGTCGTGCCGGCCGATGCGAGCGAACGGATGATGTCCCAGAGGTCGCGGCGGCTGCGGGTGTCGAGGCCGGTCGTCGGCTCGTCGAGGAAGAGCACCTCGGGCGTGATCACGAAGCTCAGTGCCAGGTCTAGCCGGCGGCGCATGCCGCCGGAGAACGTCGAGACGCGTCGAGACGCGGCATCCGTCAGAGAGAAGGCGTCGAGCAGCACGTCCGACCGGCGGCGACTGGCGCTTCGGGACAGGCCGGCGAGGCGGGCGAACATCACCACGTTCTCCGTTGCGGTGAGCCCGTCGTCCACGGCGGCGGACTGACCGGTGAGGCTGATGCGGCGCCGCACCTCGACGGGGGAGGACGCCACATCGAATCCGCTGACGGCGGCGGTGCCGGCATCAGGGTGGATGAGAGTGGTGAGGATGTTGATGATCGTGGTCTTCCCGGCGCCGTTCGGCCCGAGCAGGGCGAACACCTCACCGCGTGACACGGTGAGGTCCAGTCCGTCGATGACGGTCTGTGCGCCGAAGGTCTTGCGGAGTCCGCGGACCTCGATGACTGATGCGGTCATGGTCGCTTCCTTCTGAGTGAGTGGCAAACTGTGTACGTCGCATACAACTGTGTATGACCATAACACACTGTTTATTCAATACACAGAATTAGGATGGTCGACATGAGTGACGTGGAACCTCCTGAGCTGCCCCGGGGCATCGCGCTCGCCTGGGGCGTCGCGGCGAACCCGCAGCGCGGGCCCAAGCGCGAGATGAGCGTGGAGAAGATCGTCGAGGCCGCGATCGAGCTCGCGGATGCCGAGGGTCTCGGTGCCGTGTCGATGGCGGCGGTCGCCGCCCGTCTCGGATTCACGCCGATGTCTCTGTACCGGTATGTCAGTGCCAAGGACGATCTGCTGCTGCTCATGCAGGAAGAGGCGACCGGGTTGCCGCCGGAGGAGCATGCAGAGCAGGAAGGGTGGCGCGCCAAGCTGAGCGCGCTGTTCGAGGCGCAGACGACGGGCTACCTCGCCCATCCCTGGATCCTGTCGATCCCGATCACGGGCTCACCGATCACGCCGAACAGCTCGGCCTGGCTGGACGCCGGGCTAGCGAGCCTGAACGGCACCCCGCTGAGCGACGTCGAACGTCTTGCCGTGGTGCTCGCGGTCACGGGGTCGGCGCGCTGGTACGGCATCATCATCGCCGGGTACGCGGAGCAGGCCCGTTCGACGGGCATGACCCCGGAGGAGATCACCGTCCTCGAGGCCGGTCTGTTCGATCGGGTGATCTCGGCCGAGGAGTATCCGGCGCTGCGCACCGCGATCGACGCGGGCGTCTTCCTCTCGGAGGACGACCCCTTCCACTTCGGCATCGAGCGGGTGTTCGACGGCGTCGAGGCGTACATCGCCGGCCTCGAGCGGGGAGAACCGCACGTCTCCGTCGCCGATTGGGTCGGGACCGAGCCGTCGGGGATCACGGAGGACAAGCGTGTGCGCGAGGCGCGCAAGAGCGTACGCGCCGCCGAGAAGGCGCTGCGCGACGCGCGCAAATTCGAACGCCAAGCGGTGAAGGACGCGCGTGGGCGCCTGGATCGCTGACAGGAACTCCACGGCAGTCACATAGATCACATTCGTCCCATAGGTTTACACGGGCCCCGTCTTCCCCATAGAGTGATGCATCAGCAAGAAAGGGGTACGGGGGATGCCCGACGTTCCAGAAGTACGATTCCTGACGGTCGCAGAGGTCGCAGAGATCATGCGCGTGTCCAAGATGACCGTGTATCGGCTCGTGCACTCCGGCGAGCTGCCGGCGATCCGCTTCGGCCGCAGTTACCGTGTGCCGGAGACCGCAGTAACGGACGCGCTGCAACGTCCGATCAGCGACGTCGGCTGACGACGTCGCTGCGCGCTCGGCTCGTGTGCATCACGCCGCCGCGTGTTTGCTAAACTGATCCGAGGCATTTTCCGTGCCCGTACCCGGGTGTCCGATTTTCGAGACGCCCAGCCCCTGACTTAGTGAGGTTTCCGTGGGTTCAGTCATCAAGAAGCGCCGCAAGCGCATGGCGAAGAAGAAGCACCGCAAGCTGCTTCGCAAGACTCGCCACCAGCGCCGCAACAAGAAGTAAGCGGCCAGAACACCGAGCGCCCCAGGCCGGCTTTCGAGCCAGTCGACGGGGCGCTTCGTGTCTCTGCTGCGCACTCGTTCCAGTTGATTGAGGGAGCCATGAAGTCCATCACCATCGCCGATCTCGATGCTCGTGAGAACACGCCGCTCATCGATGTGCGCGAACGCGACGAGTTCGCCGCCGGGCACGTGCCAGGGGCGGTCAACATCCCGATGTCCGAGATCGGCAATCGTCTGGACGAGCTCCCAGCAGAGGCGTTCGACGTCATCTGCCAGGCCGGTGGACGATCGGCTCGCGTCGTGCAGGCGCTCGAGGAGCGCGGCTACGACGCCACCAACGTCGAAGGCGGCACCGGAGAATGGATCTCCGCGGGCAAGCCGGTCGAGAAGCCTGCCCCGTGACGACGACGATCACCGTCATCGGCAGAGACGGCTGCCATCTGTGCCCGACAGCTCTCGGCATCGTCGAGCAGGTCGTCGCCGATCTTCCCGATGAGATCGGAGACGACATCGAGATCGTCGAACGGTCGATCGAGGACGATCCTGCTCTGCACGAGCTGTGGTGGGAGAAGATCCCTGTCGTGCTGATCGACGATGAGGTGCACGCCTACTGGCGCGTGTCGGCCGACAAGCTGAGGCAGAGACTGGAGGAGTCGAAGTGATCCGTCATGTCGTCACGTGGAAGCTCGCAAGCGAGGATGCCGAGGAGCGTGCAGTGCAGGCCGCAGAAGTCGCGCGGCGTCTGAACAGCCTGGACGGCGTCGTGCCGCAGCTGCGATCGATCTCCGCCGGTGCGAACACGCTGTACGCCGATGTGAACTGGGATGTCACGCTCGTCGCCGACGTCGACTCGGTCGAGGCCCTCGAGCAGTACCAGGTGCACCCGGCGCACGAGGAGGCCGCCGGCTACATCCGCACCGTCGTCGCGTCCCGCGTCGCCGTCGACTTCGAAGTCTGACCTAGCGGTACAGCAGGTCGTCGGCGACCAGCTCGCTCCACTGCGGAACCGCGAACCTCTCCGGATCGTCCCAGTCTCCGGCGACGATCTGTGAGAACGCGCCCTCGACGCCGAACAGTTTCTCGAGGGGCGTCCACTGGGATTCGCCGGGCATCGGCATCAGCGACCGTTCTTCGAGTGCTCCGGGGTGGATCTGCTCGAGCAGCGACAGCAGGCGGACCCCGGTGTGCACAGGGCGCAGTGCTTCGGGATCGGTGACGTGCAGGATGACGCCTTCGCACGCTTCGCCGCTGTGGTCGCGGACGAGCGGCGTGAAGCCGTACGGAACCGCGGCGAGGCCGGGCAGTTCGGCGGCTGCGATGGCGGCGGCGTAGCGCTCGCCGTCGATGAACGGGGCCGCGATGACGCGGAACGGCACCGCGGTGCTGCGGCCCTCTGACACGTTCACGCCTTCGGCCAGACACGTGCCCGGGTACAGCAGCGTCGTCGCTGCCGACGGGAGGTTCGGCGACGGCGGCATCCAGGTGAGCTCCTGTCGGCCGATGGCCGTCTCATCCCGGCGCCACCCCGCTGCCTCGATGACGTGCAGGTCCACATCGATGCCGCGCGTTCGAACCCAGTGCCTCGCCAGCTCTCCGATCGTCAGCCCGTGGCGGATCGGCATCGCCCAGCGTCCGACGAGGGACTGCGCCCGCTCATCGAGCATGGGTCCCTCCGCCCGGTCCAGGCGTCCGCCGAGCGGATTGGGCCTGTCGAGGACGATGACCGTGACGCCCGCGTCGGCGCAGGCCTCGATCAGATGACTCATCGTCCAGATGTACGTGTAGAAGCGCGCCCCGACATCGGGCAGATCGACGAGCACGGCGTCCAGGTCGGCGAGGTCGGCGGCGGTCGGGCGGACGTCGGCCCCGTACAGGCTGCGAACCGGCACTCCCGTCACGGGGTCGGCATCGTCGCCCACGAGCTCGCCCTCGCGTGCCCGACCGCTGAGGCCGTGTTCGGGGCCGAAGAACAGCGAGAACGCCCAGCCCCCGGCAGCCAACGGCTCGCGGCCGCGCTTCAGGTCGGAGGTGAGGGCGAGGTCGTTCGTCAGCATCCCGAGCCGTGCGCTCCGCAACCGGGAGAGCAGAGCGTCGTCGAAGTCATGGCGGATGAGGCGGTCGATTCCGAGGAGCATGGATCAGTCGATTCTGTGTGCGGTGACGGCGTCGTAGGTGCGTTGCAGGTTGTCGGCGATGGTGTCGTAGTCCGCCTGCGCGATGCGGGTGTACAGGAAATCGAGCACGGCGAGCTGTGCGATCCGGCTGGACATGGCGCCCGAGCGGAACGTCGACTCGGAGACGGCCGTCACGAGTACGAGACCGCACACCCGGGCGAGCGGGGAACGCGGATTGTTCGTCAGGGCGATCGTCGTGGCGCCGGCCGCAGCCGCGACCTCGGCGGACTGCACGATCTCGAGTGTCCGGCCCGAATGCGAGATGGCGATCGCGACGTCGTGCTCGGTCAGCAGAGCGGCGCCGGTGAGGGCGAGGTGCTGATCCGTGCGCGCCTGCGCGACGAGTCCTGCGCGGTGCAGCTTCTGCTCCAGGTCGTGCGCGGCCAGGCCGCTGGACGCCGTGCCGTAGATGTCGATGCGTCTGGCCGTCCTGATCGCGCGGACGCAGCGTTCGAGGTCCTCCACGTCGATCTGCCTGGCCGTGCGCTCGATCGCGGATGCCTCGGCGAAAGCGATCTTGCGGATGGTGGTGACGGCGTCATCGTCTCGGCTGACATCGCCCGCGGACACCTGGAAGCGTTCGCGATCCGACTCCGTCCTGTCGAGCTCCGTGGCCAGGGCGAGACGGAAGTCCGGGTACCCGGCGAAGCCGAGGCTCTGAGCGAACCGCGCGATGCTCGCAACGGACGTGCCGCTGGCCGAAGCCAGCTGAGTGATGGACTTCTCGACCACGCGGTGGGGCTCGGCGAGCACATGCGTGGCGATCCGCTGCTCGGTCGGCGTGAGCGCGGACCGCCGCTGATGGATCGCGGTCATGGCACTGGTGGGCACGCGCCCATCATGTCAGAAATTGTTTCCAGTCTGTAACTAATTTTCGGAAAGGCTTGATATCTTGGAAGTCATTGCCCAAGGTGGGGGAATGCACGACAGCGTTGTCGCCGCCGAGCTCCAGGCGGTGCTTCATTACCGAGAGGAACCTCATGCGTAATCGCCCGATTCGCCTCGCGTTCACCGCAGGCCTGGTCGTCACGGGTCTCGCCGTGGCCGGCTGTGCACCGGCATCCGATGCCGGCGAGGATGACATCACGCTGAAGATCTGGTCATGGCAGGCCTCGTCGTCGCCCAAGTGGGAGGCGGTGTTCGACGTCTACGAAGAGGCCCACCCCGGTGTGACCATCGAGTTCGAGGGGTTCCAGCCCACCGAGTACAACCAGATCCTCGCCACAGGACTCGAGGGCAGCGACGGCCCTGACCTTGCCATGCTCCGCGCCTACGGCGGCGTGCAGGCGGCGATCCAGTCGGAGCAGCTGGTGCCGATCGATGACATCGTCGATGGACTCGACCAGTTCGACCCCACCGTGCTCCGCGCGGCCCAGGGACGTGAGGACGGCGCCACGTACGGCGTTCCGTTCGCGTACCAGACGATGCAGATGTTCTACAACAAGACCATGTTCGATGAGATGGGTCTTGCGGAGCCGACCGACTGGGACGAGTTCATCGACCTGCAGGAGACTCTGCTCGACGAGGGCGTGACGCCGATGGCGCTCGGCGCTCGCGAGGACTGGGTGCTTCCGATGTTCCACGACATCGTCGGCTCGGCGCGCTACGGCGGCGCCGACTTCGAGGAGAAGGTGCTCAGCGGAGACGTCGATTTCACCGACGCCGACTACGTCGCCTCGCTGCAGATCGTCAAGGACATGCAGAAGTACCTCGACAAGAACGTGAACGCCATCGCCGTCGCAGACGCCGTGCTGCAGTTCACCTCAGGCCAGGCCGCTCAGTGGCCTGGTGGATCGTTCGACCTGCCGACCTTCCAGGATTCCGCTCCCGACACCGAGTGGGGCGTCTACGAGGTGCCGCCGGCGCCCGGCAGCGTCCTCGACCACGCCGTCACCCCCGGCTACGCCGACGGCAGCTTCGGCATCAATGCATCCAGCGACCAGCAGGATGCCGCGGCCGAGCTGCTGAACTGGATGACCACGGCGGAGTTCGGACAGCTCGTGGCCGACGAGGTCGACCAGTTCTCCGCACTGCCCGGCGTCAAGTACTCCGACCCGCTGATGCAGGAGATGAACGAGCAGTACACCGCCAACCCGGCTCCGTACCTGCTGCTCGTCGACTTCCGCTACGGCGACCCGACGGGTACCGCCGTGCTCGGCCCTGACGTCCAGGCGATGTTCCTCGGCGACAAGACACCCGAGCAGCTCGGCACCGACCTGCAGTCCGGTGTGTCCACCTGGTTCACTCCAGGATCCTGATCGACTCCGCATCCTGACCGTTCCCGGTGGCGCCGCTCGCGGCGCCACCGGGAACCGAAAGACATCCCATGGCTCTGACACTCCCTGTGCGCCGGCGTGAGAAGGCAGGGCGAACCCGCACGGGCATCGCTCTGACGACTCCGACGGCGCTGCTGTTCGTCCTCCCGGCCGCTGCCCTGTTCGCGGTGCTCATCCTGTACCCGATGCTTGCCGCGCTGAGCTACTCGTTCTTCGACTGGCAGGGGACGAAGCAGGGCGGGTTCGCCGGCATCGGCAACTACATCACGCTCCTCACGAAGGAGCCGTACGCGTCGGAACTCTGGAACGCGTTCGGACACAACCTGCTGCTGTTCGCCGGCGCCATCGTGTTCCAGAACTCGCTGGGGCTGGGCATCGCGACGCTCCTCCACCGACGCGGCCGCTCGAAGCGGTTCTTCCAGACGATCTTCGCGTTGCCGTACCTGGTCAGCCCGATGGTCATCGGCTACCTGTGGTCGCTGATGCTGTCTCCGCTGTTCGGACCCGTCAACGCGATCCTCCGCGGCGTCGGGCTCGAAGGCTTGGCGCTGCCGTGGCTGGGGGATCCGAACCTCGCCATCTGGGTGATCGTGCTCGTGAGCGCCTGGCAGTGGATCGGCTTCCCGATCCTCCTGTACGGGGCGGCTCTGGGAGGGATCCCGGAGGAGATCGAGGAGGCTGCTTCGTTGGACGGCGCGACGGCCGCTAAGCGATTCCGCTACATCACGCTGCCGATGCTCACACCGACGATCGGCATCATCACCGTGCTGACCTTCATCGGCAGCATGGAGTCCATGGCGATCCCGTTCGCGCTCGCCGGATCCAACGGAGCACCCGCCGGTTCGACCGACGTCATGATGCTGCTGTTCTACCGGACCGCGTTCGAATCGGGGAACCCGAACTCGATCGGCGTCTCCTCCGCTCTCGCGACCGTGCTGTTCATCTTCATCATGGTGATCTCGGTCGTGATCACCTCCTCCATGCGCCGAGCCGAACGGAAGCTGTTCTGATGAGCACCGTCACCGCCACCGCCGTCGACGACGCGACGACCGAAGCCATCGTCTCCGGACGCCCGCCCGCACCGCGTCGACGCCGCCGCGTCCGTTCGGACACGCCGCTCATCGGCCGTGTCTTCGCCAACGTGTTCCTGTGGGCCTACGCGCTCGTCGCGATCGGGCCGCTCCTGCTCATGGTGAACAACTCTCTGCGCAGCCAGCAGCAGATCGCCTCCGAACCGCTGGGACTGCCGTTCCCCGCCACCTTCACGAGCTTCCAGAAGGCCTGGGTCACCGCATCCTTCGACACCTACTTCATCAACTCGATCACCGTCACAGTCGGATCGGTCATCGTCACGACCGTCGTCTCGGTGCTCGCGGCGTACGCATTCGCCCGCGCGAGGGCGAAGTTCTTCCGCGGGATCGAGGCGGTATTCCTGTCCGGGCTCATGCTGCCCGTCCACCTGGCGATCCTGCCGCTGTTCTACTTGCTGGACTCGCTCAAGATGACCAGCAACGTGTTCAGCCTGGTCCTCGTCTACGGCGCTCTCGGCATCCCGTTCACGACCTTCGTGCTGACAGTGTTCTTCCGTGCGCTGCCTATCGAGCTCGAAGAAGCGGCCCGCATCGACGGAGCAGGGCCCCTGCGCACCTTCATCATGATCCTGCTGCCGCTGATCCGCCCGGCGCTGGCGACGGTGATCGTGTTCCGCTTCGTCCCGGTGTGGAACGACTTCTTCTATCCGCTCATCCTGCTTCGCGATCGCGACTCGTACACGCTGCCGGTGGGTCTCACCCGCTTCTTCGGCGAGTACTCGACCGACTGGCCGCAGCTGTTCGCCGGGCTCACGATCGCGACCATCCCGCTGGTGGTGCTGTTCCTGCTCGCGACAAAGCAGATCATCAACGGGCTGACCTCAGGCATGAGCAAGTGACCACGGAGCGTCGGTCATGGTGAACGGCGCGCCGGGGTCGGCATGGGCATCGGTGCGCGTCGTCCGCGCCGGCGCCGAGGAGCAGCGGATGCTCGCCGGTGCGCCGTCTGCGCATGACGCCGGTCCGCTGCGACCGGACCACCTGTTCGACCTGGCGTCGCTGACCAAGGTCTTCACGACCGTGGCCGCGCTGCGGTTCGTGGAACAGGGGCTCATCGATCTCGACGCACCGGTATCCGAGATCGCCGCCGTGGGTTCGGGATCGGATGCCGCTCGCGTCACGCTGCGGCACCTCCTCACGCACTCTTCCGGCCTCCCGCCCGAGTGCTGGCTCTGGCGCGACGGTCTCCTCGGAGACGAGCTCAGGGCGGCAGCGCTGCGCACGGAACTGCGCGCCGTGCCGGGGGAGGAGCACTGCTATTCGGATGTCGGATTCATCGCCGTCGGCGAGATCCTCGAGCGTGCGTCCGGTCGGTCGCTGGAGGAGATCGTCGCCGAGGTCGCCGTCGCGCTCGGCGCCGACTCGCTCACGTGGCGACCGGAGCAGGAGAGGGCGGTCGCCACGGAGGAGCAGCCGCATCGCGGACTCATCCGCGGCGAGGTCCACGACGAGCTCGCGCACGCGCTCGCCCGCCCGTCAGGACACGCAGGGCTGTTCGGCAGCGCGGATGACGTCGCAGCCCTGGCCAGGATGGTCCGCGACGACGGCGATGGTCCGCGCTCGCGCGTGCTGACCTCGGCGAGCGTCAGGCTGATGTCGGCACCGGTCATCCGGGCCGAGGCGGGGTACGGACAGGCGATCGGACTCCGAGTGCGAGACCGTTCGTGGATGGGCGAGGTGGATGCCGTCGGCCACACCGGATTCACCGGGACCTGCTTCGCGGTCGATCGCGACTCGGGCGGTTTCGGCGTGCTTCTGCTCAACCGGGTGCACCCCACCCGGGAGGGAACCGACGTCAGCCTCATTCGCAGAGATTTCCTGCGACCGATCGGCTCCGATGGCGGTGAGAGCATCCGCACCACGGCGGGGAGCGAAACGGAAACGTAACCCGCAAGGTGGGAATTCTGGTCTGCTCCGTGTCAGGATGATCTGCATACCCGTAAGCGGGCCCCACGGCCCCGTCAGTCTGGAGCGGTCATGACCCGTCGCCGTCACCTCGTCCTCGGCCTCGCCCTCGCGGCGACGGCCGCCCTCACCCTGTCGGGCTGCGCCGGCGCGGGCAACGATGCGGGAGGCGACGACGCCCCGGCATCCGGTGGTGACGACTACGGACTCGTCGAGGCGGGCACGCTCACCATCTGCTCTGACATCCCTTACGCGCCGTTCGAGTTCGAGGGCGGCGACAACGGCACCGGATACACCGGCTTCGACATCGATCTGCTCGATGCGATCTCGAAGAAGCTCGACCTGAAGCTGGCTGTGCAGGACGTCGGCTTCGACGCGCTGCAGTCGGGCACCACGCTCGCATCCGGCACGTGCGACCTCGGCGCATCCGCGATGACCATCACCGATGAGCGCAAGGCGAACCTCGACTTCTCCGACCCCTACTACGACTCGCTGCAGTCGCTGCTGGTCCCCGCCGACTCGGACATCAAGACCATCGACGACCTCGATGGCAAGATCGTCGGCGTCCAGCAGGGCACGACCGGTGAGGCGTACGCGACCGAGAACGCGCCGGGCGCGGAGCTTCTGCAGCTCCCCTCCGACGGCGAGCTGTGGCCGGCGATCCAGGCCGGCACCATCGACGCGATCCTGCAGGACCAGCCGGTAAACATCGAGCACGAGAAGGCCGACCCGAACTACAAGATCGTCGAGGAGTACGACACCGGCGAGTCCTACGGCTTCGCCTTCGCCAAGGGCGAGAAGACCGCCCTGCTCGACGCCGTCAACACTGCGCTGCAGGAGCTCCGTGACAGCGGCGACTACGACACGATCTACGACACGTACTTCTCCGCCAACTGAGTTTCGCGCAGGACGGTAGATCGGGAGGACCTTGCCGATGGCGTTGAGGCGCACTCAGAAACAGAAGCTGTACCGCTACACGGTGTACGCGATCCTCATCGCGCTTGCGGTGTGGGCGCTGGCGACAGCCAACTGGGCGCGGCTCGGTCCGCTCTTCTTCAACCCCGAAGTCGCGCTCAAGATGCTTCCGGGCATCATCACCACCGGGCTGGTGAACACGCTGTGGTTCACCGCTATCGCGTTCCTCGGCGGGTTGCTGCTCGGCGTCGTGCTGGCGCTGATGAAGCTCTCCGTGATCGCGCCTTTCCGGTGGATCGCGACGGTGTGGATCGAGCTGTTCCGCGGCCTTCCAGCACTGTTGACGATCTTCGCGATCGCGTACATCCTGCCCATCGCCATCGGCGTGCGCAATCAGGATCTCGGCGGTCCGGTGGTGCTCGGGCTCGTCGGCCTGATCCTCGTCGCCTCGGCGTACATGGCCGAGACGATTCGCGCCGGGCTCCAGGCCGTGCCGAAGGGGCAGACCGAGGCCGCGCGGTCGCTCGGCATGTCGCCGATGAAGACCACGTTCTGGATCGTCATCCCGCAGGGCTTCCGCATCATCATCCCGCCGCTGACGAACGAGTTCGTGCTGCTGCTCAAGGACACCTCGCTGCTGTTCATCGCCGGAAGCTTCATCTGGTCGAAGGAGCTCACGACCTTCGCCCGTGACGCTACGACGCAGAACGGCAATGGCACCCCGCTGATCATGGCAGCGCTGCTGTACCTGATCGTGACCATCCCCCTCACGCGATTCAGCGCGTGGCTCGAGCGACGAATGGCGAGGCAGCGATGAGCACGGATCTGATCGACGTCCACGCCCCGGCCATCGAGGTCCGCGGGCTGGTCAAGAGCTTCGGCGACAATGAGGTGCTCAAGGGCATCGACCTCACGGTCACCGGCGGCGAGGTCGTCTGCGTGATCGGGCCGTCGGGTTCTGGCAAGTCGACGCTGCTGCGTTCGGTGAACATGCTTGAAGAGCCCACCGGCGGCAGCATCCTCGTCGAGGGCATCGACATCACCGACGAGGACATCGACATCGACCGCGTGCGCACCCGCATCGGCATGGTGTTCCAGAGCTTCAACCTGTTCCCGCACCTCGACGTGATGGGCAACCTCACGCTCGCGCAGCGGCGGGTGAAGAAGCGCTCGAAGGCCGAAGCCGAGCGGGTCGCGCACGAGATGCTCGCGCGCGTGGGGCTCAGCGAGAAGGCCGACGCGTACCCCGGCCACCTCTCCGGTGGTCAGCAGCAGCGTGTCGCGATCGCGCGTGCGCTGTGCATGAACCCCGACATGATGCTGTTCGACGAGCCGACGTCTGCGCTCGACCCCGAGCTCGTCGGCGAGGTGCTGCAGGTCATGCGCTCGCTCGCGGATGACGGGATGACGATGCTCGTCGTCACGCACGAGATGGGCTTCGCCCGCGAGGTCGGATCCCGCCTGATCTTCATGGACGGCGGACACATCGTCGAGCAGGGCGACCCGCGCGAGGTGCTCGCGAACCCGCAGCATCCGCGCACGCAGGACTTCCTCTCGCGCGTGCTCTAGCGCCGTCTCGCGGTCAGGCGCGCGGGCGGACGGCGACGGGGACCGGCTCGATTCCGAGCCAGACCCGGTCGCCGAAGGCTGGATGCTGGTGCGCGTCGTGCTGCACGCGGACCAGTTCGCCGGTGTCGGTCTTGACGAGCGTGCGGCGGATGCTGCCGAGGAACGTGCTCTCCTCGACGACGCCTCCGGTCGCGGCATCCGCCTCGCCGGTGAACCGCAGGTTCTCGGGGCGCAGGTGCACCTCGACCTCACCGATCGCGGGAGTGTTGACGGGGAGTGCGCGTCCCCACACCGTGACCGTGTCGCCGGAGGCCGTGCCCGAGACGACGCTCGACAGCCCGACGAACGCGGCGACGTGGGCGGTCGCGGGGCGCAGGTACAGCTCCTCGGGGGAGTCGATCTGGTCGATGCGCCCGGCATCCATCACCGCGATCCGGTCGGAGACGGCCAGCGCCTCCTCCTGGTCGTGCGTGACGAACACGGTCGTGATGCCCAGACGCAGCTGGATGCGGCGGATCTCGTCGCGCAACTGCACGCGCACCTTGGCATCGAGCGCCGACAGCGGCTCGTCGAGGAGCAGCACCCGCGGCTCGGTGACGAGGGCGCGGGCGAGAGCGACGCGCTGCTGCTGCCCGCCCGAGAGCTGGTGCGGGAACCGGTCGGCGAAGCCGTCGAGGCCGACGAGAGCAAGCGCGTCCAGCGCTCGGCGGCCCGCCGCGGCCTTGCCGACACCCCGGCGACGCAGGCCGAACGCCGTGTTGTCGGCGACGCTGAGGTGCGGGAACAGCGAATACGCCTGGAAGACCATGCCGATGTCGCGCTTGTTGGTGGGGACGCGCGAGACGTTCTGGCCGCCGAGCAGCACGGCCCCGGCATCCGCGTTCTCGAGCCCGGCGAGCACGCGCAGGGCGGTGGTCTTGCCGCATCCGGACGGCCCCAGCAGCGACACGAACTCGCCGGGTGCGATGTCGAGATCGACGCCGTGCAGCACGCGGTTCGAGCCGTAGCTCTTCTCGATGCCCTCGAACTGCACTCGGGTCCCCTCGCCGGCCTCGGCGAGCAGCTGGTTGTCCTTGGTCGCGGGGAGCGCGGTGGTCATGATGAGGCCTTTCGGTTGCCGCGGGCGGCGCGGCCGATGATGAGCAGCAGCAGGAAGCAGAACAGCAGCGCGAGCAGCGTGAAGATCGCGGGCGCGTAGGCGTCCTGCTTGCCGACGACGACCATCGCCGTCTGGAACACCTGCCGGTTCAGGAGGGATGCGATCGTGAACTCGCCGAGCACGACGGCGATCGAGATGAGGGATGCAGACAGCAGCCCCTGACGCAGGTTCGGTGCGAGCACCCTCAGCACGACGGTCGGCCAGCTCGAACCGAGCGAACGGGCGGCCTCGGACAGCGTGCGCAGATCGGCGGCGTCGATGGATGCCTGGATCGAGCGGTACGCGAACGGCAGCACGGTGATGCCGTAGGCGAAGGCGAGCGTCCACGTGCCTGTGCCGAACGCGCGACCGATCTGCAGGTAGATCGGCGAGAGCCCGACGACGAGCACGATCGCGGGGATCGAGATCGGCAGGAGAGCTGCGAACTCGAAGACCGGCTTGAGCGTCGGGAACCGCAGGTTCACCAGGATCATCGTCGGCGCGAGCAGAAGCAGGACGATGACGACCGTGACGAGGGCGAGGATCAGCGAGTTGCCGAGGCCCGTCCAGATCGGCTTGATCGCCGCGGATGCCGCCGGGTCGATCAGTGCGGCCCAGCGCTCGAACGAGAGCCCGCCGTCCTTCCCGCGCAGCGTGTACAGGAACGTCGAGACCAGGGGGATCGCGAAGAAGGCGCCGATCACGATGCCGATGACCCAGCGCGTCACGCGAGAGGGGGCGAGCTTGTTCATGACTGCCACCTTGCAGCCCGCCGCTGGATCAGCGAGTACAGCGCCATCACGACGCCGACGATCACGATCATGCCGAGCGCAAGGGCGCCGGCGAGATTCTCGCGGCCGAGCACGGTCTCGCTGGTGAGCGCGGCGCGGATCTGCAGCGGAACGATCTGCGAACCCTGACTGGCGAGGGCGGCCGCGGTCGCGTACGACGAGAACGCGTTGGCGAACAGCAGCAGGAGGCTCGCGAGGAACGACGGGGCGAGCACGGGGATGCCGATGCGGGTCCAGAAACCCAGACGCGTGCCGCCGAGAGTCAGATTCGCCTCGGACCACTGCGGCTTCAGCGCCGCGAGCGCCGGCATGAACGTGATCACCATGAGCGGCACCTGGAAGTAGATGTAGGGGAAGATGAGCCCTGGCACCTCGTAGAGCCACATGCCGTTCTCGAAGATGTTGAACCCGAACGAGTCGCGCAGCAGCACCGTGATGACACCCTGGGCGCCGATCGTCGCGATGAACGCGAAGGCGAGCATGACGCCACCGAACTGTGCGAGGACGCCGGCTGTGGCGTCCACGCTCTGGCGCACAGCGCCCTGCGGGTTCATGCCGAGCATGGCGTAGCAGACGAGGGCACCGGCGACCGCGCCGATCACGGCCGTGAGCAGCGAGACCCAAGCGGAGTTCGCGAAGGTGGTCAGCACGACGGGGTCGACGAGGGCTGCGACGTTGGTCCACGTGAAGGCGCCGTCTCCGCCTGCGAATCCGGAGCCGATCGCGAGGATCGTCGGTACGGCCAGGAACAGCAGGACGTACGCGCCGAACGGCACCAGTCCCAGCCATGCCCAGGAAAGGCCGGACCGCCGGACCGGTTGATCCGGCCCGGCGGTGGTGGGGGCGGATGCCGCAGCATCCACCCCCTGGATCAGAGTGGTCACTGGACGGCCGCGGCCCACTTCTCGCCGAGCAGGGTGCCGGCTGCCGTGGACTGCGCCTCGGTCGGGACGACCGTCTCGGCTGGGACCTCGGGGAGGGCCGCTGCGAGGTCGGCGTCGATCGTGCCTGCCTCGGTCATGGCCTCCATGCGAGCCGGACGAGCGCCGCCCTTCAGCCACAGGTTCTGCACGTCGTCGCTGTAGAGGAACTCCTGCCACAGGCGGGCCGCCGCCGGGTTCGGGGCATCCTTGTTGATGGCCTGGTTGTAGTACGAGGCGTAGCCCGTGCCGTCCAGGACGACGACCTTCCAGTTCTCGTTGTCAGCGCCGGCAGCGGCGTTCAGGTAGTCCCAGTCGAAGACGACAGGGGTCTCGCCGCTGGTGATGGTGGCGGGCGTGACGTCGACCTTCAGGAAGTTGCCGGCCTTCTGCAGCTCCCCGAAGTACTCGATGCCGGGGGTGAAGTCGTCGAGGTCGCCGCCGGACTGAACCGCCGCGAGGCCCACAGCACCGAAGGCGGAGCCGGCCTGCGTCGGGTCGCCGTTGATCGCGACGGCGCCCTTGAAGTCGGCACCCTTGAGATCGTCGAGCGAGGTGGGCTCGTCGAACTTCGAAGCGTCGTAGCCGATGGACATGTACCCGCCGTAGTCGCCGACGAACAGGCCGGTGGGCTCCTTGAGCGCGTCGGGGATCTCGTCGAAGTTCTCGACCGTGTAGGGCGCGAACATGTCGGTGTTCGCCAGCGCGACCGCGAGGCCGAGGTCGAACACGTCGGGCGCGGTGTCCAGGCCCTGGTTCGTCTCGGCGGCCGTGATCTCCTCCTGGCTGGAGACATCAGGGGAGGCCTCGTTGATGGTGATCTCGGGGTAGCGCTCGGCGAACAGGTCGAGGATCTCGCCGTAGTTCGCCCAGTCGCGGGGCAGGGCGATCACGTTCAGCGCGCCCTCGGCCTTGGCTGCGGCCTCGAGGTCTTCGAACGTGCCGAAGTCGGCGAGTGAGGTGGCGGATGCGGCGTCGACGGCGTCGCCGCCGTCCGTGCCGTCTCCTGCGCTGCTGTCTGCCGCGCAGGAGGTCAGTGCCAGGGCGGCGGTGGCTGCCAGGGCGATGCCGGCGACGAGACGCGAGCGGCGGGTAATGGTTGCCATCAGGGTGGGTTCCTCTCGGTGTCCGGCGCGGGCGCGCCGGAATTCGGGTTGCGTCAGGACGCTACGGTGCGAGAGTTACCGGATCGTCCGGCGACGGTGAACGAGAGGTGACGCGGGCGCGAACGCGACGCCAGCGGTCAGTCTCGCGGGACGTTGTATTTGAAGCCCACGTGCGAGCCGACGTATCCGAGGCGCTCGTAGAACCGGTGCGCCTCGGTGCGTGCGGCGTCCGAGGTGAGCTGCACGAGTACCGCGCCGAGAGCGGGAGCCGCGGCATCCGCTACCCAGTGCATGACGGCCGAGCCGATGCCGGATGAGCGCAGGTCGCTGCGCACTCGCACCGCCTCGACGAGCAGGCGGCGCGAGCCGCGTCGCGCCATCCCGGGAATCGAGGTGAGCTGCAGTGTGCCCACGACCGCGACGTCGATCTCGACGACGAGCAGATCATTCGACGGATCGGCGAGGATCTCCTCCAGCGCGGTTTCGTAGGCATCGCGGTCGGTGTCGGATGCGACGTCGCCACGTGCCGCGCTGATCGGGTCATCCGCGAGCAACGTGATCAGTGCGTCGATATCACCGCTCGTCGCGCGGCGCAGGGTCGCGGCGCCGGCGCGGCGATCGAACGGATGCGGCAGCGGAAGAGCGTCGAGCATGATTCCAGTCTGTCATCGCCGATCGCACGTGCGAGGGATACTGGAGGGATGGAGATCGGTGAGCTGCTCGGGCTCGAACAGCTCACCTGGGGGATGCTGATCTTCGTCGTCCTCGCGGCGTTCGGCGCCGGCTGGATAGACGCCGTCGTCGGGGGCGGCGGGCTGCTGCAGCTGCCGGCCCTGCTGCTCATCCCCGGCATCGCGCCGGTGCAGGCGCTCGCGACGAACAAGCTCGCCTCGGTGTTCGGCACCGCGACCAGCAGCGTCACGTACTACCGCCGCGCGAAACCCGACATCCGCACGGCCCTGCCGATGGCAGGAATCGCACTTGCCGGGTCCTTCGGCGGAGCAGCGGTGGCTACCGTTCTGCCGCCGGCAGCCTTCAAACCGATCATCGTCGTGGCGCTGCTGGCAGTGGCGATCTTCACGGTGTTCAAGCCGGAGATGGGGGCGGCGACCAAGCTGCGCTTCGCCGGGCACAAGCACCACATCATGGCTGGTGCTGCCGGCCTCGTGATCGGGTTCTACGACGGGATGATCGGGCCGGGCACCGGCACGTTCCTCGTCATCACGCTCGTGGCGCTGATGGGCTATGACTTCCTGCAGGCGAGCGCCAAGGCGAAGATCGTCAACCTCGCCACCAACGCCGGCGCGCTGCTGCTGTTCATCCCGCACGGATCCGTGCTGTGGCTGCTGGGCGGCATCCTCGCCGTCGCGAACGTCGTGGGCAGCTACCTGGGCTCTCGTATGGCGATCGCGCGCGGCGCGACGTTCATCCGCGTCGTGTTCTTGATCGTCGTCGTGGCGCTCATCGCGAAGCTCGGTTTCGACGTATGGAACGAGAACATCGTGCCGGGGCTCGCCCTGCTCGCGGAGCACTGACCCACCTGCTGAGCCCCCGTCTTATCGCCGAGACCCCGTCGTAGATGCGCGAATACGACGGGGTCTCGACAGCAAGACGGGGGCTCGGCGTGAGAGCTCGGGGAACGAGGCTCAGGCCTCGGCATCCTCCGGTACGAAGTCGACGCCGGCCTCGGCGCGCTGCGCATCCGTGATGGGCGCGGGCGCGCTGGTCAGCGGGTCGAAGCCGTTGCCGGTCTTCGGGAACGCGATGACCTCGCGGATCGACTCGGTCTTCGTCAGGTGCTGCAGCACGCGGTCCATGCCGAGCGCGATTCCACCGTGCGGCGGTGCGCCGAACTTGAACGCGTCCAGCAGGAATCCGAACTGCTCGTTCGCGACCTCGTCCGAGATGCCCATGACCTCGAACACGCGCTTCTGCACATCCTCGCGGTGGATGCGGATCGAGCCGCCGCCGAGCTCGGAGCCGTTGCAGACGATGTCGTACGCGTAGGCGAGCGCCGACCCGGGGTCGGTGTCGAAGGTGTCCGCGAACTCCGGCTTCGGGCCGGTGAAGGCGTGGTGCACGGCCGTCCAGGCGCCGGCGCCGACAGCGACGTCACCGGATGCCACGGCATCCGCCGCAGGCTCGAACATCGGAGCATCCACGACCCACGTGAACGCGAACGTGTCGGGGTCGAGCAGACCCTGGCGGCGCCCGATCTCGACGCGCGCCGCACCCAGCAGCGCACGCGAGTCCTTGGCGGAGCCGGCCGCGAAGAAAACGCAGTCACCCGGCTCGGCGCCGGTGAGCTCGGCCAGACCCGCCTGCTCCTTCTCGGACAGGTTCTTGGCGACGGGGCCGCCCAGAGTTCCGTCCTCGTTGAACAGGACGTAGGCGAGGCCGCGGGCACCGCGCTGCTTCGCCCAGTCCTGCCAGGCGTCCAGCTGCTTCCGCGGCTGCGAGGCGCCGCCCGGCATCCGTACAGAGCCGACGTACTCGGCCTGGAACACGCGGAACGTCGTCTCGGAGAAGTAGTCGGTGGCTTCGACGAGCTCGAGTCCGAAGCGCAGGTCGGGCTTGTCGGAGCCGTACTTCGCCATCGCGTCGGCGTAGGTGATGCGCGGCAGCGGGGTCTGCACCTCTACGCCGATCGTCTTCCACATCGCGGTGATGACGTCTTCCATCATCTCGATGACGTCTTCCTGGTCGACGAAGCTCATCTCGATGTCGAGCTGCGTGAACTCCGGCTGACGGTCGGCGCGGAAGTCCTCGTCGCGGTACGAGCGAGCCATCTGGTAATACTTCTCGATGCCGCCGACCATGAGTAGCTGCTTGAACAGCTGCGGGCTCTGCGGCAGGGCGTACCAGCTGCCGGGGTGCAGACGAGCCGGCACGACGAAGTCGCGCGCGCCCTCCGGCGTGGATCGGGTGAGCGTGGGCGTCTCGACCTCGACGAACTCGCGGGCGTCGAGAACCTCGCGGACGGCCCTGTAGACCTTCGAGCGCAGGCGAAGAGCCGATGCCGCGGACGGGCGTCGCAGGTCGAGGTAGCGGTACTTGAACCGAACGTCCTCGCCGATCATCTCGCTGTCGCCGAGGCCGGTGGAGACCTGGAACGGCAGGGGAGCGGACTCGTTGAGCACCTCGACCTCGGTCGCGATGACCTCGATGTCGCCGGTGGGCAGGTTCGGGTTCGCGTTGCCCTCGGGGCGGCGAGAGACCGAGCCTGTGACCTTCAGTACGAATTCGCTGCGCAGCGGGTGGGCCACCTCTTCGTCGCGGATGACGACCTGGGCGATCCCAGAGGCGTCACGAAGATCGATGAAGGCGACTCCTCCGTGATCACGACGACGATCGACCCAACCCGTGAGGGTGACGGTCTGACCGATGTGGTCGGCTCGCAGCGAGCCGGTCGTGTGAGTGCGAAGCACGGAGATTCCTCCAGTTCAGAAAAGGGAACTCCGCCATTCTACGGGGGCGCGGCCGGGGATCCGCGGGGCGCTGGATGCCGATGGATAGACTCGGCCGCGATGGGCCGTGCCGGACGGCCGCGCGAACAGGGAGTGCGCCGTGGACTGGAATCTGATCAGCGACCAGATCGCCACGACGACGTCCATGTGGCTGTCTCTCGCCCTGTACGTGCTCTACGCCATCACCATGTGGCGGGTCTTCGTGAAGGCCGGGTATGCCGGCATCCTGGCGCTGATCCCGATCGTGAACTGGTTCTTCCTCGTGAAGATCGCCGGTATGTCCGCTTGGCTCGGGCTGCTCTACCTCATCCCGATCGTGAACATCGTGTTCGCGATCATCGTCGCCGTGAAGGAGGGCGCGAACTTCGGCAAGGGCGTCGTGTTCTCGTTCTTCCTGCTGTGGATCTTCCCCTTCATCGGGCACCTCATCATCGGCTTCGGGTCGGCGACCTACCGGAAGGTCTGAATGCCTGCCGAACGACTGCACCTCGTCCGCCACGGAGAGGTCCACAACCCTCGCCGCGTTCTCTACGGGCGGCTGCCGCACTATCGACTGAGCGAGGACGGCCGGCGGATGGCGCGTGCCGCAGCCGAGTACGTCCAGGGGCTCGAGCGGCCAGTGACGACATTGCGCAGCTCGCCCCTCCAGCGCACGCAGGAGTCCGCCGAGCCGTTCAGCGAGATCTTCGGGCTCGTCCCAGCACTCGACGAACGCGTCATCGAGCCGACGAACGTGTTCGAGGGCACGCGGATGAGCCGGTCGCTGCGCGATCCGCGCAACTGGTGGCACCTGCGCAATCCTTCCGTGCCGACCTGGGGTGAGCCGTACCAGTCCATCGCCGTGAGGATGGAGGAGGCGATGAACAGCGCCTGGAACGAGACGGAGCGCGGGGATGCCGTGATCGTTTCGCACCAGGCGCCGATCTGGATCACGCACCTCCACGTCGCGGGCCTCCGCCTTCGCCACGATCCGCGCACCCGGCGCTGCGCGCTCTCGAGCGTCACGTCCTTCGAGCGGGTCGGCGACGTGTGGCGCGAGGTCGGCTACGCCGAGCCTGCGGCCGCCGGCATCGACCTCGGCGCCGTGTAGCAGCGGTTCACGACGACGCGAACTCTTGCACGATTCGCGCCGCGGCCATCTGCCCTGCCGCAGCGGCCTGGATGACGGAGGCCACAGGCCCCGGCAGCGAGGCGCGGTGGGCCAGGTCGCCGGCCGCGAGGATCCCCGGCTCAGAGGTCTGACCGAAGTCATCGATCTCGATGGCGCCGGAGGGCAGCATCCGCAGTCCGCGATCGGCGGCGAAGGAGGCCCGCTGCCGCACGGTTCCTGCTGCGACGAACAGGCCGGCGACGGCGACGTGCGCAGCGGTCGTCGTGACACCCGCACCGTCAGCCTCTGCGGCGACGGACCGCACGAGGCCAGAGTGGATGTCGGCACCCGCCGCCTCCAGCGCCGCGCGGTCCTCATCCGTCGGCTGCTCGTCGAGCGCGAACACGGTGATGCTCCGGACGATGGGGGAGAGCATCGCGACCAGGTGGACCGTGCGCGCGGCCGCCCCGAGGATTCCGATGTCTCGTCCGGCGAACTCGTGGCCGTCGCAGAACGGGCAGGTGAACGCGCGCAGACCCCACAGACCCGCGAGGCCGGGAACGCCTGGGAGGTCGTCCGCGACGCCGGTCGCGAGCACGATGCGGCGCCCGCGCACCGTCGACCCGCCCTCCAGTTCGACGGTGAAGTCGTCGACGACGCCCTCGATGCGCTCGACTCTGGCGTCACGGGCCTCGACGGTGGAGTACTCCGCGAGCTGAGCACGGGCCGTCGCCCGGAACTCCGCCGGCGGGGTGCCGTCGGAGGCGATGATGTTGTGCATGTGCTCAACGGTTCCATTGCGGTACTCCCCGGAGTCGAGCAGCAGCGCTGTGCGGTGCATCCGGCCGAGAGTGAGGGCGGCTTGCAGGCCGGCGGGGCCGGCTCCGATCACGATCGCGTCGTACATGGTGGATCCTCCTGATCTTGCGTTCTCGACCAGTGTGTGACTTCATGTCAACATGAAGTCAAGCGCTACGCATCCCTGGTCCGTCGGCGATGTCGCCGAGCGGTTCGATCTGCCCACGAACGTGCTCCGGCATTGGGAGACAGTCGGGCTGCTGCATCCGGAGCGCGACTCCGCCGGACGTCGCCGGTACGGCGAGGATGAGGTCGTCCGCATCGCGATCATCCAGCGGAGCAAGCGCGCAGGCATGACGCTCGAGCAGATCGGCGTGCTCCTCGACGACGGACGCTCGGGCAGGCACGAGGTTCTGCACGCGCACCTGGACGATCTCGACAAGCGGATGCTGGAGATGCAGCGCTCCCGTGAGATGACCGAGCATGCACTGCGCTGTCGTGCCCACGACATCACGACGTGCCCGCGATTCCGTGCCGGCGTAGATGACGTGCTCGCCCGTTTCTGACGGTGCGCGGGCGCCGGGTTCCTTCCAGATCACCCATAGAAACCCCTGCGTAGACTGGGAATGTGCCCGCTTTCTCGCCGAACCGACGCGCCCGTCGGATGCTCGGAACCGCGCTCGCCGCGACGATCGCCTTCTCTCTGACGGCGTGCGGAACCGACCCCGTCGCCGAGCAGTATCTTTCCGGCGACGGAAAGGGCTACATCTCGGCGGACGGCGCGGTCGAGGAGATCCCCGTCGCGGAGCGCGGTGAACCGGTCGTCTTCAGCGGCGTGACCGAGAACGGCGACGACTTCGACAGCGCCGACATCGCCGGCGATGTCACCGTCGTGAACTTCTGGTACGCCGGCTGCGCCCCGTGCCGCGTCGAGGCCGGTGACCTCGAGAAGGTCTGGCAGCAGTACGAGGCCGATGACGTCTCGTTCGTCGGCATCAACATCTACGACCAGGCCGACACCGCGAAGTCGTTCGCCAAGACCTACGGCGTGACCTACCCCAGCATCATGGACGTCGACAGCGGCGCCGCGAAGCTCGCCTTCGCCAACGCCACGCCGATCCAGGCCACGCCGACCACGCTCGTGCTCGACAAGCAGGGGCGCGTCGCCGCTCGCATCATCGGGCCGGTCGACGGCGCCAGCATCCTCTCGACGCTCGTCAAGGATGCTCTGGCGGAGACGGCGTGAACACGAACGAGCTGATCGGCTCCGGCGCTCTCTGGCTCGCGATCCCGGTCGCGATGCTCGCCGGTCTCGTCTCGTTCCTCTCGCCGTGCGTGCTGCCGCTCGTTCCCGGATACCTCGGGTTCATCGGCGGGGCCGTGGCGCCGAAGACGACGACGGACGCCGCGGCACCGGCGCGCGGCCGTCTCGTGTTCGGCGTGCTGCTGTTCATCCTCGGCTTCAGCGTCGTGTTCATCGCGTTCACAGCGATCGGCGGGGCAGCCGCGGTGTTCTTCCTGCAGTGGGGCGATCTGATCACCCGCATCCTGGGTGTCGTGATCATCGCGATGGGGCTGGTATTCCTCGGGCTCTTCGGCTTCGCGCAGCGCGAATGGCGCATGCACGTCACCTCCAAGACCGGTCTCATCGGCGCACCCCTGCTGGGCTTCGCTCTCGGCATCGGGTGGGCGCCGTGCATCGGCCCGACGCTCGCCGCGATCACGGCGGTGTCGTGGACGCTCGGCGATCCGTGGCGCGCAGGATTCCTCGGCCTGGCGTACAGCCTCGGCCTCGGCATCCCGTTCCTGCTGGTCGCTCTCGGCTTCGGCTGGGCGACGAAGGCGATCGGCTTCCTGCGTCGCCACATCCGCATCGTGAACATCATCGGCGGCGCGCTGCTCATCGCACTCGGCATCCTCATGGTCACCGGCTTGTGGACCGACATCATGTCTCGACTGACGGCGGTGATGGGCAGTGTCATCCTCCCGCTCTGATCCCCGCCCCGATCCTGATACCTCCCAGAAGGATGCCGTGACGAGTTCCGATCCGCTCCGTCCCTCCGACCACATCGACGGCGACGGTGGCTCGATCGCCCAGCCCCGCCTGGACTTCGTCGGCTGGCTGCGCTGGGGCTGGCGTCAACTGACGTCGATGCGCACCGCGATCATCCTGCTCCTCGTGCTCGCGATCGCGGCGATCCCCGGCTCGATCTTCCCGCAGCGGATGGCCGACCCCAACGGCGTGACGCAGTGGCAGACCGACAATCCCGACCTGTTCCCCGTGCTCGACGCGATGGACCTGTTCGACGTGTACCTGTCGCCGTGGTTCTCGGCGATCTACCTGCTGCTGTTCATCTCGCTGGTCGGCTGCGTCGTTCCGCGCATCAAGCACCACATCAAGGCGCTGCAGTCGCGCCCGCCGCGGACGCCCGCGCGTCTGAAGCGGCTCGAGGACTTCCGGGAAACCGTTCGAGAGACGACCGACGCGGATGCCGACGCCGAGGCATCCCGCTCGATCGACATCGCCCAGAAGCAGCTGAAGGCGCTCGGCTACCGCGTCGAGCGCTACGACACCGCAGCCACGTCCGGCCGAACGTACTCGGTGTCCGCCGAGCGCGGCTACTGGCGCGAGACAGGAAACCTGATCTTCCATCTCGCGCTCGTCGGCGTCCTGATCAGCGTCGGGCTCGGCGGCAGCTTCGCCTACACAGGGCAGCGCGTGGTCGTCGAGGGCCAGACGTTCGTGAACACGCTGCTGGACTACGAGTCGATGAACCGCGGACGCTTCGTCGGCGACGACGCGCTCAGCCCGTATTCGATGACCCTCGACTCGTTCGATGTGACCTACCAGGAGTACGGCTCCGCGGCATCAGGGCAAGCGGGCGACTTCTCGGCGAACGTGACCGTTCGCGAGAACGGCGAGTCCCGCGAGGATGCCGTCCGGGTCAACCACCCGCTGGACATCGCCGGCGACAAGATCTACCTGCTCGGCAACGGCTACGCCCCGACGATCACCGTGCGCAACTCCGACGGCGATGTCGTCTACAGCAACTCGGTGCCGTTCCTGCCGCAGGACAACGCGCTCACCTCCCTCGGCGTCATCAAGGTCACCGACGGAATGCCGGAGCAGCTCGGCATCGCCGCTTTCTTCTATCCGAGCGCGGCGAAGCTCGAGAACGGCGCCTACGCATCCGCCCACGGCGATCTGCTCGCACCGCTGCTGACGCTCCGGGTGTACGAAGGCGACCTCGGCATCGACGAGGGCACGCCGAAGTCGGTGTACGTACTCGACACCGAGGAGCTCACGCCCATCGTCGGCGACGGCAGCGATGCCCCGTCGATCGAGCTCCAGCCCGGGGAGTCCGCCGATCTGCCCGACGGCCGAGGATCGATCACCTTCGAGGACGAGTCCCCGGCCGGAGCCGTGGACTTCACGCAGTCGGTCAAGCGGTTCGCCTCGCTGCAGGTGCACCACGATCAGTCGGCCGTGTGGGTGCTCGTCTTCGCGTTGAGCGCGCTGGGCGGTCTCATGCTGGCCCTGTTCATCCCGCGTCGTCGCATGTGGGTCAAGGCGACCGCCGCGGAGGGCGAGGTGCGCCTGGAGTACGCCGGTCTCGCTCGCGGCGAGGATCCGACGCTGAAGGCCGCCGTCAACGATCTGGCCGACGGTCACGCCCGGCTGCTGGATGCCCCTTCCTCCCGAACCACCCGAAAGTAGACTGGGACAATGCCCGACCTCGACTCCCTCTCGATCCTGTTCATCTGGACGGCGATCGCGATCTACGCGGCAGCCTTCGTGGCATACGCGTTCGACCTCGCCCGTCGCTCCGAGGTGAGCGCGGACGCGCGACTGGTCCGCGAGCGCGACGCGATGCTGGTCGGGGCAGGTGCGCCCGCCGCCGGATCCGGCGGCCCATCCGGTGCGGATGCTGCGGACGCGGCATCCGATCTACAGAAGCGGCCCCGTTACGTCATGGCGCGCGTCGGCACGGCGCTGACCGTGCTGGGCTTCCTGTTCCAGCTCGCCGCGACCATCACGCGCGGCATCGCGGCAGAACGCGTGCCGTGGGCGAACCTGTACGAGTTCGCGATGACGGGCACGCTCCTGGTCGTCTTCGTCTACCTGCTGGTGAACACCCGGATCGACTTGCGGTTCCTCGGCACGTTCATCACCGGTCTCGTCGTGATCCTCATGGGCGCCGCGGCGATCAGCTTCTACGTCGGCATCGTGCCGCTGATGGACCCGCTCAAGAGCGTCTGGCTCGTCATCCACGTCTTCGTCGCATCGCTCGGCACGGCGTTCTTCGCCCTCGCATGCGCGCTGTCGGTGCTGCAGCTGATGCAGTCCCGTCGCGAGCGCAAGATCGTCGAGGCCGCCGAGAAGCAGGGCCCCCGGTTCCTCGCCACCCTTCCGGACGCCGACCGGCTGGAGGGCATGGCCTTCCGCTTCGCGATCGTCGGCTTCATCTTCTGGACGTTCACGCTCATCGCCGGTGCGATCTGGGCTCAGGACGCCTGGGGCCGCTACTGGGGCTTCGACGTCAAGGAGACCTGGACGTTCATCATCTGGGTGCTCTACGCCGGATACCTCCACGCGCGCGCGACCCGCGGTTGGCGCGGCAACCCGTCGGCGTGGCTGTCGATCGTGGGGTTCACCGCGGTGATCTTCAACTTCACGATCGTGAACGTGTTCTTCAAGGGGCTGCACGCGTACAGCGGCCTGAGCTGAGCCGCTCTACCCGAGGGGAATGACCTCGGCGTGCTCGACGCCGTCTTCGTACCAGACCAGTTCGGCTTCGGCCACGGTGCAGCGCGGCTGGTCAGCGAGGTCACGTCGTGACGCTCGCTCGAGATCGGCCCAAGCCTCCGGAGCGAGGGTCTTGCCGTAGACGACGGACAGATGGAAGATCCAGTCGTCGAGGGAGAGTTCACCGAGACGGCGGAAGTCGGTTCGGTCGAGCGCGGCCGTGAGAGACGCGTAAGCATCGATGAGGGACGCCGTCCGCGCCAATCGCATGATCACGATCTGCCACGGCGCGGGGAAGGTGTCGATCGCGTCGGCGACGATGTCGATCGGATGCTGCGCCGCAGCCCAGTCGCGAACGAGCGCGGCGACCTCGTCGCGTCGCTCCGGCTCGTAGAATCCCCGCAGCGTGACGTGCTCGGTGTGCGGATGCTTCGTCCCCGACGGAAGAAGCTTCAGCAGTTCGCGTTGCGTCGCCCGGTACTCGCCGGCAACCGGACCCGTAGGCCGCAGCACCAGGTACTGCTGGCCGTCGAGTGAGGCCAGCTGATCGGGGTGGGTCATGAACGGTCGTCGCATCCTCCGACGGTAGCGCGCGCGGGGAGGTGTCGCGTTGTGTCGCGTCATGCGCCCCCACGCGGCGCGAAGGGACACCTCCCGACGGCGAGCGGATGCTACGCCGCGGCGAGCACCGCCTTGGCCGAGGTCGTCCGGCGCAGCGCCACCACGATCGTCGTGACGATCAGCGACAGTACGCCCCACACGATGAGACCTGCGACCGCCGAACCGTTCGCTGCGATCAGCCCGGTGAACGCCAGCGCCGTGGGGAGCGCCGCCCCGATCGAGGCCAGCCAGCCCGGCACCGTCGAGATGAGTCCTGTCGCGATCGCGACGACGCCGACGAGCGCGCTCACCCAGCGCCCTGCGCCTCCGAACACCGCGACGAGTGCCTGGTTGACCGCTGCGAACGCGACGCCGGCGACGATCGCGGTTCCCGCGAACGCCCACCAGGTCGATGCGTCGTAGGAGGCCACGATCTGCACGATCAGCGCGACGAGGACACCCTGTCCTGCTCCGATCGCCGCGGCGGGCCAGAAGCCGCCGAGCGTCAGCCAGGCGGACGAGCGGCGCGACGTCAGCGTGCGGGCAGTGTGTGCGCGCATCACGAGGAATGACGCCAGTCCGCCGAACCACAGCACCACAGCCGCGAGCAACGGGATCGCCGTCGGGCCGAAGATCGTGTTCGCCTGTGCGTTCGAGGTCACCGGGTCGGCGATCACGGATGCCAAGGACGTCGACTCCTGATCGCTGAACGACGGCAGCTGATCGGTGGCCTGGTGCAGGCCGCCGGCGAGCTCCGTGTTCCCATCGGCCAGGTCGCCGAGGCCGGAGGCGAGTTCGCCTGCGCCATCGGCCAATGCCGTGGCGCCCTCGCTCAGCCCGGTCGCCCCAGTGCTGAGCTGCGCTGCTCCGGCCGCCGATTGGTCGACACCGCCGGCGAGCTGGTTCAGGCCGCCCGCGAGATCGCTGGCACCCTGGCCTGCGGTGCGCAGTTGACCGGCCATCGTCTTCGTCGCCTGCGTGTCGAATGCGGAGAGTCCGGTCGCGGTTCCGGCAGCAGCCTGCGAGGCCATGCCGGCCGCGCCCTGCAGCTCGGGCATCCCGTCGGCCATCTCCTGCAATCCGACGCACACGAGGTCGGTGGTCTCTCGACCGACGCAGGCCGCGAGCAGACCGTTCATGCCGGCTGCGAGCTCGTCGACACCCGTCTTGACCCCTGCGGTCGCCTGCTGTGAGCCGTTCGCGGCGGTGAACAGCTGATCGGGCACCAGTCCGGATCGCTCGAGCGCTGCAGCCCCGCTGGTCAGCCCGCCGCCGAGCTCGGCCGCGCCGTTCGCGGCATCCCGCGTCCCCGAGGCGATCGTTCCGAGTCCGGATGCGAGGTCGGAGGCACCGGAGCCCAGCTGAGCTGCGCCGTTCGCGAGCTGCGTCGCGCCGTCCGGGAGCTCGGCGGCCCCGTCGGCCGCCGAGCGGGCGCCGTTCGCGAGCTCGTCCGCGCCGTTCGCCGCCTCACCGATCTGGTCGCCGATGGTCGTGAACCCGACGAGCACGTTCTCCATGGTCGCCTCTGACAGCATCGTGCCCATGGTGTCGGCTGCGACCGAGGCGATCTGCGACGTGATGAGGTCGTCGGCGACGAGACCGTCATCGGGCGTGGTCACCTGGATCGTCGCCTGCTCGGGTGTGCCGCTGCCGCTCGAGATCCGCTGACCGGCCGATGTCGCCGCGGCGGAGAACTGCGACGGGATCGTCACCACGGCCTGATAACTGCCGTCGGCAAGCCCTTCTGCGGCGTCATCCTCGTTGGAGATGACCCAGGTCAGGTTCGAGTCCATGTCATCCGATCCGTCGACCAGGCCGGCGGCGAGCTGACGACCCAGCGGCGTGTACTGGTCGTCGATCGTGACCGGTTCATCGTTGTTCACGATCGCGGCGGTCATGGTGTCGAGTCGCTCGGTCGGGTTCTGCAGTGCCGCGACGAGGATGCCGCCGATGATGGCCGGCAGCAGCAGCACGCCGAGAACGGTCAGCAGGGTGATGGGCTTGCGGGCGCGCGCCCGCTCGATGGAGAGGTTCATGCGTTCACCTCGCGGTTGGAATCGGACGCGGTGGAGTGGTGTGCGGGGGAGAGATCGATGGTGCCGGTGTCGGGCCAGGCGGCCTCGGCGAGGATCGCGCGGGCCACACTCGCATCGGATGCCGTCGCGAACACCGCGAGGGGGCGGGATGCAGCGGCGTGCTGCAGCATGGTCGTCGCCTGATCGCGCTGCCCGCCGGTGAAGCGGTCGATCCCGTCGATCACGACGAGTGCGGATGCTCCGCGCAGAGCCTCGTGCAGGTCGAGGAGCGCGGCATCCGCGTCATCCACCAGCACGGTGCCGACGTGGCGACGAACCCAGGCTGCACGTCCCGGCAGCAGGTGGCCGGCGACGCGGAGCTTTCCGGCATCCGGAGTCAGGCGGCCGGCGATCGCCAGCGCGACCGCGCGGCGCACACGGGCGTCCTGACCGGTCGCGATGACCGCCTCGCCTGGTGCGAGACGCAACGACAGACCCTCGACGATCGGCGCATCCGCGCTGAGCACGATCTCATCCGCGGCCACCACCGAGTCATCGCCCGGCCATGCGGCGAGGTGGCGTTCGCGCTCGACGGCCTCACCCTCGATGTCGACACTGGGCAGGATCTTCTCCAGCCACCTCGGGATCTCCCACGCGCGCTCGCCGAGGATCGCCATGAGGGCGGGAATCAGGGTCATGCGGACCAGGAAGGCGTCGATCGCGATGCCGGCGGCGAGCCCCAGGGCGATCGGCTTGAGCGATGAGTCGCCCTCGGGCACGAAGGCCACGAACACGGCGAACATGATGAGGCCGGCGGCCGTGACGACCTTGGCCGAGCCGGTGAATCCCGAGCGCACCGCGCGCAGCGCCGCTGCTCGCCGTTCTGCACGTGTCGTCGACTTCGACTGGGGGTCGTGCACGAAGTCTTCGCGCATTCGCGAGACGAGGAACACCTGATAGTCCATCGCGAGGCCGAAAAGCACGCCCATGAGGATGATCGGCATGAAGCTGATGATCGGGCCGACCTTCGCCACATGCAGGGCGTCGGCGAGCCATCCCCACTCGAACACGGCGGCGACGACGCCGAACGCGGCGATGATCGACAGCAGATAGCCGAGGGCGGCGGTGATCGGCACCCAGATCGAGCGGAACACGATCGTCAGCAGGATCAGCGACAACCCGATCACGAAGACGCCGAACGGCAGCAGCGCGCCGCCGAGCTGGTCGGAGATGTCGATGGCGACGGCGGTGAAGCCGGTGACCTTGATGTCGATGCCGAACTCGTCGAGCCATTCATCGTGGTGCGAACGCAGCTCGCGGACGAGGTCGCTCGTGGCAGGGTCGTCGGGTGCGGTCTCGGGGATCACCTGCACGATGCCCGTGTCTGCTGTCTCGTTAGGGACGGCCAGAGCGACTTCTTTCACCCCGGGGACGTCTGCGACGGCATCCCCGAGGTCTTCCATCAGCGTGAGCGGGTCGGTCGACGTGACGATCGTTCCGGTCAGTACGAGGGGGCCGTTGAATCCGGGGCCGAACTGCTCGGCCGTGAGGTCGTAGCTCTGGCGCGCCTCGTCATCCGGTGCGAGCACGCCAGCATTCGGGAGCGCGAGATCCAGGCTGAGCGCCGGCACGGCGACGACGCCGAGCCCGACGATGACGGCGAGGGACGTGACGATCGGATGCTTCGTCACCCCGCCGACCCAACGGGAGCTGAAGCCGCGGCGGGGCGCCTTGCCCTTGCGGCCCTTCGACAAGCTCAGGGACCGAGCCGGTCGCCCGACGATGCGGCCCTTCAGGAACCCGAGCACCGCGGGGGTCAGCGTCACGGCGATCGCGACGGCGACGGCGACCGCGACGGACGCCGCGATGCCCATGGTCGTCAGGAACGGGATGCCGGCGAAGCCGAGCCCGATGAGCGCGATGAGCACCGTGATACCGGCGAACACCACGGCCGAGCCGGCTGTGCCGACGGCTCGTGCGGCGGATTCCTCCGGATCCACGCCGTCCCGCACCTGATCCTGGTGCCTCGCCATGATGAACAACGCGTAGTCGATGCCGACCGCGAGGCCGAGCATGAGGGCGAGCAGCGGCGTCGTCGATGACACCGTCGCGAACGCGGTGGCCGCGAAGATCCCGGCCATCGAGATGCCGACGCCGAGCACCGCGGTCAGCAGGGGGAGCCCGGCCACCACGAACGACCGGAACGTCACGATCAGCACGAGCAGCGCGATGACCAGGCCGACCGCCTCGGTGAGCGTCACACCGGGGATCGACATCGCGAACAGGTCGCCGCCGAGCTTGAGCTGCGTGCCGTCCGGCAGCTCGTCGCGCAGGTCGTCGACCATTGCGGTGAGCTCGCTCTTGGTCTCGTCGGACACGTCGGTGGCCTGACCGTCGAACTGCATCTGCACGATCGCGGCCGTGGCGTCCTCGTTCACCATCCCCTCGACCATCTCGTCATACGGAGAAGTGGCGGCGAGCACGCCATCGAGGTCGCCGAGATCCGCGACGGCATCCTCGATCGGCTTCCTGTAGTCGGCATCCGTCACCGCGTCGCCATCCGCTGCCACGACGATGAACTGCGCGTTCGTTCCGCTGACCTGGGGGAAGGAGCGCGAGAGCTGCTCGAGCCCCTCCTGCGCCTCCGTGCCGGGGATGCTGAACGAGTTGTCCGTGCCCTGCTGAAGGACGGCCGCGCCGCCACCGGCCGCGGCGAGGATGATCAACCAGGCGACGAGAACCCGCCACGGGTGACGGAACGACCAGCGTCCGAGCGACGACAGGAGTGTGGACACAGGATCCTCCGAGAGACGCGGATGGGAGAATGGATACAGAGATGTATCCGATACACATGTGTATCCTACGGTGAGTCGAAGGGGCGAAACTGTGCGCCGGATGTGAACATTCGACAGGCGCAGTGCAAGAGTGGGAGGAGGAGGATTCGATGTCGATTCCGTTGACGAGACGCCGTGAGAACACGCGTGCGCGATTGCTGGATGCCGCAGCACAGGTATTCGCCGAGGTCGGCCTCGAGGGCGCCAGCGTCGAAGCGATCTGCGAGCGGGCCGGATTCACCCGCGGAGCCTTCTACTCGAACTTCGAGTCGAAGGACGAGCTGTTCCTCGAACTCGCCTCGACGGTCGCCGAGCGACGTCTGGCTTCCGTGCGCGACCGCATCGACGAGTTCGTCGCCTCCGGAGTGCTCGGCGGTGACGCCGACCCGATCGAGCTCGTGCAGAAGGTCATGGACTCGGGTATCGACGACCGCCTGAGCGTGCTGATGATGAGCGAGATCCGCATCCGGGCGCTGCGTGACGAGACCTTCGGGAAGGCGTATCTCGCCCAGGATCAAGCGATGACCGCGAGCATCGAGGGGATCATCCAGGGCATCGTCGACTCGGGGCTGTTCGCGCTGCGCGTCGACGTGCCGAGCGCAGCGCAGATGCTCATGGTCCAGTGGGAGGGCTGCATGTCTCGCGCCGCCGTGTCCGGATGGGACGGTGAGAGGCTGCATCGCGCCGGCGCCGAAGCGCTCGGCCAGCTCGTCGAGCTGATCATCGCACCCGCCGAGCGCTGAGCTGCAGGACTGCTGAGCGGCAGGAGTCAGGATGCCGCAAGCAGGGCGTGGCAGCGGCGGATGCGTTCGAGCCACCAGTCGCGACGGTTGGCCGGTGCTGCCAAGCGGTCGAGTCGCGCGGCATCCGGCGTGACGCGGCCCACGGGGATCGCGCCGTCGATCGGAGAGAGGTCGGCGACGTCTTCGAGAAACAGCGCCCCGGTGCCTAGGCCGCAGTCGTAGTCGAGCTCGGGCAGGGCGGCCGCCAGGGCCGCACCCTGGCTGAGCCCGATGGCGGTGTCGAGCGCGCTGGAGACGACGGCGGGGAGTCCTGCCTCCGCCACGATGTCGAGCGCTCGCCGGATGCCGCCCAGCGGCTGCGCCTTGATCACGACGAGGTCGGCGGCGCCGGCGCGGGCGACGGCGATCGGATCCTCGGCCTTCCGCACGCTCTCGTCCGCGGCGATCGGGATGCCCATGTACTTCACGCGGGCGCGCAGTTCGGCGAGCTCGTCGACGGTCGCGCAGGGCTGCTCGGCGTACTCGAGGTCGAACTCGGCCAGGGCGTGCAGGGCCCGCTCCGCCTCGTCGACATTCCAGGCGGCGTTGGCGTCGACCCGGATGCGTCCCTCCGGTCCCAGCGCCGCGCGCACCGCGCGGACGCGGGCGACGTCATCCGCCAGCGAATGACCCGGGTCTGCGACCTTGACCTTCGCGGTGCGGCATCCGGGGAAGCGGGCGAGGATCTCGGGCACCTGCGCTGCCCCGACGGCGGGGACGGTCGCGTTCACGGGGATGCGGTCGCGCAGCGGAGCGGGTTGCGGGTTGCAGGCGTAGTCGATGGATGCCGCGAGCCAGACGGATGCCTCGGCATCCGCGTATTCGACGAACGGCGAGAACTCCGCCCACCCCTCCGGGCCCTCGAACAGCACCGCCTCACGGACCGTCACGCCGCGGAAGCGCGTCGTCATCGGCAGCGCGACCACCCGCGCCGTGCTCAGTAGGTCGTTCAGGTCCGGCGTCATGCTGCCATTCTGCCCGTGTCGGCACGCGACGCGAACGTCAGAGCTTCTTCTGGAACTCGCCCATGTGCTCGGACGGGGCGAAGCCGAGAGCCCGGTTGATCGACAGCATGTGCTCGTTCACGCCGGCGTTGTACGTGTAGACCGAGCGGACGGCCGCGGCGTGCTGCTGGAGCATCCGCAGATTCGCGATCTTCACGGCGGCCCCGAGGCGGTGCCCGCGGGCCTCGCGCCGCACGAGCGTGCCCCACTGGTACGCGTTGCCGTCGTCACCCGAGACGACGAGCTGCGTGTAGGCGACGACGCGTCCGGTGCCGTCCAGCGCGACCGTGCCGTAGCTGCGGCGGTTCTGCTGGGCCAGCAGTGCCTCGTTCGCGCGGATCTCGTCGACGTCGACCGAGGTGGGTTCGATGTCGAGGTCGCCGATCGGCGCCTCGGTCTCGACGGCGGCATCCAGTTCGGCCCAGCCGCGTACGACGGCGGTCGGGACGCTGCCGATCCACGAGCGCAGCGTGTAGCCGGTCGAGTGCGCGCGCGCCTGGGTCTCGAGGTCGTCGAGGAGCTCGGCGTCGACGGGCAGGCGAAGACGGCTCTGCACATCTCCGAGCGCCAGGTCGTAGCCATGGCGGCGGGCGAATTCGCGCCCCGGGATGCCGGTGCCGTCGTCCCCTGCCTCGTACGGCCATGATGCGCTGGAGGTCAGGATGCTGCGACCGGCGTCGCGCGCGGCGGACTCGAGTGCGTTGAGCACGGCCGTTCCTGCGCCTCGGCGCCGCAGTTCGGGTGCGACGTGCACGCCGAGGCTCGCGGTGCGGACGTTGTCGCGCAGGGGGAGTGCGAGTCGCGCGCTGGCGACGATCTCGCCGTCGAGACGTGCGAGGTAGGCCCGGCGTTCGATCGTCTGGCTGCGCTGCTGCAGCTCATGCCGTGATTCGTTGCGCGTCCACACGGCGGTTTCAGCGCCGCGGTCCGCGCGCTCAGCCGCGGCGTAGATGTCCCACCAGAGGTCCACCGCCGGGATGTCGAAGGGATCGACCTGGGTGAGTTCGAGCATCATGCAACCGTACCCCGAACGCCCACCCATTAATGGCTCATTGACAATAGTGTGTGTCGCACAGTAATGTGATCGACATGGACGAGACGCTCGAGATTCATCTGCAGGAGGTGCGGCGCGGCACGGTCGTGCTCGCCTGCCTGCAGCTGCTGCGCACGCCCGGCTACGGCTATGGGCTGCTGGAAGACCTCGAACGCCACGGGTTCGCCACAGATGCGAACACGCTGTATCCCCTGCTGCGCCGTCTGGAGAAGCAGGAGTACCTCACCAGCGAGTGGAACACCGACGAGGCTCGGCCCCGCAAGTTCTACCGCACCTCAACGGCGGGCATGAGCCTCGCCGACACCCTCACTACAGAGTGGGCCGCGCTCACCGAGGCGATCGCGTCCCTCACCGACACACCCGAGCAGGAGAGCTGACCATGGCCGGCACACTCACCGAGCGCTACATCGGCGCCGTCACGCGGTCGCTGCAACCCGACGCGCAGAACGACGTGCGCGCCGAGCTCGAGGCATCCATCGCCGACGCCGTCGAGGCGCGCGTCGAGCAGGGCGAGAACCAAGCGGATGCCGAGCACGCCGTCCTCACGGATCTCGGCGACCCAGCGGTGCTCGCGGCCGGCTACGCCGACCGTCCGCTGCACCTGATAGGGCCGGCCTACTACCTCACCTGGTGGAGACTGCTGAAGCTGCTGCTGTGGATCGTTCCCGCCACCGCGATGGTCGGCGTCACCATCGCGAACGCGATCGCGGACAAGCCGATCGGCGAGATCATCGGCCAGGCGGTCGTGGTCGGCATCACCACGATCGTGCACGTGGCGTTCTGGACGACGATGGTCTTCTTCATCCTCGAGCGCACCGGCGCCGACACCGGCGTGAAGTGGTCGGTCGACTCGCTGCCCGAGGCGCAGGAGGACGGCGTCGGGCGCCGGGACCTCATCGCATCGCTCGTGTTCCTCGGGGTGGCCTCTGCGGCCATCCTCTGGGATCGCTTCATCGGATTCGCCCTGTTCTCGGGCGATAGCATCGACGTCGGTATCGGACTCGGGTCGCAGACGATCGCTGTGCCGATCCTGGACCCCGACCTGTGGCCATGGTGGACCGGCGGAGCACTCGTGCTCATCGGGCTCGAAGCGCTCCTGGCGATCGCTGTCTACGCCGGTCGCGGATGGCGCCCTGCGCTCGCCGCAGTCAACACGGTGCTGGCGATCGCGTTCGCTGCGGGGGCGGTCTACCTCGTGGGCACAGGGCAGCTGCTGAACCCCGACTTCCTGGAGTTCACGCTCTACCGCGACGATGTGCCCTCCGACGTCGGTCGGATCCTGTCGGTCCTGCTGATCGTCGGCATCGTCGGCGTGGCCGTCTGGGACATCATCGACGGCTGGCTGAAGACGCGGCGCGCACGGCTCGGGATGCGGTGATCGAGGTGCACGCGCAGCCCGCGGAATAGGCTGGAGCCATGGTCTCCGATCTCTTCGACCCGGCCGAATGGGTGCTCGCACCAGGCGCCGATGCGTACACCGACATCACCGCGCACGTCACGCACGACGGCGGCATCGCGCGCATCGCGTTCAACCGGCCGGAGGTCCGCAACGCCTTCCGCCCGCATACGGTCGACGAGCTGTATCGGGCGCTCGACATCGCCCGTCAGGACCCGAGGATCGGCGCCGTGCTGCTCACCGGCAACGGGCCGAGTGCGAAGGACGGCGGTTGGGCGTTCTGCTCCGGCGGCGACCAGCGCATCCGCGGACGCGACGGGTACAAGTACAGCGACGACGAGACATCGGTCGGCGACCCGGCCCGTGCCGGCCGCCTGCACATCCTCGAGGTGCAGCGCCTGATCCGGTTCATGCCGAAGGTCGTCATCGCCGTGATCCCCGGCTGGGCTGCGGGCGGAGGACACTCGCTGCACATCGTCTGCGACCTGTCGATCGCATCGCGCGAGCACGGCAGGTTCAAGCAGACGGATGCCGACGTCGGCAGCTTCGACGCCGGATACGGCTCGGCCTACATGGCGCGCCAGACCGGCCAGAAGATCGCCCGCGAGGTGTTCTTCCTCGCCGAGGAGTATTCCGCACAGCGCGCGTACGAGATGGGCTCTGTGAACAGGGTCGTCCCGCACGAGGATCTGGAGCGCGAGGCGCTTTCGATGGCGCGAACGGTGCTGACGAAGTCGCCGACGGCTATCCGCATGCTGAAGTTCGCCTTCAACGCCGTCGACGACGGGATGGTCGGACAGCAGGTGTTCGCCGGCGAGGCCACCCGCCTCGCCTACGGCACGGATGAGGCCGTCGAGGGCCGCGATTCGTTCCTCGAGAAGCGCGACCCGGACTGGTCGTCGTTCCCCTGGCACTTCTGACGCGGGAAGGACAGCCGAATGACCCGCCTCGTGACCACTTCGGCGGATGACGCCGCGCAGCTGCACAGAGAGCTCGAACGCGCGCTCGGCGGCGGCCCTGCGATCGGACTAGGGATGCTGGGCGAGCAGCCCAGCGAGGTCGCCGACGGCACGGCCGTGGTGATCGGGACATCCGGATCGACCGGCATCCCGAAGCGCGTCATCCTGAGTGCGGAGGCGCTGCGCTCGGGCGCCGAGGCGACAGCCGAACGGATCGGGTCCGGCCGGTGGCTGCTCGCGCTGCCTGCGGGCTATGTCGCCGGTCTCCAGGTGATCGTCCGATCGATCGTCTCGGGCACCAGCCCGGTCGTCCTCGACGGCGGGTTCTCGCCGCGCGCGTTCGCCGAGGCGACGCTGGCGATGCTTCCCGGCGGCCCGCTGTTCACCTCGCTCGTACCCGCGCAGATCTCGACCCTGCTCGACGCCGCGGACGACACCGCCGTGCTCGCCGCACTTCAGGCGTACGAGGCGATCCTCGTCGGAGGCCAGGCGCTGCCGCAGCCGGTGCGCGATCGTGCGACCGAGGTCGGCGCGAAGCTCGTGCGCACCTATGGCTCCACCGAGACCAGCGGTGGATGCGTGTACGACGGTATCCCGTTGAACACCGTCGCGGTTCGCGTCGAGAACGGCGAGCTGCAGATCGCCGGCCCGATGCTCGCAGACGGCTACCTCGGCGACCCGGCGCTCACCGCCCGCACGTTCACGCGTGACGAGCACGGCATCCGCTGGTACCGCACCGGCGACCTCGGGATCGTCGAGGACGGCGTGGTTCGGGTCCACGGCCGCGCCGACAACGTGATCGTCTCCGGCGGCATCAACATCTCGCTCGACCGCGTCGAACGGATCGTCCGCGCGATCCCCGGCCTCACCGGCGCCGTGGTCGTCGGGGTCGACGATGCGCAGTGGGGCGAGGCATCCGTCATCGTCGTGCAGCGCGGCGAGGCGCTCCGCCGCAGCGAGTCCGAGCAGCTCGAGCATGCACGCGCGGCCGTCGCCGACGAGATCGGCAAGCCGGCGCGGCCGGCCCGTCTGATCCTCGTGGACGAGCTGGCCACTCTGCCCTCGGGCAAGCCCGACCGTGAGGCGATCCGCCGCATCGCGACCGAGCTGCGCTGAGCACGAGCGGGCCTCGCCCGCCGCATCGCCGCATATCTCGCTTCGCGCAGGTGCGAAACTGGGGCGATGGCCACCTACACCCACGGACATCACGAGTCCGTGCTGCGTTCGCACAGCAACCGTACGATCGCGAACTCGGCGGAGTACCTGCGACCGCACTTGCACACCGACGCCCGCCTGCTCGACGTCGGCGCGGGGCCGGGAACGATCACGATGGACTTCGCGGCCCACGTCGCCCGCGTCACCGCGACCGAGATCGGCGACGCAGAGCTGGCGCTCTCGCGTGCGCTCGCCGCGGATCGCGGCATCCAGAACGTCGATTTCGCGGTCGAGGACGTGCATGCGCTGAGCTTCGCCAACGACTCCTTCGACGTGGTGCACGCGCACCAGGTGCTGCAGCATGTCGCCGACCCCGTCCGGGCGCTGCGCGAGATGCGCAGGGTCGCGAAGCCGGGTGGGGTCGTCGCGGCCCGCGACGCGGACTACGCCGGCTTCCACTGGTTCCCGCTGCTGCCGGAGCTCGATGAATGGCTGCGGTTGTACCTCGAGGCAGCGCGCGCGAACGGCGGAGAGCCGGACGCAGGACGGCGCCTGCTGTCCTGGGCGCGGGCTGCCGGCTTCGAGGAGGTCACGGCGACGGCATCCACGTGGTGCTACGCGACGCCGGAGGAGCGCGCCTGGTGGGGCGGGATGTGGGCCGACCGCATCCTCGACTCCGCGCTGGCGCGCCAGCTCGTCGACGCGAACATGGCGACGCGCGCCGAACTGCAGGGCATCAGCGACGCCTGGCGTGCGTGGGCGGACGACGGCGACGGCTGGTTCCTCGTGCCGCACGGCGAGATCATCGCGCGGGCCTGAACGCCGTCGATCGAGGGGGATACATCCCCAGACGGATGCCGCGCCGGGGACCCTCACGTAACGTGAGAGGGTGATCCGCCCGCTGTCCCGCACCGCGCTCGTCCTCGACATCGTCGGGGCGTTCGTGCTGTTCGCAGTCGTCATGCCCACCTCGCTGGCGTTCTACGCTCCTGGCAGCCTCAGCCCGCTCGTCGCCGAACCGGTCGGGATCGCGGCGGCGCTCATCGCGGGTGTGCTGCAATGCGGCGCTGTCGCGATCGGTCGGCTCTCGCCCGGGCTCGCGCTCGCCGTCGCGTGGGTCGGTGCGCTCGTGCAGATGTCTGCTGGGCTCGGTCCGCTGCCGATCAACATCGCGATCCTGGGGGTGCTCTACGCCACGGCCGCGTGGGGTGGAACGAGGACATTCTGGGCGGGCCTCGCCTCCGTGCTCGTCGGAGGTTTCGTCGCCGGTGGGTACATGGTGCTGGTCAACGGTCTGCTGGCCGGAGTCAGCACCCTCAGCAGCATCCTCAACATCGTCCTCTTCGGTGTCATCAGCACGCTCGTGCTCGGCGCCCCGTGGCTCGGCGGCTTCGGATGGCGCATGATGCTGCGCTGGCGGTCGACCCGTGACGCCCAGGCGCGCGCGGAGGTCGCAGCGGCGGAGGAGCAGGAGCGCGTGCGCATCGCCCGCGACATGCACGACGTCGTCGCCCACTCGCTCGCGGTCATCATCGCTCAGTCAGACGGAGCACGCTACGCCGCGGCATCCGATCCGCGGATCGCCACCGAGACCCTCGGCACGGTCTCGCAGACGGCGCGCGCTGCGCTGTCGGACGTGCGGATGCTGCTCACCCAGCTCCGCCACCGGCAGGGGGCGGGCCCGCAGCCGACCATCGCCGACCTCGAGCAGCTGTTCGAACAGGTGCGGCAGTCGGGTGTCGAGCCCCGGGTGACGGTCGACCCGATGCCGCCCGGCGAGCCACCGGCCGCGGTGCAGCTCGCGGTCTACCGGATTCTGCAGGAGGCGCTGACCAACGCGATCCGGCACGGCGCAGGGGGAGTGGTCGACGTGCGTCTAGCCTGGTTGGCCGACCGTGTGGACATCGAAGTGCGCAACGTCGCCCGTGACGCCGAGGGGACGCCTGCGACCCACGGCGGACACGGCATCGTGGGCATGCGCGAGCGGGCGCAGCTCATCGGCGGGACGCTCGGTGCTCAGCGCGAGGGCGGCGACTTCGTCGTCCGTGGGACACTTCCGATCGGGAACGGCGGGCCGATCCGGAGCGGCGCTGTCGCTCCGGTGACGATCGAATCGCGAGGAGACGCATGATCAGGGTGCTGCTGGTCGACGATCAGGCGCTGTTCCGCGCCGGCATCCGCATGCTGGTCTCGTCACAGCCCGACATGCAGATCGTCGGCGAGGCCGGCAATGGGCAGGAGTCGCTGGCTGCCGTCGCGACGAGCCGTCCGGACGTCGTGCTCATGGACATCCGGATGCCGGTGATGGACGGGCTCACCGCGACCGCCGAGATCCTCTCGCGGCCGGAGCCGCCGCGGGTCGTCATGCTCACCACCTTCGACCTCGACGAGGCCGCGGCGCGGGCGATCAGGCAGGGGGCGAGCGGATTCCTGCTGAAAGACGCCGACCCGGAGTTCCTGCTCGCTGCGATCCGCACCGTGCACGCGGGGTCGAGCGTGATCGCGGCATCCGCCACCCGCGAGCTGTTCGCACATTTCACGGCCGAGACTCGTCCCGTGCCGGAGTCGTTCGCGGCGCTCACCGACCGCGAGCAGGAGATCTTCGCGCTCGCCGCCCGCGGGCTGTCGAACGCCGAGATCGCCGGACGCGAGTTCCTCAGCGAGGCGACCGTGAAGACGCACATCAGCCGCATCCTGACGAAGCTCTCGCTCCGCGACCGCGTGCAGCTGGTCGTCTTCGCGTTCGAGCACGGACTGGCCTGATCCGCCTCGCGGCCCCGCGGATCATCCTTGCGATGTAGGCGGATGCTACGCACGGGCGATGCGGTGCGGCATCCGCTCTTCATAGCGTGAGAAGCATGGAGATCACGACCAGCGACCTCGGGCTCGCAGCCCGCGTCCAGCACCTGACCAAGACCTACGGCGCGGGTGACGGCGCGGTGAACGCACTCAGCGACATCAGCGTCGGCATCCGCCGCGGACAGTTCACGGCGATCATGGGGCCGTCCGGCTCCGGCAAGTCGACGCTCATGCACATCATGGCGGGGCTGGATGCTCCGACCCAGGGGCGCGCGTGGATCGGCGACACCGACATCACGGGTCTCGGCGATCTCGAGCTCACGATCCTGCGGCGCCGCCGCGTCGGCTTCATCTTCCAGGCGTTCAACCTCGTCCCCACGCTCGACGCGCTCGGCAACATCCTGTTGCCGTTCGAACTCGACGGCCGCCGCCCGAGCGCGATCGAGCGCGCACGCATCGACGGCCTCGTCGAGCGCCTGGGCCTCGCGACGCGACTGAGCCACCGGCCGCACGAGCTCTCCGGCGGACAGCAGCAGCGCGTCGCGATCGCCCGAGCTCTCGCCACCGCCCCCGACCTCGTCTTCGCCGACGAGCCGACCGGAAACCTCGATTCGCGCAGCGGACGCGAGGTGCTGCAGCTGCTCGCCACCGCGAGCCGTGAGCACGGGCAGTCGATCGCCATGGTCACGCACGACGCGATCGCGGCGAGCCACGCCGACCGGGTGCTGTTCCTCGGCGACGGCCGCATCGTCGCCGACCACCCCCGCCAGAGTGCGGAGCAGATCGCGGCGTACATGCTCGCCGCCGAGGTGGCGGCATGAGCGCCGTCGCGACGCCTGGCATCGTGTCCGGCATCGTCCCGGAGACGGCGGCCACGGGGCCTCGACTCGGCTGGTTGCGCGACCGCGGCATGGGGGCGAGTATCCTCGTCGCTGCTCTCTCGTCGGCGTTCGGCGTGGTCCTCGTCGAGGCGACCGCCTACATCGGTGCGATGCTGAAGTCAGACCCGTACATCGGCGACAGCGGCACGCTCGCCGTCGTCGTCGCGATCCTCTCGGTGCTGCTGATCGGCGTCGCGCTGTACGTGGCCGCGATCGTCACGGCCAACACGTTCTCCACCATCGTCGCCGGTCGCACGCGGCGCATCGCGCTGATGCGACTGATCGGTGCGACGGCGCGCTCGCAGCGCACCGAGGTCGCCGGGCACGGCTTCATCGTGGGGACGCTCGGCGCCGCCATCGGCCTGGTCGCCGGTCTCCTCGTCGCGACGTCCGGCATCCAGATCGCCGGTCAGTTCCTCGGTGAGGTCGCCGACTTCACGCTCGTGCAGCCGGCGATCCTGATTCCGGCGGTCGGCGTCGTGCTGACGACGTGGGCCGCGGCATGGGTCGGTTCGCGCCGGGTGCTCTCGGTGACACCGCTGCAGGCTCTGGGCGGTTCGGTGGAGCGTTCGCATGAGGATGCCGCGGCACGCCCCGCCCGACACGTCGGCGCCCTGATTCTGCTGATCCTGGGTGCTGCGCTGCTCGCGTTCGGCGTGCTCGTGGGGCTCGTCACCCCGCTCGGCGTGATCATCGCGTTCTTCGGCGGACTGCTGTCCTTCACGGGAATCTCGCTCGCCGCCGTGCTCGTCATGCCCCCGCTGCTGCGTCTGGTCGGGCGTCTGTTCGGTCGTTCTGCGACGGCGCGTCTGGCCGCCGAGAACGCGCTGCGCTACCCGGAGCGCTCGAGCCGCATGGCCATCGGCGTCGTGATGGGCGTGACGCTCGTGACGATGTTCGCCGTCGCCCTCGAGTCGGTGAAGGTGCTGCTGACCAAGGCCGCCGGCGGGGAGCTCGACTCCGAGTTCGCGACCATCATGGACAGCTTCGCAGCCGTGATGATGGTGCTCGTCGGAATCTCGGCCGTCATCGCCGCCGTCGGGTTGGTGAACCTGCTGACGATCGGCGTGGTCCAGCGCCGGCGAGAGCTCGGACTGCTGCGCGCAATCGGCCTGTCGAACGGGCAAGTGCGCCGGATGATCCTGCTCGAAGCGCTGCACATCACCGTCACCGCCACGGTCACCGGGCTGCTTCTGGGGGTCGTCTACGGCTGGATCGCCGCGCAGTCACTGCTCGGATCGGTTCGGATGCCGCCGTTCTTCGAAGAGACCGCGGGGCTCGTGGCGCCTGCCGTGCCGTGGATCCCCGTCGTCGTCATCGTGCTCGCGACGGCCGTGCTGACGCTGGTGGCGGCTGCGGCTCCGACGCGACTCGCGACGAAGGTCGCGCCGGTCGAGGCCCTCGCAGTCGACTGAGCGCCACGCTCGGCCGGCGTCGCCCCCTCATTGCGCCGATCCCCCGCTTTAATACCGAGGCCCCGTCCTGCGCACGTGATCATGACGGGGCCTCGACATGAAGACGGGGGCTCGGCGATCGCGGTCATAGGCTGGAGCAATGCCCCAGCCGTTCGATCAGTCGTCGTACCAGGTCCGCTTCGAGTGGGGAGTCGCAGGGCTCGAACGCCTTGCGCCCGCCGACATCGTCGTGGTCGTCGACGTGCTGCGTTTCTCGTCGACCGTGACGGATGCCGTGGCAGCCGGCGGCACGGTCTCACTCGCGGATGCGACGGCCTGGTCGCGCAACGGAGCCGCCGTCGCCGCAGCGGCAGGAGAGGCTACCGTGCTCATCGGTTCGCTCCGCAACGCCTCGGCCACGGCGCGGACGGTGCTGGAGATCCAGAACCGGCGCCAGCAGCGCACCTCGGTCGCCGTGATCGCGGCGGGCGAGCTGACGGATGCCGGTGACCTCCGCTTCGCCGTCGAAGACCTGCTCGGCGCCGGCACGATCATCGCCGCGCTCAGCGATCTCGGGGCCGACCACACCTCGCCGGAAGCCGCCGCTGCCTGCGAGTCGGCGCGGGGACTGCGCCGGGCGATGAGGCACCTGCTCACGGCATCCGGATCGGCCAAGGAGATCGCCGAGGGCGTGGCGGCGACCGCCGAGATCGAGGCAGCCGGGCTCGTCCCCGCCGACGCGAAGGCGGCCGCCGAGGTCGACGCGACCGACGTCGTGCCGGTGCTCGACGGAGGCGTGTTCGTCGCGTTCGTCTGACGGGCGGGCGGGAAGGCTTCGACTTGGCTCGTCCGCTCAACGACCCGCGGGGGCAGGTGCTGCGGGTCGTTGAGCGCAGCGGCCGGGGGCCGCGAAGTCGAAACGGCTTGAGCGAGGAGCGGAGCGACGAGTCGAAAGCGCCCCGCGAGGACCACCTACAGTGTCGCCGCGAACGGATCGAAGTCCGCCGGCATCGGCTCGACCACGAGGGCGGAGCTCTCGATGCGCACGAATTCGCCGCTGGCGGCGGACTCCTCGGCCCCGAGCAGGGCGTCCAGCACGTGGAAGCCGAGCGCGCCGGAAGCGCGGTGCGGGCGGTCCTCCGCGATCGCGCGGACCATGTCGAGCACGCCGAGACCGCGTCCGGTGACGACGCCGGTCTGCTCGAGCTCGATCCACGGCTGATCCGTCGACATGCCGTCGCGCAGCATCCCGAGCGGCTTCACGTACGCCGACCGTCCCTCGAACATGTTCGGGTCGGGGATCACGAGCGAGCCCTCCGTACCGTGGATCTCCACGACGCCGTGTCGCTCGAGCGCCGAGTCGAAGCTCAGCGTGCTCTGCGCGTGCTGCCCGGCCTCGAAGGCAGTGAGCACCTGCATGGTCGACGGCGCCTCGACGGGGAACAGCGTGCCGGCATCAGGCCCGGTGTGGACTCGGCGGTCCTCGGCGGCCTTCGAGCCGACCGCCGCAACGCGATCGATCGTGCCGAACAGGCTCACGAGCGCCGAGAAATAGTACGGCCCCATGTCGAGGAGCGGGCCGGCGCCGCGCGCGAACAGGAATGCCGGGCTGGGATGCCAGAGGTCGGGCCCCTGCGTCTGGAACGACGTCTGCGCGAACAGCGGTGTGCCGATCACGCCCTCGGCGATCGCGCGCTTCGCAGTCTGGAAGCCCGGTCCGAGGATCGTGTCTGGCGCCGAGCCGACGCGGACGCCTGCTGCCTCGGCATACTGCAGCAGCTGCCGGGTGCTCTCCCGGTCGAGTCCGAGCGGCTTCTCGGTCCAGACGTGCTTGCCCGCCTGCACGGCGCGCGACGAGATCTCGACGTGCGCGCTCGGGATCGTCAGGTTGACGACGACCTCGACGTCGGGGTTCGAGAGCACGTCGTCGGCGGTGCCCCACGCCGGCACACCGTACTTCTCGGCCTGCGCCCGCGCTCGATCCACCAGCAGGTCGCCGACCGCGACGACACGGATGTCGGGGAACGACGTGAGGTTCTGCAGGTACGTGTCGCTGATGACGCCGGCCCCGATGAGCGCGACGTTCACTGGTCCGGTCATGCGACGAACCCTCCATCGCGCAGGAACGCGTAGCCGGCAGCGACGTCTTCGAAGACGTCGCCCGGTGCGTGGTCGTACTCGATCACGGCGAAGCGGATGCCGGTACCAGCGCGCAGCGACTCGGCGAGCGGCACGTCTCCGGCGCCCGGGTGCCGCTGATCGAGGCTGTCGGAGGCGAAAGAGCCCTCGCCCGGTGCCCACGGGTTGGTGGCGGGGACGACCCCGTCCTTGACGTGCACGGCGACCAGACGGGATCCGATGCGCTTCACGAGCGCGGGAAGATCCTGTCCGCCGGTCAGGGCCCAGAAGAGATCGAGCTCGATCGCGACCCGCTCGTCGGTGAGGGACAGGAACCGCTCGTACGCCGTGACTCCGTCGAAGGAGGCGACGAACTCCTGCGCGTGGTTGTGGTAACCGACGGTCAGGCCGAAGGTCGATGCGACGTCGGCTGCGCGGTTGAGGCGCTCGGCGATGTCGGCCACGCCGTCCTCGGTGCGCCAGCGTTCGGGTTCGACGAACGGGTCGATGACGGTGGTCATGCCGATGGCGGCCGCGGCCTCGAAGACGACCTCGGGTGCGGGGGTCGGGATCGAGCCGTCCGGCGTCCACAGTTCGTCGGACAGCAGCGGTGCGTGTCCGGTGGGGGAGGCGAGGCCCGTGGCATCCAGAGCCGAGCGGATCTCGGCGGGGCGACGGACGAAGTCGAACGCCTCGACGTTCTTCAATCCGATCGCAGCGAGGCGCTCGAGTGAGCCGTGCATGTCGGCCGAGAACTCGGTCGCGAGGGAGTACAGCTGAACGGATGCTTCCGGAAGAGCGGAGCTGGTGGGATCTGTCATGGCGAACACAATACCTCCATGTGGAGGTTTACTCCAGAGTCAGCGCGATACAGTGTCCACGTGGACCCCGAACAGCACGCGCCGACGCCGTCGATCGGGCGGCGCGGCTCGTATGCCAAGGGCGTGGCCCGACGCACCGAGATTCTCGACAGGGCGATCGAGGTGTTCCGCGAGCGCGGCGCGGACGGCACCTCGCTGCGCAGCATCGCAGCGGCCATCGGCGTATCCCACGCGGCGCTCCTGCACTACTTCGACTCCCGCGAACAGCTGCTGATCGCCGTCTACGCGCACCAGGGGGCGGGCTCGGATGGGGATGCCGCCGTCGACGCCCAGCGCACCGCCGTCGACGTGATGGTGCATGCGGCGAGCGAGAACGTCAGGGTCCCGGGGCTCGTGAAGCTCTACTCGACTCTGGTCGCCGCGTCGCTGGAGAGCAGCAGCGAACTCGGAAAGGCGTACTTCACCGAACGCTTCGAGCGTCTCCGGCTCGACCTGGCCGAGCGACTGCGCGCCGAGCAGCGGCAGGGCACGGTGCGGACGGACGTCGATCCGATGCAGATCGCGGCTCTGATCATCGCGGCATCAGACGGTCTGCAGATCCAGTGGCTGCTGGAGCCGTCGATCGAGCTGGAAGACACACTCCGGGTCCTCGCGACGCTGCTCGAGCCCTGACGTGGGCGAGCCGCACGTCGCGCGGCCAAAATACGCTCACGCTGCAGAAGTATCTGCAGCGTGGACAGGGAACAGCAGCGCGAACCAGGGAACAGCAGCGTGGACAGCAACGCGAACCAGGGAACAGCAGCGCGACGGCGACAACCCGGGGGGACGAGGCGTTCAGCGTCAGCGCGGGGTGCGCGCGGCCAGGCGCACGGCGGACGAGATCTCGCGGCGGACCCAGGCGAACTCGAATCGCGGGTCGTAGGCCTTCGAGCACTTCGCACATGACGTCGCCCGGCTCGGGCGGCGATGACGGTAAGTCACGTGCCCGGCCGGGCATGTGCCGACCCACGGCGCGAGCTCTTCTGCGGTCTCGCCGTGATGCGTGGTTCCACCGATGTACCCGAGATCGCGGGCGACGCGGCGCCACGCAGGACCGTGTGCTGCCCGGTGCCCGGCGAGCGCATGAGCCACCTCGTGCAGCAGCACCTGATGGATGTCGTCGTCCTCGAACCGCGCCGCGAGATACCGCGACACCGTGATCCGCTTGGTGCGGAAGTCGCACTGCCCAGCGCGGCGCTTGGCGTTGTCGAACCCGAACGACCACGTCTCGTCGAGGTGCAGCCGGATGAGCGCCTCGGCCCACACGCGCACGCGGTTCAGATCGGACATGCTCCCACGCTAGATCAGGCCGGCGACATCCGGCTCAGCCGGCGACGAGCTGACCGCTGCGGCGGCGCTCAGCCGCTTCGATCGACAGCAGCACGCTCTTGAGCTCCGCGTCGGACGCCCCGGCCTCGCGGCGCAGGAACAGCGCCTGCTTGAAGCTCTCGCGCGCCTGATCGAAGTCGCCGGCTTCAAAGGCGTTGCGACCATGGTTCTGGTGCGCGAACGCGGCGATCCCTGCCCACCGCTGACCTTCGGCCTCAGCGGCGCAGGTCTGCAGCTCCTGCTCGGCGGCGGCGTGCGCTCCTCGGTACTGCAGGATGGTCGCGTGCAGCACGCGGGACCGCAGGACGTCCTTGCGCGTACCGGCCATGCGAGCCACGCGCACCGACTCGTCGGACAGCGTCAGAGCCTCGTCCAGCCGGTCCAGAACCTTCAGCAGCCACACCCGCTCGAGCATGGCAGGAAGACTGCGCTGCTCCTCGATCTCGGCGAGCCGTGCGGCGCATTCGGCCGTATCGACCTGCTCGCGAAGAGTCTCTGAGTCGTAACCCTTGATGTAACCCACGTGCTCTCCTCTCGCAGCATCCTCAGTCTGCCTCCGACTCCGGCAGACGGCGGCTCGGCGCGCCCCGGAGGACGATTTCAGCGCAGGAAGATGGACGCGTCGGGCTTGGGGGATGCCACGGCATCCGCATCGGTGACGATGCTGGCGCCCTTCGCGAAGGCCGCGACCTCGGCATCCTGGGCGATCTTCGCCGGATGCGGACCTGCGGCCAGCATCCGCGGCAGCCACTCGGTCGGCAGGGGAGCGGCGGATGCCGCGATCACGAGGTTGCCGAACCGGCGGCCCTTGAGCACCTGCGTGTCCGCCAGCAGCGCGACCTCGGGGAGCACGTGCGCGATGGTCGCGACCTGGCGCCGGGCGAACGCGAGACCTGGTCCGTCGGCGACGTTCACGAGCAGCACGCCGCCGGGGGCGAGCAGCGCAGACAGCTCACGGTAGAACTCCACGCTGGTCAGGTGCGCCGGCGTCTGAGCTCCGGAGTACACGTCCGAGACGACGAGGTCGCAGGACCCGACCAGCGCGCCAGGCAGCTTCGCAACACCGGCCCTGGCATCACCGATCCGGATGCGGATCGACGCCCCGCGGGGCAGCGGCAGGTGCTCGCGGACGAGAGCCGCCAGCGGCGCCTCGAGCTCGATGACCTGCTGCCGGGAACCCGGTCGCGTGGCCTCCACGTAGCGCGGGATCGTCAGCGCTCCGGCGCCCAGATGCACGGCGGTCAGGGGTCCCACAGGAAGCTGGTCGATGACGGCGCCCATGCGCACGATGTACTCGAAATGCAGGTGGGTCGGATCGTCGAGATCGACGTGCGACTGCGGCGTGCCGTCGACGACGAGCTCGAAGCCCGACGTGAAGTCCGAGGGGATGACCGTCGCCACACCGCCGTGCTCGAGGCGTGCCTCTGGATGCTCGGCATCCCGAGCGCGTGTGCGTCCCACGGCTCAGAGCCTACTTCCGGCGGGCGGGCGGAGCGCGTGTTACGGCTCGATGACGATGCGCAGGATGAGTTGCGTCTAGTTTGTTAGTGGTGAATACTTTTTCCAATCGCCCCCTGCAACCCCTGCAGCATGCGGCAGTTTCAATGAGGAGATTCACCTGATGAAGAAGCGCATTCTTTCGATCGTGGCGCTCGGCGTCACGGCTTCGCTCGGCCTGGCCGGCTGCGCTGCCGGAGGCGGCGACAACGGCAACGGCGGCACGGACGGAGAGGGCCAGACCCTCAACGTCTGGATCATGAAGGGCACCAACCCCGACGCGACCGCGTTCTACGACGAGGTATCGAAGGCGTTCGAAGAGGAGACCGGTGCCAAGGTCGAGATCGAAGAGGTCCAGTGGGCTGACGCGCACGACCGCTTCGTGACCGCGATCGCCGGTGGCACCACCCCCGACGTCGCCGAGACCGGCACCACGTGGACGGCCGAGTTCGCCGATGCCGGCGCACTGCTGCCGATCGACGAGTACGTGGACGGCGAAGACGGACTCCGCGACGACCTCGTCGAGGGCCTCGAGGTCGCCGGCACGTACGACGAAGAGCTCTACGGCATGCCCTGGTACGCCGGTGTGCGTGCTCTCGTCTACCGCACCGACATCTTCGAGGAGCTCGGCCTGGAGGCCCCGAAGACCTGGGATGACATCATCACCGCCGGTGAGGCCATCAAGAAGGCGCACCCCGAGATGATGGCCTTCCCCGTGCCCGGCGACGCCGAGTTCCAGGTCTACCCCTGGGTCTGGGGCGCCGGCGGCGAGATCGCCACGAAGGACGGCGACACGTGGACCAGCGAGCTCGACAGCGCCGAGTCGCAGGAGGGCATCCAGTTCTACACGGATCTCGCCACGAAGCACGGCTTCTCCTCCGCAGGTGCCACCACCTGGAAGGAGACCGACCTCAGCGACAACTTCGCGCAGGGCAACGTCGCGATGATGCTGTCGGGCTCGTGGACGCCCGCTTCGCTCGTCGAAGCCGGCCCCGACCTCGAGGGCAAGATCGGCGCCGCGGTCATCCCGGGCAAGGACGGCGGCATCGCTCCGTCCGTGCTCGGCGGCTCGCACCTGTCGATCTTCAACACCACGAAGAACGCCGACCTGGCTTGGGAGTTCACCAAGATGATGACCACCGGCGAGTTCGCCGAGAAGTGGGCATCGCAGACCGGTTACTTCCCGGGTGTCGCCTCGGCGATGGAAGAGGCTCTCGCCTCGACCGACCCGCTGGTCGCCCCGTTCGCGCAGCAGATGGTCGAGGGCGGCGCTTCGGTGCCGGTCACGCCGCAGTTCGGTGCCGTCCAGGCGAAGAAGACCACGAACGCGATGATGCAGTCGATCCTCAGCGGGCAGAAGGACGTCGCCACGGCGACGAAGGATGCCGCGGCCGAGATGACCGAGCTGCTCAACCAGTAAGACCGGTCGTTCAGGCGAGACTGGGATCATCGGCCGTGCCGGTGATCCCAGTCTCCGAGAAGTTAGGCAGTACCACTTGATGTCGACGGTGCACGCACCGCTGCCGACGGGCACGGAACCGGGGAGCGCAACCCCGGCGTCCGTACCGGGCGGCCGCCGATCCAACAGGTTCACCCTGCTCGCCGCTTCCCGGCCCTGGCTGCTGCTCGCGCCGGGCCTCATCATCCTCGCGGGGCTGATGCTGTGGCCGCTGGTGCAGGTGTTCCTCTACTCCCTGCAGGACTACGGCCTGCGCGAGATCAACACCGGTGAGAACAATTGGATCGGCTTCGCCAACTACATCGAGGCGCTCACCGACTCCACGCTCTGGACGATCGTCCTTCCGAACACCGTCGGCTTCGCGGCTGTCGCGGTGCTCGCCACCGTCGCCGTCGGAACGCTGGTCGCCCTGCTGCTGCAGCGCCTGGGCAAGACCTGGCGGCTCATCGTCTCCAGCTGCATCATGATCGCCTGGGCGATGCCCGCGGTCACCGGCACGTACGTCTGGACGTTCATCTTCGATGCCGACCGCGGCATCTTCAACAGCATCCTGCTCGATCTCGGGCTGATCGACGGGCCGGTCAACTGGTTCACCAACCAGTGGTCGTTCTACGCGATCGTACTGCTGAACGTCGTGCACCACGGCTTCCCGTTCGTCGCGATCACCGTGCTCGCCGGCCTCCTCGGCGTCTCGAAGGAGATGCTCGAGGCCGCGGCCATGGACGGCGCAGGAGCCTGGCGCCGGTTCTGGCAGATCGTCTTCCCGACTCTGCGCCCCGTCTTCTCGGTCGTGATCATCCTGTCGACCATCTGGGACTTCAAGGTGTTCGCTCAGGTGTACCTGATGCCGGGCGGCTCCGGTTCCAACCGCTCCGTGCTCAACCTCGGCGTGTGGTCGTACGTCGAGTCCTTCGGTCAGAACCGGTACGGCTTCGGAGCGGCGCTCGCCGTGCTGCTCACCCTCGTGCTGATCGGCATCACGATCGTGTACATCCGCTCGCTCATGAAGGAGGACGAACTGTGAATCCCAAGAAGTCCTTCCTCTCCCGCTTCGGCATCGGAGTCGGTGTCGTGGTGCTGCTGGCGTTCACCCTGTTCCCCGCGTACTGGATGGTCTCGAGCGCTTTCGACAAGAACGCCTCCAGCGGCGGCCGCTCGTTCATCCCCGCGGAATTCACGCTCGATCACTTCATCTTCGTCTTCAACGAGGGCGGCTTCGGCACCTTCCTCCGCAACTCGGCGATCGTCGCGCTCGTGACCGTGCTGGTCAGCGCCCTGGTGTGCCTGCTCGCGGCCGTCGCCGTCGCACGCTTCAAGTTCAAGTTCCGCACCACGATCCTCATGCTCATCCTCGTGGTGCAGATGGTGCCGCTCGAGGCGCTCGTGATCCCGCTGTTCCTGCAGGTCAAGAGCCTCGGGCTGCTCAACAGCATCATCGGTCTGATGATCGTCTACATCGCGCTCTCGCTCGCGTTCGGCATCTGGATGCTGCGCGGCTTCGTCGCCGCCGTCCCGGTCGAGCTCGAAGAGGCCGCATACCTCGACGGTGCGAGCTGGTGGCGGATGTTCCGTTCGGTGCTACTGCCGCTGGTCATGCCCGGACTCGTCGCGACGAGCATCTTCAGCTTCATCACCGCATGGAACGAGTTCATCTTCGCCATGACGATGCTCGGCGGCGCGGCGGATCAGTACACGGTCGCGATCGGTCTGAAGTCGTTCTTCGGTCTGCACTCCAACGACTGGGGCAGCATCATGGCGGCATCCACGATCATCACGATCCCGGTCATGATCTTCTTCGTGATCGTCCAGGGTCGCCTGGCGAGCGGCATGACGTCCGGAGCTGTGAAGGGATGACGGACGAGCTCACCCGCCTCGCAAGCAGCGTGCTGTGGCCGGGGTTCTTCGGCACGAGCGTCCCGGCCTGGTTGCGCGCGGCCCTCGAGGACGACCTCGCCGGCGTCGTGTACTTCGGACAGAACATCTCCAGCGACCTCGCGTCGCTGAGCGCCGAGATCCACGCCGCGAACCCGCACGCGCTGATCGGCATCGACGAGGAGGGCGGCAGCGTCACCCGCCTCGAGGTGGCGACCGGGTCGACGCTGCCCGGTGCCGCGCAGCTCGGCGCCCTCGACGACATCTCCGCCAGCGAGGCCACCGGTGCCGAGCTCGCCCGCCGCGCCCGCACGGTCGGCGTCGACGTCGTGCTCGGTCCCGTCGCCGATGTCAACACCGACCCCCGCAATCCCGTGATCGGAGTGCGATCCTTCGGTGCGGATGCCGCGCTCGTCGCACGGCACGTCGCAGCGACGGTACAGGGGCTGCAGAGCGGGGGAGCGGCCGCGTGCGTCAAGCACTTCCCCGGCCACGGCGACACGCACCTCGACTCGCATCATGCGCTGCCCGTCATCGCGCTCGACACCTCCGAGATCGAGAGCGTGCACCTCGAGCCGTTCCGCGCCGCGATCGCCGTGGGCGTCGACACGATCATGACCGCGCACATCGTCGTCCCCGCGTGGGGCGAGCAGCCGGCCACGCTGAACCCCGCCGTCCTCGGCCGCCTCCGGGAGCTCGGGTTCGACGGCGTCATCATCACCGATGCGCTCGACATGGCCGCGATTCGCGAATCGGTCGGGATCGGCGGCGGGGCCGTGCAGGCACTGGCCGCCGGAGCCGATCTGCTGTGCATCGGAAATCCGACCAATCCGGGGGATGCCGCGGCATCCGATCAGGACGAGCAGGACTTCCTCGCCGCCCGCGAGGCGATCGTCGCGGCGCTCCGCAGCGGCGCGCTCTCCCGCGAGCGGGTGGAGCAGGCGCGCGATCGGGTTCGGGCGCTGTCCGCGAAGCTCGATGCAGCGACGCCTGTCGAGGCATCGGCGTTCGACGGCGCCGCGATCGTGCGCCGCGCGCTGCGCGTCGCCGGCGAGCTGGATGCCGCGGCATCCGCTCTCTCGGTCATCGACGCGCGCCGCCGCTCGACCCTCGCCGTCGACAGCGCGGCCTCCTATGTCGCGGAGGCGCTCGCCGGCGACGGGTTCCGTGTTCGGCTCGACGTCGCCCGCGCGACGGACGAGGAGCGGGATGCCGCGCTCGCCACTGCTGCTGAGGCCGGTGGACGCCTCGTGCTGCTCATCGACCGCCCGGATGTGGACGCCGAACAGCGCGAGCTCGTCGAACTCGCCGCGCGCCGCGACCCCCGCGCCGTCGTCGTGAACGTCGGCCTCGCCGCGCAGCATCCGCTGCCGCTGCCCGTGGTCGAGGTGGGCGCGGCGAGCCGCATCGGCGCCGAAGCCGCGCGCTCTCTCCTGATCGGCCCCTGATCGCGAGTTTGGGGGATCGCGAGGGGGCTCATACCGCAGCATCCGGAATTGGTCAAGGATTCTGCTTGCCATGTCGTGAAATCCGACGTATAGTTGTTCTTTGCGCCTCCTTTCTCCCTGCCCTCATATGGTGGTCGGCAGATGTTGAGAATGCGAGTGCGCACTCCACCTGACGACAAAGGAATCGAGAAGCCCTGCGGGGCTCACGGAGGTTATTCCCTTGGCTGCTGCTCGCAACGCATCCACATCCACCACCAACAAGAACGGACGCGGAGCATCCCGCCTCTCGTTCGCCAAGATCTCCGACACGCTGACGGTCCCTGACCTCCTCGCGTTGCAGACCGAGTCCTTCGATTGGCTCGTCGGCAACGACACGTGGAAGACGCGTGTCGCCGAGGGCAAGAAGGCCGGCCGCAAGGACCTCAACGAGTTCAGCGGTCTGGAGGAGATCTTCGAGGAGATCTCCCCGATCGAAGACCTCAGCGAGACGATGCAGCTGAGCTTCACCAACCCGTACCTCGAGCCGGAGAAGTACTCGATCGACGAGTGCAAGGAGCGCGGCAAGACCTACGCCGCCCCGCTGTACGTCGAGGCCGAGTTCATGAACCACCAGACCGGTGAGATCAAGACGCAAACCGTCTTCATGGGCGACTTCCCGCTGCAGACCAGCAAGGGCACGTTCATCATCAACGGCACCGAGCGCGTCGTCGTCTCGCAGCTCGTCCGCTCGCCGGGCGTCTACTTCGACAAGACTCCGGACAAGACGTCCGACAAGGACATCGTCTCCGCTCGCGTCATCCCGAGCCGTGGTGCATGGCTCGAGTTCGAGATCGACAAGCGCGACCAGGTCGGCGTGCGCATCGACCGCAAGCGCAAGCAGTCCGTGACCGTGTTCCTCAAGGCCCTCGGCATGACCAGCGAGGAGATCCTCGCCGAGTTCAGCGGCTTCCCCTCCATCGAGGAGACCCTGGCCAAGGACACCATCCTCACCAAGGAAGACGCGCTTCGCGACATCTACCGCAAGCTTCGTCCGGGCGAGCAGGTCGCCGCTGAGGCTGCCCGCGCTCTGCTGGACAACTTCTACTTCAACGCCAAGCGCTACGACCTCGCGAAGGTCGGCCGCTACAAGATCAACCAGAAGCTGGGCCTGAACCAGCCGCTGGACTCCTCGGTGCTCACGGTCGAGGACATCGTGGCCACCATCAAGTACCTGGTGCGCCTGCACCGCGGCGACGAGACCTTCGAGGGTCTGCGCAGCGGCAAGAAGGCCGAGATCCGCATCGCGACCGACGACATCGACAACTTCGGCAACCGCCGTATCCGCGCTGTCGGCGAGCTCATCCAGAACCAGGTCCGCACCGGTCTGTCCCGCATGGAGCGCGTCGTCCGCGAACGCATGACCACGCAGGACATCGAGGCGATCACGCCGCAGACCCTGATCAACGTGCGCCCCGTCGTCGCCGCGATCAAGGAGTTCTTCGGAACCTCGCAGCTGTCGCAGTTCATGGACCAGAACAACCCGCTCGCGGGTCTGACCCACAAGCGCCGCCTGTCGGCCCTGGGCCCTGGTGGTCTGTCCCGCGACCGTGCCGGCGTCGAGGTCCGTGACGTCCACCCGTCGCACTACGGCCGCATGTGCCCCATCGAGACCCCTGAAGGCCCGAACATCGGTCTGATCGGCTCGCTGGCGACCTTCGCCCGCATCAACTCCTTCGGTTTCATCGAGACCCCGTACCGTCGCGTCGTCGACGGCGTGGTCACCGACGACATCGACTACCTCACGGCAGCCGAGGAGAACGACTTCAACATCGCGCAGGCCAACGCCCCGCTCAATGCGAAGAAGGGGTTCGTCGAGAGCCACGTGCTCGCACGCCCGAAGGGCGGCAGCGGCGAGGTCGACATGTTCGAGCCCGGCGAGATCGGCTACATGGACGTGTCGCCGCGCCAGATGGTGTCGGTCGCGACCTCGCTCGTGCCGTTCCTCGAGCACGATGACGCGCAGCGCGCGCTCATGGGCGCCAACATGCAGCGTCAGGCTGTGCCGCTGCTCCGCAGCGACTCCCCGCTGGTCGGAACCGGTATGGAGGGCTACGCGGCCATCGACGCCGGCGACGTCCTCACCGCCGACAAGGCCGGTGTGGTCACCGAGGTCTCGGCAGACCGCGTCGTCGTGCAGCTCGATGAGGGCGGCACGCAGGAGTACCACCTGCGCAAGTTCGACCGCTCGAACCAGGGCACGTCGTACAACCAGAAGGTCGTCGTCTCGGCCGGTGAGCGCGTCGAGGTGAACGAGGTCATCGCCGATGGCCCCGCCACCGAGAACGGTGAGTTGGCTCTGGGCAAGAACCTGCTCGTCGCGTTCATGACGTGGGAGGGCTACAACTTCGAGGATGCGATCATCCTCAGCCAGGACCTGGTGAAGGACGACACCCTCTCCTCGATCCACATCGAGGAGTACGAGGTCGACGCTCGCGACACCAAGCTCGGCAAGGAGGAGATCACCCGTGACCTCCCCAACGTCAGCCCTGAGCTGCTGAAGGACCTCGACGAGCGCGGCATCATCCGCATCGGCGCCGAGGTCCGCCCCGGCGACATCCTCGTCGGCAAGGTCACGCCGAAGGGCGAGACCGAGCTGTCGGCCGAGGAGCGTCTGCTCCGCGCGATCTTCAACGAGAAGAGCCGCGAAGTCCGCGACACGTCCCTGAAGGTGCCGCACGGCGAGCAGGGCACGATCATCGCGGTCAAGGAGTTCAACGCCGAGGACGGCGATGACGAGCTCGGCTCCGGCGTCAACCGCCGCGTCGTGGTCTACATCGCCCAGAAGCGCAAGATCACCGAGGGCGACAAGCTCGCCGGCCGCCACGGCAACAAGGGTGTCATCGCGAAGATCCTCCCGATCGAGGACATGCCGTTCCTCGCCGACGGAACTCCGGTCGACATCGTCCTGAACCCGCTCGGAATCCCCGGTCGAATGAACTTCGGTCAGGTTCTGGAGACCCACCTCGGGTGGATCGCCAAGCAGGGCTGGAAGGTCGAGGGCAAGCCGGAGTGGGCATCGACCCTGCCCGAGGTCGCCTTCGAGGCGGCTCCTGGCACGAAGGTCGCGACCCCGGTGTTCGACGGTGCCGAGGAGCAGGAGATCGCCGGTCTCCTCGACTCGACCCTGCCGACGCGCGACGGCATCCGCCTCATCGACCGCTCGGGCAAGACCCAGCTGTTCGACGGCCGCTCCGGAGAGCCGTTCCCGGCTCCGATCTCGGTCGGCTACATGTACATCCTGAAGCTCCACCACCTGGTCGACGACAAGATCCACGCCCGTTCGACCGGTCCGTACTCGATGATCACCCAGCAGCCGCTCGGTGGTAAGGCGCAGTTCGGTGGACAGCGCTTCGGCGAGATGGAGGTGTGGGCCCTCGAGGCCTACGGTGCGGCATACGCCCTCCAGGAGCTCCTCACGATCAAGTCCGACGACATCCTCGGTCGCGTCAAGGTGTACGAGGCCATCGTCAAGGGCGAGAACATCCAGGAGCCCGGCATCCCCGAGTCGTTCAAGGTGCTCATGAAGGAGATGCAGTCGCTCTGCCTGAACGTCGAGGTCCTCTCGGCCGACGGCACCGCTGTCAACCTCCGCGACACCGACGACGAGGCATTCCGTGCCGCCGAAGAGCTCGGTATCAACATCTCCAGCCGATTCGAGTCCGCCTCGATCGACGAGATCTGACGCGCGGCTCCGCCCAGCGTCTGATCACAGAAATTTATTGAGACACAGGAGAACTAGTGCTCGAGTCAAACACCTTCGATGAGCTTCGCATCGGTCTGGCCACCGCAGACGACATCCGCGGATGGTCCTACGGTGAGGTGAAGAAGCCCGAAACCATCAACTACCGCACCCTCAAGCCCGAGAAGGACGGTCTGTTCGGCGAGCAGATCTTCGGCCCTTCCCGTGACTGGGAGTGTGCATGTGGAAAGTACAAGCGCGTCCGCTTCAAGGGCATCGTGTGCGAGCGCTGCGGCGTGGAGGTCACCAAGAGCTCCGTCCGTCGTGAGCGCATGGGCCACATCGAGCTCGCCGCGCCCGTCACCCACATCTGGTACTTCAAGGGCGTGCCTTCGCGCCTCGGGTACCTGCTCGACATGGCGCCGAAGGACCTCGAGAAGGTCATCTACTTCGCCGCATACATGGTCATCTCGGTCGATGAGGATGCTCGTCACCGCGACCTGGCCACGCAGGAGAACAACATCCGCCTCGAGCTGAAGACGCTGGGAGATCGTCGCGACGCGAAGATCGCCGAGCGGATGACCAAGCTGGAGGAGGAGCTCGCGGCCCTGGAGGCCGAGGGGGCCAAGGCCGACGCCAAGAAGAAGGTGAAGGACGCTGCTGAGAAGGAGATGACCCTCACCCGCAAGGGCGCCGACGAGGCGATCGCCAAGCTCGAGCGCGTGTGGGAGGACTTCCGCACGCTCGAGGTCGGTGCACTCCGTCCTGAGGATGACGTCTTCCACGAGCTGCAGGACCGCTTCGGTCAGTACTTCGAGGCCTACATGGGCGCGGAGTCGATCCAGCGCCGCCTGGCCGCGTTCGACCTGAAGGCGGAGGCCGAGAGCCTGCACCTGCAGATCTCCGAGGGCAAGGGCCAGCGCAAGATCCGCGCGATCAAGCGCCTGAAGGTCGTCAACTCGTTCCTCGAGACCGGCATGTCGCCGGCATCGATGGTTCTGGACGTCGTCCCGGTGATCCCGCCGGAGCTGCGCCCGATGGTCCAGCTCGACGGTGGCCGCTTCGCGACCTCCGACCTGAACGACCTGTACCGCCGTGTGATCAACCGCAACAACCGTCTTCGTCGTCTGATCGACCTCGGCGCCCCCGAGATCATCGTCAACAACGAGAAGCGGATGCTGCAGGAGGCCGTCGACGCACTGTTCGACAACGGCCGCCGCGGTCGCCCGGTCACCGGTACCGGAAACCGCGCCCTGAAGTCGCTCAGCGACATGCTCAAGGGCAAGCAGGGTCGTTTCCGTCAGAACCTGCTCGGAAAGCGCGTCGACTACTCCGGCCGTTCGGTCATCGTCGTCGGCCCGCAGCTCCAGCTGCACCAGTGCGGTCTTCCCAAGACGATGGCGATCGAGCTGTTCAAGCCGTTCGTGATCAAGCGTCTGATCGACCTCGGCCACTCGCAGAACATCAAGGCCGCGAAGCGCTCCGTCGAGCGCATGCGTCCCGAGGTCTGGGACGTGCTCGAGGAGATCATCCGCGAGCGCCCTGTGCTGCTGAACCGTGCACCCACCCTGCACCGCCTCGGCATCCAGGCGTTCGAGCCGCAGCTCGTCGAGGGCAAGGCCATCCAGCTGCACCCGCTCGTCTGCGCGGCGTTCAACGCCGACTTCGACGGTGACCAGATGGCTGTGCACCTGCCGCTGTCGGTCGAGGCTCAGGCCGAGGCCCGCGTGCTGATGCTCGCGTCGAACAACATCCTGAAGCCGTCGGACGGCCGCCCGGTCACCCTGCCTTCGCAGGACATGATCATCGGTCTGCACCACCTGACCACGGTCAAGGACGGCGCAACCGGTGAGGGCCGTGCGTTCGGTTCGGTCTCCGAGGCGATCCTCGCCAAGGACGAGGGAACCCTCGACCTGCAGGCGAAGATCCGCATCCGCATCCCCGGTCTGTCCTTCCTCGAGGGCCAGGCTCCCGAGGGCTACGAGAAGCACGGCCTCGTCGACGCTTCGCTGGGTCAGGCGATCTTCAACGACACGCTGCCCAAGGGCTACCCGTTCGTCCGCGAGCCTGCCGACAAGGGCAAGCTGTCGCAGATCGTCAACAAGCTGGCCGAGGAGTACCCCAAGGTCGAGACGGCCGCGACGCTCGACCGCATCAAGGATGCCGGTTTCTACTGGGCGACTCGCTCCGGTGTGACCGTCGCCCTGAGCGACATCCTCACTCCTCCGAACAAGAAGGAGATCGTCGCCGGCTACGAGAAGCAGGCCGCGAAGGTCCAGTCGCAGTACGAGAAGGGCCTCACGACCGACGCCGAGCGTCGTCAGGAGCTCATCAAGATCTGGACCGAGGCGACCGACGAGGTTCAGGCCGCGATGCGCGCCAACTTCCCCGAGGACAACACCATCAACCGCATGGTGTCGTCGGGTGCTCGTGGTAACTGGCTGCAGATCCGCAACATCGCGGGTATGCGTGGTCTGGTGAACAACCCCAAGGGTGAGATCATCCCGCGTCCGATCATCTCCTCGTACCGCGAGGGTCTGTCGGTGGCGGAGTACTTCATCGCGACACACGGTACCCGTAAGGGTCTGGCCGACACCGCTCTGCGCACCGCTGACTCGGGTTACCTGACCCGTCGTCTGGTGGATGTCTCGCAGGACGTCATCATCCGCGAAGAGGACTGCGGCACGTCGAAGGGCCTCGAACTCCCGATCGCCGCTCCGAACTCGCAGGGCGAGCTGGTCCGCGACGCGAACGTCGAGAACTCGGTGTTCGCTCGTACCCTGGCTGCTGACGTGGTCAGCGAGTCGGGCGAGGTCCTGGCTGCTGCCGGTGACGACGTGGGTGACGTGCTCATCGACAAGCTCGTCGAGCTCGGCGTCGAGACCATCAAGGTCCGTTCGGTGCTGACCTGCGACTCGGCTGTCGGCGTCTGCGCGCAGTGCTACGGCCGTTCGCTCGCGACCGGCAAGACCGTCGACATCGGCGAGGCCGTCGGCATCATCGCCGCTCAGTCGATCGGTGAGCCCGGTACCCAGCTGACGATGCGTACGTTCCACACCGGTGGTTCTGCATCGGCGGATGACATCACCCAGGGTCTGCCCCGTGTGCAGGAGCTCTTCGAGGCTCGTACGCCCAAGGGCGCGTCGCCGATCGCCGAGGCCGATGGCCGCATCACGATCGACGAGACCGACAAGGCCAAGAAGGTCATCCTCACGCCCGACAACGGTGATGAAGAGGTCGTCTACCCGGTGCTGAAGCGTGCGACGCTTCTCGTCGAGGACGGCCAGCACGTCACGGTCGGTCAGCCGCTCCTGGTCGGCACGCTGGACCCCAAGGAGGTCATGCGTGTCATGGGTGCTCGCGAGGTGCAGCGTTACCTCGTCGGCGGCGTCCAGGGCGTCTACCGTTCGCAGGGTGTGCCGATCCACGACAAGCACATCGAGGTCATCGTCCGTCAGATGCTCCGCAAGGTCACCGTCGTCGATCACGCCGACACGACCCTGCTGCCGGGTGAGATGGTCGACCTCAAGCGCTACCAGGCGATCAACCGCGAGGCTGTCGCTGAGGGCAAGCGTCCGGCCTCCGGCCGTTCGGAGCTGATGGGTATCACGAAGGCGTCGCTTGCGACCGAGTCGTGGCTGTCGGCTGCGTCGTTCCAGGAGACCACTCGCGTGCTCACCGAGGCTGCCATGCAGGGCAAGCGCGACCCGCTGGTCGGTCTCAAGGAGAACGTCATCATCGGTAAGCTCATCCCCGCCGGAACAGGTCTCTCGAAGTACCGTGACGTCACGGTCGAGGCGACCGAGGAAGCCAAGAGCGAGCGCTACCCGAACCGGATCTTCGCATCCGACGGCGCGTACGCCGAGGGCGACTTCGGCTACGTCGACTTCGACGCGTTCTCGACGGATGACGTGACCCCTGGTACGTACAACTGACCCAGGTTCGATACGAAGGCCCCGCCCCTCTTCGGAGGTGCGGGGCCTTCGTCGCCTAGTTGTGATGTCCAGGCAGGTTGTTGATTCTGCTGACGGGCGCGGCTCCGACTGCGGAGTGGTGCCTGTGATGATTGTAGAAGTGCAGCCAGCCGGGTAGCGCGTCTCGGCGTTCGGATTCGGATCCGTAGAAGCGGGCGTAGGCCCAGCCGTCGGCGAGGGTGCGGTGGAAACGCTCGATCTTGCCATTGGTCTGTGGACGATAGGGGCGGGTGCGTTTGTGTCGGACGCCGAGCATGACGCAGGCATCGCGCCATGCGTAGGAGCGATAGGCCGACCCGTTGTCGGATAAGACACGCTCGACGGTGACGCCGCGGTCTGCGAACCAGGCGACGGCGCGTGTGAGGACGCCGATCGCCGTGTCGGCTTTCTCGTCGGTGCAGATCTCGGCGTAGGCAACGGGGGAGTAGTCATCGATGACGGTGTGCACGAATGCGGTGCCGATGTTCGGGTGACCTTTGCCGGTTCTTCCCGTGCGCAGTGCCGTCGTTGCCTTGTGCTTGTCCCCTTGCTGCTTGCCGACGAACCG